>DASRCN010000059.1:0-15368 GCA_035653075.1 Chthonomonadaceae bacterium | reverse complement strand
CGGCGCCGCCCTTGATGCCGAAGACCGGTCCCATCGAAGGCTCGCGAGTGGCAGAGACGGCCCGCTTGCCGAGCCGGCAGAGCCCCTGCGCCAGACCGATAGTGGTGGTCGTCTTGCCTTCCCCGGCGGGCGTGGGAGTGATGGCCGTCACCAGCACGATTTTGCCCTGGCGACCGTTATCGGCGAGCAGACGGTTGAGCGCGGGAGTGCTGATCTTGGCCTTATAGCGACCATAAAGCTCGAGGTCTTCGGGAGAGAGGCCCAGTTCGGCAGCGATCTCGGTGATGGGCCGCAGCGTCGCGGCCCGCGCAATCTCCAGAGAAGCATTCATGAGGCATTCGATCCCTTCAGAGACGGCGCTTCGATGTGCCGTCCCTACTATTATGTCATCTTTTTACGGGTGTCTGTACAGCCGAGCGAGGTCATGTGCCCATAGTAAAACAACAGGCTGCCGGAATACGGTTCCGGCAGCCTGTTCTGTTTCGGCGTCGTACCGGACTCTAAGAGCCTGTACGTAAACGCCGATATGCTCACGAATATCAAAAGCTTTTCCGTCCGCAGGACGGTTGGCCGCAGGCCCCCCAGACGGGTAATTTATTGCCCGGATCGAATGCTAAGAAGCCTGCAGGTTTCCGTAGAGGCTCTACGGATAGATGCCGCGGATGGTGGTCGCATCCGCAACGCGCTTGACACCGATCAGATGGGCGGCCAGGCGCATATCCACGTTCTCCTTTTTCGCCATCTCGCGGACCGCCTGGTAGGCGCGCACCATGATCGCCTCCATCTTGACGTTGACCTCGTTCTCCTGCCAGAAGAAGAACTGCAGGTCCTGCACCCATTCGAAGTAGGAGACGACGACCCCGCCGGCGTTGGCCAGTACGTCGGGGACGAGGAAGATCCCCCGATCGTGCAGGATCTGGTCGGCAGCGGGCGTGGTCGGCCCGTTGGCGCCTTCGACGATGATGCGCGCCTGAATGCGATCGACGTTATCGAGCGTGATCTGGTTCTCGGTGGCGGCGGGGACCAGCACGTCCACGTCCAGTTCCAGGATGTCCGCGTTGGAGATCGGCTCGCCGCCGGGATGCGTGGTCAGCGTGCCATCGCGGTTGGCGCACTCGCGCAATGCGGGGATGTCCAGCCCCTTGGGATTGTACAGGCCACCCAGCGCATCGCTGACGGCGACGACCCGCGCGCCCATCTCATGGAAGATTTGCGCGGCCGTGCCGCCCACGTTGCCGAACCCCTGAATCGCCACCCGCAGCCCTTTCATCTCCAGCCCGAACTCTTTGATGGCTTCCCGCGTGACGAACACGATGCCGCGCCCCGTCGCCTCGTTACGGCCCTCCGAGCCGCCGATGGCGACCGGCTTGCCCGTGACCACCGCCGGAACTGTTCGCCCCTTGGTCATGGAGTAGGTGTCCATCATCCAGGCCATTGTCTGGGCGTTGGTACCCATGTCCGGAGCGGGGATGTCGGTATCGGGGCCGATGACGATGCTGATCTCTGAGGTGTAGCGGCGGGTGAGGCGTTCGAGTTCTTGCAGTGTGAGGATTTTGGGGTCACAGAGCACGCCGCCTTTGGCGCCTCCGAAGGGGATGTCTACGATCGCGCATTTCCAGGTCATCCACATGGAGAGGGCGCGAACCTCGTCTATATCGGTTTGTGGACTGTAGCGTATCCCGCCTTTGCTGGGACCGCGGGCCACATTATGTTGTACACGGTAACCGGTAAAAACACGGATGTTTCCGTCGCTCATTTTGACGGGGAATTGGACGGTCAGCTCGCGTTCGGGATGTTTCAGAACTTCGTGCAGGCTAGGATCCAACCCCAGGTGCAGCGCAGCGATTTCCAGTTGTTCCAGAGCATTGTGATACGGGTTACGGCTCTCCCGTGGCGCCCTCTCCGGCGAGACCAGACGGCCTTGTCGTCGATCGCCGGGTAGGGTAGTTGAAACCCTCATCGATTCCTCCTCGAACCTGATTTGCATGAACGCCAGGCTGGGAGAATAACGCATCTCGTCCCCCGCCGGCTTCACTGCCGGCGGCCATCCTTGCGTCGTATACTTCTATTTTACCTTACGTGAAAGCGATCTTGAGTATTTCATTTTGCCCGTAGAGGCTTTATGCCCGTTTCGCGGGTCACGTCAAAATCGGGAGGAGGTAAGGAGTATCTGGACGAACAGAACAGAGTACACCCGAATCACGCTCAGGAGACCAACACGATGCCGATCACGTTACCGGTCCCCGTGACCGCCGGAGACTGGCAGGACGGGCCTGCGGACGCGCCGGTCACCCTCGTCGAATACGCCGACTTTCAATGTGAAGACAGCCGCGCCGCCTATCCGGTTCTGAAGCGGCTGCGGGAAGAGCACGCCGGCCGCCTGCGCTTCGTCTTCCGCCACCTACCCTTAACCGATGAACATGTTTTCGCGCTGGATGCCGCGAAGGCCGCCGAGGCGGCAGGCGCGCTGGGAAAATTCTGGCCGATGCACGATACCCTTTTCGAGGGCGATCCGAACGAGCCGAAGCTGACCCGCGCCGATCTGCTCGCCGCAGCGGAGAGCATCGGGATTGCTGAAAAAGATTTCCTAAAAGCCTTTGCCGATCCGAACGCCTATGCCGCCGTCCGGGCGGACGTGGACGGCATCCGCGTCACCGGCCTCGGCAGCACGCCAACCCTCTTCCTCAACGGCGAGTGCTATGAAGGCCCGATCACCTACGAATCGCTCTCGAAGGCAATCTCCCAGGCGACCGGGAGTTAGCTCCGAAGGAATTGAGTGTCATCAAGCAGAAGGATGTTCTCCGGTCGCCTTCCCAGGAGGAGTACGATGCAGATAGGCCAGACGACGGTAAGCGTGGTGCGCGGCAGCGTGCTGGATCAAAACGTCGATGCCGTCGTCAACGCGGCCAACACCGGAATGCGCGGCGGGGGCGGCGTAGACGGAGCGATCCATGCGGCGGCGGGTCCGGAACTGCTGCAGGAGTTGCGCCGCGTCGTTCCGCATAGCTGCCCGCGCGGCGAGGCGGTTATCACGCACGGGCATCGGCTCAAGCAGCCCTGGATCATTCACACGCCGGGTCCCGTCTGGAACGGAGGCGACCAGAACGAGGACGCCCTGCTGGCCTCCAGCTATCGCCGGTGCCTGGAGGTCGCGGAAGAGAACGGCCTGCGCTCCCTCGCCTTCTGCTCCATCTCCACCGGCGCCTATCGCTTTCCCCGCGACCGCACCGCCGGCATCGCCGTCAAAACGGTGCAGCAGTATCTTAAAGCACATCCGGAAACCAGCCTACGTCAGATCGTATTCGCTATGTATCGTGCGGAGGAGTATGAGGTTTTCCAGCACGCCCTCGAATCTATTGCGCCCGAAGAAGATAAAACTGGATAGTGCTTCTTGTTTTGTTATGAGAAGAGAGGATTTATCGTGGCGGGCAGTTAAAACTGCGGCAACAAGAGCCCGTAGTCCCCTCCGGGGACTACCCTTTCAGGTTTTTACCTTCGCCCCTATGTCACTCATAGCCGTCGGTGCAGCGAGACTAACATCCGGTTAAAATCCGCCCGTGAGGGCGGTTGGCGGCTTTGCCGCCTGCCAGACGGGTCGTTCACGACCCGGCGAAAACCCCATGTCAGAAGAGAGGACGCGTCGATATGCCCCCCATGTTCGGGAAGTTCCTGCTAGTCATGTTCCTTCTGATTCTTCCTATATCCGCGCCGGCGCAGCAAGGAACAGCCCCGCCGGAGGAGACCGCTATCACTCAGGCGCTGGTCATCGGGCCGGTGGGACGCTATGGGCGTAACGCCGTGCCGGTCGATCCGATTCAGGCCGCTATCGTTACCGGGCAGTGGACCGCGCCGCAGGCGGGCGAAACCTTGACGCTGCCGGACGGAACGAAGCGGACCTGGGAAGCGGTGACCGCCGACAAGAACGGCCAGATCGCCAGCAAGGCTCTGGAAGGCGGTTATGCGTGGGTCCGCGTTCCTTCGGATAGGCCGCGTGTGATGATTCTGGAGGCTCAGGCGCACAGCATGGTCTACGTCAACGGCGAGCCGCGCGCCGGCGATCCTTACGGCTACGGCTACGTCCACCTGCCCGTCCTGCTCCGGCAGGGCGAGAACGAGCTGCTCTTCGCCTGCGGAAGTGGGCACGTCACCGCCCGGCTGGCCGCGCCGACGGCCACGGCCCTGATCGATAAAGACGAGAATGCAAAATCTCCGCTGAAGCCGGCGTTGGATGCCACCATGCCGGACTGGCGGCTGGGAGAAAAAGAGGCGGAATGGGGCGCGGTCGTCGTCCTCAACGCTTCCACCGAGCCGGCCGCGCATCTCGTCCTGCGCGCCGAGCGCGCTGGCGCCTCTGCAGCCGTGACCGCGCTGCCCACCGTGCCGCCGCTCAGCGCCCGCAAGGTCGCCTTCCGGCTGCCCGGCGCCGCGCCGCGCACGCCCGGCGACTCCCCCATCACGCTGCAACTGCTCGGTCCCGGCGGCCATCTGCTGGATACGGCGGGCATAGTGGTGCGCGTGCGCAAGCCCGGCGAAACCTACAAGCGCACCTTCCGCAGCGACATCGACGGCAGCCTCCAGTACTACGCGGTCAACCCGGCCCATCCGTTGAGCGAGAACACGTCCCCGCTCGCCCTCTTCCTTTCCCTGCACGGCGCGGGGGTCGAGGCCATCGGCCAGGCCGACGCCTATGAGGGCAAGTTCTGGGGCGCGCTCGTCGCGCCGACCAACCGCCGCCCGTTCGGCTTCGATTGGGAGGACTGGGGACGCCTGGACGCTCTCGAGGTCTTAGAGCAGGCCAAGCAGACGCTGCATCCCGATCCCCGCCGCATCTACCTGACCGGCCACTCGATGGGCGGGCATGGGACCTGGCAGATCGGCGTGACGTTCCCCAGCCTGTTCGCCGCCATCGGCCCCAGCGCCGGCTGGATCAGCTTCTGGTCCTATGCCGGCGCAACCCGAGAGAGCCATCCCACGCCCGTTCAGGCCATGCTGCAGCGCGCCAGCGATCCCGGCGACACGCTCGCCCTCGGCCACAACCTCGCCCAAGACGGCGTCTATATCCTGCAGGGCGGCGCGGACGACAACGTGCCCCCAGAGCAGGCGCGCACCATGCGCGACTTCCTGGCGACCTTCCATCACGACTTCGTCTATTTCGAGCAGCCCGGCGTGGGCCACTGGTGGGACATTTCGCCCGAGCCTGGCGCCGACTGCGTGGACTGGGCGCCGATGTTCGATTTCTTCGCCCGTCATGATCTGCCGGTCGACGACGCCGTGCGGGACGTGGACTTCACGACGGCCGATCCCGGCATCTCCGCCTGGTCGCGCTGGGCCTGCATCGCCGCCCAGATACATTCCCTGCAGTTCAGCAACATCCACCTGCACTGCGATCCCGGCTTGCGCCGCTTCACCGGCACCACACAAAACGTTGCCCGCCTCGCCCTGCGGCTCGATTCGCTGGCGCTGGAACAGCCATTAGAAGTGGACCTGGACGGCCAGAAGATCGAGAAAATCCCCTGGCCGCAGAGCGAGCCGGTGCTCTGGCTCATGTACGACGGGAAGACGTGGGCCGTGATACCCCCACCGTCGCCGGCGCTCAAAGGCCCGCAGCGGTACGGTCCTTTTAAGGACGCGTTCCGCCACCGGATGGTCTTCGTGTACGGCACGCGAGGCACACCACAGGAGAACGCCTGGGCGTTCGCCAAAGCCCGCTACGACGCCGAGACGTTTTGGTATCGGGGCAACGGATCGGTGGACATGATGGCCGATACGGAGTTCGATGCGGCTAAAGACCCGGACCGGGGTGTGATTCTCTATGGCAACGCGGATACGAACGGCGCGTGGAGCGCGCTTCTGGCGGATAGCCCCGTGCAGGTGCGACGTGGAGAGGTGCGTATCGGGGACCAGGCAGAGACCGGTGAGGACCTGGCCTGCCTCTTCCTGCGCCCCCGCCCAGGCAGCGCTATGGCCTGCGTGGGCGTGGTCGCGGGATCGGGACTGGTCGGGATGCGGCTGACCGATCGGCTGCCCTATTTCGTCTCCGGCGTGGCCTATCCGGACTGCACCCTTCTAGGACCGGAGGTGTTAAGCCAGGGCAGCGCCGTCGTGCGGGCGGCGGGCTTCTTTGGACTGGACTGGAGCGTGCCGGCAGGAGAGTTCGCCTGGCGTGAGGCCGGTAAGTAGCTGCATTTCGAGGCGCAAAAGCGGGCCGTGCATGCACGGCCCGCTTTGCAATGGTTACGGATCTTTGGAGCGCGGTATATGAGCGCCGTCCGATTTCTCGACACCGGCGCGTTGTAAAAGCTCCCGAAGATAGCGGCGCTCTTCCTCGGTGAGAGCTTCTTCTTGCTCCACCGCCGCTATGATCTCTTCGATATGATCGTTTTCCCGGCAGGGCCGGGAGATGTGCGCGTCCTGCTTCCTGGCACGACGGACCATGGGTGTGTCTTCCCTTCATGATCTTGAGCGGGCATCCCGACCCGGCTCTTTTTTCACTTCGCGGATGTAAAGTCCTGCTTCGCAGAAGTAAATGGACCTCGCCCCCCTCTCACCACGGGCCTTGCGGCCCTGCCGCTCCTTCGTAAAGAGAGGGTGAACAGAGGAAACAATTTACTCGTTCACTCATTTACTTTTATTATGTTACCCTACCCATTACGTTTTTAGAGGCCGGGTGTCGCATAAATCTTTTCGAGATCGGCGGCGAAGTGCGTCAGCAGCATCTCGACGAGTCGCCCGTGATAGATCGCATAGACGACACGCGGCAAAGTCCGGTCTTTGCGCGGGACATAGCTAAAGACGAGGCATCCGGGCTGTATGGAGGGTCGCATCCACGCCTCATTGGTCCACTGCTTATCGGCAGGCGTATGCGTGAAGTCGCCGTCCTGGTCGTAGGTCCAGGTACGGATCTGGCCCTGATCGATATGCGCGCGGATATTCTGCAGCAGTCCCTCCGGATCGGGAGTGGCAACGATTACGGGCAACGCCTTCTCCTCCTTTGTTAGCCGGGCCGTTTCCGCCGGGCCATGAATGACCCGTATAGCCGGGCATTGAAATACCCGTCTGGGGGTCCTGCGGACAACCGTCCTACCGGACGGACCTCACCCATAGACCTCACCCCTGACCCCCTCTCCTTCGTAAAAAGAGGGGGATCATAAGGAAGCGGCCAACCGTCCTTCGGACGGAAAAGCCTGGATCCTATCGCCTGGGTGGGCACCTGGCCGGCCATCTTTGTCGCTCTCTTTTCTTCGTCGTTCGGCAAAGGACTTCCTGCTTCCTTTCCAGGCATCTATGCAGGTAAGAGGCTCCCCTGCCGAGAATCTTCTTAGTGCGTATACGGAAATCTGGTAGAGCCTGGAGCATCCTGGTTTTTCCGTCCGCAGGACGGTTGTCCGCTTCCTTAAAGTTCCCCCTCTCCTTCGTAAGGAGAGGGGGTCAGGGGTGAGGTCTATGGGGTGAGGTCCGTCCGCAGGACGGTTGTCCGCAGGACCCCCAGACGGGTATTTCAATGCCCGGCTATACGGGTCATTCATGGCCCGGCTCCAGGCAGCCGATTTCGTGAATGAGGACAGGAGGTAGTCAGCGTGCCCAGCGAACCGATAACGCCCCCGGCGTCTCTGAGCAAGGAAGAGTACGAGACTCTGGCCCTACACCGCTATGTGATCCAGCAGTTCCTGCACTTCAGCGAAGGCGTGTTGCAGAAGGCTGGCCTGACGCCCCAGCAGTATCAAGCGATGCTGGCGATCAAGGCGCTTCCTGATCGGGACTATATGACTATGGGAGAACTCGCCGAATGCCTTCTCATCCGTCCCCATAGCGCGGTCGGCCTGATAAACCGCCTGGAGGCGCTCGGATTGGTCGTACGACAAACGCCCAAGACCGACCGCCGGCAGATCCATTTACGACTGACAGAACAGGGCTGCCAGGTGCTGGAGCGGATGGCGGAACGGCACGTGGGCAAATGGCGGCAGCTCGGACCGCAACTGCGCGCGCTCTGCCAGCGATTAGGAGAGGCGGCTTAAGGAAAGACGGGCTGGATTTGCGCCTGCGCGGCCAGAGCTTCGATCTCCTCCCGCGTGCAGAACCCTGCGCCGATGGTCGCTGCGTTGGCCGCGCCGGCCCCGGTCGCCAGACGCAACGCGCTCTCCGGATCGTGCGATCGCGCGCCGTGCCCCCACTCCCACAAAAAGGCCGCCAGAAACGTGTCGCCCGAGGCGACGGCGCTGACAAAGGGCACCGGCGGCGGCGCGGCAATCCAGACACCTGTGTCCATGACGAGGACCGCTCCTTCCGCCCCCCGCGTAGCCACCACCACCGCGCTGCCTTCTACCTGGAGTTGTTGCGCCGCTTCCATCGTTTCTTTCAAAGTGAGCAGCGGTCTCCCGACCACGCTTTCCAGCTCTACCCGGTTCGGCTTGACCATCCAGGGCCGGGCGCGCAGTCCCTCTTTGAGAGCCGCGCCGCTGGCATCGAGGACGGCGGGCGTATGCGTTTTGTGCGCGATCTCGATCAGCTCCGCGTAGAGCGTGTTCGGCGCCTGCGGCGGCAAGCTGCCCGCCAGTACCAGGAATTCGAAGCGCTGCAGAGTCAGGAGATCGGCCACCCGCTGCCGCAACGCGCGCACTGCTCTTGCAGAAACCTCCGGCCCAAGCTCGTTGATCTCCGTCTGAGTACGGTGCCGGGGGTCCACAATGCCCATGCAGACGCGAGACTCCCCGCGCACGCGCACGAAGGCGTCCGCCATCTTCTCCTGTCGCATCGCCCGCGTGATAAAACGCCCGTTAAGGCCGCCGAGAAAGCCGGTGTTCAAGGTTTCCCCACCCAGCTTCTGATAGACGCGGGCCACATTCAGGCCCTTGCCGCCTGCCACCACCGACATCTGGGACGGGCGATGCACGCGATCCAAACAGAAATCCTCGATGCGATAGGTCTTATCCAGGGCGGCGTTCGGGGTGACGGTCAGGATCATATTCCGTAATCCATAGTGGAGGGTTCGGGCAAGGATTTGCGAGGCAGGGGGCCGATTCCTTCTTCCCTTTTGTGTCACAATCTCTATAGGCTCTCTGCCGGGCCGTTTCAACGAAGAAGCAGAAGAGAAGATCATGTCGGATGCCGCATCGGACGGACCGGAAGCCTTCAAGGCTTTCGAGCATGAAGGCTGGCAGACCGTCGCCACCGAATACCGGGACTTCTGGGGTCCGCTTACCCAGCAGGCGGTCGCGCCGCTGCTGGAGGCCGTAGGCGCGGGGCCGGGCGTGCGCCTGCTGGATGTGGCGACGGGACCCGGCTATGTGGCGGCAACCGCAGCCGAGCGAGGCGCGCGGGCCATTGGCGTAGATTTCTCCGCGGCGATGGTCGCGGAGGCCGGCAGGCGCTACCCGAAGGTGACCTTCCAGGAAGGCGATGCCGAAGCGCTGGACTTCTCAGAGGCGAGTTTCGACGCCGTAACGATCGCCTTCGGCCTGCTGCATCTGGCGCGGCCCGAGCGGGCGCTTGCCGAGGCGCAACGTGTCCTCCGGCCCGGCGGCAAGGTGGGCTATACCGTCTGGGCAAAGCCGGAGGAAGCGGTAGGGTTTCAAATCGTCCTCCAGGCCATTGAGAAGCATGGAAATCCGAACGTGCCCCTGCCGCTGGCCCGTCCTTTCTTCTATTTCACCGATCCCGATACGTCCCGGCAGGCGCTGGAAGCGGCCGGCTTTATTCGACCGCAGATATCCAAAATACCCCAGGTCTGGCGGCTGCCCTCGCCGGACACACTTTTCGAGGCGTTGTCCACGGCGACCGTGCGGACCGCGGGGCTGCTGCGCGCTCAGTCCGCGCCAGCCCTGGCCGCCATTCGCGCCGCCGTTCGGGAGGGCGCCTCGGCTTTCGTCACCGCGACCGGAGGCGTCGAGATCCCGATGCCCGCCGTCCTGGCATCTGCGGAGAGACCATCCCATCCATGAACCCCACCCGACTTCTGGTAGACCAGCGGCAGGCCGTGGTCACGATCACGCTGAACCGCCCGGACCTGCACAACGCGCTCGACGAGATTCTCATCGAGGAGCTGACCGGCGTCTTCACACAGTCCGGCAGCGATCCCGGCGTGCGGGCGATCGTACTCAAGGGCGCCGGGCCGTCGTTCTGTGCGGGCGGGGACCTGAACTGGATGACCCGCGTCGCCCAATATTCCCATGCGGAGAACCTGGCGGATGCGCGGGAATTGCAGCAACTGTTCAACGCCATCGCGGAGTGCCCGAAGGTGACGATCGCGCAGGTGCATGGCGCGGCGATGGGCGGCGGCGTGGGCCTGGTCGCCGTCTGTGACATCGCCATCGCCGCGGCAGATACTAAGTTCGCCTTCAGCGAGGTCCGGATCGGGCTGGCGCCGGCGGTCATCGCGCCTTACGTGATCGAAAAGATCGGCTATGGCGCAGCCCGCGCGCTCTTCGTGACCGGGGAGCGCTTCGGGGCGGACGAGGCGCTGCGCATCGGCCTGGTGCAGCAGGTCGTCCCTGCCGACGAGCTGGAGGCGGCCGTGCAGCGCAAGGCCGAAAGCGTCCTGCAGACGGGTCCGGAGGCGGTGGCGGCGGCGAAGCGGCTGTTGCGCGACATCGAGGGCAAGACGCCGCCGGAGGCCGCCGAAGCGACAGTAGCCTGCATCGCGGCGCTGCGCGCCTCGCCGGAAGGCCAGGAGGGCATTCGCGCCTTTCTGGAAAAACGCAAGCCGGACTTCTCGGCATGAATCGGCTGCTCATCGCCAACCGGGGCGAGATCGCCGTCCGCATCCTGCGCGCCTGCCGGGAGAGGGGGATTTCGCCCATAGCGGTCTTTTCCGAAGCCGACCGGGACGCCCTGCATGTCGCGCTGGCGGACGCGGCCTTCTGTATCGGGCCGGCGCCGGCGGTGGAAAGCTATCTCGCTCCGGAGAAGATCATTGAGGCAGCCCGCAAGGCCGGCGCGGACGCCCTCCATCCCGGCTACGGCTTCCTTTCCGAGAACGCGGACTTCGCCGCAGCCTGCGCGGAGGCGGGCATCCCCTTCGTCGGGCCACCCGCCGAAGTCATCCGCCTGCTCGGCGACAAGAGCGCGGCCAAGCGGCGGATGGTGGCTGCAGGCGTGCCGGTCGTGCCCGGCTATGCGGGCGAGGACCAATCGGAGAAGCGGCTGCGCGCCGAGGCGAAACAGATCGGGCCGCCGCTTCTCATCAAAGCCGCTGCAGGCGGCGGCGGGCGCGGGATGCGGGTCGTGACCGCCCTGGCCGAATTCGGCGACCTGCTGGACGAGGCGCGGCGGGAGGCGCAGGCCGCCTTCGGCGACGATCGCGTGCTGCTGGAGCGCTATATCGAGCGCCCTCGCCACGTCGAGTTTCAAATCTTCGGGGACACGCAGGGGCACGTAGTGCATCTGTTCGAGCGCGAATGCTCGATCCAGCGGCGGCACCAGAAGATCATCGAGGAGAGTCCCTCGCCTGCCCTCACGCCGGAGCTTCGAGCGCGCATGGGCGAGGCGGCGGTACGGGTAGGCGCCGCTGCCGGGTACGTCAACGCGGGCACGGTCGAGTTCTTGTTGGAGGAGCGGCTCGACGGAGACCACAACTTCTATTTTCTGGAGGTCAATACGCGGCTGCAGGTGGAGCATCCGGTCACCGAGTTGATCACCGGCCTGGATTTAGTCAAGCTGCAGTTGAGCGTGGCCGCAGGCGAGCCGCTGCCATTCTCTCAGGAGCAGGTGACCGCCTCCGGCCACGCGATGGAGGTCCGCATCTATGCCGAGGACCCTGCCGCCGGATTCCTGCCTTCCGTCGGGCGATTGGCGCAGTGGATCAAGCCGTCCGGACCGGGCGTGCGCGTGGATTCCGGGGTGGTCCGCGGCAGCGAAGTCACGCCTTATTACGACCCTATGCTGGCCAAGCTGATCGTCCGGGGAGCGGATCGTGAGGAGACACTGGCACGCCTGGAGCATGCCCTGATGGAGTTCGCGGTGCTGGGCGTACAGACGAACATTCCTTACCTGCTGGCGATCCTACGCCATCCGGATTTCCGCGCCGGGAACATCTCGACCGGCTTCCTTGCGGAGCATTTCGCCGGCTGGAAGCCGCCCGCCGATCTGCCCGCCGAGGTGCTGCTCGCCCTGGCCGCCGAATCCCTGACCTATCGCGAGTCTCGCGCCCTCGCTTCTGCCAGCGTTGCCTCGGACGGCGATCCCTATAGCCCCTGGCGCATGACCGGTAGCTGGCGGAACGCCTGACATTACAAAGATGCAGATCTCTTATCAGATCGACGACCAGACTGTCCTGCTGCAGATCGAGCCGGAGAAAGACGGAGCGCGCGTCGTCCTGCCGGACGGCACGGAGCGGCGCATCGTCTTTCAGCGCCTGCCCGACGACGTTTTACGCATCGCCGGGCCGCTGGAGGGACAGGTGCCGGAAAGCGTCGAGCGCGTCTTCCAGGTTCCATTTGCGCGCACGGCGCGGGGTATCGAATTCTCCTATGCGGGGCAGACGTTCGTCTTCAGCCCGACCGGAGCGCGGTCATCGAGTGGAAAGCGCGGCAGCGCTTCGGGCACGCTCACGGCCCCGATGGTCGGCGTAGTGGCGGCGGTAATGGTTGAGGAGGGCCAGGCGGTCGAAGCCTATCAGCCGCTGGCGGTCGTCGAGGCGATGAAGGTCATGGCGACGGTAGAGGCTCCCTTCGCCGGGACGATAAAGGCGGTCCACGTCCACAAAGGCCAGCACGTCGAGCATGGCACGCCGCTGGTGGAAGTTGAGCCGCTTCCAAAAGAAAGCACATGAAATCGAATCTGCTGGAAAACGTGCCAAAGCAAGTGCGCGTAGTGGAGGTCGCTCCTCGCGACGGGCTGCAGAACGAGCCGGAGATCGTCCCGACAGAGGACAAGGTCCGGTTTGTGGAGATGCTGGCGGCGGCAGGCTTTGCCGACATCGAAGTCTCGTCGTTCGTCAGCCCGCAGCGCGTGCCGCAGTTGGCGGATGCCGCCGATGTCTTTGCCCGGCTGCCGCCGCGAGAGGGCGTGCGCTATTCGGCGCTCGTGCCCAATGCGAAGGGTCTGGAGCGCGCTCTGGCCGCCGGGGTCCGCGCCATCGCCCTCTTTACGGCGGCGAGCGAGACATTCACCCAGAAGAACATCGGCATGACCATCGCGCAGTCGCTGGAGGGCTTTCGGACGCTGCTGCCTGCCGCCCGCGAACACGACCTCTGGGTGCGCGCTTATGTCTCCACCGCCTTCGTCTGTCCCTATGAAGGCCCCATCACGCCCGCTCAGGTCGTAGCGGTGGTCCGAGAACTGGATGGCATGGGCGTGGATGAAATCTCCCTCGGCGACACCATCGGCCACGCCACCCCGGACGCCGTCGTCCGCCTGACCGAGGCGCTGCAGCCCATCCTGCCTCTGGAGCGCACCGCCTATCACTTCCACGATACCCGCGGCACCGCGCTTGCCAACGTGCTCGTGGCCCTCCAGCTCGGCGTCGCCACCTTCGACTCGTCGGCCGGCGGCGTCGGCGGCTGTCCCTTCGCTCCCGGCGCCGCCGGCAATCTGGCTACCGAAGATTTGATCTATATGCTGGACGGCATGGGCATCAGGACCGGCATCCAGCTAGAAAAGGTCATCGCCGCCTCCCGCTTCCTGGAATCGAAGCTCGGTCGCCCCCTCACCAGCAAGGTCCTGCAAGCCTGCCAGTAGCCACGGTTATTCTTGCGGTAAGGTAAAATAGTTATAACCTTGCTCGTGTGGTTAGCCCTAGACTAGGGGATTGAGGTTATATGGACGTAGATAAAGCTATCTGGGGAGAGCGACGAAGCGGCAGGAAAGACAGACACGGCAACGATCGTCGCCCAGATGAGGAGCGGGATAGATCGCGTATTATTCATTAGCGCATCGTTTCGTCGCCTTCAAGGTAAGACTCAGGTACTTGGCATAACTGAAAGTGACTTTCATAGAACCCGTCTTACCCATTCAATGGAAGTTGCCCAAATCGGCCGGGGTATTGTCTATCAACTCCTGGCTCTATATGCCTATTCGTCGGATATGGGCATTGTTGATTCACTACCAACCCCTGCATTGATTGAAACCATCGGTTTTGGCCATGATCTTGGACACCCACCTTTCGGACATAGTGGTGAAATTGCTTTGAACTATATGATGAGGAACGCTGGCGGCTTTGAAGGCAATGGTCAGTCACTGCGGATTTTAGCTCGACTGGAGTTGCATACAGAAACCTACGAAGGAAAGTTCGGCCTCGATCTTAGCCGGCGTGCCTTGCTTGGCATCCTGAAGTATCCGGCGCCTTTTAGTAAGGTCAACAGAGGGCCTTTTGCACCCCCTGTCTCTAAGTTCAGCCAATTGCGCGCCAATCTATGGAAGCCGCCTAAGTGCTATCTAGATACCGAACGAGATATGGTAGAAGAATGACTACTTAAACCCCTCTCAGTAGAAGATCGTAATGAGTTCCTAGCAATTAGAGAGCCGACCAAGCCGGAGAACCACGCGGAAACTCTATATAAATCGCTTGATACCTCTATTATGGAACTTGCCGACGACATCGCCTATGGCATACATGATCTAGAAGACGGTATCGCTCTACGCCTTATCGACCGGGACCACTGGAATGATGCCCTTAAACAGCTTGATAGCACCTGGGCTAATCAATGCCAACTGAACAAGGATTGGCTCTCAAAGTCCTTGTTCGACCGCCCATCTTCGGAGGGAAACCGCAAGTTAGCTGTCGGCGCTCTTGTCAACGCTATGGTTACTTCGGTGCGCATCCATCGCCGCGACCAGTTTACATGCCCCCTGCTTGCTTATGCTGCAGAGTTGCTTGACCCGGCAGAGACTTTTCGGAAAGCATTGACTAAACTCACGAAAGATCATATCATCAGGACGCAAAACGGGCAGACGTTAGAGTATAGAGGCCGACAGATTGTAATGTCGTTATTCGAAGCTCTGGAGTCTGATCGGGAGGCTTTGCTTCCAGAGAAGTCCTTGACAAACTCATTACCAGGAGAGGATCCCCAAAGGGAGATATGTGATTACGTCGCAGGAATGACTGATACTTATGCAATACGTATGTATGAGCGGTTGTTCATGCCTCGTCAAGGCTCTATCTTCGAACGCCTCTAATCCGACCAGGGAGGATATATGAGAAACGTAAAGCCACCATTCAAGTTTGATTTTGATCGTTTAGTTGCAAATGCACGAACGAAGCTTAACAATCGCGTTGATGGTATAGAGATTCATTTAACGTGAGTTCGGGTTAAGCCGGTAGTCTCAGGACGGCCGTTTTGAGAATAGACGGCTTGTTGGGTCGGTGGCAGTAGGCGATCAAGCCGGCCACCAGATGGGCCAAGGCATTCATCACGCTGCGATGCCGACTGTGC
>DASRCN010000058.1:0-44177 GCA_035653075.1 Chthonomonadaceae bacterium | reverse complement strand
AGTTTAGGGGAGGGGGGACTATATCGCTCTCCTGTGCCTCTGCTTAAAGCTTCTCTGGCCTTTAAGCAGGGACAGAAGTCAGGGCAGTAGCTCCCCTCGCCCCTTGTGAGAGGGGATCAGGGATGCAGGGGCACAAGACAGTAATAGAATCTCCCCTCCCCTAAACTTGGGGGAGGGGAAGGGGGTGGGGGCCTTTAAGATCATGACGAGCGCTATAGAAGTCAAAAGCACGCCGATACAGTTTATTCCCAAAGACCAGATAGGCACGACGCGATCGCTGGAGGTGGATGTCGCCGGCCTGGAGGCGTTGCTGCGCCAGACCGTGCGCGGCGAAGTCCGCTTCGATAACGGCAGCCGGGCCATGTATGCCCACGATGCCGGCAACTACCGCATGGTCCCGCTCGGGGTCATCCTGCCGAGGGACGTCGACGATGTCGCGGCGACCGTGGCGGCCTGCCGTCAGTTCGGCGTTCCCTTGCACGGGCGCGGCGGCGGCACCGGCATCCCCGGCCAGACGGTCAACGACGGGATTATCCTCGACTTCTCCAAATATATGAACGCCCTCCTGGAGCTGGATTCGGAAAAGAAGCTGGCGCGCGTGCAGCCCGGCATCGTGCTGGATTCACTGCGTGAGGCCGCCAACAAATACGATCTCACCTTCGGACCCGATCCGGCCACGCATAGCCGCTGCACGCTCGGCGGCATGATCGGCAACAACTCCTGCGGCATGCACTCCCAGATGGCGGGCCGGACCGCGGACAATATCGAGGAATTAGAAATCCTCCTCTACGACGGCACGCGCATGCGGGTGGGACGGACCAGCGAGGAGGAGTTGGATCGGATCATTCAGGCAGGCGGCAGAAAAGGGGAGATTTACGCCCGGCTCAAGGCTCTGCGCGATAAGTACGCCGATCTCATACGCGAGCGCTTCCCAAACATTCCCCGCCGCGTCTCCGGCTATAACCTCGACGAGCTGCTGCCCGAAAAAGGCTTCCACGTCGCCCGCGCCCTCGTCGGCTCGGAAGGCACCTGCGTCATCGTCCTGGAAGGCGTGACCAACCTCGTCTACTGGCCTCCCGTACAGTCGTTGCTCGTGCTGGGCTACAAGGACATCTTCGAGGCCGCCGACCATATCCCTGATGTCCTCCCTTACCATCCGATGGCGCTGGAGGGGATGGACAACGAGTTCATCGAGGACATGGCGAAGAAAGGCATGCACGACCCGGCCACCGACATGATGCCCCCCGGCACAGGCTGGCTGATATGCCAGTTTGGCGGCAAGGACAAAGCAGAGTCGGACGCCAACGCGCAAAAGCTGATAGAGGCGCTGAAGAAGCAGGCGCATCCGCCGTCGATGAAGCTCTTCGACGATCCGCCGATGGAGGCGCATATCTGGCACCTGCGCGATGAAGGATTGGGAGCGACCGCCTTCGTGCCCGGCGAGCCGGAGAACCACGAGGGCTGGGAAGACGCCGCCGTGCCGCCGGACAAGGCCGGTCCTTACCTGCGCGACTTCAAAAAGCTGATGGACAAGTACGACTATGAAGGCTCGCTGTACGGCCACTTCGGGCAGGGATGCGTGCATACCCGGCTGAACTTCGACCTCAAGTCGGCGGAAGGCGTGGAGAAGTACCGGCATTTCGTCGAGGAGGCGGCCGATCTGGTCGCGCACTATGGAGGCTCGCTCTCCGGCGAGCATGGCGACGGCCAGGCGCGCGGCGAGCTGCTGACTCGCATGTTCGGCGAGGAGATCATCGAGGCGTTCCGGGAGTTCAAGTCCCTCTGGGACCCCGACTGGAAGATGAACCCCGGCAAGGTGATTGCGCCCTATCGCCTGGATCAAAATCTGGATCTCGGCCCCGATTGGAACCCGCCGCAACCGGAGAGCGTCTTCAAATACCCGGACGATCAGTTCAGCTTCGAGGAAGCGACGCGGCGGTGCGTGGGCGCCGGCGTCTGCCGGCGGCATGGCGGCGGCGTGATGTGCCCCAGCTACATGGTCACTCGCGAAGAGAAACATTCCACGCGTGGACGCGCCCATCTGCTCTATGAGATGGTCCGCGGCGAAGTCATCAAAGAGGGCTGGAAGAGCGAAGAAGTCAAGGAGGCCCTGGATCTTTGCCTCTCCTGCAAGGGCTGCAAAGGCGACTGCCCGGTGCAGGTGGACATGGCTACTTACAAGGCCGAGTTCCTGTCGCACTACTATGCGGGACGGCTGCGTCCCCGGAACGCTTACGCCTTCGGGCTGATCCATATCTGGTCGCGGCTGGCCTCCCTGGCGCCGACCTTTATCAACCTTCTGACCCACATGCCCGGCTTAAGCGCTCTGGCGAAGTCCCTGGCCGGCATGACCCCGGAGCGGCACATTCCGCCCTTCGCGCCGTATACCTTCAAGTCCTGGTTCGCCGACCGCACGCCGCAGAACCTCGGTAAGCCGAAGGTGATCCTCTGGCCGGATACCTTCAACGACCATTTCCATCCGACGACGGCGCAGGCGGCCGTAGAGGTGCTGGAGGCCGCCGGCTTCTATGTGGATGTGCCCATGAAAGATATGTGTTGCGGCCGTCCCCTCTACGATTACGGTTTCTTAGGCATGGCGCGGAGCTGGCTCAAGACCATACTCGATACCCTCCGGCCGGAGATAGAGGCCGGCACGCCTATCGTAGTTCTGGAGCCAAGCTGCGCCTCCGTTTTCAAGGAAGAGCTTACCAACTTATTCCCGCACGACGAAGACGCGGCCCGGCTGAACAAGCAGACCTTCCTCCTGAGCGAGTTTCTGCAGCAGAAAGCGCCCGACTTCAAGCCGCCCAAACTGCAGCGCAAAGCCATCGTGCAGGGCCACTGCCACCACAAGAGCCTCCAGAAGATGAAGGCCGAAGAGGCGATCCTCAAGCAGATGGGCATCGACTTCTCCCAGCCGGACCCCGGCTGCTGCGGGATGGCCGGCGCGTTCGGATTCGAGGAGGGCGCTCACTATGACGTCTCCATGAAGCTCGGAGAACGCAGCTTGATTCCAGCGGTAAGACAGGCCGACAAGGACACGCTCATTATCGCCGACGGATTTAGCTGCCGGGAGCAGATCCACCAGACCACCGACCGTCAGGGGATGCACCTAGCGCAGGTGATCCAGATGGGTCTGCAGGAGCAGAATCAACCGGAGAACGTTCCTGGTAACTATCCCGAGAGAGCCTATGTCCACGCTCCCATACCCGTCAAAGAGCTGGTAAAAACGGCCTTGATACTGGGAGCAGGCGCCTTCTTGCTGACCACTCTGGCTAAGAAGAGCCTCGACAGAGTCAAAAGTTAGTCCTCATCGACCCCCAATCGCAGGCGCGCTCCCCATTCCCCATTTTTAGGGGAGGGGTAGAAGGTGGGGGCCTTAACCTGTCAGCAGGAAAAAGCGCAAAGGAGGTGCAATGACAGGATAGATTCTGAATGGAACAGGAAGAATGCTATCCTCAAAAGTCGCGCGCAACGCGGTTGCCCTTCTGCTGATCCTGCTGCTTGGCCTGACGGGGTGTGAGCGGACGATCAACCGCTCGGCGGAGCGCCGGATACGCGATGCCCTGCCCGATCTGATCGGCCCTGCGCGTTCCTATAACGTCCACGTTTCCGGCGCCGCCGAGCGCACGGTACAGGGTCACCTGGCGAACGTGACGGTGGATGGCGACGACGTCGATCTTCCCAATAGCCTCCTGCTGGACCGCTTGCACCTCGACCTCAAGGATGTCGAGGTCGATACCGGCCATCGGCGCATTCGGAGCATCGGGGATGTTCGATTCGCCGCGACGCTGGGTGAGACCAGTCTGGACGAGTTTCTTGCGGGTGAATCGCCGGAGGGAGAGCCCATCCGCAACACGCGCGTCCATATCGAGGGGAACGGCAGTGTCACCATCGCCGCAGACCGCGTCGTGCTCGGCGCGGGCGTGCCGTTCCGGCTGACCGGCCCGTTGCGGATCGTCGGGCCGCAGAGTGTCGAGATCGATCCCACCCGGCTGACGGTGGTCGGTATTCCCATCAGCGGCTTACCCCTGCGCTTCCTCAAGCAGCGCTTCGAAAGCGCCATCGACCTCTCCTCGCTGCCCTTCCCGGTGCGCCTGACAGGCGTGCAGACCCAGCCCGGCAAGCTGATCCTCTCCGGCGCCGCCGACGTAACCGCAATGCTGGAGCGCGCCCAGACGGCGCCGCGCCGGCCATGACCGGGAAGGCGCCGGAGCCGGCGCCCTATGCAGAATGGGAGGCCGTGCTGGAAGAGATCGTCGCCTCCGGCGGCACGACGCTGCTGCTGGGAGGCACGGACGTAGGCAAGACCACATTCGCGCGCCTGCTGGTCAATCGCGCCGTGGAGGCCGGGCGGCAGGTCGCGCTGCTGGACGCGGATTTGGGCCAGTCGGAGATCGGCCCGCCCGCGTGCATCGGCCTGGCCTTCGTCGATGCGCCTCTGCACGCCATCTCCGATCTGACCCCGCACGCCCTGGCATTTGTGGGAAGCACCTCGCCGCCGGGGCATCTTTTAGAGCACGTCGCCGGCGTGCGCCACCTGGCCGATCTGGCAGCGTCGCGCTTTCTGGTGGTGGATACCAGCGGCTATCTGCATGGGGCGGGCGCACGCCGCCTCAACCAGACCGAGTTCGACCTGCTGGCGCCAGCGCACGTGGTAGGTCTGCAGCGGCGTGGAGAGTTGGAGCCGATCCTGGCGCCGATGCGCCACCGGGAGGGCTGCCGCGTCTATACGCCGCCCGTTCCCGCCGTCATCGGCAAAAAGCCGGCCAGCTTCCGCGCGCAGCGGCGCGCGATGCGCTTCGCTGCCTACTTCCGCGACGCGCAGGTTCACCCCTACACGTTCGACGAGATCGTTTTCGTCGGCACGTGGATGGGCGGCGGGACGCCGGTCGCGGCACATCTGCTCAAATTCCTCGATACCACGCTCGGACCCGACATTCGGGTCTACTACGCGGAGCGGTGCGACCGGCATCTGGGCCTGATGGTCAGCCACCCTGTTCCGCCTCACGCGCCCTCATTAAGCCTCGTGCTGGAAACCCTGAAAGCGCAGGCGGTCTCCGTCACGGTCGCCCCGCGTCTGAAACATCTCCTGGTGGGCCTGGAAGGAGCGAACGGCAAGCTCTTAGGATTGGGGCTTCTCGAAGCGCTGGATTTCCGCCGTCGCGTGGTAGGCGTACTGACGCCGGTGCGCGCTCCGGATGCCGCCCGCGTGCTGCGGCTCGGATCCCTGCGCGTCCTGCCAAACGGCAAAGAGGCCGGCGTCCTCAAGCCGGGCGAGCTGGGATAGTGGCTTCAAAGCGACAAGGCTGAGGACAAATGACGGAGCAGAGAAGGCGGACATTTTCACAGAGCCGCTACATTTTTCGTTGTAGAGCTTGACAGCCAGCCGGCTTTTCGCTATACTTCCAATAGCGCTGTCGCGCGCCCTTCCCCTCTTCACAACTTCCCCCTATAACCTTCGCTATGTCTGGCGGCAGGATTGCGCTTCCCTGTTCGCCGGGCAATACACGCGCCGAAAGGCTCCAATCATGCGAACGCGAATAGGGATTTTGGTGGCATTTGGGCTGTGCCTGCTCGGCTGCGGCGGCGGAACAAGCAGCAACACGAGCACCGCTGGCGGTTACTTCGTTACAGATTTGGGCATCAACGACCTGAATGCAAGCTCAGGCTTCAGCTCCGCCGCACGGATCAACGATCAAGGCCAGATCGTCGGCCCATCTGATGCGCTTGTATGTGCGAACGGTGATTCGCCCGGCATCACTTGTGGCGCGATCCCGGCTTTTCTGTACAGCAACGGCAAGGTCGTGAATCTCGGCAGCAAATTGGCCTTAGCCATGGACATCAACAACAAAGGCCAAGTTGTCGGCAATGGAAGCGGCGTAGCCGCCTCTGGCGGAGGCACACTCCTCGCCAGCGGCAGCGCGCTCCATATCGGCACGTTGCTCGACGCCTACGCCATCAACGACGCCGGACAGGTGGCCGGTGATAAGCCGGTCACCGGTACCGGACTCGGCAACGGGCTGCATGCCGTCATCTGGCAGAACGGACAGATGACCGACCTGGGCACGATCGGCAATACCACCGGCGCCCAAGACTTGAGTGCTGCTATAGATATCAACAATAAGGGCCAGGTGACCGGTGAATACGGCACCTACCAGGGCAAAAACTTCCATACACGCGGCTTTTTCTGGCAGAACGGCAAAATGGCCGATCTCGGAACGCTTAGCGCTACCGGAAATACACGGCCCATCGCCATCAACGATGCGGGTCAGATCATCGGCACATCGCAGGTGAACAACGGCGCGCAACTAGATGGCTTCCTCTGGCAGAACGGCCAGATGATCGACCTCAGCGCGCAGACCGGAAAGCCGTTCCAGCCGATGGGCATCAACAACGCCGGGCAGATCGTCGGGACCGCCGCCATCGGGTCCGCTTCCACGGGCGCCACGTTCTATCACGCGTTCCTCTGGCTGAACGGCAAGCTGACCGACCTCAACAGCCTGCTCCCCTCCAACTCCGGCTGGGTGCTGAACGTAGCCAGCGACATCAATAACCGGGGTCAGATTTGCGGCTCCGGTACGCACAACGGGCAGTATCGCCTCTTCTTGCTGAATCCCTCCGCAAGCCTACCCTTTTAAGGAGAACACCATGCGAATCCGATCCGCTCTCTTCCTGACGCTCGGTCTGTGCCTGCTTGCCGGCTGCGGCGGCGGGGGCGGCAGCGTCAACAGCATCCCCACCGGCAGCCAAAAGACGGGCGGCCAGAAGGCGGCGACGGCCTACACCATTACCGACCTGGGCGCCGCCGATTACTATTACTACTACGGCTACTATTTCGACGGCCTCAACCGGGGCGCGGCCGTGCAGATCAACGACCTCGGCCAGGTCGTCAGCGGCACAGGCCCGAACGCCCTCGTCTGGCGTAATGGGGAGACAAAGCAGTTGAGCTCCTACTGGAGCAGCGCCAGCGACCTCAACAACAACAATCAGATCGTCGGCATCGACACGAGCTCCGGCTGCCACGCCGTCCTCTGGACGAACGGCACGCCGACCGATCTGGGCACGATCTCTCCCGATTATTCCTATTACAGCCAGGCCAACGGTATCAATGACATCGGGCAAGTTGTCGGTGCATCCAGTACCTACAGCAACAACACCTACGGGTATCATGCCTTTCTGTGGCAGAACGGCAAAATGACCGATCTGGGCACGATCGCCGGGGATTACAGCATCGCTGCGGACATCAACCACGCGGGTCAGGTCGTCGGCTGGTCCACCGTCCCTGGCGGCCAATACTATTGGTATCCCGTCCACGCGTTCGTATGGCAGAACGGCAAGATGACCGATCTAGGGACGCTGTCCGGCGGGACCGCCAGCGATGCCAGCGCCATTAATGCGTCGGGCGTGATCGTTGGCAGCTCGACCACGCCGCCGCAGGGTCTTTATAACTATCGGACGATACGCGCCGTCGCCTGGGTGAATGAGGCGATCCAGGATCTGGGCACGCTGGGCGGCGCCGGCAGCATCGCCTTCGACATCAACGACGCCGGCCAGATCGTCGGCAGCGCCGATACGACCACCGTGAACAACCAGCCGAATTACTGGCAGCCGTTCGGTACCGGTGGAGCAGGCAATAACGGTGGCCCTCCGGGCGCGGGTGGCGCTGGCGGCAACGGCGGCTCCGGAGGAGGCGCTAACCAGAACGGCAATCCCGGCGGCACCCCCATTAGCAGCGGCGCGGGCGGCGGGCTGCCCAACCGGTCCGCCGCTAAGCCGCGCTCCGGGTCCAAAACGCGCGGTATCGGCGATACCTACGTCGCCCATGCCTTCGTCTATGCCAACGGCCAGATGACCGACCTCAACATCTACCTGCCCGCCAATTCCGGCTGGGAATTGATTCAGGCGACTGGCATCAACAACTCCGGGCAGATCGTCGGATATGGCACGCTCAATCAGCGCGTCCATGCGTTCCTGCTCTCTCCGGCCAGCGCGCATTGATCTTGGCGCCCGCATCCTCCGCTTCCCTCTCCTTCAAAAGGAGAGGGGAGATTTCCATTGAAATCTCCCCTCTTCCACACTAGTCCCCAACGAGGTAACGGCTCAGGAAGCGGAGGATGCGGGCGCGCATATCGTATGTCTCGAAATGACCGGTGTTGTAGCGGATCAACTCCCACCGCTCCGGAACGCCCGCCGCCGCATAGACTTCCTTCATGGCCGCGTCGATACGGTCCAGACCGGCTGGCGGCGTGAGGCGGTCCCAGTTGCCCGCAAGGCTCAGGTGCGGGCGCGGGCAGATCAGCGCATTGATGTCCGCCGTCGAGAAGTGCTTGAGCAGCGCGGGCACAAAGTAGAAGAGGCCATGGCCGTCCAGGCCACGAGTCTCGATCAAGGCCTGAAAATCGGTCAGGCAGCAGATGTCCACGCAGGCCTGCACCCGCTCGTCCAGGGCGGCGTGCCACCAGGCCATGGTACTGCCCATCGAGAGACCCATCGTGCCGATCCGCGCGGAGTCGACCTCCGGTCGGGTGATGAAGTAGTCGGTCGCCTTGAGCGTATCATAGATCATCAGGCCCCAGAGGACCTGTCCCTTCCACAGCAGCTCTTTGAACAGCTCCGACTCCGTGCGTCCACGCCGTTCCCCGAAATTCCAGGCGTCGATGCACAGCCCACAGAGACCGATCCGGGCCAGCGCCTCAGCATACGGCGGCGTCTGCAGGGCCGCGTTTCCCTGCAGGAACTCCTCCTTCCCCCTCACATAATCCCCGCCATGCGCGTGATTATAAACGACCGCCGGAGCGGGCGCCTGCAGTCCATGCGGCCGGGTGAAATAGGCCGGCACCGGTTCCATACCGTTGAGATCCAGCAGCAGGATCTCCAGCGTGTAGGCATCCCGGTGTACCTCGCCGAGCACTTCTGCCCGTACCGGTCGCTCCCGAGGCGGTAACTCCCCCAGCAGATCGTAAAGCAGTCGGCGTTTATCCAGCATGGTCATAAACCCTTTAGAGTGTTTTCGCACGCTCGAAATCAGTCGGCTAATCCTCGCTTTTCCTCCCGGAGGACAACCCGAAGGTTCGACAGGGACCCGTGTGCCGAAGGACAGCGGGAAGGGCCCCGCAGGCGGGTCTTTTAAAGCCCGGCTAAGAAGTCGGCACGATCAGACATTCCTCAGAAGTGGAAACGTCTCGTGGGCGTTGCCGCGCATCAGACGTTCGATCAGCGCAGGCGTCTCCTCCGGTGCGATCCACCCCTCCTCCACCAGCTCGGTGAGCGCCTGCGCCAGCCCCTGCCGCGCAATTCGACTGTGCCCATAGACCAGCTCGACCGGGATGTAGTCGCCGCCGAAAGTGAACAGCTTATTGGCCGGCGCCGCCAGCAGGAACTCCTTGACGAATCGCACTCCGGCCGCCGGGTTGATGATCCAGGCCCAGCACAGATCGATGGAGACGTTCGGATAGTGCTTGGCGAGCGCGATATACTCATCCTGATAGGGATAGCCGACGTGCATCAGCACGAAGCGGGTGTCCGGGAAATCCTGCAGCAGCGGGCACAGATCGCTTGCGTTCTTGCGCAGGCGCTGCAGAGGCATGTAGCTGTGCCCGGCGTAGTAGCCGGTGTGCAGCTTGACCGGCAGGCCGTACTCGGTCGCCTTGCCGACACAGTAGCGGAGCAGATAGTCCTGCAGGGCCTTGCTCTCGCCGGGTGCCAGCGTCTCGCCGGCAGCGTAGCGGGCGAACAGTGGCTCAGCCTGCTCCTTCGGCACCCGATCGTAGTCTAGCCGGCGCATGTAGGCGCTCTGGTTCTTCACCGCAACGGCGCGCGGGCCGTAAGTGGCGAAGTGCCAGTCGATCACCTCCAGCCAGCCGTCCAGGGTATCCGCCGTCTTGCCGCTCTCGGCCTCGACCCGGTCTCGATCCAGGCCGGTGCTGAGCGCGACGATGCTCAGATCCTGGCGCAGCAGGTCCGGCTGTGCCGTCTGCATGAAGATGCGCTCCAGGGAGTTGACCTGGCAATGCTCGATGTGGCTGCGCTGGCGCAGAATCTCCTCATAAAATCCTGGCCGGATAAGCTCCCGATACTTTTCGGCCAGACGCGGCGCGCTCTCCGCCGTCAGATCGGACTCTCCATAAAGGCCGCGCAGCGTGTGCCGGACGGCCTGTGCATAGCCCGTGTGCTTGATCTTCTGCCACCAGGGCGCGACGAGGCTATACTTCGCTTCGGAGCCGGTTTCCGGCGCAAAGAAGCGGCGGCGATCCTCCGCCGGCATGCCCGCCGAGGCCAGATCGTCCTGGGTATAGTGCCGGAACAGATAGGCCCAGTCGTCGCAGGGAAACAGTCCCGCGTCCAGCGCGCCGGACAGCCGGCGGCTCTCCTCGATCAGATGCTCGTGCGTATCCACAAACGGCGTCTGCTCGATCTTCTCGCGTATCTGCGCCATTACAGACATAGGCCTCTCCTCCCGACAACAGCCGCATCCTGCCGCGGGCATGTTCGCAGCGCCCGAACCCGCGAAATTGGCGTCTGCTTCTGACATACACATTTTGACATTCCCAGAAATTTTTCCTCGGATACGTCCTCAATCTGTATTTCTCTGCCGTTAAGGGGGCTTTATATAGTGGGAGGTTAGCTGCCCTTCTATCGATCGCGACGTCGGCACTCCTTCTCTCAGGGAATGAAGGGCCTAAATGAAGAGCCTACAGGATAATGGAATAGAAACGAGGAAGGATAGCCCGGATGCTACCTTTTATCCCTTATATGACCCTGGGGCAGCCCTCGGACGAATGTCATGGCTGCCTGAAAGGAAAACGAATCGTTCTTATCGAGAATGATGCCGTAACACGATGGCAATTGACGAAGGCTTTAAAGCGAGCAGGCCTGGATATTGTGGCGGCAACCGATAACGGGATGCACGGCCTGGAGCTTGTTTTACAACATCGGCCCGATTTAGCGTTGATAGGGACCGAGCGGCCTGTTCTCGATGGCCTGGAGGTGTCTTGCCGCATCCTGCAACAGCAGCCGCTCTGTATCGTTCTTTTGACGGATCAGCCTGATTCGGCGGAAAAAGAGCGCGCGCGACAAGCCGGACTGCGCGGGTATCTCGTCAAGCCCCTGAACGGCCAGGCCCTGATGTCCGCGCTGGAACAGGCGTACACAGACTTTCAAAAAGCGATGCCCTGAGCGCCCGGCGATCCGGCAGGCTCACGAAGTCCCGGCACAACGCTTGTTCTTGCGGCTTTTACGGTTGAGCCTGCTTTCTTCCTGACCGGAATGAGCTTCAATATCCTCGTAACGCGCCGCCAGCTCCGGCATATGAGTCTGTAGCTCGGCGTAGTGCTCCTCGCAAAGATGATCTTCCAATAAGGCGAAGGGGATAGGCAGAACCCAGGCGGCCGGGGCGCCGCAGCCAATGACTTCACAAAACAAGTTCTCCATAGTGTCCTCCTTGCCGAATGGAGCCACGGAAACAACAGGATATCCATTCCGAAAATGAATTGTTAAGCGGTCCGAGCCTATTGTATAGCAGTGGAGCCAAAGAGTCAACCATTTCTGTCACTTTTTCTCGCCGTAAGCCCAAAAGCATCCTGGGCACGCTCGACCTGCTGGAACCCGGCCTGCTGCAGACGACGCACCACGCCTTTCGCGACGCTGCGCCCGGAAGCGCTGTCCAGATCGCCGATGTAGTGAAACAGCCGCCCGCCGCGCTTCAGGACACGGAAAAGCTGGGTATAGAAGCGCTCCGAGTACAGTTGCCCGGCCAGGCGGAAAGTCGGCGGGTCGTGGAGGATGCGATCGAAGGAGCGGTCTTCCAGCGTCTGGACCACCTCGAACGCATCACCGATCCGCTGCTTGATTCTGGAATCAGTAAACAGCTCTTGTGACCAGGGGTTGCGTCGGGCGACTTCCAGCGCGACCGGATCGAGCTCGATGGTGACGACTTCGGCGGCGGTCTTCGCGGCCTCGATGGCGGTATAGCCCAGACCGGTCGCCGTATCCAGCACGCGCCCGATGATCGGGGCGACGGCGCCGATTTTGCGGCGGGTATCCTCCTGCGGATCGATCCCCTTGATGCGGTGCATCGGGAAGCCGGCCAGGAGCATGGTGGGCGCGTTCTCCGTGGGCAGTAGGCTGTACGTGCGCTGAAACGCCTCGGAGAAGAAGACGATTCGCTCGGCCGTATTGTCCTGAATGAGATAGCAGGCGGTTTCATGCGCGTGGATCTCTTCCAGAGCTTCCCAGGAGAGATGCTGGCCGTCCGGAAAGACGACACCTTCCGCCCCCAAGCGCACTTCACTCCGCGTACAGTTTAAATCGAGGGAAACGCTAAAGACCTCAGCGCCCTCGGCCCGCGCTTTTAGCATGGGCGCTACTTGCAGATGGGAAAGGACGATCATAATTCGTTTTACATCCTGTTGCCGGCATTATTCCTGATTATTGTAACGCCGGGGATTGCCTTTTCGTTAAAGCAAGGACTAAAATGGATTCCATCTGGGATGCGTACGAGGATTACCACGTGCGCCTTACCCGGACTCCCAGGAAAGGAAGCATGGGGTTGACTGAAAATTCGCCTAGAGTGGCCCTCGTGTGGCACGGCGACCGCGAAGCCCGCAACACGGCCGACCTGAAGACGAACCGTCTTCACGGCGTTGCGGAGGCTCTCCAGGCTGCCGGCGTGGAAGCCGTGCCTGCGGTCTACAACGATGACTTCGTGGAGGAGGTGCGCGACCAACTGTTGGGCGTGGATGGCGTTCTGGTCTGGGTAAACCCCATCGAACAGGGCCGCGACAGAACCCTCCTCGACGCTCTGCTATGGCAGGTCGCCAGCGCAGGGGTGTTTGTCAGCGCGCATCCAGATATTATCCAGAAGATGGGAACCAAAGAAGTCCTGTTCCGGACGCGGGACATGAGCTGGGGATCGGCCACGCATCTCTATACGACCGTCCAGGAATTTCGCGAGCAACTCCCTCTGCGTTTGAAAGAGGGAAAGACGCGCGTTCTGAAGCAGTACCGAGGGAACGGCGGCAACGGCGTGTGGAAAGTCGAGCGGCATCCCTCGAATCCGGCGCTCGTGCGCGTCCGCCATGCTCTGCGCGGCAGTGTCGAGCAGGACGTTCCTCTCGACGCCTTTCTCGCCCAATGCGAAGCCTATTTTACGGGTTCTGGTCGCATCATCGATCAGGCCTATCAGGAACGCCTTCCCGAAGGCACGATCCGCTGTTATCTGGCCGGGACCGAAGTCGCCGGATTTGGACATCAGGCGATCAATGCGTTGTTTCCCGCCCCACCCGGCGCGCCTCCGGAGGAGGCTCCGCAACCCGGCCCGCGTCTCTACTATCCTCCCACGACACCTGACTTTCAAGCCATCAAAAAGAAGATGGAAGACGAGTGGCTGGACGCTCTCTGCCAGACGCTTGACATAGAGACCCATTCGCTGCCGATCCTCTGGGATGCCGATTTCCTCTACGGCCCGAAGACCGCGTCCGGCGAGGACACTTACGTCCTGTGCGAAATCAACGTCAGTTCCGTCTACCCCTTCCCGGATTCGGCTCTGGTCCCGTTGGCGCGGGCGACCAAGGAGAGACTGTCCGCGCGCCGTTCCTGACGAGGTTTCCATGCACAACCTTTTCTTGCTTCACCTGACCACCCTGCTTCTGACTCTCCTGCCTGGATATTCGAGCGTTTTCCCGCACGCCCGGCCGCCGGCCTTGAGGAAGGTGGCCGATGTCTCCCTGCCCGGCGGCACGACCCGCTTCGATTATCAAAGCTTCGATCCGCAGACCGGCAGGCTCTATCTCTCGCACATGGGCGATGGGCACCTGGTCGTCTTCGATACAAAGACAAACCGAGTAGTCGCCAACCTGCCCGGCTTTCCTTCCGTTACCGGCGTGCTCTTCGTGCCGGAGCTAAAGCGAGTCTATGCCTCCGCAGCGGGCAGCCATGAGGTGGTCGCCGTGGATGCCGGCAGCCTTAAAATCCTGGCCCGCATCTCCGGCGCACAGTTCCCTGATGGCCTGGCTTACGCTCCGGACGAAGGCAAGGTCTTCGTCTCCGACGAATCGGGAGGGGCCGACCTGGTGATCGATGCCTACACGAACAAGCGTCTGGCCCGTATCCCCCTTGGAGGCGAGGCCGGCAACACGCACTACGATCCCATGTCTCACCGCATCTTCGTGGCCGTGCAGACCCGCAACGAGATGGCCGCCATCGATCCCAAGACCGATCGTATTGTGGCCCGCTACGCACTGCCGGGAAGCGACTTTCCCCACGGCTTCACCATCGATTCGCCTCACCGGCTTATGTTTGTCTCCTGCGAAGGCAATGCGAAGCTTCTTGTGGTGGATATGCGCTCCATGAAGGTGACGGCGACTTTCTCCGTCGGCAAGGACCCCGATGTTCTGGCGTTTGACCCATCCCTGAAACGGCTCTATGTCTCCTCGGAGTCCGGGACCGTCTCCGTCTTCGAAGAAAAAGGCGCCGCTCTGGTTCCTCTTGGGAACATCTTCGCACCCAACGCGCACACCGTCTCGGTCGATTCTCGGACGCATCGGGTCTATCTGCCGCTCAAAAACGTGGGCGGCCGGCCGGTCTTGCGGATTTTAGAGCCGTCCCAATAAAGCAAAGAGGGAGCCGCACCGCACAAGGCAACGGCTCCCTGCGATGTCTCACCGCTCTGAACGGCGCTCCATCGAAGTGCCATTCAGAGCGAGACTAACCTCGTTCCTCATGGATTGACCGTGAGGATGGTCTGCACCGAAACACTGCCTGTGTTTGCGGTGACGACGATGGGCGTCGATTGACTGACCGAGAACGTGGGCACGTTGAAGGTCGTGCTCTTGGAACCGGCGGGAACCAAAATGCTCGCCGGCATTGCAACCGCACTGCCGTTGCTGGAGGTAATATCGACGATCGTTCCCCCGGTCGGCGCCGTCTTCGTCAACGTCACCGTGCCCACGGTCGTCGTTCCCGCCGTCACCGGGTTCGGGCTGAACGAGATCGAGGAGACGAGCGAATCGCCGTTGGGAGTTACGGTCAGCGAGGCGCTCTGCATCACCGCGTCGTAGGCCGCCGTGATGGTTACTTTCGTGTTCTTGGCGACATCGGCGCCGAAGATTTGGAAGCTCACGCTGCTCGAACCCACGGGAACGGTCACCGCCGGTACTATGCCGATCACTGCGGGATTACTGCTCTCCAGAGCGACCGGCGCGTCGAAGTCGCCGGTGACGGGTCCGGTCATGGTGATCGTGACCGTGGCCGGCGTGCCAGCCACGGCGGAGCTTGGGCTGATGCTGATCGACTTCAGCGTCACTCCCCCCGGCGGGTTTACGAGCAACTGGCCGAAATCCTCGGCAGTGCCGCGCGTGGCCGCGATCGTGATGGGCCACTGGAAAGCGGTCCGGGACGTCGTGATCGGAAACGACGCGCTGATTGCGCCGGCCGGCACGGTCACGCTCGCGGGTACCTGAACGCGTTGGGGATTGGCGCTGGCAAGGAAGACGGTCGCGCCTCCCGAAGCCGCAGGCTGGGTGAGGAACACGGTTCCCGTCGAGGGATTGCCACCGGTTACTGCCGCCGGGAAGAAGGTCATGTTACTTGGAGTTGCGTGCGCCTGGTCCTGGTCCAGGTTGATCCCCCAGGAGGGCGCGAGCTTGTAGGTCGCGATGATGCTGACGGTAAGCGGCAGCCATACAGCGCCAACGCTCACCGGAAAGTCCGCGCTGGTCGCGCCGGCCGGCACGGTCACGCTCGCTGGGAGGCTCACGAGGCTGGGCGTATCGGTAGAGAGGCTTACTACCGCCCCGCCGCTGGGAGCCTTTGACGAGAGGAACACGTGGCCTGTGGTCGAGCCGGCGCCGATAAAGTCGAAATTATCCGTAGTGACAGACGTCGCGGCAGACGTATTGGACGAGCTGGAGAGACTGAACGTGCCGGTCTTGGACCAGCCGCTCAGATTGCCGTCGTTATCGGCGGCCCGCACGCGCCAGAACCACGTGATGTTCGATACGCCTGAGAAAACGACCTGCGCCTGCCGCACGCCCGCGTGAAAGTCGATGAACCCCGCCGGGAAGTTGGAACTTGGGCTTAGCTCGATCTCGTAGGCGGCGATTCCCGCGGAATCGGAGTCGCTCCAGGTAAAGAGGACGGGCGCCCCGACGCCGGGTAAGGTGCTTTTGTTGGCCGGTTGAAGCAGCGTGGGCGCGGGAACCGTTATGACCGTCGGGTTGTTGACGAGATTGAACCGGGCGGCGAAACCGGTAGAATTCTGCTCGCCGACAAGGGTCGGGAACGTGGTGTCCAGCGCGCCGGACGTGACCGGGAAATCTGCGGAAGTGGTGTCTCCCACCACGACCACCTCACTCCCTCCCAGATAGGTCAGCTTCGGCGGTGAGTCGAGCACCTCCCCTTCACTGAAGGAACCACCCAGATAGCTGCCGTACAGAAGCTGGCTTCCCGTTGGATTGATGGCGGCCAGGGCGACATCCGACTCACCGGCGCCGAAGGCGAGCGAGTCATAGACCCGATCGTACGCGCCGCGCGTCGTCGGGAAGTCACCCGAGAACGCAGCGCACAGCACCAGCTCATTGCCGTTGCTGTCGATCTCTACGGCGGTCGCCTGATCTTCGAAGGTGCCTCCCAGATAGGTCGAAAAGACGATACTGGGACTGCCTGACGTAGGAAACTGGAACTTGGTCACGAAGCCGTTTTGGACCTGGCCGTCGGCCGTCGCATTGGTCAACGCGGGCTTCATCACGCCGCTTGTCGTGGGAAAACCGATAGACCACGTGAAGCCGACCACGGTGACCACCTGGGGATTGTTAGGATCGACCGCCAGCCCGGTTCCCACGTCGTCACTCCCACCTCCGAGGTAGGTGCCGTACTTCAGGTCGGCGGTCCCGTTGCCGTCCAGGTGAAGCCGGGCCAGGAAGGCGTCATTGAAGCCGCCATTGGTCTTCTGGAGGGCGTTGGCGGTCGCCGGAAACTGCGTGCCTGCGATCCCGGTGACCGTTACGAAGCCGTTCGCGTCGACGACCATGTCTCCGGTGCCCAGCGCCTCGCCGATGATCTCATCCCCACCCAGGTAGGTGCCGTATGTCTGGGTCGTGCCCGTTGGGTTGAGCCGGACGATAAAGCCGTCGTCGGTTCCTTCAAACGAAGTCTGGAAAGCGCCCGCCGTTACCGGAAAGTCGGTCGACTCGGTGGTACCGGCCACGATGATGTTGCCCGCCGGGTCGAAGGCTGCCGCCTGGGCAGAATCGAAGCCATTGCCGCCCAGGAAGGTCGAGAAGACCAGCCCCCCCGTCGCGTTGAACCGGGTCACAAAGGCATGGATCCCGGCGACTTTAGTCGTCTGGAAAGCGCCGGAGGTCACCGGGAAGTCCGGTAACTCGTTGTCGCCGACCACGACGACACCACCGCTGGAGTCGACCGCCATCCTGCCCCAGATGAACTCTCTGCCGGCTCCGAGACTGCCGGACCCGCCAAAGAAAGTCGCCCACTCGAGCGCCGTACCGGCCGCGTTGAGCCGCGCGACGAAGAGCCGCTCCGCGGGAAAGGCGAAGCTGCCGTTCGCCAGCGGGAAGTCCGGGGAGGTGGTCAATCCGGCGATGATCACGTCGCCGGAGCCATCGCGGACCGGCGCGACCGTACGTACCGACGCTCCGAGGGAACCGCCCACGTAGGTGCCCCATTCCAGGCCTGGATCTACGACCAGCCGGTGGGCGGGATCATGTCCGGGCGCAACGAAGCCATACCGCTGCCCGTCGATCCTGCGGAATCGACAGGCAAGCGGGCGCGTCTTTCCGTTGGGCAGTTGCTCCCACGTTTTGGGCAGCGCCTGCCGCAGCGGTCCGGCAGCCGTTTCCAGCACCAGAGAGCCGTCGCGTTCGGTCGCAATGTGGGAAGCGCCGTCTGCCCGAACAACGACCTGAGACAGGTCGGCATGGGGCGCAAGCACCAGATCGTACTCTAGCCGTCCGTTAGCCTCCTTAACGCGGACGTCTACGCCTGGATATAATCCGCGATAGCGGATGCTGCCGTAGGCAGGAACACCGGACTGCCACCGGGCGGATTTGGCGCCGACGTAGTAGTTGTAGAGGGTCTTGCGCCTGGCTTCTCCCACGATCTGTGCCTGTTTCGAGGCGCCCTCGAAGGTCAGACCGACCGAAAGGGGAGAGGGCTGCTGAAGGTAGAGATGGAGCGCGTTCGTCTCGAATGCGACCGCTAAAGGACCTTTGCGCGCCACGAATTTTGCCGCCGGACCTTCTTGTCCGAGGCTGGGAATAAAGTCGATGGGTAGAGCCGCAAAGAGCGGCTGCATATGCATGCTAGCCGGCGCGGAATGCCTTGCCCCCTGCGCCAGTATGGAACTTGGAGTCAGCATCGCCAGGCCGAACGCGGCCAGCGATAGAAGAGAGGTTGATGCGATGATGCTTCTCAGGTTGGATTTCATGGGATGTTCCTTTCCCTTATCTGCACGCTGCCTACCAAGAATGGCTACTGTCTCTTCCTGGCCGCAGTATCGCCGAGGTTGCTTTCGGCGATACTGCGGCCAGGTCGGGGGATCCATGCATTCCACTATCGAAGTCTGGTATCGCCTAATCACCCCCCCTTCGCGCGGCATCTGCTTCGCGCGCCAGTTCGGTCATGTACTCGAAGAATGCTTTCGATTGCCCTATAAAAAGCCCCTGTGCCGTCAGGTAGGCGAGGGCGCCCATAGCCGCCCCATTCGTCTGCGTGGGCCGAACGATCGAGCACGCCGGCAAGCTTCGGCTCAGGAAGGGACATGGCTCCGGCATGATCAGGTTAGTCTGATAGATCTCTCCGCCGAACGGGGACGAATTGAGATCTGGGAAGGTCAGCCCGTTTGTGGGGTCGGTCAAGGGAGGCGCATTGCCCGCCTTGTCGTGCCACGTCTGGAAGTGCATCGCCTCTGTTGGACCGATGCTCAAAACGATTCTGAGGACTTCCGGGTGGGTCACTCGCTGGGCCAGCGACGGATAGAGGCTGGTGCCACCCACCTCGATAGAAGGAAAGTGGAATCCCGCCGTGTTCGCAATGGCCTGCAGGTGGTCCGAGGGGCTGAGGTCTGCATCCGATCTAGGGATGCCCGGAAACTGCCCGTTGTTCAGGTCTGGCACGGCCTGCGGGAACACGAACGAGGGATCGAGATCCGGATTGTGGTTGGGGTCGCGGTAGCGGGTCCACCAACTGGTATCCAGCGTGAGCTGCATCAGGTTGGTGAGCCGCCCGATCTGCTGAGCGCCGGTCGCCTGGCTGCTGGGCAGCGTGCGGAACGGTTCCAGATTGGCAGGCGCGGCTCCATGGGCTACCAGGTAGGCGTTGAGGAACAGCTCGTGGGTCATCTCGTTCTCAGTATTATCGTGGATATACTGAGCCATATCCCCGTCCAACACGGAAAGGGCCGCCGTATAGGCCGGATTTCCACTCCCGCCTGGGACCTCGCTGTCCTGGATGCCGCCGAGCTCGTTGTACTGCTGCCAGAGATCGGTCTCCAGGATCTCGGCGGCCGCCAGGAAGCGCAAGATCGCCGCGTCGCCTGGAGTCATTCCGCCGTGATCCGCGGCGGCGCGGTCGCTCAGCAACATGCCTCCCAGGGTTGCGGTTCCTGCGGCCACCACGCTCTTCCGCAGAAACGAGCGGCGGTTCAACTGTTGATCTGTTGGCTGGCTGCCGGCTTGTCGCCGCGCCGGCATGTCCGATGGTTCGAACGGTTGCTTTTCCAATGCTTGTCTCCTTTTCTATTGCGCCAGGTCAAAAATAGACCTTCACTATTTGGAGAAGCATGGCGCCGCAACTGTTGGCTTTTTTCGTTGGTGGCGGGGCGTGTCAGTTGGTACTGAAGGTCAGGGCTGCCTTGACTTTGCCGGAGATTTGCATGTTCTCGGTGCCTGCGGCGGTATGGGTCATTGCAGACTGTGAAGCGGTGGCAGAAGGCGCATTGAACCCTGGAGACACGCGATCACCGCGCAGCGCCTTGACATGGCCGTCGGCAGCAAGGTAGTTTGCGGTCGGATCGTGGTAGGGGCGGAGGGTAGTGCTGAGGGGAGGAATCACGCCGCCCATGTTGCCGGTGGCATAGTAATCCGCCCCAAAGGGCTTGCCGCATTTGGTGGGGCAGTTGTCCGTGGGCAGGCCGCGCCCGGTCGGGCTGAGGGTTTCGGGACGTGCCATATTGGCAGCAGCGTCGTTCACTTCAAAAAGCAAGACGGTGAGCGTTGGCGCGTTAAAGGCCGCCTGAGAAACCCCATGGGTGTTGCAATTGAGGGCATAGGAGATCGTCCAGAGTTCCTTTTGCGCATTTTCTCCCTTATTGTCGTCGTTCGGGCACCCATAGACTCGAACGTGCTTCACCAGAGGGTAGGTCTGGCCGGCCCAGCCCTGTCCGTACCAGCCGATCGTGCCGGACGGCAGGTTCTCGTCATAGTCTTGCGCGTATTGAAGGAGCGCCAGACTCAACTGCCGCTCGTTAGACAGGCAGATAGACTGGCGTGCCCGCTCCCGTACAGCGGCACAGGCCGGAAACAACAATCCGGCCAGTATCGTGAGGATCGAGAGCACGATCAGAATCTCAATCAGGGTAAATCCTCTGCGCGCAATACGGACGGGGCCAAGGCCATACCGTTTCATCCTTTTCGCTCCAGGTCTTGCTACCCTAGACTTTGTCCCGTAGGATGGAATTTTATACTGTTGACTTCGCGTTTCGTCACGATTACGCAACAGGCAAGACACACGACTTTCAATGTTTCGCCTGCGAGGGGTCCACGAGACAATGGACTCGCTCCCAGGCCGACCGCAGGACCGGCATGACGCTATGCCGGACGACCCAGGCTGCCGTCGCGAGCAGAACGGCCAGCAGCGCAACCTGTGCCAGGGAAACGTGCCGGGCCGAACGCAGCCGCCGGACGGACGGGCGGCGCAACGATTCTTCCCAGAGACGCTGCCTTAGGCGCGCTTCCACCTCAGCCGGCATCACCGGTCCGCGCAGCGCTTCCAATCTTTTTTCCAATGCATTTTTGTCCTCCAATTCGCTCATCGGTTCCACTCGCTTCCCAACCGCTCGCGCAGGATCTGCAGCCCCCGACTCAACTGGTAACGGACCGTCCCGGCGGGACGCCGCAAGACCTCCGCGATGTCGCCGGTCGTTATGCCGCTCATATACCGCAGAACGACCGGGGTCCGATACGGTTCCGGCAGGGCGTTCACGGCCTGCCACAACAGCCGCTCCTCCTCCGCACGCTGGAGCGTTTCCGCCGGGTCCTCCGCTTTTGGGAGCGATTCGCGGGACACCTTCGGCTCCTGAAAGGAGAGCAGCCCGAACAGGCGACGGCGCCGCTGCTGGCGCAGGCGCGCGTGCGCCTCGTTTACGGCGATACGGTACAGCCAGGTCGAGAGCGCGGATTCACCGCGAAACTGGCTCAGGCTTCGGTAGGCGCTTAGGAAGACGCTGCCTACCGCCTCTTCCACCAGATCGGCGTCGCCGTCCAGCAGATGCCACAGGCAGGCATAGACGCCATCTTTGCAGCAGGTAAAGAGATGGTCGAACGCCTCCCGCTCCCCCGCCTTTGCGCGCTGGAGAAGGTCCTCTACCGGCCGGTAGGGCTTCTGCCACTTTTCAGCCAACATGTTTCGCTCTGCCTGCTTTCTCTTCCTGCTATCTATTAGGGACATCGCGGCGGCCTTTTGCTGGATTTTTACCGTGAAGAAGACGATCGAAGCTTTCTGTTTAGGGCAATATTCCGTAAACAACGGTGGGGACGCCGGCATTCCTGCCCCGATTGCGGCCTGTCAGATGAGGCGAAGTCTCGCGTCGTCGCAACGTGATTGGCGCGGACGTGTAGACTTGCATTGAGCTTGGGGACAGATCACAAGCATATACCGGGCAGAGGCGTGGGTGTCACAGAAAAAACAGCCCTGAGGAGCGGGTAAGTTCACCCGCTCCCCAGGTCTGTTTTTAATCGGGGAGGGTGAGCGGGTCGCCGTGAATCGGAGGCAGGGGATGCGGGCGGACCAGGGCGCCGCCCTGCTCGTAGGACTCCATGACGGCCCAGGTGTACTCCAGAGCCGCCAGGGCGTCCCTGCCGGAAGCGCGGACGGCATCTGGAGGCACATTCCGGGTCACATCTTCCAGGAAGGCATGGATACGGCGCGGAAACGTCTGCGAGAAGTCGGTGATGCCCGTCGAGGTCACTTCCGAGCCTTCCGATCCCCCACCCGACATCTTCTCCGGGCTGCCGGCCCGCGCGGGACTGGGCGCCGGCCAGTAGGTGACCTTCTCGATGCAGTTCTCGATACAAAAAGTGCCCCGCGTTCCGGCCACCTCGATGCTCCACCAGCCGCCCAGACCGTAGGTGGCGTCCCCGCGCTGGCTGAGCAGATAGCCCACGCAGTCGTTGGCGAACCGGACGTGGATGCCGACGGTGGAGAGCATCACGTCGCCGACCCGGCGCCGGAAGCTGGGCCGGTTCCCGAACGCCTGCAGGTGCGTCACATCGCCGCAGAAGTAGCGCATCACGCTGAACGGATGAGAGAGAAAAGCTTTTAGGTGGGCGTAGGGAAAGCCTTTCCACCGCGAGGAGCCGGGGGCGCTGTAGGTCTCCTCTCCGGCAGAGAACCCCATCTTATGCAGGCAGTAGATCAGCTCGCCGATCTGCCCCTCTTCCAGATACTGCTTTGCCTTCTCGGCGGGCGGAGTGAAATAGTGGTTGAGGTTGCAGCCGAGGCGAACCTTCTTCTCCGCTGCTTTCGCTACCATCTGCCGCGCTTCGTGGATGTCGTTGGAGAGCGGCTTTTCGACGAGCACGTTCTTGCCGGCTTCCAGGGCCTCCATAGCCGGCTCGAAGTGCCAGCTTCCGTTCTCGAAGCCGCCCGTAGTCACATCGACAATGTCGAGGTCCGGCTCGTTGCGCAGCATCTCTGCCAGGCTAGTGTAGGCTTTGGCCCCATGCTTCTCTGCCGCGCTTTCGGCGCGATCTTTGACCACATCGCAGACGGCGACCAGATGCGACAGAGGGTCCTGTTTATAGGCGCTGGCATGGGTGTTGCCGATGCCGCGCATCCCGACCACGCCGACTTTCAAAGACATGGCTTTCTCCTGTTCCGCCGGGCTGCAAGCGAACCATCACCGGCACGCCTTGATTCCTCTGACGAGCCTGCGTTTCCTGCCAGGTCCCCTATTTTGCCGATCTTAATTACCGAACTGATCGCACTTCTAACATGCTATAACTCTCATCCACATGAAGTAATCGCGCTTGCATCTTAGCCGTTCCAGTACTCCAATCGGCCTTGTAGGAAGGCAGGCTGCCTCCAGGTAATACGGTCCCAAGTGCTTGATAAATACTTACCTCAAGAATCTTTCCGTCCTTTGTTTGAAAATAGATTCGTCCGCTGACCGTTTCCGTGTATGCGATTTTCCCTGTGACAATAACTGTGGCCTTTTTCAGCGCCCGCGCTGCATCAGCAAAGTTATTCGATACGGCAATAGCATTAGGGCCACTCTCGACTACGGAAGTATAGAGGTCACTGTCCTTGTTAATTCGGGGCACGATGTAGACTTGCTCTCCTCTATGAAAGGCATGCATTCTCACCATTTTGCCGTGTTTTAGCCACTTCGTTTTCAAAGTTCCTAACTCCCACCTCTGTTTCAGATGGTCAATCTTAACCAACATGAAATGGCCGTAATCGCGAAAGCCCTCAACAGTAGCCAAGGTCATGTTCCGGCGCAAATCCAGCCAGGAATTCCATGTTTTGGAGGGATTTATTGAGTGGCGGGACGCTTTGTTGCCTATCGGTTCGCGTTGCGGTGCAGGAGCCGTTGGCGATAGCACAATCACCGAAAAGAGCGAGAGGACGAGGAGAGAGAAGTTAAGCATGACATCAATTACCTCGGTCGAAGTGTTAAGATATTAACACCAGCTATTGTTAGATGTCAAGTCCGTGAAAACCTTGAGGGCTGATTCCGTCCGTGAGGACGGTGTGTCTTTCCTGCCGGGTCGTTTATCGGCCCGGCAGAGTTAGAGGGAGAAGTTACATAGCAAACAAAGCCAGCAGGGGGCCGATGCTGGCCTGCTTGTCCAGGTTCCAGCACCGGTCCAGGATTTCGTCTATTTTCGCCCCGGAGAGTCGCGGCTCGGCCAGCGTGCGGAACTTATGCTCCACTTCCTGGTCGGTGAGCGGGTTGCGGGCGTGGCCGCGCGGGAAGGTGACCTCTTTCTCCAGCGTCTTGCCGCTTCTCGTGTGGATTCGGATGAGGTTCGGGATGCCTTCCGGATATTTCTTGTTAAGCTCCGCGTTGGCCTTGACCTCGATCTTCTGGACCAGCGAGAGCAGTTGTTCGTCGTGGAGGTGCGCGTCGTCGAAGGAGTCGAGGGTCACGCGACCATCCGTGAGCGCAACGGCCACACAGTAGGGCAGGCTGTGATCGGCGGTCTCGCGCGTGGTGGGCCGCCACTTCTCCGGCTCGCCGCCGATGATCTCGACCGCCGCGTTGAAAGTCTCGATGGTGATCTTGTCGATCTCGTCCACGCTTCCAAGCTGGGGCCGCAGATCCAGCGCCGCGTCGATGGCGCTCTGGGAGTGGTACTCGGCGGGATAGTACTTGATGTAGGTCGCATTGATCATGAACGGCGTGCCGCTGCCGCCCAGTTTGTCGAGGGTGAAGGGGCCGGAGACCTGCTTGAAGAAGCCCATTTCGCCCTCGAAGACCTCGGAGGGGCCGGTCATGCCTAACTGCGCCAGGCGGGCCGCGAAAACCCCGTTGCGGCTGGCGTTGGCGAAGGCGCAGCCTTTCCAGTGAGAGAGCATGCCCACGCGCGTCTGGCGCATGGCGTTGTTCGGCACACCCGCCAGACCCTGCGCGTGGGTCAACTGGGATGCGTTCAGGCCGAGGAGCTTACCCGCCGCAAGGCTGGTGGAGAAGGAGCCGTAGGTGACGTGGTCCCAGCCGCGGGCGCGGATGCTGGCGGCGTCGCACAAGCGGCACTGGATCTCGTACGCGAGCGCCGCCGCCGTGATGATCTCTTTGCCGCTCGAACCCTGCGGCTCCCCGACGGCCAGCACCGCCGCGAAGTTATCGCTGGGGTGCGCCGGCTCTTTGGAGAGATAGGTATCGTTGTAGTCGAGATAGCGGAACATCACGCCGTTGGCGAACGCCGCCATTTCCGGCGAGGTCTGCCGGTCCGTGCCGACGACGGTCGCCGGGAAGTCGCTCTGCACGGTCGCCGCCAGTTTGCGCGCGATCGTGGCCGGCTCGCTCTGAAAGGCGCCCATCGCGCAGCCCAGCGTATCCAGGAGCCTCCGCTTCGCCTCATGGACCGCTTCCGGGGTCAAATCCTCATACTGCAGCCCGGCCGCGTACGCGCTCAGCCGCTCGGCCAGATTTCCCTCCGCCATTGCTTCCTTCACCCCCTGCCCCCTCTCCCACGAGAGGAGAGGGGGATTTTGATTGTTGAGTCCCCGCAGGGGACTTCGTGCCTTTGTTGCCGCAGTTTTAACTGCCCGTTACTTCAGCCGAGCCGATAAACGACCCGGCAGGAAAAGCAGCCGTCCTCCGGACGGAAAGCCTTTGGCTCCGAGGGAAATCGCCGGTGTTAGGTGGATTTCGGCGTGCGATCTCCCGCTGACCCAGGCTTATACTCCATGATATCTCCCTGGTCCGTCGTCACGTTGGAGTGCCTCTTGTGCAGCGGACGATTCTCCTGCGCTTCGACCGACCGCTGGACCATCTTTTCTTTTCGATGCCCGTCTTTCTTCTTAGCTTTCTCACCAGACATTTCCTTTTCTCCTTTTTAGTCCCTACCTGAGAACAGCGGCACTCAAGTGCCGTTCTGCCAGTACAAAGTCCGCCTGTGCGGACTCCCACCTGCCAATCTGACTCCCCCTCTTCTTACGAAGGAGAGAGGAGGGGTGCGGGGCCGTTACCCCGCACCGATGGCGATTGGAAACGGGGTGAGGTCCGTCCGCAGGACGGTTGTCCGCAGGACCCCCAGACGGGTAATTCATAGCCCTGCTAACCGGCCCGGTAAGGGATCACACATTGAATGGGTAGGTCTCCGGTACCTCTTCGATCTCTTCCACCGCGATATGCAGCGGAAAGACAGCCCGCGTCTCCTCGAAGTAGAGGAAGGCGTCATAGCGGCGCGGCAATACGGTCGGCACATAGTTGCCGTAGTGCTCGTGCGCCGGATTATAGACGACGCCGATGGCGCGATGACCGCGCGGCTCCAGGAAGCGCGGGTGCTCCTGAGCCTGCGGCAGGATCAGCAGCTTATTCGTCGGGTCGGCGACGTGAAGCACATCCTCCCAACTTCCCGCGCGGGCTGGAGGGACCGCCATGCGCTGCATGGGCGCATCCCAGGCGGAGCCGGCAATCACCGTACCGCGATGCGTCCCGAAACCGACCAGCACGACACCCTCCTGGTCGTGCTGTTCCCGGACTAGCTCGCCGACGTTGACCATGCCGTCGCGGGCCATGTCGGTGAAGCGGGCGTCGCCGATGTGCGTGTTGTGCTCCCACACGATCGCCTTAGCATCCGGCCCGTGGAACTGCATGAGCCGGTTGAGGGTTTCGACCATGTGCCGGTCGCGCACGTTCCACGATTCGGCGCCCCCGCGCACCATCTCCCGATAGTAGTCCTCGGCGTTCTTGACGATGAGCGCGTTCTGCTCGGCGTTGAACTGGGATTCGCGACCGTCCTGCGGATAGCTCGGCAGATTTCGCCGCAGCTCCGTCAGCATAGAGACCGCCTCCTTCTGGCAGGAGGTGGGCACGAACAGAGTAGCCCAGGCATAGTCCTGCGCGTCCTCGGCGTAGGGCTCGAAGCAGGCGTAACTGCGTTTCGCGTGCTCGGCCGCCTCCGGGTCCATACGCTCCAGATAGCCGATGACCGCGCGCATCGAGTCCCACAGGCTGTAGACGTCCAGCCCATAAAAGCCGACCTGCTTGTGCTCCGGCAGGTTCGCGTTATGCTTGCGCAGCCACTCTGCAAGCGTCACGATCTCCCGGTTGGCCCACATCCAGGTCGGCCAGCGGTTAAAGGCGTGCAGCACGTCGTAGGCGCTCTCGCCCGCGTCGGGCATTCCCTTGACGTAGCGGTTCACCCGGTAGCAGTCCGGCCAGTCGCCCTTGACGGCGATGAAGGAGAAGTCCTTCTCCGAGATGAGCCGCTCGCTGATCTCCTGCCGCCACAGATAGAACTCGGAGGTGCCGTGCGTCGCCTCGCCCAGCAGCACGAACCGGGCATCGCCGATCTGCTTCAGAAGTGGATCGAGGTCCCGGGGCCGCTCCAGCGGGTACGCGATCTCCCGCACCTCCGCCGCCAGCGCTTCCACGCCCTCCGTACTGGGAATCCCCAGAATTCTTTCTCGCAGCGATGTTACTTCCGCCATAATCTTTCCTCTTAGATGGGCGTTTGGCGTTCCACCCGCTTCGCGAGTTGGCGTTAGGCGTTGGGGATTGTTTTCCCCAACGCCTAACGCCCAACGCCCAACGCCCGCTTTTTCGCTATCCGCCGACCTCCTCGCCGCCGTTCGGATGCAGAACCTGGCCGGAGATATAGGAAGAATCGTCCGAAGCCAGGAACACGTAACAGGGGGCGACTTCGTCCGGCTGGCCGGGCCGCTTCATGGGTGTATCTGCGCCGAACCGCTTCACATGCTCCGCCGAGAACGTGGAGGGAATCAGCGGCGTCCAGATCGGACCGGGCGCAACACCGTTGACGCGAATGCCTTTCTCCACCAGCGCCTGCGACAACGAGCGTGTGAAGGCGAGAATGGCGCCTTTCGAGGCCGAGTAGTCCAGCAGCTCCGGGCTGCCCTTGTAAGCCGTGACCGATGTCGTGTTGATGATGGCGCTGCCGGGCTTCAGATGCGGCAGGGCTGCGCGCACCATATAGAACATGGCGAAGATGTTAGTGCGGAACGTGCGCTCCAACTGCGCGTCGCTGATCTTCTCGATGCTCTCTTGAGGGTGCTGCTCGCCAGCGTTATTGACCAGGATGTCGAGCTTTCCCAACTGGTCTACCACTTGCTGTACGGCTTGCTTACAGAAGCTCGAATCGCCGAGGTCACCGGAGAGGGTCAGGCAGCGCCGTCCCTCCTGCTCGACCAACTGCCGGGTCTTCTGCGCGTCCTGATGCTCGTTAAGATAGACGATGGCGACGTCCGCGCCTTCTTTAGCGAAGAGGACCGCGACCGCCTGTCCGATCCCGCTATCGCCGCCGGTGATAAGGGCGGCCTTCCCCTGCAGCTTGCCGGCCGGACGATAGCTCTTGCCGATCACTTCGGGCTGGGGATGCATCTCCGGCTCGAGGCCGGGCCGGCGTTCCTGATGCTGCGGAGGCAGCGTCTCCTGTTGTTTTTGCTGCTGCTCTGGCATTCGGGCTGCTCCTTCCTAGGGCAATAATGTCGAGAAGGTTGCGAAATGGACCCTTCTAGCGCTTGTAAGATGCTTCTTCCCCTCTTTGAGGTTCCCCTGTTTTCCTCTCTCATGCCACCGATCCCGCAAAAATCCCAACAGATGACGGCCCTTCAAAACAGAAGGAGGCTCTCGGTAAAGTATAGCCGAGAGCCTCCTAATCAATGTGCCTATTGGCCGGGCAACTCACTGCCTCAGTTGCGCGGCTGGAGGCGCATCAAGAGGGGAACTTCCTTGACCTTGTCATGACTGATGCCATGCTCCCACAGCCCGTCTTCTCCCCAGCAGTCCCCGTGATCGCCACAGATAACCACATTCTCGAACTGCGCTAAAAGCGGTCCGATCTTCTCGTCCACAAACTCCAGGCACTTACGCTGGCGCATGCGGCACTCTTCCGCCCGGTTGTTGGCGCCGAAAGGAACGCAGGGGTTGTCTTCTTTGGACCAGGGAGCGCCCTCATAATAGTAGGGAGCGTGCGTCTCCCCGATGTTCATGAAGGCGAACACCGGCTTGCTGGTCCTCTGGATCTGCTCCTGCATCCACTTGACTTGCTGGCGCAGGAAGAAGTAGTCACCCGGAAAGTAAAACTTGTGGAAGTCCTTGATCAGCGGCTGGGCGGCTTCGGTCCTGGGATTGAACCAGGAGACGTCTCCGGTGCCCAGGGTCAGATAGCCCCTCTTTCTAAATCCATGAATGATATTTCTGCCTTCCAGCAAGATATGGTAGATCCCTTTTGGCTTCCATTCGACTTTAAGCTTAAAGATTTTGCCGAACTTGGGGTTAACATAAGGCTGACATTCCGAGGCGACACCGGGTGTAAAGCCGACGAACATAGCCATGTGGGAGGGAAAAGTGAAGGTGGCGGGGGCTTCGGCCTTCCAGAGTTTGCCGATGGCTTTGAGATTAGGAGCCTGGGCAGCCTCGAACGTGTCATAGCGGCACGAGTCGAGCGTTATAAACAGATACGAATCTGGATGTACCATCTTTTCATCTTCTCTATGTGCTTTCCTTATTGACAGAATCGGGTCTGCCGACCTTATATTATTTACATAGCGGAGTGCAATATTAATGGAGGAGGAGACGGGAAGCACAATATCCTGGACAGGTATTCCAACTTTGCAGATAGAGATTTCGTTAAAAGCCGTGGTAGGGGGATTCACACAATTTTTCGTCAAACTCTTGACAATTCGGGAATAAGGAGTATACTGGAAGCGGTATCCCCCCAGGGGGGATACCGGATAGCTCTGAAAGGAGCTTATGGATGTCGCATCGCGACGGTCCGATAGGGGAAGACATCGCCAGGCGTCTAGCACGGATTGCCGGACATGCCAGCAGTCTCCAGCGGCTCTGGGACGAAGGCCGGGAATGCGAGGAGATGTTGACCCAGATTTCTGCGGTTCGCGCGGCGCTCGATCAGGTCGGCAGGCTCATCCTGGAGCATCACATCGATCACTGTGTCAGCGAAGCTCTGGAGCGTGGCCGGCCTGATGAGGCCGTGCGCGATCTGAAGAAGGCGCTCGATCGACTGCTCTAGGACACCAGGCCTTAAGGCCGGTTTTTGAGAGCAGCAATCACGCCCGAAAGGACAAGAGACGAATCTCTATGGACACCTGCAGTAAGGAGCCTCCCAATATCGGGAGGCGAACGAAAGTTTCTATGAACTAAGCGGTCGCGTCTCGATAGCCCTCCGTTTCCCTTGCTATCGCCTCACCCCTCGCTTGTTTCATGGAAACAACACGACGCGAGGCGCGTGAGGCGGTTTCCGTTCCTGCTCTTCTACCCCTGCAGATCGGATTCCCTCCTTCTCGCAACTCCCTGACAACCCATCTGTTTGCCTTGCCTGCCGGCCTGTCCCTGGCGGACCGGAACGCGCATGCCTGCGTTTCGCGATCACGCGCATGCTTGCGAGCGCGCTGTTCTGCCTGCTTGCTTCGGCGGACTGCAAAACAGAAGAGGCTACCCGTGCGGGAACACAGATAGCCTCGGAGCCGAGCGTGGACGAAGCCACCTGCTAGCAAGGTGATTCTACCACGTCCCGGCTCCGGATTCCTTCGGTAAAAATCACGCGCCTGCCGGACAGATCGGCGGGCAGAAGGAGACGGAGATGAACTATCGCACCACCCCGGCACGCCCACTGCGCGCCGCGACCAACATCGTTTCGTGGGACGATCGTGTTCAGGCTACGGCCGATATGCTCGCCCTCCTCCCGATCGTCAACGTTCCGGCTTCGGTCGTCAGCGGCCTGATCTCGTTTAAGAAGCGCGACTATGTCGGCGCAGCCCTCTCGGTCGTGGGCATGATTCCCGTCGAAGGCGAGTGGGCGACTGCCGTGAAGATCGCGCGTGGGGCCGGACATTTCCATCATGCCGTCAAGGTCGGCGCCAGGATCGCAAAAATCGCTTCCGTAGCGGCATGATCCTGCGCGGAGAAGGGAGGCTACGCACATGACCGATCTGGATACCCGGACAACCGGAACCGAGCAGGCTGTGCCGCCGAAAGGGATCGCAGTCCGCACCCGCTGGCAGCAGAGCCTGCTCACGCACCTCCTGATCCTGGGGCCGGGCCTGATTGTGATGGAAGCCGACAACGATGCGGGCGCGGTCTCCACCTATACGCAGGCAGGAGGGCAGTACGGCCTGCACCTGCTCTGGCTGCTGCTGCTCCTGCTGCCCGTCTGCTACTTCATCCAGGAGATGGTAGCGCGCCTGGGGATAGCTACCGGTCAGGGCCACGCGGCCATGATCTATAAGCGGTTCGGCAAATGGTGGGGACGGTTTTCCCTGTTCGACCTGCTGCTGGTCAACTTCCTGACCCTGGTGACCGAGTTCGCCGCGATCTCCCTGGCGACGACGAAGATGGGCATCTCTCCCTGGTTGAGCGTGCCCTTCTCGGCGGTCGCCTTGATCGCGCTGGTCCTCACAGGCAGTTATCTGCGCTGGGAAAGGATCACCATCGGGCTGTGCCTGCTGGACTTCTTCTGGGTCCTGATGGCCGCCGCCTCGCATACGGGCGTGGGAGCCGTCCTTCACAACGCGCTGATCCCGAACGCGCCCCCGAAGGGCTGGACGCCCGACCTGGTGATGCTGGTAGTCGCCATCGTGGGCACGACCATCGCGCCCTGGCAGCTCTTCTTCCAGCAGAGCGCCGTCGCGGATAAACGGCTACGTTTCAAGGACCTGACGTCCGCGCGGCTGGACACCTTCATCGGCTCCTGCTTCACCATTCTGGTGGCCGGCGCCATGATGTGCGTGGGTAACGTGCTGTATACCCGCCACGTCGATTACTCCGATCCTGCGCAGATGGCTGTGGACATCGGCCCCATCGTCGGCTATTGGGTGCGCACGGGCGTTCTGCTCTTTATGATCAACGCGGCCGTTCTGGGCACGACCGCCATCTCCCTGGCCAGTGCCTGGGCTTACGCAGAGGTGCGCGAGTGGCCACACAGCCTCCAGATGCCCTTCCGCCAGGCGCGCGGATTTTATCTGGTCTATATCGTCTGTACGCTGCTGGCGGCGGCGATCGTGCTGATCCCACGCGCGCCCTTGCAGCTTATCATCATCGGCGTGCAGGTGCTGGCCGGCCTGATGCTGCCTTCAGCCATCATTTTCCTGCAGCTGCTCTTGAACGACCGGCAGCTCCTGGGAGACTGGTTCATCAACCGGCGATGGAACAACGTGGTGAACTGGACGATCGTGATCGTCCTCTTTACCCTGTCCCTGGTCCTGGCCGCGCAGGTGCTGGCGCCGGGCCTGTTTCCGAAAACCGCATAGATCAAACCGACATAACTGAACGGAGGCAACGAACATGACAGTGACTACAAGTTCTATCGAGAACACGCGCTATTACGTGGTGCATCCCCTGGACGACGTGCCGGAGCAGAAGTGCTGTCCGGACGGCCTGGGCGCAATGCAGATGAGCAAAAGTGTCAAGGCATCCCTGATCGTGCTGCGCGCCTACCTGCTCTTGATCGTCGGTCTGGCGCTCTTTCGCCTGCTGGTGATGATCGGTCTGCTCGGCCACCACGTGGGCCACTAAACGAGAAACAGGGCTCTCGATGCGCCAACATCGAGAGCCCCTATTCAGGTGCGGTAGAAGCACCCGCTATATCTGTATTCTACCATGCCTCCAATCCTGCAGTAAAGGTAATGACCACACCCACTGGAAGGATGGACACTCCCCATGCGATCTGTATATTTATTTCGTCGGAAAGCCTGCTGGAGCATCTACATGGCGGGGATGGGCCTGCTCTGGCTAAACTTGGCGGGAATACAGCCGGCGCAAGCGCAAAACGAGCCAGCGCCCTCCACGCTGCCGGAAAACAATCCGACGACGCTTGGCTATCATCCCGGCCAGAAGAGCGGCCTGCCCTATGAGCTGGGCTTTCAGGTCACGTTCATCAATCAGCAGCTTTTCAAGTTTCGCAGCCCCTATCAGGGTCCGAACAGCCTGATCTCTCAAAACGAGAATGAGCTGACCGACACCTATACGCTCTACGCAGGCGCGCGTTTCGCGCCAGGACTGGAAGCTTTCGTCAACCCGGAGATGGCACGGGGGAAAGGAATCAGCTCCGGCCTGGGATTGGCCGGCTTTACCAACGGCGATGTGGTCCGTAATCCCGCCCTCGGCATGAACCCCTATCTGGCCCGTTACTTCATGCGCTACACGGTCGCTACCGGGCATGGAGAGGAGCAGATCCAGCCGGGCGAAAATCAGATCGTGGGAATGAGGCCGATACATCGGCTCGTGCTTACGGCGGGCAAGCTGGCTACCAACGATCTATTTGACGTCAACAGCTATGCCAACAGCACCCGCACCCAGTTCATGAACTGGGCCTTAATCAATAATGCCGCCTACGACTACGCCGCCGATACCCGAGGTTACACGCAGGGCGTCGCGCTGGAGTGGATCAACCCGGACTGGGCCCTTCGCATCGGACGATTCCAGATGCCCAAGGTCGCCAACGGAATCGACCTGCAGGAAAACCTGGAACACTTTCACGGCGACCAGGCTGAACTGGAGCTGCATCCGAAGGTGGGCCGCATGAAAACGCCGGCCGTCGTGCGGCTGCTGGGGTATGTAAACGTGGCGCATATGGGCAACTATGCAGCCACCGTGGCGCTGGCAAGGCAAACGGGCACGACGCCGGACATCACCAAAACCGAGCGTAACAGCGCCGTCAAGTACGGGTTCGGACTCAACTTCGAGCAGGCTCTGGCGGATGAGGGAGCCACGGGTATCTTCGGCCGCTACGGGTGGAATGACGGGACCACGGAAAGCTATGTCTATACCGAGGCAGACCGCTCGGCCAGTCTGGGTTTTCAGCTCTCCGGCGCACACTGGCACAGAAAGGACGACCGCTGGGCGCTGGCGCTGGCGCAGAACGACCTGTCCGGCCCGCATAAGGAGTACCTGGCCGCGGGCGGCTTAGGCTTCCTGCTCGGAGACGGCAGACTCAACTACGCCCCCGAGCAGATCCTGGAGACCTACTATAACTTCCAGGTCGCCCCGCCGCTGACTCTCTCGCTGGACTACCAGTTCATCCACAATCCCGGCTACAACCAAGACCGAGGGCCGGTATCCGTCCTATCCTTTCGGGCCCACCTGGAGTTCTAGCCGACCGTCGGTCCTGGGCAGGACGGCTCTTTAAGTAAAACCCCGCGGTGAGCCGCGGGGTTTTCTGGTGTATTTCCTGGATAACGTCTCAATCGCCGTCGTTCTCATCTTTCTGAAGCTCCTGCGGGCTCGGCCGCGGATTGTTCTGGACGTGCGCCAGAGGCGTCGTCAACGGACCCGGCGGCGGATGGATGGGCAGGAGCATGGGCGCCCGCGCTGCCTGGCTGAAGTTGAAGTCCTGCATCAGGTCGCCCAGCACCGAGGCATTCTCCCGCACGTCCGGACGCGAATCGGGCCGCCCGTCCGTTTTAGGATCGAGGCGCTGGCTGTTGAGGAAGACATCTTCAATGAATTTCAGGTAAGCGTCAAAGCTCAAGACCTGGTGATCGATATAACCCTGCTTGGCATACGGGCTGATGATGATGCTGGGCACCCGCAGGCCATAGCCGTTGCCGTCCACCACGGGAGGGGCCACATGATCGTAGAAGCCGCCCCAGTCGTCCCAGACCAGGAAGATGGCCGTGCTGTTCCAATCGGGTCCCTGCATGACCGCATTGACCAGGCCCGTCACATAGGCCTGGCCATCGCTGACGGCTTCGGGGGGATGCTCGCTGACAGTCCAGGCCGGCGCCACCCAGCAGACGGAGGGCAGCGTGCCGTTCTGCGCCGCCGTGTAGAAGTTGGCGATGTCCTGAATGTTGGTCCGCTGCTTGTCCTTCCCCACCGTGATGAATTTAGGCAGCGGGTCCCAGTACCAGGGCGTCTCCTTGTCGGGAAACCGGTAATAGGCCCAACTGACGTGGTTTTTATAGAGCAGGTAGGTGAGGTCCGTCCAGGAGAAGTATCCGAAGGCATTACCCAGAAAACTCGTACAGCTCACGGGATCGCTGGACGTACAGTAGGCCGACCATGCGGAGAGCATATACAGGTGGGCCGGACCACTCCAGGAGATAGGCGCCTCGAACATATGGTCCTGCAGCACATAGTTTTGCGCGTAGGCCCAGTAGTTGGGGATCTCATGCGCGTCGTGATAGCCCATGATGTCCGGGGGATCGGTCGTGTTGCTGGGCATTACGTATTGCAGGAAGCCGTCCATCTTGCCGCCATCAATGTCGGTGATGGCATTCCTTTCTTTATGGACGTTTCCGAAGTTGATATCATTGGGATCGTGGAAGGGTTGGACGCAACCGCCCGTAGCCGGATAGGGTATGCAGACGCCGGCAGGGATGCCGTCGGCGCCGGGGAAGGTGCCGAAATAGTGGTCGAAGGAGCGGTTCTCCTGAATGATGATAATGATGTGCTTGATGGGGATCGTCGTAGCCCGCGCGGCTGCCCTGGCGCTCAGGAGGACGCCTGAACGCCCACTGCCTGCGCCGCACCCCGGAATCAGGGCGATGACGAACACCGTCAGCAGAACGGCTGCACCCAGCACGGCCCTTAGCTTGCTCACAGTTTGCTCCTCTTCAGAAGGCGCATCCATCCTCCGTGAACAGCATTTTCCGATGCAGCGCTTCCGGAACGGTTTTATAGGATATAAGGATTAGGATAACGCAGAATGACCGCATTTTATAGGGAGCGAAGACGGAAAGCACAATTTAACGGACAGACAATGCAACTTGATCGACAAGCGCTCCTGCTGTGCTATCCGGAATAGCCCTACGGGATACACTCGGTAGCTCAGCGGGGACCGACCACCTGCCAGTCGATGTCCGGTATAGGAAACAGGTAGCCTGCGCTCGCCGCCGCCGTCCCTTGCATCCGCCAGTAGGCCAACTGCCCCGTGGAGGGGTTTTGGAAGACGAGGTCCGCATTCCCATCTCCATTCAGGTCCATGACCGCCACGCACGACCAGGCCGGGTCCGGATTCGGCGTGATATAGGCGCCTCCTGTGACCGCCGTGCCACTCGTAAACCACACGGCCATCTGCCCTGTCAGGATGTTTTGCAGGACGATGTCGGGGATGCCGTCGCCGTTGAAGTCTCCCGCGCCGACGACATACCAATTCAGGTCGGGAGTCTGGCTGATCGGCACCTGATGCGTAGCCGCCAGGCCATTCATCAGCCAGATCGCCAGCTTGCGGGTCGCCTGGTTTTGCAGCAGCAGGTCAGGCTGTCCGTCCAGATTGAAGTCGGCGACGCCAACGACATCCCAGCCGGTCGTCGGCGTGGGACTGACGTAAGCCCCGCCGGTCGCCGTCGTTCCGTCCATAAACCAGCAGGCGATCTGTTGCGTGTAGAGGTTCTGGAACAGAATGTCCGGATGGCCGTCCGCGTTAAAATCTCCCACGCCGACACACGGCCAGTTCGGATCTTGCGCAGTTGTGACGTACGCGCCATTGAGCGTTGTGGTGCCATCCAAGAACCAGACGGCCAGCCCTCCGGTGTTCATGTCCTCGAAGAGCAGGTCCGGATGGCCGTCTCCATTGAAATCCGAAGAGATGCCGGCCCTGGGGTTCAGACAAAAGACGGTTCCCTGCTTATCCGCGCCCCCTTGCTCGGTCGTGCCATAGAGATTGCCATCGCTGCCCTGCAGCAGCGGGGCGACCGAATGGTCGCCATCGGCGCCGGTGAAGGCGTGCAAGACCGTCACGGTACCACCTGGCAGCATCCTAAAGAGGGTGCCATGAAGATAAGCGCCTCCAGAAGCCGTGGCGCCATAGAAGCTGCCGCCCGGCCCCAGGATGAGCGAGGAAGGATAGATGCCCTCCAGCGGTTTACCCGAGCTATCCGTAGTAAAGCTGTACAGCGTTGTCAACGTGCCTGTTAACGTTATTCTAAAGAGGGTGCCGCTTCCACTTGTGCCCCCTTTCTGCGTAGCGCCGTAGAAGCTGCCATCCGGCCCGAGGGTAAGGCCACCTTGTGGTCTGGCCCCATCGGCGGCGGTAAAGGAGTGCAGGACCGTCAAAGAGCCGCCGGGCGTGATCTTAAAGACCGTGCCGCTGCCGCTGGCGCCGCCGGAAGCCGTCGTTCCATACAGGTTACCGTCCGGCCCTTCTGTAAGACCTCCCGTGGGCTGAGATCCTTCTCCGGCAGCGAAGGCATGCAGCAGGGTAAACGTGCCAGAAGCGATTATTTGGAAGACGGCACCGGCTCCCTGGTCTCCGCCTGCGCTGGCCGTTCCATAGAAGCTACCGTCGGACGCCTGCACCAGAGGAGCAATGGGCAGCCTGCCCTCCTTCGCACGGAAATCATGCAGTGTCGTCAGGCTGCCGGCCGGAGTGATCTGAAACACCGTGCCGTCGCCATTCGCGCCGCCAGCGCTGGTCGTGCCGTAGAGATTTCCATCGCTTCCGAAGACCAGGCCGGCAGACGGCCGGGCGCCGTCAGTGCTGCCGGTAAAGGCATGCAGAGTCGTGAGCGTTCCCCCTGGGGTGAGGTGAAACACCGTACCGGCGCCGTAGGTTCCTCCGCTATGAGTCGTGCCATAGAAGCTGCCGTCCGGGGCTTCGACCAGCGCGCCCTGCGGATCGGCGCCATCAGCCGTAGAGAAGGAGTGCAGAACGGTCAGGTTATCGCCTCGCGCCGGCAGGCAAGCCGTACCGAGGAGCCACAGACAGGCAAGAATGACAGGGAGGCAGAAAGGTTTGATCGGAGCCGGCATGCGCATGTCCTCCTGATGAAAATTCTTCGATGAGAGGCAGGGAAAGCTATCCAACTCAGGCGAGCAAGCAGTAATAATGTGCCTGCTAGTTATACCTGCTGCATAATCCATGCCAAATTTTGCCGTTCCTATCTCATGGAGCTACGATTGCAACGTTTGGCAAGATGGTAAGCACAATATCGAGGACAGGCGTTCCCACTTCCTGGATAGAGGAATGGCGACTTCAGCGCGCGTTTTGAGAGTCGCTGCCGCCCGTCTCAGCGCCGCCGAAGGGCTGACTTTGCGAGGGATGGGCGGGCGTGAGGCCGTACCGGGCGAGGATGCTCTGCGCGACCGGCCTCTGAAGGAACAGGAAAGCGCTCAGTGTTTTACATCCAAGGCGGCGTTCTCTAACCCACCCACGGCCCGTAGCAACTGGTCTTGCGCTACGTTATATTGGAAGAGCGCCTGCACGAGACCGCTTTCTGCCTGCGTCCGGGCGGCCAGAGCATCCAGCACCTCGACGACGACGCTACGACCGGCCTCATAGCGCTGGAGCGCCACACGATAGCCTTCCTCCGCTGCCGTCTGCGCTGTACGAGCCGTCTGGATGTTTTGCTCGGCAGCGTGCAGATTCAGCAAGGCGTTCTGAACTTCCTGGGCGACCTGCAAGGCGACCTGTTCTCGATCCTGTTCCTGGCGGCGTCTCTCGGCGTCGGCGGTCTGGATGTGGGCGTGGCGCTGGCCGCCATTGTAGAGAGGTAAGGAGGCGACCAGGCCATAGGTCGTCCCCAAAAACGAAGCGGTGTAACGGCCTTTCTGAAAGTCCCCCATCGCAAACAGATTTACCTGGGGCAGGAAGGCGCTTTGCGCGCCTGCAATATCCGCCTGGGCGCCGCGCACCCGCTGGGCCGCCGCCTGCAGCTCGGGGCGCTGCCGTTCCGCGAGGGCCAGGAGCGCCGCCAGCTCGGGCGACAGCGCCGTTTCCTGATTCGGGACGGCCACTCCGGCGGTGAGCGCCTTGAGAAAATCCGCGCTCGGCTGGTAGGCGTTGGTGTCCGTCAGGTCGAGACGGGAGGCCGGATGAACTCCCATGACCGTCTTCAACTCCACGAGGGCCAGGTCTACGTCCCGTTGCGCGTTTATGACCTCCTGCTGGGCTGCCGCCGTTTCAGCCTCGTCTCTGCGGACAGTCACCAGCGGGACAGCGCCCTGGCTGAACTTCTCCTGATCCACGCGCAGACGCTCCTGGTTTTCCTTCAGGCGTGCCTGTGCCACTCCGACCAGGGCCTGCCGGGCCAGGACTTCCCGGTAAGCCGCGCGGGTCATCAGGGCGACTTCCTGACGCTGGGCCGCCAGATCGGCTTGCGAGGCGTTTCGCATAGCGGCTGCCTGCCGGATCGCGGCTTCCAGCCGTCCCCCCGTGTAGAGCGGGAACATCAACATCAGGTTCTGGTCGAAGAAGGCGTCTCGCGGCAGGGCCATTAGCATCTGCGGCTGGGTGGCCGAGGGACTGGCGACGATGTTACTGTTGCTCCCGCCGGAAAGGAACGTGTTGGCCGAAAGCCACGGACGTGTCTCGGCGCGAGCGGCATTCACCCGCCCGATGGCGGCCTGGACTTCCTCGGCGGCTCCGCGCACGACCGGGCTCTCTTTTAGCGCAATCGCCACCGCCTGATCGAGGGTAAGACCCTGATTTAGCACCGGACGAGCGGCAAGCAGTTTTGCCAGATTTCCGCCGGAGGGTACGGCGCTCCCGATAGGCGGCGTTTGGCCGCAGGCCGCTACCTCAAAGAGGATGCTTCCCAGGATGAATGCTGCCGAAAGGCTGGATCGTCCTCTATTTCGGGTGACTGAAGTCGCCCGAAGTAAAGCAGAAGGACCCTGCTGTAGATGGCTTCTACCCATTATTCTCCTCCGGCTTCCGATGGGATCGCCGAGCCAGCCTGTCCATCGCCCTCCGGCTCATCTTCTACGTCCGCCGATTCGGTCACCGGCCAGTGCCGGTCCCGACCCAGAAACGTCTTGTTAAGCCAGCGGATGAAATCGTCCACCGCGCTGTGCATGATCGGGATGTCCAGCAGGCTCAGCAGCGTGCCGACGATCAGGCCGCCGAGGATCGTGGCGCCGAGCGGCTGGTAAGCGTCCAGACCGGTCTTCGGGAAGAAGGCGACCGGCGCCATGACGATGATGGTAATGAGGGAGGTCATCAGGATCGGACGGAGACGCTGGGGAGACGCTGTAGCAATAGCCTCATCTCGTGGCATGCCCCGATCCCGGTAGCGCATAATCATATCGATCATCAGGATCGCGGTCGTAATGTCCATGCCGGTAAGCACGATCACGGCCATGATCGAGACGGTCGAGAACGCCTGGTGCGCCAGCCAGAGGGCCGTGAAGACCCCGGCTAACTCCAGAGGCAGGGAGGCGATCATCTGGAGGGGCTGCAAAAAGCCCCGGAACTGGGCCACCAGGACCAAGTACATGAAAATAAGCGCCAGCACCAGCCCGTTTAAGAGGCGGCGGAAGCTGTCCATCATCTGGGTCATATCGCCGCGCATCTCGATGTTGTAGCCGGGCGGGAAGTTGAGCTGATCCATGGCTTTCATCATCACGTCCATCGTCAAATCCATCGAAGGTGGCCCCCACTTCCGATAGTAACCCGTGACGCCGATGACTCTCCGCAGGCCGTCGTGCTCGATAACCGTGGGAGATCTTCTGCGCTCAATGGTCGCCACACCCTTTAAGGGGACTTCCCGCCCATCCGCACCCGTGATGGTGAGGGAATCTAGATCGAGCGGGCCTTGCCGCTGCTGCGGCTCATAACGCACGAGAATGGTGTTCTGGCGGAGATTGGGCAGATGGTAGAACTCGTTCGTGAGGCCGCCCCGCAGGGCATAGTATGCCTGCTGAGAAATATCCTCGGGCGACAGTCCCAGCTCTTGCGCTCGCTCCGGGTTGACATGCACCTCGTAGTCCGGCAACCCCATCGTCCAGGTCGTAGCGGACTGCACCATGCCCTCCGTGTGATTGGCGATGTCGAGCGTTTTCTGGCCCAACTGGTCGAGCACATTGAGGTCGGGGCCGGAGATGATAAGATGGACGGGCGCGGCCGCAGTCGCCATCACGTCGGAACCCATCTCCTTGATCTGCAGGCGGCGAATACCCGGAATGGTCGCCATCGCCTCCTTCTGCACGGCGTCGATCACGTCCCAAATCGAGCGTTTGCGCTCGTCCTTATCCGAGAAGGTCAGCAGCATCGAAGCGCCGTTCACCTGGGGCATCTGGTAGCCTGTGTAGTAGGGATTCCAGGACTCGAACATGCTCTCCGTGCCGATCTCGATGGAGGCCCGCTCCAACTCCGGGTATTGGAGCATGATCTGCTCCAACTGCTTTACCGCGCGCTCCGTGCCCTCGAAGGAGGTTCCCGGCTGCATCTCCAGAAAGCCGTTGGCCTGGCCTACGTCCGCCAGCGGCATCATCTCCGAGCCGATGAAGTTGTAAAAAGTAAAGCCGATGATAACGGTCGCGGCGATGCGGGCGAAGTTCCAGAACCGGTTTCTCAGCATGCCCCGGATCGTGCGCGTATAGCCCCGCTCCATCCGGTCGAGGAGATGCTGGAAGGGATCGACAAGGACGTAAATCCACCGCAGGATCGGATGCCGCCGGTCGGCCTCCCGCGCCTCCTCATGCCGCAGCCAGTTGGCACACAGGAGCGCCGTGAGGGTAAAAGAGACCAGCATGGAGGCGAGCAGGCCGAAGATGAGCGGCCAGACCAGTTCCACGAACATAAGCTGGGTAATGCCCCCGCAGAAGAGGAGCGGAACGAGCGCCAGCACGAGCATGATCGTCGAGGCGATGACGGCCAGGCGCACTTCCGCGATGCCGTCGATGGTAGCGGTCTTGGGATCTTTGCCCATGCGCAGGTGCCGCTCGACCGAATGGATGTCGATGATGGTGTCGTCCACCAGCCGCCCGATGACCAGTAGCAGGCCGATGAGCGTGCCGCTGTTGAAGGTCATGTGGAACGGCAGCATCATCAACACAGCCAGGGAGAGCGAGGTCGGCAGGGTGATGAGCGCGATCAGGGTTCCCCGCCACTCCCCCAGGAAGAAGAGCACTACGATAGCCGTCAGCAGGATCGCCAGGCCCAGCTCATGCCAGACGTTGTGAAAGAGAATATCCACGAAGCGCGCGTTGTCGTAGGCGGGCGTGAAATGGATGCCGGGATACTCCTGCTCCAACTGCCCCAGCACCTTATTGACGGCGGGCACGACGTAATAGGAGCTTGCGGCAGGGTCCTGGATCACCGAGACCTCGATGGAGGGGATCTCCTGGCCTGCCGTGCCGGGCGCGTGGTCGAGGAAGTGGAAGGCGCTGCGCCGTTCCCAATATGTATCGACTACCCGTGCCACATCCTTCACGTAGACCACGCGCGCCACATTCTGGCCGCCGGACAAGGGAACAGGGAGCAGGGAAGAGGGAGAAGCGCCCGCGCCGCTCGCGGCTGTGCCTCCACCCATACCCCCTCCCATGCTCCCACCGCCGGGCGAAGGTGTCTGCGCAGGCGCGGTCGTGGCCGTACCGCCGACGCTGGTGATCGGATAGTTCGCCACGTCCGCTGCCGAGGCGGCCAGCGTATCGACCCGCACGATGCTTTCGCCATTCGGAGAGGTGAGCGTGCCGCCGGGACGGCTGACGTTGAAGCGGTCGATGGCGCTCTTCACATCCAGGATAGAAAGATGGTAGGCGGCCAGCTTGTTGCGATCCACGATCACCTGCAACTGCCGCCGGTAGCCCCCGAAGACGACCACGGAGTTGACATCGGAGACAGTCTTGATCCGGCGGATGACCGTGTTGTCGGCAAACTCGCGCAGCTTCGCGGGCGTCCAGCCCCTGTCCGAGTCGCCGGTGAGCGAGAGCGAAAGGATCGGCAGGTTCAGCGGATCGACCGGGATCACAAAGGAGGGTTTCAGGTTCGCGCCGGTATTGGGGAGATTGGCCTGCACGACGCTCAGGAGCGACTGCACGTTGACGGTCGCCTCTTGAAGGTTCACGCCGTAGTTGAACTCCAGAATGACGAGGGAGAAGCCCTCCTGAGAGGTGCTGCGGATGTAGTGCAAATCTCTGACGTTGACCAACTGCTCTTCGATGGGCTTACTGACGTAGGTCTCCATCTCCTGGGCCGACAGCCCTGGCATCATCGTCACCACGCCGAGCATAGGGCTGGGCACGTAGGGCGCGAACCGACGCGGGATTGCGTTGTTGACGCTGATGATCGCCAGGGCAACCACCGCGAAATAGAAAGCGCTGATGAAGTACGGATGCTCGATAGACCACCGGTGGATCATGTGCAGCGGGTTGGCCCGCTGCACGGCAGACGGCGGTCTCCCGTTTGTGGGCGCAGATCGGTCGCTCACCGCGCTCCTCCCATGCCGGACAGACCTGCCGTCGTCCCGGTCGCAGGCGGCAGCGCCACCGATCCGGATGGCCCCCATTTCGTCGGTATGACCGGATCGCCATCATAAAGGGACTCGTAACCGGCATAGATCACCTGCTCGCCCTCTTGCAGGCCGCTGCGAATTTCCACGTATTTATCGTTCTGCAGCCCGACCGTCACGGGAACGAGACGGGCGCGCCATTTGCCCCCCGCCACCTGCGGGGTCAACTCCCAGCCTCATATCGGGCACTTGCCGGGCTTATCGCTCTTGATCTGCGGATGCATGGTGCAGGTGTAGACCGTCTTCTCCGGCGTTCCTGCGGTAATGACCCACACCGAAGGCGTCTGCGCGGTCGCCAGCACGTCGCTGGTCGCCTGGGGCTGATAGACGAGAGCGCTGGCGGGCGCCACGAGGGCATGGCGGCTCTCTCCTGTGATGATGTCCATCGCCAGGTAGTCGCCGGGGACGAAGCGCTGGTCGGCGTTGGGATAGAGAGCCTCCACGATGGAAGTGCGCGCCACCGGATCGGCGGCGGGAAAGAGAGAGGTGACGCGGGCATATACCGGATGAGCGGGGTCACGCATGGTCGAGACGCGCACCCGGTCGCCGACGTGGATGTTGGGCAGGTCGCTCTCGGCCACGTTCGCCTGAAGGCGGATGGGGCGCTCCTGGGAAATTTTGAGAATGGCCTGGCCGGGCTGTACGAGCTGCCCCGGACTGAGGAGGCGTTGGGTGATGACACCCTCCGCGTCGGCGCGTATCTGGGTGTATCCGGCGATCACGCGGGCCGTGTTGAGTTGGGCTTTGGCCTGCTGGATGCCTGCCTCCGAGTGCGGTATCTCGTGCTCGGCGACGGCAGCGGCGGCGGCCAGGGCACGGGCGTTGTCCTGTGCCTGAGCGACCTTCGCGCGGCTGGCCTGCAGTTTGGCCTGCATTCCCCGCGCCTTCGCCCGTGCCGAGGCGATCATGGCATCTGCCTTACGGAGGCGCGACTGGGCGGCGCGGACGGCGGCATTGGCCTGCTGAACACCGGCCTGGGCCTGGTGCACTTTGGCGAAAGCGTTCTCGGCCTGCGCCTGTTCGGACTGGAACTCCTGCTAGGAGATCGCCCCGCTTTT
>DASRCN010000057.1:0-127274 GCA_035653075.1 Chthonomonadaceae bacterium | reverse complement strand
GGTTCAGTTAGAGCCGGCCAATGCGCAGGCGCGCTATAATCTGGGAATTGCTTTAGAGCGTGCGGGGTGGCGAGAGCAGGCGATCACGGCTTTGCAGCAGGCGCTCCAGCTTCAACCCGATTATGCCAGGGCCAGAGAGGCTCTGGATAGCCTGCAGGGCCAGGGAGGCATGCCCGCGCCAGCAGCGCCTGCGCCCAGCAACGGCGCTTCTTCCAGCGATACGACCACGCAGCTGCCGGGCACATCCGCGCAGCCGATGACCGGCGCGCCCGCTTATAGCCCACCCGCAGGATCTGGAGCGACTTCGCTCAATGCGCCGGCCGCCGGCCCTCAGGCGCTGACGCAACATCAACCGCTCTCCGGGCCGCAGCCTCTCGCCGGTCCCCAGCCGCTGACCGGGGGTACGCAGCCGCTCACAGGACGACCTACCGCTCCGCCTTCCGGCTCGCCGGCGGCGTCTCTGGGGGGCTATCCACCGCCGGGAGGGGCGCCCACACAGCCGCTCGCCGGTGGTCAGGCCGGTTATCGATTGCCTCCGGCTTACGGCCCTCCGGGCTACGCGCCCGGCGCCTATCCTGGTGGGGCGCCCTACACCGAGCGGCTCTACGAGCCGGATGGGTTCGACCTGCTGCAGGGTTTTAACGATCTCTGGCGGGTCCTCATCTCTCCGCAGAAGTTTTTTCAGGGACAGGTCGGGCGGGAAGGTCTCTACGCGCCGATGTCCATGCTTCTGGCCTGTGTGCTGGTCAATTCGCTTGGCAACCTTCTGCATGGCATCATCTCGCCAGCCTCTATTCCCGGACTGGCGATGCTCGGCGGGGGAGGGGGCTTAAACCTGATCCGCGTGATCGGCATCCTCATCGCAATCCCTTTTCAGTTCGTTTTTCTGCTCGTATGGCTGTTTATTCTAGCGGGCATTGTCCATGTCATCGGCCTGCTGTTCGGAAACCGCGCCAGCTTCGCGGGATCGTTCCGGGTCGTCACCTATGCCGGCGCTTCCTTCCCGGTGATCCTGTTTCTGCTCAATCTCGTGAGTCCGCTCCTGGCGCCCCCGCGTACCGCCTACGCCCTTCCCGCCTCCGCGCCGCGTGTTATCCTGGCGCAGTACAACCCGAACCGTCCTGGCAGTCCCTATGGGCATAAAGGATCTTCCACTCCCCGGTTCCCGCGCTCCAGGCAGAACCTTCAGACTCCTTCCGTGGATACGACCAACCTCCAGTTTTTACTCTGGACGTTCTCGATCGGGACGATCTGGTGTGTCGTGCTGACCGGCATCGGAGCGCGCCACATTCAGCAGATTTCGAACGTAGGCGCGGTCATCACGGCGATCCTCGGGGCAGGATTGCCTTATGGCTTGCTTATCGCGGGGCTTGCCATGCTAACCTTCATGGTCAATAACATTACGGCTGGCGCTATGCGTCACTGAGTCGCATTTCGTTTTTCGACATTTTCGGCGTGGAAGCAGAACAGGAGCGGCAGGAACAGGTCCGGGGCGCGACCGACCGCGCGTTGGAGGCGGCGACCGGCATGCTCGCCCGCTGGGAAGACGAGCGGGACCGCAGCCCGCTCGATCGTGTGGTGGAGGCAGAGCTCCGCTCGCGCCGCTACCTGAACTCCTTCGAGCGCCGCTGGGTCGGCGATCTGGTCTTTAACACCGTCCGCTTTCTGCGCCGGCAGACCTGGCTGCTCGATGCGCTGGCGCTGCCCGTCACACCTGAGGGGCTGGCCTGGCTGGGAGCCTGCGCGCCAGGCATGCCGGACGGGACGCCGCCGCTTATTCCTCTTACCTTCCGCAGAACTTCACCGCTAGTCCCATGGGAAGCTCTAAAGGCGGCCCTCGCCCGATTGCCAGGCCCCGACGATCCGCGCGCCTTCCTGCGCATCACGCTCTCCTACTCTGACCCGATGGCGAAGGAGCTGGAGGAGCAGTTAGGCGCGGAAGCCGTGCCCGCCGGCGTCGCGCTGAACGCCCAGGCGCCGGCCACCCTGCGCGTCAATGTCCTGCGCGCCAGCCGCGAGCAAGTACAGGCGGTCCTGCCGGAAGCGAAGCCCACCACGTACTCTCCGTGGGGGCTGGAGCTGCCCCGCCGCGCCAATCTCTACGATCTGCCCGGCTTCCGAGAAGGTTGGTACGAAGCGCAGGAGGAGGCGAGCCAGTTGGTGGCGATCCTGGCCGATCCCCGGCCCGGTCAGACGGTGGTGGAGGTGGGCGCGGGCGCCGGAGGCAAGACGCTGGCGCTGGCGGCGCTGATGGGCGGCCGGGGCCGGCTGGTGGCGCTGGATTCTTCGGAAGCGCGCCTGGAAGAGCTGCGCAAGCGCGTCCGGCGCGCGAACGCTCATGGTATCCGGACTCTGGCGCTGCCCACGGATACGGAGGGCAAGTGGCTGCCGTCCGGCGCGGCTGCAAAAGCGCTGGAGCAGCTGCAGGGCCGCGCGGGCGTCGTCTTTTGCGACATGCCCTGCACCGGCAGCGGGATCCTGCGCCGCAGTCCGGACGCCAAGTGGCGTGAATATGATCTCAGCGCCTTCGCGCGGCTGCAGCAGACGCTTCTCACACAGGCGAGCGCACTGGTCGCTCCGGGTGGGGTTCTCCTGTATGTGACCTGTGCCTTCGAGCGGGCTCAGAATGAGGCGGTCATAGGAGCGTTCCTGGCCTCCCCGTCCGGAAGCGATTTTGCCCTCGATCTCGTCGCGCCCCGTTTCATCGCGGCCTGCCGCCGCGCCGCCGTTCTAGCCTCATCTCGCACGGAGAGTCGCATCGCGGAAGAAGAGAGTTATCGGGGTGAAGAGGCACGCCTGGCGGTCCTGTCTGCCGGACCCTATCTGCGCAGTTGGCCGCATCGTCACGGACTCGACGCCTTTTTTGCGGCCTGCCTGAAAAAAGCGGAACCTTCCCGCGGCAAGTTGGAACTCCCCGTCCCTCATCTTCAGTCCCAATAAAAGAGGATACTGAGCACACGACACGAAAATTAAAGCAAAGGCGAGATTCGCTTATGGAATATAAATTCCATTCCAATTCGTAGCAAAGTGTAGCCATCGAGGCGAGCTTCGATCATGACCATTGCGAGCAGACAACAAGAGCAGGCTGCGCTCTGCGTCGCCGAATCGACCCGGCTGCACGCCGAAGGGGCGCTGCAGGAGGCGTTGGCCAGCATCCGTCGGGCGGTGCTGCTCTATGCCGCTGCCGATACGACAGCAGCCCTGGAGGAAGGCGATCCTGCGGCGATCCCGATGTGGCGCGTCCGCGCGGCGGCCTGCCGGCTCTGTGGCGACTATCTGGTAGAGGCCGGGCAGTACCCGGAAGCGGCCAGGGTCTATCAGGAAGCCATCGATCTGTATCAGCAGATCGGAGACCCGGAGGCCGACCAGGAGGCGCGGACCTGCGCGCATCAGGTCGTCGAGATTGTGGATGCCCTGCGCGACCACCCGCAGGAGCGTCTCTATCTTCTCATCGCCCATTACGAGCGCCAACAGCAGCAGATCGCCCTCGAGCCGGGGACCGAGCGCCTACAGGCGGAGTACAGTGTGCAGATCGCCCGCGTCTTCGAGCGCCGCGAGCGTTTTTCGGAGGCGCTCGATCGCTATCGCGAAGCGTTGGACCTCTACGCTCGCGCGGAGCCGATACCGGAAACGCTGCTGGGCTGCGCGGAATGCCATCACCGCATGGCGGCGATACTTTCCTATTCCGGTCGCGACCTGCCGGCGGCTGCCGAGCACTATCGGGAGGCGATCTCCCTCTATGCGCTTCACGAGCCTCGTGTCTTTGGCGTGCAGGCCTCCCATGCCTTCTGCGTGCGTGCCCTCAACGAGACTCTGCGCCGTCTCGAGGAAGACGGGCGCTCCACCCAGACCTCTCGCGAGTGACACGCCGATCAGGAGAAATCCCTTATGTCCGCCGAATCCGCCGATCCGATCTATACCCTGCCGTTGTTCCCCCTACATCACGTCCTGTTTCCCCAGTTTCTGCTGCGGCTGCACGTTTTCGAGGAGCGGTATAAGGCCATGATCGGCGATTGCATCGCGCGCGGCGCGCCGTTCGGCGTCGTGCTCATTCGCAGTGGGGAGGAGGTCGGCGACCCGGCGGTGCCGCATCAAATCGGCTGCATGGCGCGCATCCTGGAGGTCGAGCCGCTGGAAGAAGGCCAGATGAATCTGTTGGCGGTCGGGGAAGGGCGCTTCCGCCTGCTGGACTATCGAGAGGCCGAGCCGCCGTATCTGATCGGGCGTGCCGAGTCGATGGAGGACGTGCCCGCCTCTGCGGAAGTCCTCGCGCCGCTGGCAGGAAAGCTGACCCGGCTGTTCACCCGCTATCTGGGTCTGCTGGCCGGACGCGCGGGACTGCCGCTGCCGGAGATGGATCTGCCGGACGACCCGACCTTGCTCGCTTTCTGCATCGCCTCGGTGATTCCCCTTTCTTCCCTCGATAAGCAGCGTATTCTGGAGATGACGGACGCGCCCGAACGGCTGCGGCGGGAAATCCGGCTGCTGCGCCGCATGGTCGCGGAGGTCGAGACGCTGCGCGCCGAGGAGGCGCCTGAGAAAGAGCCGGCGGGCGGCGGCATCCAGACCGTTAAAGCCCGGCCGATGAATCAGGACCCGGAACGCTGGCAGCGGTATCGCCACGACGGTCGCAACTGAAAGGGCGCCTCTTGTGAATCCGTCCGATGGCTCCCTCGTACGCGGTTGCATTGCCGGTGACCGCCAGGCCTGGGAAACGCTGATCCGCCGCTACGAGCGCCTGCTCTACCGCATCGCGCTTAACGCGGGACTGTCTTCGGATGACGCCGCCGACGTGTTCCAGAACGTCTGTCTGCAACTGCTGCGTAACCTGGACAAGCTGTGCAACGACCGGCATCTGACCGGGTGGATCATCACCACGGCCCGACGCGAGGTCTGGCGGCTGCAGCGGCAGAAGCAGCGCCAGATAACCTTTCCCGGAGCGGATCCGAATGCACCCGATTCCCCCCTGGCCGATCTCGTCGATGGCGCTCCGCTGCCACAGGAAACGCTGGTGCGGCTGGAAGAGGAGCAGATGGTGCGGACCGCGCTGCAGGAATTGGGGGATCTCTGCCGGCAACTGCTGGCGCTGCTTTACCAGACGGAGCCGACGCCGACCTATGCCGAGATCGCGCGGGAGTTGAACGTATCGGAGGGAGCCATCGGGCCCTATCGGGCGCGCTGCCTGCAGAAACTGAAAAAAATTCTGCAGCAAAACGGCTTTTGATGTATTTTTACGCCATCGTCGAGTTTTTTATAGATGAGACGATTCGTAATAGTCGCGCTGCAGGTGTCCCGGAGAGGGCGGTCGCCGCGCGTCGCGCAGGAAAGGAATCATCATGCCGGCATCCAGCCATATTCCCGAAGAACGGTTACAAGACTACCTGGAAGATCGGCTCGACGCTGCGGCTGCAGCTAGAGTGCGCGCGCATCTTGCGACGGGCTGCCGGCGGTGCGCGCATGAGCTGGCATTCCGAACGCGGCTATGGACGGCGCTGCAGGCCGACCGGGCGCCCGCGACGCCGCAGGCTGTCCTGGAGCGGGCGTTCGCCCTGTTCGAGACGCGGGAGCGCAAGCCGTCTTTGCTGGAGCAGATCGTGGCGGTTCTGGCCTTCGATAGTCGCCTGCAGCCGGTTCCTGCCGGCGTGCGGACGGTAGCAGAGTCGGCTTCCTTCAAGCTGCTCTTCGAAGCCGGAGAGGCCACGATCGGCCTGCTGTGCGCCCGCAATAACGAACATTGGCAGATCGCCGGGCAGATTCTGACGGAAGCGCCGCCGGAGCTGGGCTGGCAGGTCTCTGCCGTCAGCGAGACGCAGGAACAGCAGACCGGGGCGGATGCGCTGGGCGAGTTCCAACTGCGCGACCTGGCGCCCGGTGTGTACGATCTCTCATTGCGTACCCTCCACCGAGAGATCCTGCTGATGAATATCGAATTGCGCCCGCCATCTTAACAACCCCTCATCCCGGCCCCGCCTCGAACCTTCGGAAGAACAGAGGAGCACTCTCCAACAAGGGGCGAGGGGGAGATTTGAGGGAATCCGTTACCTGGAATTTCCATGCCATCTATCCCCTTCGAGCAGCGGCTTCTGGAGGCCTCGCCGCCCGATCGCCGCCGCCTGATCGCGCGCCGGCCTGCTTCTATCGGCGAGGCCGATGTCCACGCCCTGACGGAACGGGCGCGCGCTCTCTCCACGGCCGATCCGGTCGAGAGCTTGCGCATTGCCGAGATCGCCGGGGAGCTGGCCGAGGCGCTGGACAGCGCCCGCAGCCGGGCGCTGGCGTTGCGGGTCCGTGCGCTCGCCCTCCGGGCGCAGGCGCGCTGGTCCGAGGCGCTGGAAGCGTTCGAGGCCGGGGTACAGGCGGCAGAGGAAGCGGGGGATACGCTGCTGGCCGCGCAGATTCCGATCGCGGCCGTCGAGACTCTGGCCCAGCTTAGCCGCTATGAGGAGGCGCTTTCCCTGGCCGCTTCTCTGGAGACGCGCCTGCGCGCGATGGGAGCCGAAGAGGACGCCGCCAAGGTAGCCGCCAATGCGGGCAACGTCTTTTTCCAGCGCGAAGCCTTCGCCGAGGCCCTCGCCGCCTGGGAGCGGGCGCTCGCCGATTTTGAGGCGCGCGGGCTGCAGATGCCGGCGGCCGGGATGCGGATGAACGTGGCGAACGTGCTGACGCAGCTCAATCGCCTGCCGGAAGCCCTGCAGATGTATGAGGCCGCGCGCGGCGATCTGGAGGCTGCCGGCAGGGACATGCTGGTGGCCGGGCTGGACGGCAATCTGGGCTTTCTGCAGTTTACGGCAGGCCGCTACGCCGAATCGCTGCAAGCCTATCTGCGGGCCAGGCAGCGATTCGAGGCGCTGGGGCTGGCCAAAGACATCGCCCAGTGCGATCGGGAGACGGCGGACGTCTACCTGGCCCTCAATCTGATTCCGGAAGCCCAGGAGACCTACGAGCGGGTGATTCCGGTATTTGCCGGCCTGCAGATGTCTGCGGAGATGGCGCGGGGTGAAATGGGACTGGCGTCGGTTCTGGCGGCACAGGACCGCATGGCCGAGGCCCTGGCAGCGCTGGACCGGGCCGAGCAGGCGTTCCGCCAGGAAGGCAATGCCATCGGGATCGCGCGGACGCGGCTGCAGCGCGCCGAATGGTCGGCGCGGAGCGGCGCGCTGCTGGAAGCAAAGAGCGCGCGGCGGGAGGCGCTGGCGGCCCTGCGCGCGTTTCGCCGGGGCGGCGTGAAGGCGGGCCAGATACAGGCGCGCCTGTGCCTGGCGGAGATGCGCGTGGAGGCCGGCGCCAGCCCGATCCGCAGCTTGCGCCGGCTGGCCCGGGAGGCAGAGGCCGAATCGCTGATCGCGCTAATGTGGCGTATCGAAGCCGCGCTCGCCCGCGCTTATCGCAACGCGGGCCGGCTGCGCGGCGCCTTGAGGCGCTACCGGCGCGCGGTCAGGGCGCTGGAGCACGTCCGCTCTCTGTTGCGTGGGGACGAATTCCAGATCGCCTTCCTTCAGGATAAGATGCGTCTTTATGAGGAGCTGCTGGCGCTGCTGCTCGACCGCGGCACCCGTTCCGCGCTTCTGGAGGGGTTCCGGCTGGCGGAGCAGGCGCGCTCCCGCGCGCTGCTGGAGCAGTTGGCCGTTCCCATCGAGGGCCGCGAGGAAGGGCCCGAGCGCCAGGACCTCTTACGGAAGATGGAGGATCTGCGCCAGCAGCTCAACTGGAGTTATGCGCGCATCCAGTCTCTGGAAGGGGGGGTGAGCCGCCTGCCCGCCGCCGATGCCGCGCTTCCCGACCATGTGATCCGCCTGGAGCGCGAGTATCTGCACGTCCGGCGCCACCTGCAGCTTACCGGAGAAGGCGCCTTCTCGGAGGGGCCGCCGACAGTCCATATCCGGGACCTGCAGGCGCTCTTGCAGGAAAATGAGCAGATCGTGGAGTATGTGACGGTCGGGGAGGAGGTGCTGGCGTTTGTGGTGGACCGCATCCGCTTCCGGGTGGTCCGGGGGCTGGCGGCGCAGTCCGAAGTGAGGGAGCTTGTCGAGCGGCTGCGCCTGCAGTGGAGCAAGCCAGGTCTGGAGGATCCGGAGCGCCGGCACGGCCCGCAACTGCTGGCGACGGCGCAAAAACTGCTGGGCGATCTGTATGCGCTGCTCCTGGAGCCGCTGGAAAGCGAGCTGGAAGCTCCCTGCCTCCGAATCATCCCGCACGGCGTGCTGCACAGCGTTCCGTTTCATGCGCTCTATGACGGCGCGTGCTATGCGCTGGACCGGTGGGAGATCGCCTATGCGCCCAGCAGCGCCGTGTGGCGGGCGTGCCGGCTGCGCGGCGAGCTGGCGAGCGAGCGAGCTCCGGCGCTCGTCTTCGGTCTATCGGATGCCGGGATCACGCACGTGCGCGACGAGGTAGCTGCATTAAAGAAGCTGCTGCCGGATGCCGATGTATATGAAGATACCGCCGCAACGCTGGCCGCCGTTCCGGACGATGCCGCGTACCGCTACGTCCATTTCGCCACGCACGGCATCTTCCGGCGGGACAATCCGCTGTTTTCAGCGCTGAGGCTCTCCGACGGCTGGCTGATCGCTCACGACCTGTCTCGCCGCCGGCTGGAGTGCAGCCTGGCGACCCTGTCCGCATGTCGCACAGGCGTGAACGCGGTCGAGCCGGGAGATGAGCTGCTGGGCCTGGCGCGCGGGTTCCTTTCCGCAGGCGCGCGCGCCGTCCTGGTAAGTCTTTGGGCCGTGGACGACGTGGCGACGGCGGATCTGATGCGGGCCTGCTATGCCCGGCTGGCGGAGGGCATCGGAAGAGCCGCCGCCTTGCGGCAGGCGCAGCAGGAGGTTCGGGAACGCTACCCGCATCCCTACTATTGGGCCGCCTTTGCGCTGATAGGCGCGCCCTGATGTTTGCAAAAAATGATGCGCGAAGGGAACCTACCGGGGCGACTACCAGTCTTTACTAACAAGAGGAGCTTTGAATCGTCTCCTCGTTACCCCATCGGCTGCATCGCCCTGAAGCGGTATCTGCTTCGCAGATTACGGAGGACGTAATGGTGCGTCGGACGCTACTGCCGTTGCTTCTGCTGCTTTTCATCTTTATAGCGGGAACGGGTGCTCTTGCCCAGAGCTATGTTCCCGGCGAAGTGTTGGTTCAGCTCCAGCCGGGCACGAACGCCTCTCTGTTTGCCTCGCTGTATGGCTTGACGATCCTCGATCAATCTCCCTATGTTCCCGCTTATCGCATGGGCGTGCCGCCGCTGGTCAATATAAACACCCTGCTGGGGCTCCTGCGGCTGGACCCGAGCGTCGTTGCCGCCGATCCGGACCTGATCTTGAATTCGGCGCAGACCGGTGTCGAACAGTGGACTTATGTGTGTGACGGTGGTCTAACACAATATAAGAACCAGAAAGCGGTCTCGTTAGTGGACTATGGGGCTTCGGCGCTGATCTCTACGGGGGCCGGCGTGACCGTGGCGGTCCTGGATACCGGCATCTCCTGCCGGCCCGCCTTCCTGGCCCCGCAGGTGATCTCCGGCTGGAATTTCGTCAACAACAATAGCGATACCGACGATCGTCCTTATGGGATCGACTCCAACGGCGACGGCACTGCCGATGATGCCGTCGGGCACGGCACGATGGTCGCGGGAACCATCTCCCGGTTCGCGCCGCAAGTCTGGCTGATGCCGGTGCGGGTCATGGATAGCGATGGCACCGGCATCCTCTGGAATGCCATCGAAGGCATCTACTATGCCAACGCCAACGGCGCCACCGTGATGAACCTCTCCTTTGGCTCGGATCAGAGCTCCGCCATGCTGCAGCAGGCGATCAATACGGCCTACGCGAACGGCGTGGTCATCGTCGCTTCGGCGGGCAACGGCAACACCAGCGCGAGCCATTACCCCGCGGACTGCCAGCACGTCCTGGCGGTCGCGGCCCTCAAAAACAACCTGGCAAAAGCCAACTTCTCGAACTATGGCAGCGCCATCGCCGTAGATACGCCCGGCATTGGCATCGTCGGTCCCTATTGGGATGGCAGTTGGGCGACCTGGTCGGGCACGTCCTTTGCCGCGCCGATGGTCACGGCGGAAGCCGCCCTGCTTCAATCCCTGCGACCGGGTTGGAGTGTCGATACGGTGCGGCAGCGCATCCTCTCGACCGCGAATTCCGTCAATGCCCAGAATCCGAGCTATGTCAACCAGCTCGGCGCGGGCATCATCGACATCTATGGAGCGCTGACCGATTGAGGCGGTCAGTATCCGGATAAATCTTCTTGTGGGGGCCTGGTCAGGCGATTTCTGACCAGGCCCCTTTTTTATGGCAGACTTCTAAAAAGACCGAAACGAGAATACGGATTCAGGACAGGTAAAACTGCCGGTTTTCATCCTGACGCTGCCTTTTCAGGTATTTCTGCGCGCTGACAGGAGAAGGCGATGCCTGTACAATGAACCACTTCGTCAGCAAATAGCTCTATTGCACGGCGCCTACTCCGACAGCAGCCTGAAATTCTGCGGAGCACCAGAGGCGCCCTGCGGGCGGCGAGCGTAGCGCAGGGCAGAAAGGCGCTACGCGCGCCCGGCAACTTTAAGAGGCAGAAAGGTAGAAAACCAATGGTACGATGCTTCCCAAGCACCGCAGGACGTGTACGCGTTCTCTTCGGATTGGCCCTGTTTGCGCTGGGCGCGGGGGCAGCGCGCGCCGACATCATCCCCCAGGATCCTACGGTCACGTCCAACGGTTCCAACTTCACGTGGACCTATGACGTGAACCTGACCAATGATGAGACGCTTCAAACGAACAACTACTTCACCATCTACGACTTTGCCGGCTACGTGCCCGGCACCAACTTCCAGCCGGCCGACTGGGTCTTCTCCAGCGCCATGACCGGCAAGACCCCCTCGCGGGTCAAGCCCATCGACAACCCTAACATTCCCAACCTGACCTGGACTTATACGGGCACGGCCACGATCGGTCCCGGCCCGACGGACCTGGGCTTTTTCGGCGCCGACAGCAAGTATAGCCGCGAAACCGTCGGCAACTTTGCCGCCGAGGCGATCAAGTACGCGCCGGGCAAGCCGGGCAACGGCAAGCCGGTCGATAACGTGGGTTCCATTGGCGTGCCCACCTCGACGATCCCGGAGGTCGGCTCGCTGACCTTGCTGCTGCCGGGCCTGGCGCCTCTGGGGCTGGTCCTGCGGCGGCGCGTCCGCAGCGCCCGCTAAGGTTTGGGAGGGCGGTGGGAAGCCGCCCTCCAGGTTTCTGGCCGGCATGGAATGCGAAAGCCTCCGCTCGATCTGGAGGCTTTCTTTTTAACTTGCTTCTAAGGGAGATGACCGTGATCCGATCGCAACAGCAGGCTATTTCTGGGGCCAACCATCGCTCTCTTGCCCCAGGCGTCCCGATGCACGAGCGCTCTGTCCTCCAATGTACGCTCCTCTATCCGGCAGCATCGCTGCTGCTCGTCGTCCTGCTGTTCCAGGTTACGGGCAGGCAGATCGCTCGCGCGGAGGATGCACTGGCCCATTATCGCCAGGAAGCGGTCCAGTACCGGCAGACAGCCGATGTCTACCAGTCGACCGCACGGGCGCTGAAACAGGAGTCCATGCCAAGGCCGTATCAGGCTCTGCGCGTGCTCCTGGAGCAGCAGACAGCCGGATATTCTTACGAATAGCTGCCGGTCTATCGTAACTTCGACCGGATTGAATCGTCAGTATATATGCCGGCTGCGCCTTACGGCGCCTGCCGGCATATCTTGCTGTCATCCCGTGAAAGGAGAGATTCTCATGCGCATCCGACATTCCCTGTATGCCCTCGCCCTGATCGCCCTGCTGGTCCTCTCTTATTTCGGCTGGGTCCACTCCCAGCCGGCTTTTGCCCAGGCGCCTGTGGGCGCGCAGCCGCCGCGCAACTTTCCGCCCATGATGGGACCCGGAGCGATGATGCGATTCGGAACGGCCCAGATCACCGCCAATAACAGCTATGTGTTCATTCTCCGCGGCGACATCGTGTATCAACTGCGCGTCAGCGATTTGCAGGTCGTCTCGCAGAAAGAGCTGCCGGCCATGGACACCGGAGCGCCTCAGAACCACTAAAAACTGAGGGGGTGGGTGAAACCTCACCCCCCCGCGGCTGCGCCTATCCCCTCTCCTTCGTAAGGAGAGGGGGAATTTTGTTTTACTCACTCGCTCAGTTTTTCTGGGAACAATTTGGCGGGAAGATTCGTCTTAATGGATGAACGGCGCGAAAGCGCCTGACAACTCCATAGTACAATTCCATAGCGAATCTGCAGGGCGGCAGCGTTTGTCGCCGGCAGATCGGCCCCGGCGTCTTGATCACGGCGTTTCCCGCGGTGACGAGTCGCCTTTTTGTTTGTATGGGGCCCATCCAGCCTACCGGTTCTGCGTCGCGAGGCGCAGGCTCTACGGTGAATTTCCACCTGGGCTTCGATAACTGAATAGATCATGGAGGCGGCACTGTTGGTCGCTCCAGGCAGGCCTAGACCGTCTGCGGGTCCGTAGGACCTTCTTTCGTGTTTCGTGCGCACCGGCCCTTCCGCCGGCGCTGTCACCAATAGACTTGTCAGGAGAGGACACTAAAATGATGCCGATGACCCAGCCTCACGAGGGGCTTCATACCAACTCATCCGCGGTACCGACGTCCGGGGATAACCATACCGATCTCGTTCTGATCGAGCGGTGCAAAGCCGGAGATACGGCGGCCTGGGATACGTTGATCCGCCGCTACGAGAAGTCGGTTTATAAGTTTGCTTACTCGCTTTGCCGCAACCATGAAGAGGCCGGCGACATTGCCGGGCAGGTGTTCCTGCGGCTCTATCAGAATCTGCATACCTTCCGCAACGAAGCCAGTTTTACTTCCTGGCTGTTCCGCATCGTTCGCAACACCTATCTGGACCTGTGCGTGCGGCCCGCGCATCGCGGCCACCTGAGTCTGGATGCCGGACCGGGCAACGACAACGAGCCGTCTGCCGGACGTGATATCATGGACCCCTCGCCGTCGCCCGAGACCGTCTGCCTGGAGAATGAGACGGCCCAACTGCTGGCCAAGGCCATTCATCACCTGCCGGCCTATCAGCGCCAGGTGCTGCGTATGTACCATACCGAGGGCAAGTCGTATGAGGAGATCGCGGAGGCGACCGGTCTTTCGATCGGAACGGTCAAGTCCCGTCTCAATCGCGCCCGAACGATGCTGCGAGAGCGGCTGGCTCCCTTCCAGGAGACGCTGCTGGCGGCGTGAGATGCTGGTTGCTAGTTTCTAGTAACTGGTTGCTACTGGGTCCTTTGCGCTACATCCTGCCATGATTTCAACAATGGCGGCGTGTAATGCAAAGGACCCATTCGTTATTGGCTGGGAATTGCTGGCAGGACATCCATCTCAGATGCCGGCACTTTCACTAGCAACTATCTAGCGCGGGGATGGGCTTTGCGGTAAACGTCTTTGAGGCGCTCGTTGGTGACCTGCGTATAGATCTCGGTCGTGCTGATTTTGGCGTGGCCGAGCAGCTCCTGGATAGTGCGCAGATCGGCGCCATGCGCCAGCAGGTGCGTGGCGAAAGAGTGACGCAATACGTGCGGGGTGATGCGTTCCTCCAGGTGGGCCTGCTGGGCATACTTCCGGAGAATCACCCGGACATACTGGCGGGCGATCATGTCGCCGTGCCGGTTGGGAAAGAGATAGGGGCTGCGCGCTTCTTCGAGTGTGGGCGGTCCCTCGGAAGCACGCTTGCCGGCTGGAGAAGCCGGTAGGGAACCCTTCGCAATGGCTTTGCGTTGGGCCAGGTAGAGGGCCAGGTAGTCGCAGGCCACCTTACCCACCGGCACGATGCGTTCCTTGCGGCCTTTGCCGGTGCAGCGCACCGTGCCGGCTTCCAGGTCCAGATCGTCCACCGTAAGCGCGGTCAGCTCGGAGACGCGCAGTCCGGTGGCGTAGAGCAGCTCGCAGAGGGCTTTGTCACGCAGGGAGCGGGGGTCCGCGGGGTCCACCTGATGGAGCAACTGCTTGACCTTCGCCACCGAGAGCGTGCGGGGCAGGCTCTTGGGCCGCTTGCGGCCCTGAATGCCCGCCATAAAGTCGTCTTTGCGCACGCCTTCGATGACCAGGTATTTGGCGAAATGATGCAAAGCGCCCATCTTGCGGGCGATGCTATTCTCGGCAGCGCCCCGATCCAGTAACTGCGCGATATAGGCCAGCGCATGGGATTCGAGGAGGTCTTCCACCGTGCGGGCGCCGCGCTGCAGCGCGACCAGGGCGAACTGCTCCAGGTCGATCCGGTAGGCTCTGACGGTGTTGTCGGCAAGGCCGCGCTCCGCCGTCAGGTAGCTCAGGAAGCTGTCGATACCGGTTTCCAATAACATCCTCTTTCCTTTCGACGGCAGAGGAACAAATCCTTCTTTCAAGGGAAAAGATGGAAGGGAAAAGGGAAAAGAAGGAAGCGGAAATCACTTTTCCCTTTGATCTTTTCGCTTTTCCCTCTTGACTTCGGGCGTAAACTATGCTAGGATTTAGATATACAGAAAGGCGCGCGACCATAATACGGCTTTGCGGCCGATCGTTTGCACCCCCTCCCCCCATAAGGCGCGTGTAATCACAGCGCGGCATGGATCTCAGCACCAGACAAGGCAGACGCGAGCAGGGTCAGCGTATCCAGCGAGCGGTCGAGCGAGCCGGAATCTCCATCGAGGAGCTGGCCGGACGCATCGGTTGTTCACGGGCGCTGATCTATCAATACGTTTCCGGCACGACCCTGGCCCAACCCGATCGGCTGCAGCAGATCGGGATCATCTGCAGCGTCCCTCTGGCCTATTTCTACGGGGATACGGCGGATGTGGAAGCGCCGGTCGGCGCCCGGACCGGCCGCGGTGGCAGCCGACCGGACCCGCCTGCCGCGCGCCTACCGGCGCCGCAGGAGATGACCGCGCGCCTGGCCGACAGCCTGCACGCGCTGCAGGAACTGGCCGAAGCGCAGGCGAGCCCGCCCGACTATCGGGCGCTGGCTTCGACCTGCGAGCGTATCATTTCTCTGGCTATCCAGGTGGGCGACCGTGCCGCCCAGATCCGCGCGCAGCACCGGCTGGGCAGCGCGCTGCTGGCGATCGCCGACTACCCACGCGCCGTCGAAGCGCTCCACCGCGCGGTGACGCTGGCGGATGAGGCCGGAGATTTCGAGACGGAGATCCTGGCCCGCCAGAGCCTAGGCAAAGCCCTCTCGGCGATGGGACGGGTCCAGGAGGCGCGGGATCAGTTCCGGCAGGTCGCCGAAGGCCCGGTGCCCCGCGACCGCTGGCGCGGCACCCTCTCGCTGGGGGTGATGCATACGCTCCACGGGGAGTATCAGCAGGCGATGCAGCGCTTCGACGAGGCGGCAGCCCTGCTGGAGGAGGGCGAGGCCACCGGCCTGCTCAAGCCCGACGAAGTCGCGGTCGGCATGCTCTATGTGAACGCCAGCCGTGCCAGCATCTACATGGACGGCGGCGATTTCCGGGGCGCGCGTCCGCTGGCGGAAAAATGCGCATCCGATGCCGAGTCGCTAGGAATCGCCGAGCAGCATCTGGAGGCACGCTTCGATCTGGCCTGGTGTGACTTCTGTATCGGGCAGTGGGCGCACGCCTACCGGGGCCTGAGCACCATGATCCCCCTGGCCCGCTTTGTGGGCGATCAGGGCCGCGAGACCATGGCCCGCGCCTGGCTGGGTATCTTCCTGGCGGCGGCAGGGGACCACGACGCGGCGATCGCGCAGGGTAAGGACGCGCTGGCGACGGCGCTGTCACGCGGGGACCGCCGCTCAGAGCTTTATGCCCAGTTGGCGCTGGCCGATGCCTATATGGGAGTCTTTGGGCGCGACGGCGAGGCGCGCTATCATGCCAACCAGGCGCTCGCGGTCGCGACGGCCCAGCGTCTGGACCGCGCGGAGATCGAGTGCCGGCTGCGTCATGCCCGGCTCGCAGCCGAAGCCGGCGAGTCGGCGGAGCTGAAAGAGGCGGCAACACGGGCGCTGACGCTCAGCCTGCGTCTGGGGGCGCGCCACCTGGAGAGCCTGGCCCGCTGCTGTCTGGCCGAGTCGCTTCTGCGAGAGCACAACAGCCAGACGGAGGATAAGTCCGCCGCGCGGGGGGCTGCGGGACGGAAAGCCGGCGCGCCGCTGGACCTGGCACGCCAGGAGGCTGCGGCGGCGCTGGCGATCGCCGAGGAGCTGGAATTTGTAGAAGGGCGCTGGCGCGCTCACGAGATGCAGGCGCGTCTTTCCGATGTGCAGGGACCGAACAGCCAGGCGGCCGCCGAAAGTCATCTGCGTGCCGCTGTTGCGGTTCTGGAAACGCTGCGCGCCGCTTTGATCGAAGCAGGAATCCCCGACACGCTTCTGGAAAACGAAGATTGCGTGCGCGTCTACAGTCATCTGGCGCAACGTCTGCGCCAGCAGGGACGGGACGAGGAGGCGGAAAGCTTCCTCGACCAGACGGGCTGGCCGCCGCTGGTGGCCCGCCTGGCGACCGACGCGGGTGTGGCCGTCGTGCAATCATGAGGGACCGGATGAGTACTGCGACAAACGATTCCGCGCATTCTCAGGAACAGAAATCGCTTCCTCGCCAGGTTATAGGACCGCTGTTGCGCCGCGTAGGACGCTGCGTGGTATCAGGCCTCGTGGCGGGCGGTCTGCTCTGGCTGTTGGGCTGCGCGACCGCTTTCGATGGCGGCACGATTCCGGGTGGAATCGGAGGCACCCGCGCAACGCAGATCTCCGGCCAGGTGGTCGATGCCGCCAATCCGGGCTTTACGATTCCCAACGTCCAGATATCCGTCACCACGACGCCGAACAGTCGCGCCGCCGCATCGACGATTCAGACGACGACGGACGGCAATGGCGCCTTCGATATACCCAATGTGACCGTGGGCACGACTCCCACTCAGGTGCAGGTGACGCTCACGCCTGCGGACCCGTCCTTCCGCGCACAGACGATCACGTTCGATCTGCCCAATGCTCAGCCGGTCGATATGCTGATAGCTCTGGAGCCGGCTGCTGTGCCCAATATCGGTGCGAAAGTCACGCTCTCGCCCCCGGCGGCCAGCGTACAGGTCGGTAAGCCGCTGTCGCTGAAGGCGCAGGTATTCGATGCGCAGGGCAATTCGCAGAAGCTCCTGCCGGACCTATTGTACATCGGCAGCTCCGGCACGCTCAGCACCACGGGCTTTAAGGCGGACGGCAGCGATGCTACGTTCAATCCGTTGACGCCAGGAGCGGGGACCATCACGGCTTTGTGGAACAATGCCTCCTCACCGCAGACACAGATTCAGGTGACCCCGCCGCCCTCGACGGCGAGCGCTCCGCCCTCGCCGCCGTCCTCTTCGAACCAGCCGTAAGTGCCTCGCCTGTTCCCACCGCTCGGTTATGGTATCATAAAGCGGAGCGGGTGAGGCCTCACCTCCTCCTCACCACGGGCCTAGCGGCCCTGCCTCTCTTTTAAGAGGAGAGGGGGCATCGTGTTGCTCTCTTGTGCCTCTGACGGGAGGAAAGAAGAGCTTTGGGGAGAGGTGGAGAATGGAGTTTGATGTTTTCGTCATCGGAGCGGGGCACGCGGGCTGTGAGGCGGCGCTGGCAGCCGCGCGCATGGGCTGCCGAGCGGCGGTCGCGACGCTGAACCTGGAGCGGATCGCCCATTTGCCGTGTAACTGCTCCATCGGCGGCCCGGCTAAGGGCCATCTGGCTCGTGAAGTGGATGCCCTGGGCGGCGAGATGGGCCGCTGCACCGACCGCACACTGACGCATATCCGCTTTGTAGGAACGGGCAAGGGGCCGGCAGTCCAGACGCTGCGCGCCCACGCCGATAAAGATCTCTACCCGCGTGCCATGCGCACGATGCTGGAGACGACGCCTGGCCTGACGGTGCTGCAGGCGGCGGTGGAGGATCTGATCGTCGCGGAGGGCCGCGTTATCGGCGTGCGCCTGGCCGGTGGCGCGGAGGTCAGTGCGCGTGCCGTCGTTCTCACGACCGGCACCTTCCTCAACGGCCTGATGCACTGCGGCGAGAGTCAGACGCCCGGCGGCCGGCACGGCGAAGACCGCAGCGTGGGGCTATCGGCGGCGCTGACGCGCCTCGGTTTGCACATGGGCCGCTTCAAGACCGGCACGACACCACGCGTGGACCGCCGCACGGTCGATTTTGATTCCACGCTTACCATCCCCTCGGAAGACTGCCCGCCCTTCTCCTTTATGAACGAGGCGCTGGAGCCGCCGCGTCCGTTGCTGCCTTGCTGGCAGACCCATACGAACGAGACCACACACGCCATTATCCGCGCCAACCTGGATCGCTCCGCCATGTATGGTGGACGGATCGTCGGGGTGGGGCCGCGCTACTGCCCCAGCATCGAAGATAAGGTGGTCCGCTTTGCCGACAAGGACTCCCATCCGGTCTTTCTGGAGCAGGAGACCTGGGACGGGGATTCGCTCTACGTGCAGGGCATGTCGACCAGCCTGCCGGCGGACGTGCAGATCGCCTTCCTGCGCACGCTGCCGGGCCTGGAGCAGGTCGAGATGCTGCGGCCCGGCTACGCGGTCGAGTACGACATGGTCTTCCCGGATCAGTTGCAGCCGACGCTGCAGACCAAGACAGTTCCGGGGCTTTATCTGGCCGGGCAGATCAACGGCACGAGTGGTTACGAAGAGGCGGCGGCGCAGGGAATCGTGGCGGGCATCAACGCGGCGCTTCAGGCGCAGGAACGCGCGCCGCTGGTGCTGGAGCGACAGGGCAGCTATATCGGCGTCCTGACCGACGATCTGGTCACCAAAGGCGTCAGCGACCCTTACCGGATGCTGACTTCCCGCGCCGAGTACCGGCTGCTGCTGCGACATGATAACGCCGACCTGCGCCTGACCCCTATCGGGCGGGAGGTAGGATTGGTCTCGGAGGAGCGCTGGGAGCGCTTCTGCGTGAAGCGGGAGGCTATCGAGAGCGAGACTCGCCGCTTTGCCTCCACTTTCGTTCACATCCGCGATAATGCGCGCCTGGTGGCGCTCGACACCGCGCCGGTTGCCGATGGAAAATTGTCGCTGCTGTCGCTGCTGCGCCGCCCGGAGCTTTCCTACTCCGCTCTGAGCGCCCTGGCCGCCGATCTCGATCCCGACGGCGTGCCCGCCGGGCCGGTGTCGCGCACCGTAGCGGAACAGGTAGAGATCCAGGCCAAGTACGAGGGCTATATCCAGCGGCAGGGCGAGCAGGTGGCGAAGTTTGCCCGCATGGAGGCCGTCGCCATCCCCGACGACATGGACTATGCGTCCGTTCGCGCGCTCTCGCATGAAGGCCGCGAAAAGCTTCTCAAAATCCGCCCGCGCTCGCTCGGCCAGGCGGCCCGCATCCCCGGCCTGCGCCCCGGCGACGTGCAGGTCCTCCTCATACACCTCGAACAGCGCCGCCGCGCTGTCGCCCCGCGCTCCCCTGCTTGATAACATCGGAAGCCTGTTTAGCACGGACCTTGCGACCTGCGATAAATAGGGATGGATCGGAAAGGGACGGAATGCAACCTTTCCTGTCCGCCTGTTGTCGAGTTTTTCGGAACAGGATGGACCCTGTCAGGAAGCAAGACCATGCCGAAACGAAGCCAGCCCATGACCGCCAACACGGCGGAGACCGCGATGTCGGAAATTCAGCGGCATATCGCGGCGTTGAAATTGTCCAGCGTGCATGCGTATCAGACCTGGTGCCGGGAGAACGGATTTGGCGCATCGCTCCATAAGAACTGGCGTCAGCGCCAGCAGGAGCTAGCCTGCGCGGCTCGGCTGGAGGCGTATGTTCACGCCTGCTCCCTTCGCGCCGAACATATCCGTAAGCTGGGATTGGAGAGTCTGGAAAGTTACGCCACCTGGTGCCGCTGTCACGGCTTCAGCGATTCGCTTTATAAAGGTCGTGAGCAGTGGGAGCAGGAGTTGCGCGCTGCCGAGCGCGAGCGGGCCGCGCAGGCGCTCATGGCAGCCCGCCGTCTGCACCACAAGCCGGAGGAGCTGATCCGCGCCATCTACGAGAAGCGCGTCCCCTGGTCGGCGCTGCGCAACGCTTATCAGCAAAAGATTCATCAGTTGTTTGCCGGCATGAAAGAGCGGCCCAGGGCGCAGGAAGCGCTGCTGCGGCTGCTGCGTCTGAGCAAGACGGGTGACCTGCTGTCGGTCGAGCCGGCCATCGCCTATCTCGGTCCGCAGCCGGGCAACACGTTTCCCGATGGGTTGTTCCGGCTGGCTCTCCGCCATCGCGAGTGGATTCGAGCGCCGGAGGACTGGAAGCCCGAATTGCACAATGCCCGCCGCCAGTTCAGCGCCCTGACGCGCCATCTGCTCGCGCGCTACGACGTACCGCTTTTTCTGGATGCAGCATGGTTCGAGGGAGACAATGAGACGGCAAGGCAGCATCAGCAGTGGTTTATGCATATCGGCCAGGGCCAGAACATCCGCACGGCCGAACTGCCCGTCGCATTGACCAAGAAGGCGGCGCACCACTTCCTGCAAGCGCCGCGCGACATCACCATCGTCGGCGCGCTGCGCTGGGGACAGATTCACGGCATGGGTGGCGACGAGTATCTGGCGCGAGCGATCTGCGGATCCCGGCTGGCAGAAATCCTGCCGGACGAACCGTTCTGGGCCACCGTCCTTCAGTTCTTCGCCAGCCAGCCGAGGCTCGCTTCCGCTCAGATCGGCCCGATGATGGACTACATCTATCACCAGAAATTCGTCTTCGAGGAGATTTTGGGGCCGCGCGGCGTGGTCACGTATCTCGGCCCTCCGCAGCCGGAGTTCTCCATGAAGGGACGCACGGAGGCGGCTCTTCAACGGCTCGTGGAGGCGTGGCACGTTCAGCTCGCTCGCGAGCCAAAGCGCCCTCGCCTGGAGTGGGCGCCTGCGGGGATCGGTGCGTTTCGCCTCTTGCAGCGCGGCCCGGAAGACAGAGTCTCCTGCTGGATCATTGAAGAGCTTTTAAGCAGTAAGGAGCTACAGGAAGAGGGAAAGGCCATGCACAACTGTGTGGCCGCCTATTCAGCCTTGTGCGCCCAGGGAAGGCGCTCGATCTGGTCGCTGAAGCTGGCGACCTCTCACGATGGCGTCCGCCATCACGTTCTGACCATCGAAGTCGATACGGCGAGGCGAAGTATTGTACAGGTGCGAGGGCCGTGCAACCAGCATCCGGAAGGGAAGCAGGCCGGCGAGCGGCTTCAAACCGCTATGGAGATGCTGCGGCGTTGGGCCGAGCAGCAGAACCTATCTATCACCCGCTATGTCTGAGAGCGGCGTGTCTCGCGGGGATCGACGCCAGCGAGACGAGCCATCTCTTCTTCGAAGAGAGCGCGGTCGGCCTCCGTGTCGCGCGACGGTCCCGTAGGGCGGGCGTTTTGCGAGGTCTGAGGCGGCTTCTCGGGCAGCGGTGGCGCCAGCTTGTCCAGTCCGTGCCGTTTCTGTTTCTGGAGGGTCGGGTTATCCGTATCGGCGACGCGCACCAGCTCCGCGCGCCAGTAGCCTTCCTGGTACTTGATCTCCGAAGGCGGCAGGATGCGCGGCGCGGCGGGCTTGCCATCTCCGTTGCGGTTGTCCTTGCGACTGCGGTCCAGCGCGTCCAGCCGGGCCATCTCTTGCTGCCAGAGCGCCTCATCCCGCCGCTGCTGGGCGGCGCGGGCCGCCACGTCGGCCTGGCGGTGGCGTTCCTGCTCCTGCACGCGGCGCTGCTCCTCGGCCCGCTTTCGCTCGCTCGCCTCCGGATCGCGCAGGTACGCCTCCTGTTCCGGCGTGAGACGCAGCCCTTTCTCTTCCAGCGTGACCGCGAGCGGCCGGTCCGGCAGCGTGCGCTCCCGCGGGAAGATGCGCAGCGCTCCCGGATTGTTCGGCTCCGGCGCGAAGGGAATGCCCATGTCCCGGCACCACTGCTCGACCTCCGGCTTGAGGATCGAGCCGCGCCCATGAATGATACGCACCCGCCGTAAGTTCCGCCAGTCCGGCCAGCGCTGCTGCAGGTTCAGCCGCATCTGCTCCCGATTCAGCCCGTGCAGATCGATCTCCGCGTCTACCTCTTTTTTGCTATGCTTGCCCGCCACGTCATCTTCCTAAGGGTGTACCTGCTTTTATTATACGTTAATAAAGTAACTTGGCTCAGTCTGTCGGGACCGTCCATATGGCCCGATGGTAGAGGAAACTGAGGCGCTTGCCATCCGGTGTCCAACGTAATTCCTGTGGGACATCATTGGAGTCTTGATCGCCCGGAGGCATCTCCATGGTGCCGACTATCTGCGTTTGAGAGCCATCCAGACGGCTGACTTTCAGGGCGAAAATGTTGAGTTCCTGCGGTTTGTAGGCAGGCAGAATACGGTGAAGAAGCGCGGACCAAGCGGGAACGCGATGCTCCAGGGTTTCCCAGGCGATGCGGTCGCCTTGCGGGGATGCGATCGCATTGATAAAAGTAACCTGATTCGGGAAGGTCAGCGCATAGGCATGCGGGAAGGAGACTTCCTTATCTATGTTTAGCGGAAGAATCTCCAGCTTGTCGAAATGGAGATTCACGTTGCTCAAAGGCTGAGTATGGTAAACGGCGAAATTGAGCAGAATACCGCCGTCCCAGGCTCGCGCCGTCGTGGCGGGGCCAAACGATTCCAGGACTAACGATTTCTGGCGCAGCAATCGCGAGGCGGGGACAATACGTACCGGCGTTTGTTGGGAGGTAAGCAAAGAATAGATATGCGCGCTATCGACCGCAAAAAGTATATTTCGTCGGACGAGCTTCAGGCAGACCCATTGGTGGCTATCCGACAGCCAGAATAGCTCCCCAAGATTGGCATCATCGGCCTTCCACCAGCGCCGAAATCCGGAACCATCGACAGAGGCACTGTAAAGACCTCCATTGCTATCTGCCCAGAGCACCTGCTTGCCATCCGGCGATACGTGAACGCTATCCGTCATGCCTTTCGATCGATCGAACACCCGGGTCAGTTGGTAGAGCGGCGTCTCGGTACCAGTCGTCACATCATAACGAATCAACGTGCCGCCATCCGGGGCAAAGAAAGACCCAGTCGAGAAGGGGGCGGGCTTCAAGACGACATCTCGGAAGGCGAGCAACGAGGAATGGGAAAGCCAATGATATGTGTTCCAGCCTTCCGTATACCATCCTCTCGGAGGGGCAACCCGCGTAGCTCTTGCCATCAGGGGTTTGTTGGTAGGCAGCAGGCATATCACAAGGGTGATTATGCTGCCTGCGAGGGAGAACAACACGATGAAGAGGAGACGTTTTTTGCGGTTCATCGCCGGGCGAGCGGAATGGCGCACAGAATCAGCAGGACAGCCAGAGTGAAGAAGGCAGCGCCTAGGTAGACCAGCCGGCCGGCCCGCAGATCGATGCGGCGATAATCTCTGGCTCTCCAGAGGCGCTGGATAGCCCCACGCAGGCCGGTGGTCTGGCAAGCGTAAAGGAGGAGCAGACCGTAGCCGATGAAGAGGCAGGCCGCTCCGATCCCCAGGCAAGGAATAGCCAGCATTACCAGAATCTTCGCGATCATTTTTTAAGCCCCCACCCCCTTCCCCCCAATCGCCGACGCGCTCCCCATTCCCCCAATTCTAGGGGAGGGGGGACTCTATTGAAATCTTGTACCTCTCATCAGATTCTCCAGCTTGCATGCAGAGGCTGAAGCTATCGGTCTGGCTCCCCCTAACCCCTTGCGGGAGAGGGGGAGGGGTGCTCGAACCTTCCCGAAGGTTGGACCGTTACCCGGCAACGATGGCGATTGGAAGGGGTCAGGGGAAAACTAATGGCCGGCAGCGGAGGCGGAGGGTGGGGCAGCCTTCTTGAGATAGGAGACCACTTTCTCCCGGTCGGCTTCCTTCATGCGCGGGGCGGTCTTTTCCATTAGTTTCTCGAAGGCTACGATCTCGTCCGGCGCGGCGGGATAGCCGATGTTCTGGTTGCCGGGCATGACATTCGAATCGGCGAGCTTCTTGCCTTTGGCATCTAGAAACGCATAGAAGGGCAGCCCGGACTTTTCGCCACCGAGATCTTTCATCTCTTGCTCGCCGCCCGGATTCTCCAGATCTTTCTTGTCTTTGGACTCCTGGACGTCGAGGGTAACCCGGATGTAGTTATCGGTGAAGATTTTGTGCAGCTCAGGGCTATTATAAGCGGCATCCAGCCGCTTGCACCAGGGTCACCAGGAGGCGTCGAAGGTCACCCAGATCGTCTTGTGCGAGGATTTAGCCGTCTTCATGGCGGCGTCGAGAAGGGCTTGCGTGGGCTGGGGCTTGTCGCCCTGTCCGAAGGACGCAGCCGCGCAGACCAGGATCGTCAGGGAAAGCAGGGGCAGCACGCGACGCATAGTCGTTTCCTCCATCTTTCATGCGGTAGATATGAGCGCGTCATGATAAGAGCTATTCGCGCTTGAGCGGGAAGGTTCCTGCCAGGCTGAGATTTCCTTATTTGCCTCGTGACCAGATCAAGGGATTGATCGTATCGTCGTCCAGCATGTCCCCGATGGCGAGGGAATGGAAATAGTCTTCCGGCAGGATGTTGCGCTTGCCGTTAAAGGTGCAGCCGTCCGGCATGTAGGCGCAGGTCATGGCGCGGCGCGGCCTGTTGGTCATGTTGGCGCCCGCGCCGTGCGCCGTCAGCCCGTTGTGGAAGACGGCAGAGCCGGCAGGGCAGGGGCAGGCGACCGGCTCGATCGCGCGCCACTGCGGATAGAGCTTGAACAGGCCGGCCATATTCTCGCCGATGCCCACATTCTCAAAGGTCGCCTCTTTGTGGCTGCCGGGAACGTACCACATGCAGCCGTTGCCGAGCGTGGCATCATCCAGAGCCACCCAGATCGAGAGCGCCTGGCGGGAGTCGAAAGACCAGTAGGGGACGTCCAGGTGCCAGGCGGTAGGGTTGCCGAAGGGAGGCTTGAACAGCGCCTGGTCGTGCCAGATGCGGATGCCATTCACGCCCGCCAGGGTCGCCGCCATCTCGCCCAGGCGGGGATCAAGCATCAGCGTGCGCATCCCGGCGTGCGTATCCGCCAGTTTGAGACACTGGGTGAACACCTGGGCGTAGTAGCTGTCCGGGTCGCTCTGATTGGTCAGACGGTTCGTCTGCTCCAGGCGCTGCTGAACGGCTTCTTCCGTGTAGGCGCGCCAGAGCGCCAATTCGTCCGAATCGAGGAAGTTTTCGATCGCCAGAAAACCCTTCTGCTGGTAGCGGGCGACCTGCTCAGGCGTCAGTTGCGATTTCATGGGCTTCGTCTCTTTTGTGGTGGGTGATATGCCGGGTGGATAGGCTCTGGAAGCTTCCTCGGTTTACGCGCCGGAGGGATCGTCGTCGAAGCGGGCGGCGATTTCCGGGGGAAAGGAACAGGGCTTTCCCTTCCGGTCGATCAGCATCTGCAGGGTCTCGCCCTCGGCAAGCTGCCGGTCTCCGCAGGTGACGCTATAGCCCAGCGTCAGGGTAAATTTCGTATGCTTGATAACGCGGACGGAGATCGTGATCTCGTCATCGTAACGGGCCGGGGCCAGGTAACGGCAGCGGGCTTCCAGGATAGGCAGGAAGAAGCCGGCCGCCTCGACCGCCGTATAATCGATCCCACGAACGCGGCAAAACTCGCTGCGCGCCGCCTCAAACCAGACGAAATAGTGCGCGTGGTGGGCCACCTGCATCTGATCCGTCTCGAAATACCGGACGCGCAGGGTATAGGAGACGGCTTGTTTCTTCCCGCTGTGATGGTTATCCTGGCGGCTCATGGTGATGGACGACCGATCCCCGATTCCAGCGGCTCTTCCGGCTCCGATCCGCCGGCATGACGGCGATAATCTGGAAGTCCCTGCAGGATCAGAATTCGACTCGAAAGCTTTCTTATCCTTGTTAGGACGGATTGGACCGACCTATGCGGGATACACCTTGAAACTGCGCTGATACGGGAGCACATTTTTGCATCGGTAGTGCAGCGACGAAATCGGACAGGCTGGCGGCTCACAGGTACCTCTGACCGAGCCATGCAGACCGGCTATCCTATTTATAGGAGTAGCCCTATTGACAGTGTTAGGCATTATCTCTATAATAAGCATTGGATAAGCAGATTTACTGTACGCAATGGAAACTCAAGAAGGAGTCACATCAAGTATGCACGCCAATCGAAGGAAGAGCGCCTTCACCCTGATCGAATTGCTCGTCGTCATTGCGATCATCGCCATTCTGGCGGCGATCCTCTTCCCCGTGTTTGCCCAGGCCCGCGAGAAAGCCCGCGCCACCAGTTGTCTCTCGAATGAGAAGCAGATAAGCCTGGCTCTGCTCATGTACGTTCAGGACTACGATGAGCAGTTCCCTTCCGGCTCTCGCTACGTCCCCAACTCCACCGACACCTATACCATCGGGCTGGGCTGGGCCGGCGTTTGCGCCCCGTATATCAAGAGCATTCCGCTTCTCAAGTGCCCGGATGACTCGACCAGCATAGTCACGGCGACCTCGAGCCATCCGGAGCTGGACCCGGTCTCCTACTCGTACAACTACAACATCGCCACCCATACCGCCGATGCGGGATTGAACGCGCCGGCCAATATCGTGCTTTTGGTCGAGGTCAAGGGCGATGTGGCGAACGTAGCGACCACGAATGAAGGCGCCCAGCCTCTCATCGTCAACACCTGGGACGTGGTCTCCTCCGTAGGAGACGGCATCAACATCCTGGCCGACAGCGATGTCAACAACACTCTGCCGGCCGTCCAGACTAACGGCACCAATGAGACCCAGTACCAGACGGGCATCATGGGCGGCTACACGCCGAAGAACGTACCGTATCTGAGTTACTTCGATACCAATCTCAATGGTGGCGTGGATGGGCGCCATTCTTCGGGAGCGAACTACGCTCTGGGCGACGGGCATACCAAGTACTTCAAGCCCGCCGGCGTTTCGCCGGGCGCTAACGCCAGCGCCGATAACGCCACGCAGACCGTCAACAACAACGTCTGGTACGCGGGCGGCACCAGCGACGGCGTTCACGCGGTCACCTTCAGCACCAACTAAGTCCTCCCGTCGTCGGACTTCAGAGGACATGCTTGCGCCCGCCGGAGAGGTCTCCGGCGGGCTTTTTGCACGCTGCCGTAAGCGTGAATCGCGCTTAAGTGATGTGGAGGACGGCTTTGCCGGGATAACGCCGGTCGATCAACTGCTGCGCCACCTCCGCCACCTGGGCCCAGGGCGCTTCGACGCTGATGCGCGGTGTAAGCTTGCCTTGCGCGATCAGCCCTGCCAGACGCGCCAGTCCTGGCCCGGCAGGCTCGACGGTCTTGAGCTCGTGGAAGAGAATGAAGCCGTAGAGGGACGCGCCGCCGATGGGAAAGAAGCGCGTCACGTCCAGCGTCATCTGCGCGCTGCCGGACACGCCAAACGAGACGCAGATGCCTCCCTCGCCGAGCAAGGTCAGCGCAGTTGAGAGGGTCTGTCCGCCCACCGATTCCAGAATGAGGTGATAGGGTCCGAACGGCTGCTCAGCGGGCAGGTTCTCGCCGATCACAACGGCTTCCGCGCCCAGTTCTCGCACGAGCGATTCCTGGTCCTGCCGGCGGATATGGGCCACGGCGCGGGCGCCCGACAGCCGGGCGAGCTGGAGGGCAAAGTCTCCGACGCCGCCGGTCGCGCCGGTAATGAGCACCGGCCGTTCCAGGAGCAGACCGCCCTTCATGAGCGCGTGGAGCGCCGTCAGGCCGGCCACGGGCAAGGTGGCCGCCTGCGCAAAGGAGACCTCTCCGGGGAGCTGGGCGAGGGCATGCGTGGGCACGGCCACCCGCTCGCTCCAGGCGCCGGAAGGCAGCATGCCGACCACGCGTGCCCCCTCTTTGGGGCCGCTGCCATCGGCGGCAGCCCGCTCAACAACGCCGGCCAGATCCCATCCGGGCCGCCAGCCCGCCTCCGCGTTCATGGCGCGGCGTACCTCGCCGCGGTTCAAGGAGATCGCAGAGACGCGTACCAACGCCTCAGAGGGCAATGGAGCGGGATCCGGCGCTTCGCGAATCACCAGCCGGCCAGGGCTGGCCGGATCGACGACGATACTACGATTTGCGTTCATAGGTTTTTCTCCTTGCCTACCCCCGACTCACCACGCCCGGCAGTACTGGATGGGTGAGCCGGGCCTTGAAAGACCCGCCTGCGGGTCCCTATCGAACCTTCGGGCTGTCCTGCGGCCCACGGGGCCCTACCCGTTGCCCTGGCGGGCGGAAAGCCGATTTGATCTAAATGCGTTCTGAGTTTACCAGGCGCGGCCGTACTGGACGGGGCCGGTGATCTCCTGATGCAGCTCTCTGGCGGCGCGGCGCGGCCAATAGGGATCGCGGAGCATCTCCCGCGCCAGAAGGACCATGTCGGCCTGGCCCGTGCGCAGAATGTGGTCCGCCTGGACGGGGTTGGTAATAAAGCCGACCGCGCCGGTGAGAATGTCCGCCTCGCGGCGGATGCGCTCCGCGAAGGGAGTCTGATAGCCGGGTCCGGCGGGGATCGTGGCGTGGGGGACGTTCGCGCCGGAAGAGCAGTCGATCAGGTCTACGCCCAGCGGCTTGACCTGACGGGCGAGCTCTATAGACTGTTCGATATCCCAACCGCCCTCTACCCAGTCGGTGCAGGAGATGCGCAGGAAGAGCGGATACCGCTCCGGCCAGTGGCGACGCACCTCCTCGACGACTTCCCTTACGATTCGCGTGCGGTTGATAAAGCTGCCGCTGTACCGGTCGTCGCGAATATTGGAAAGAGGCGAGTAGAATTCGTGCAGGAGGTAGCCGTGTGCCCCGTGGATTTCGACCACCTGAAAGCCGGCTTCGAGCGACCATTGGGCCGCCTGGCCGAAGGCGCTTATAACCTCCGCGATGCCCGCCTCATCCAGCGCCTCGGGAGTTAAATAGCCTTCGGCGAAGGGAAGGGGACTGGGACCGACGATCGGCCGCCAGCCGCCTTGCTCTGGCGACAGCGGCCCTCCGCCATCCCACGGACGCGCCGTGCTCGCCTTGCGCCCGGCGTGCGCCAACTGGATGCCCGCGAACGCCCCTTGCGCCTCGATAAAGCGGGTGATACGCTGGAGAAACGCGACGTGCTCTTCCTTGTAGATTCCGAGGTCTTGCGGGCTGATCCGGCCACGCGCCTCTACTGCCGCCGCTTCTGTGAACACCAGGGCCGCGCCTCCGACGGCGCGGCTGCCCAGATGGACCAGATGCCAGTCGTTGGCGAAGCCGTCTTCGCTCGAATACTGGCACATTGGCGAGACGGCGATCCGGTTGCGCAGCGTGACACCTCGGATGGACAAAGGCGAGAACAGACTCTCCGGCATGAAGGATCCTTTCTGAATCACGGAAAGCACGGATGCCACGGATTACACGGATAAGAAGCCGGCGGCTTATCCGTGTCTTCCGTGTTCTCTGTGATAATCCGTGCTTCAGATTGAATAACGCTTGGGAGAGTGAGTTTGTTGCTTAGAATGGACGAACTGGAGAGATCATTCGCTAAACGCCTGGACGGCGTAGCAGACGGAGGAGCAGATCGGTCAGCAGGAGGAATAGATGCCGGAAGGCGGTTGTCGATCCGTTCCCTAGCCGAAATAACGGTATACAAACGTCCAAATGCGGAGAAACTTCACCTTCTCAATTCGCGTAGTTTATGTTATACTGGCGGTAGACTCTTCGGGCGCTTGCTCGGCTGGGTCTAGCGGAGAGGAAAGTCCAGGCAAGGAGAGTGGAATGCGACGTGACCGGAACCGCCGTGACGATGAGAACGAGTTCGGCGGAGGAAACGATGATTATAGCCCTCGGGAGAATACCGAGGACATGGATTCGGCGACCATGCAGCTGCGCGCGCTCTGGCTGCTGGATGAGGTGATCCGGCTGACCCCGCGCAATGACGTGCGCCTGGGTTACCTCATGGCGCTGCGCGAGCAGTTGGAGACCGACGAGGCCATGATGGAAGAGGCCAAGAAGGTCATCGCCGAGTTCGAGGAGGCGTACGAGAAGCTGACCTCGCCGGCCAACCGGATCGGAGTCTATCTGGGCAAGCCCGAGCCGTCCGAGAAGAAGCCGAAGCCGCGCCGCCGCTTCGGCCAGCCTGCCGCGCCGCAGGAAGAGAAGCCCGAGATCGTGGCGCGCATCGCCCTCGGCGAGCAGGAGTATATTGCCAATATCGACCCCAAGCTAGAGTGCCCGGACTTCAAGATCGGCACGCAGGTCAAGGTCAATGAAGCTTTTACCGTGATCGGCGATCTGGGCTGTGCGCAGGGCGGGCCGATCGTCAAGATCAGCGAGGTCTTAGACGACGGGCGCCTGCGTGTCGCGATGGATGCGCAGGGAATGCAGTCGCGCGTCGTCTACCGGGGCGAGGCGCTGCTGAACGAAACACTCAAGCCCGGCTCGGAAGTGCGCATGGAGCCTAACTTCAAGGTCGCCCTTGAGCATTTTGCGGCCAAAGAGACCAACGACTACTATCTGGAAGAGATCCCGGAGTTGCCCTGGAGCAAGATCGGCGGGCAGGAGGAGGCGATCGGGGTCATCAAGGACGCCATCGAGCTGCCCCTGCTGCACCCGGAGCTGTTCGCCCGATTCGGCAAGCGTCCGCTCAAAGGCATCCTGCTCTTCGGCCCGCCCGGCTGCGGCAAGACGCTCATCGGCAAGGCGACCGCCTACAATATCACGCAGGAGTATCGCCAGCGGACCGGTCGCGACGTGCGCGAATATTTCATGTTTATCAACGGCCCGAAGATCTTGAATATGTGGCTGGGCGAGAGCGAGCGCATGGTCCGCGAAATCTTCGCGCAGGCCCGCGAGAAGGCGAAAGAAGGACATCTGGTCTTCATCTTTATCGACGAGGCGGAGTCTCTGCTGCGGGTGCGCTCTTCGGGACGCTGGCTCAACATCTCCAACACGCTCGTGCCGCAGTTCTGTGCCGAGATGGACGGGCTGGTCAGCCTGGAGAACGTGGTCGTGATGCTGACCTCCAACCGGCCCGACTATATCGATCCGGCCGTCCTGCGCCCGGAGCGAATCGACCGCAAGGTCAAAGTCAATCGGCCCGACCGCCGCTCGACTCGCGACATCTTCAAAATCTATCTGGACGATGTGCCTATCGATCCGGAGTTGGTCAAGGAGCATAAGGGCGACGCGGTGGCGGCGCTGGACGAGCTGCTGGACCTGATCACGGAGTTTACTTTCCGCCGCAACGAGGAGACGGAGTTTCTGGAGGTCTATCTTAGAAGCGGCAGCACCGAGACGCTCTTCTGGAAGGACCTTATCAGCGGCGCGCTCATCAAGTCGGTGGTGGAGCGCGCCAAGGACTTTGCCATCCGGCGCAGCATCACCCGCAACTCGGAGCATGAGGGCCTCACGCTGGAGGACCTGCAGAAAGCCGTCCGCGTCGAGTACAAGGAGAATGAAATCTTCCCGAAGGGCGACGCGCAGGAAGACTGGCTGAAGCTGCTGGACTACGAGCCGGAGAATGTGGCGACCATCAAGCCCATCAGTGCCAAGAAGCAGCGCTCCGTCTCACGGGATAATATCATCTAGACCTCACCCCCGTCTCTACCTCACCTCCTTATGAAGGAGAGGGGTGAGATCAAGTAAGGAAAAGCCGAACGCATGATCCGCAGGCTGTTTGGGATCGAAACGGAATACGGAATCGTGGTCGAGGGCCTGGGCGCCAACGACTGGATCAACGAGAGCATCGCGGTCGTGCGCAGCCATGCCGGCCCGTCGGTGTGCGGCTGGAACTACCGGGGAGAGGATCCCCGCCGAGACATGCGCGGCTTCACCGTGCAGCATCTCTCCACCAATCCGGACGACGCCCAGTTCGACGCGCCCGGCGCGCCCCGGATGAGCCAGGAGGAGGAGCGCAGCGACCGCGTGCTGGCTAACGGCGCCCGGCTCTATAACGACCACGGTCATCCCGAATATGCCACGCCGGAGTGCCGCTCTCTGCGCGATCTGGTCGCGCACGATAAGGCCGGCGAGCGGATCGTCTTCGCGGCGGCGCGGCGGCGGGCCGAGCAGCGGGGCTGCGCCGTGACCCTCTATAAGAACAACACCGATTTCCACGGCGCCAGCTACGGCACGCACGAGGGCTATCTGATGCGCCGGGACGTGCCCCCGGACGTTCTGATCGAGGCGCTGCTGCCCTTCTTCGTGACACGATCGATCTACACCGGGGCGGGCAAAGTCGGCGTGGAGAACGACAGCGCCGCTATCGGACGCGTGCCGTTTCAGCTCTCTCAGCGGGCCGACTTCTTTTCGGTCGAGGCCAGCGTGGACACGCTGCACAACCGGCCGCTGGTCAATACGCGTGACGAGCCGCACGCCACTCCGCGCCTCTACCGCCGGCTGCACGTCATCTGTGGCGACGCCAACATGAGCGAATACGCCACGGCGCTCAAGGTGGGCGCGACCAGTCTGGTGCTCAGCTTGCTGGAGGAAGGGCTGACCCCACCGGTCAAGCTGGTCGATCCGATCCGTGCCGTCAAGCAGGTCTCCCGCGATCTTTCGCTCAAACAGACGATCGAGCGCCAGGGCGGGCCGGCCCTGACCGCGCTGGAAATACAGCGTATCTATCTGGCGGAGGCGGAGAAGCGCCTGTGCGGGAAGGATGAGGAGACCGACTGGGTGATTGCGGAGTGGAGCGCGACGCTAGACGCGCTGGAGACCGATCCCTTCCGCCTCGCCGACCGCCTGGACTGGGTCGCCAAATACCAGTTGCTCAACGCTTTCCGCGAAGAGCAGGGCCTGGAGTGGAACGATCCTTACCTGCAGAGCCTGGATCTAGCCTATCACGACGTCGATCCGGAGCAGGGACTTTATTACGGGCTGGAGCAGGCGGGCGAGATGCGCCGGCTGGTCACCGATGGGCGGATTCAGGCCGCCATGTCGTGCCCGCCGTTCGATACGCGGGCTTTCCTGCGCGGCGTCTTCGTCGAGCGGTTCGGATCGGCGATCCGCCGCATCGGGTGGAACGGCGTGGCATTCCGCCACAATGACCAGGATCTACTTTTCGACATGAACCCGCTCGTCGAGGAGAATGTTCGTCTGCTGAACGACGAGTTCGCCTCTGCCGAAACTCTAGAGGGCGTGATTGCCATTATCCGCCGGCCCGACGACAAGGACAACTCTGATTGGGTTTAAACTGCCTGTGATAAGGTTTCAGGTGTATCCGAACTTAACTCGCCCTTTCGGATTCGGGCGACTGAAATCGCAGCAACAAAGGCACCAAGCCCGCCTACGCGGACGGCCCCCACCCCCTTCCAATCGCCGACGCGCTCCCCATTCCCTCCTCGAACCTTCGGAATTCTAGGGAAGGGGGAACACGATGGCAAGTCAGTCGCCGAAGGGCGACTTCGCACTCTGGTGGCTACGACTTCCGTCGCCCGCAATACGAAAAATAGGTGTGTGAGAAAAACCAAGGAGAAAGTGCGATGACCATACGATTCGAAGAGCGGCGCCAGATGCCGACGACGCCGGTCGATCCGCTGCGCAAAGGCGGAGACGATGGTGGGCCGGGCAAGCCGGATGTGAAGCGGCCCGACACGAGCGACCTGCTCAAGCGCATGAAGCGCGTGGACCCGGATTCGGCGCGGCGCTACCGGCAGCGCAGCGGCCAATAATTTTGCGCGACGGAAGGAATGCCTTCGCTTTCAAGCCGGGCAATGAATTACCCGTCAGGGGGGCCTTCGGCCTGCGAAGCGAGCGGCGCTTGCGCCTGCTTCGCGAAGAACCGTCCTACCGGATGGAAAAACCTGGCAGCAAACCATGTGCGAAGCACACCCGGCGCGTAGCGCCTCACAGCGAAGGACTTTAGTCCATCGGCCCGGCGCAAGCACGATAGGAAGAACATAAATGGAAATAGCGGGTGATCTGTGGAGTCTGCTCGAACGGAGCGGACATCCCTTGACACGCCCTATGCAGATACCTACGTCCGTCCGGCCGGCGGATAGTCCGTCCGGTCCGGGCGTAGTGGATACGCACGGCACGACGGTCATCGCGGTTAAGTTCGACAAGGGCGTCCTGAACGTCGGCGACCGGAGGGCAACGGCCAACTTCGCCGTCATGTACGACCGGGCGGAGAAGGTGCTGCCCATCGACGACTACACGCTGCTGGCCATCTCCGGCTCGTTTGCGCGGGCGATGGAGGTGGTGCGCTATTTGCGGACGACGTTCAAGCTGTTCGAGCGCACCTACCTGCAGCCGATGAGCTTGGAGGGCAAGCTGGCGGAACTGGCCAAGGTCGTGCGCGCGGGCATTCCCGAGGCGCTGCAGGGCATCGGCGGGTTTATTCCGCTGTTGTCGACCTACGACCCGGACAGCCGCGAAGGGCGCATCTTCTTCTACGATGGAATGGGCGCGCGATTCGAGAGCACGGAGTTCGGCGCAGCCGGCAGCGGCTCTTTGCAAATCCGCGGCGTCTTCGACTACATCGTCAAGACCAAGAAGCCGTTCCATGCCATGACGCGGGACGAGGCCCTCAAAGAGGCGCTCTACCTGATCGACATCGCCGCCGATCTCGACGCCGCAACGGGCGGCTGGGCGAAGGTGCTTCCTCTGGCCAAGACCATCACAGCCGAAGGCATCGAGGACGTGCCGGAGGAGACGTTGCGCGGCCTGATTGACGAGATCGACCGGTCAGGCGGAGAGCGAATCGCGCATCGGCGTTGATGCGCAGCTCGTATAGAGGCAAGAGGAATGTTTACACCCTACGATTTTAATGAGGCGCTGGGGCATCGGAAAGAGTATATCGAGGAGGGGCTGCGCGAGGGCAGCCCTGTCGTCGGTCTGGCTTACGATGGCGGGATGCTCCTTCTGACCCTGCGCCGCACCCAGCGCAAGATCTATGAGATCTACGATCGCCAGATGTTCTCGGCCATCGGCAAGCAGTCTGATATCGAAGACATCCGCCGGAGCATGATCCAGATCGCGCACCAGGAGGGCTTCGAGCGCAGCCCGGACGACGTCTCCGTGCAGCGATTAATCGGGTTCGCGCTGAGTCCGGCCTTAAAGAAGGCGTTCGGGGACCAGTTCGGCACCATGCCCTTCGTCGTCCGGGGACTGTTCGCGGAGATGGGGCGCAACCCGGGCGCGGATATGTTCGTCACGCTCAACTACGATGGCGAATTCCGCGCCTACACCGGGGCTGCTGTGATCGCCGGGGCGCGGGAGGCCGAGGAGCGGATGCGGGAGCGAATCGGCGAGCCGGATCCCAAATGGACGCGCGACGAGGCGCTCCGCAAGGCGCTGTCGGCCTGGATCGTCGGGGCGCGGGAGGCGCTGCGGCGCAGCTTCCGCGGCCGCAACGAGGAGGAGGACGAGTTCAATCCGCTTCGCGACATCGAAGAGGCCGATTCCGATGCCGTTTTCCTGCGGGACGAGTTGAAAACGGCGACGCTGGAAGTGGGCGTGCTGGAACGCCGCGCCAACCGGGAGAGCCATTTCCGCCTGCTCACCGAAGCGGAGTTGGAGCCCCTGCTGAAGGAAGTCAAATAGAGTTGTCAGTTGCTAGTTGCCAGTTTTCAGAAAAAACGGGTTTCAACTGGCAACTGACAGCTGAGAACTGAGAACTATTCATGGACAGACGCATTTTCGGCATCGAGACCGAGTTCGGCTGCATGGTGCGCGACCCCGTCGTCGGCTCTTCGGAGGACATCGTCGAGAAGGTCAAGGACTTTGCGTTCTACGACAAAAAGCTGGGCGTGATCGATCTGCACGCGCGGGACTACGCCTTCGAGCCGGCCCGCGCCGGAGGCTTTCTCCGCAACGGCGGCCGGCTCTATATCGATGCGGTCGGCAGCCATGAGGAGTACGCCACCGCCGAATGCTGCGACCTGCTCGATCTCGTCCGTCACGACAAAGCCGGGCGGCTGCTGCTCGCCCAACTGCTCACGGATTTGAAGCTGGAGGAGGCGGTCAGCTTCCATAACAACAGCATCGACCACTTCGGCGGGCATACTTTCGGCTGCCATGAGAACTATCTGGTCCAGATCGAGGACCGTTTCTTCACCGATGCGCTCTCCTACCTGCTGCCCTTCCTGGTCACGCGTCAAATCTTCGCGGGTCTTGGAAGGGTGGGGGGACATCGCCTTACCCGCCCCAGCAGCAAGAACAACATCATGACCCTGGGCGAGCACGAGGTGGATTACGTCTGGGTCTCCAATTTCTATGGCGTCGAGATCGATCCCTCGGTCGATTTCCAGCTCAGCCAGCGCGCCGATCACATCGTCAAGACCATCTCCTCGCGCGTGCGCTTCAACCGGGCGATCATCAATCCCAAGTGGGACTCCTACTACTCCTATAGCAACTTGCACCGCCTGCACATCCTCTTCGGCGAGAGCAATATGAGCGAGTACGCCTGCATGCTCAAGGTCGGCACGACCAGCCTGGTGCTCGATCTGATCGAAGAGGGGACCGTTCCGCCGGACGTGGAGGTCGCCGATCCGCTGGAGACGCTGCGTACCGTCTCCCGCGATCCGACGCTCAAGTGGCCGGTGCGGCTCCGGAGCGGCAAGACGATTTCTGCGGTGGACCTGCAGCGCCGCTATCTGGACGCCGCCAAGCGCTACCTGCACCGCCGCGACGCGCAGACGGACATGGTGCTGACCGAATGGGAGGCCATTCTCGATGATCTGGAGCGCGATCCGCTCTCCACCTCCGACCGGCTGGACTGGTCCGCCAAGCGCGTACTCTATCAACAGTATATCGACGAGACCGGCGTCACCTGGCAGGACGACATTCTGCAGAGCCTGGACCTGGAGTATCACAACGTCCATCCGAGCCAGGGGCTCTATTACGGCCTGGAGCAGTCGGGCGCCATTCGCCGCCTCGTCACCGACGAGCAGGTGGAGGAGGCGACGATCACGCCGCCGGAGAATACGCGCGCCCTCGGACGCGGCCAGATCGTCTCGCAGCTCATCGCCCGCCCCGGCACCCGCTACGTCATCGACTGGGACGCCGTCTACATCGAGCGCAACCGCCAGCTTGACCTCAAGAACCCCTTCCACACCTATGAAAAAGAAGCCGTAAGATTCCTAAGAGGCGTGTAATATCAAAGTTTTACTGGGAGTGTTCTTTCAGAATAGGCGGGCAGACCGAACTTGTAGAGATAAAAGAGCCACCCGAGGAGGGGTTCGCCAAAACCTTGTTGCTACTTCTGCGCTGCCTGGGGCCAAAAGCTACCCCCATCTTTCAGGAGCGGTTTCATGCCATGAGCCTGGCCTTTATCTACCGCCGCACCACGCCACCAGGCGCCATCGCTCCAGGAATGCGCCTGCGCGAAGCTCTCGCCCTGGCAATTCTGCTGCTGATCGAGCGCACCCCAGAAGGGCCAGTTCTGCGCGATTTTACGAGCACCGAAGAGGCGGTCGCCCTGTTCCTGGAGGAGCTAAAGCTCTTCGAGGCTGGGCCAGAGGGTAGGGTATACTAAGATCGAAGCCGGGAACGAACTAGGAGGACCTCTCCTACGATAGGACAACCAAGAAGCCTAAGTTATCCCTACCTATGAAAAGAAAGTTCTCGATTTCTACGTGGAATTTAGTCTACATTTTTGCTGATTTGGAACGCTATCCATGCGCCGGAACCTCTGAAGTATCCGGCGCATGGACTGGAGCGCCGTGACCGGCACTTTCCTCCAGGGCGGCGACAAGGGCCTGGTCGAAGGTCATGGCACGGCCTTGCTCCCAAGCGAAGGCAAACGCTTCCTCACCCAATGTGGAGCGTAGGCTTTCCAGCGTGCGGTTCAATTTCTCTTGCTCCAGGGGCGGACGGGAATAGGAGATCGCATCGTTCAGGGCTTGGGCTGCCGCAAAGCAGCGCACGGCCCGTTCCCCATGTCCTTGCGCTTTGTACAAGATCGCCATGCTATCCAGTGCCGCAGTGGCGAAAAATTTTGCCTTCAGTTGCCGGCAGAGTTTCAGGCTCTCCACCAGATAGTCCCGTGCGGCAGCATAGTCCCCCTGGTCACAGGCGAAATTGCCGAGATTGACCAGGACGACCACCACGCCAGACCGGTTGCCCAATTCCCGATTGAGGAACAGGCTTTCCTCATAATAGGCGCGGGCTGCTGTCGCGTCCTGAAGGTTTGCAGCCGCATTCCCAAGATTGTCAAGCGAGGCGGCAATCCCTCGCTTGTCATCCAGGTCGCGATTGAGGAGTAGAGCCTGCTCGTAAAGCGGGCGGGCCTCCTCATAACGGCCCTGTTCAAAAATCAGATTACCGAGCATGTTGAGGCTGAAGGCTTCTACGACCTGATTGCCGGCCTCCCGGCTGATCGCCAGCGCTTCTTCAAAGAGGCGTCGCGCTTCTTCCCGGTCGCCCTGGGCGGCCCGGAACCAGCCGAGGCTAATCAGCGAGCTGGCCACTCCCGACTGATCCCCAAGCTCCCGGCAAAGGCGCAGGCTCTCGGTATGAAGCGCCTGCGCCTGCTCCTGGTCGCCCTGAGTTTGGGCGATTTTTCCCAAATGGCTGAGCGGTCCGGGGATGCCCTGGCGGTCTCCAATCTCCCGGCTGATCGCCAGGGCTTCTTCATCGCGCGCTTGCGCGGCGTCGGCATCGCCCTGATCTAAGGCGATATACGCTGCGGCATAGAGTGCCCTGGCTCGCCATTTAGACCGCTCTTGAGCGCCAGCCTGAGCCAGCGCGCGTTCACAGCAGGCACGTCCCTCGCTCCAATGCCCGCGGTGATGCCAGAAATGAACAAGGCCGGCCACCAGGCGCAGTCCCTTGACCGCATCCCTGCCGTCTTCTCCCAGGCAGTGCTCCAAGGCAGCCCGCAGATTGTCGTGCTCCTTCTCCAGCCTCTGCAGCCACCGAGCTTGTTCTGAACTGAAGAATCCTTCTGTAGCCGTCTCCGCCAGTGCGAGGAAGTAGTCTCTGTGGTGATCTTTATAGCCCGGACACTCCTCCGGCTTTAACTTCTCCTCAGCATACTCCCGCAAGGTTTCCAGCATCCTGAACCGTATCTCGGCGCTATCCGTCTCCACGTCGGCGATCACAAGAGAGGCTTCCCGCAGCGCCTCCAGATGCTCCAGCGCCTCCGTCTCTTGGCACACCTCCTCGGCGGCATCCAGGGTGAATCCACCCCGAAACACCGACAGTCGACAAAAGAAGCTCTGCAGCGGTACCGGCAGTCGAAGATAGCTTGCATCAATAACCGCCCGCAGCGTCCGATGCCGCTCCACGATGTCGCGCCTGCGGCTCTTCAGAAAATCCAGTCGACGCTCCAGTTGCGAAAGCATCTGCACAGGAGTTAGCACGACTATCCGGGCTGCGGCCAATTCTATCGCCAGCGGAAGACCTTCCAACATATCGCAGAGGGCAGCTACGGCAGTTGCATTGGCGTCGGTGAGCACAAAGTCCGGGCGAACCGCCTGCACCCGCTCGACGAACAACTGTATGCTCTCGAACTCCAGCAGACGCTCCGGCGTGCCCGGCAGGCTGGGCACGGGCAGCGGCGACACGACAAATTCATGTTCTCCCTCTACAGCCAGCCGTTGACGAGAGGTCACCAGGCAGGTAAGTCCTGGCGCCCGCTCCAGCAACCCGCGCACGAGGACGGCTCCTTCTTCCACCAGATGCTCGAAGTTGTCCAGGACAATAAGCATCTGCTTGCCGCTCAGATGCTCCGAGAGCGCCTCCAGCAGAAGGCGCTCCCGCTCCTCTCGAACTCCCAGAACGGAAGCGATGGCTTCGGGAACCTGAGCGGCATCCGACAAGGCTGTCAGGTCCACGAACCAGGCGCCATCCGGATAGTTTCCGGCTAATCGCCGGGCCATTTGGATAGAAAGGCGGGTCTTGCCCATGCCCCCCGGTCCCAGCAACGTTACCAGGCGACGGGAGGCCAGCAAGCGCGCGATCTCCCTCAACTCCTGCTCGCGCCCGACAAACCCGGTCAGAGGAAGAGGCAGGCGGCCAGGCAGGGAAGGCGCCGTGCGGCGAGAAGCGGTGGGTATCTCTTTGGGAGAACTGGACTGCGTCTGGCTGCGGATCTTCTGAAACAACGCGCTGGTTTCCGGAGCGGGCTCGGTATGGAGCATGCGATGCAGGTAGAGGCGGTATTCCCGGTACACCAGCGTCGCCGCCGCCAGATCGCCACCGGCAGCCAGAGCCTGCATTAACGAACGCTGGGCGCTCTCCCTCAATGGGTCGGTGGCAACGACCAACCGTAAATAACGGATGGCAACCGCAGCCTCCTGGCGCGCCATCGCCTGGACGGCCAGCGTCTCCAGGGCGGCAAGATAAGCCATCTCGCGCTCCTGGCGCTCAGAAAGGACCCACTCCAACGTGCAACCCTCCAGCAAGGGACCCCGATAGAGGGAAACCGCTTCTTCCAGAGAGGCCACGTCGCCTCGGACGATGGCGGCATCAAAGGCAAGCACATCCACGCTCGCTCCTGCCAGAGAGAGGCTAATACTGCGCGCCGCCGAGGCGCTCAGCCGTTCTCCTTCCGATCCCAGCGCGCTGCGCAGGTCGCTCAGGTATCGGCGCAGATTGTAGAGCGCCTGGCTGGCAGGACTTTCCGGCCAGAGAGTTCCAGCCAGCCAATCCCGATCCACTTGCCGATCATGGCGCAACGCCAAAAGCGCCAGCAGCCACTGGTGCTTGCGTGTGCGCAAGGAGGGGAGCGGCGCGTCCTTCAGGCGCACATCAAAAGGTCCGAACAGCCGAAGGACCAGCAGGCTTTTAGATTTCTGGGGCGGCATGGCATCATCCATTCCTACAACTCTAACAGGCGAATAGCTTGTAAATTCTCGGTTTGACCGCTATTTTCCTCTGTTTTATCCACGTTTTTATCCACGCCTCTCCCGGATATTAGAGCTATAAACCTTGCTCCGCTGTTGGATAGGAGGCTGGATGGCCCGGTCCTATCAACAGCGGCCCTACCCGGCTAGTTAGTCATTCACTATGCTTCCCCTGGTGTCGGTTTAGCCGGCGACCTCACCTGGTTCCAGCGAACGGCAAAGGAGATTCTTATGAACACGCAACAGCATAAATCCCTGCTCGCCGGCTTGTTCCAGTACAAGCAGGCGGCCCTCAAAGCTACCCTCCGAAACCGAGTGTGGAGTTAGCTTCGGTGAAACAATCGCAGCAGCAACTCAACGCCCTGACGAAACGGATCGCCCTGCTGGAGACATTCCAGAACAAAGCGCAACCCCGCCAGACTGTGGCGATGCGGCACTAGCCGGCTAGCACTTGTTCCCTTCCCATAACTGAGGAGATGACCATGTTCCAGAACACGAAGTCGAAGACCCTGCTTCTCTGCGCTGTTATGAGCATGGCCCTGCTGATTACAGCGGGCCTATTGCGCCCAGCAGCCCAGACCACCCCCTCTAGTGAACCTCTCAATCGCTTCGACCATCTAATCTCGGCTAATGCCGAGCGCATGCTTAACGAGGGCCGACAGACCTTTCGCTTCGATACCTTCGGCGATGAAGCCTTCTGGGGGGACACCCTCAAACTACACGAGGCTATCGAAGGAAGCGCTTTGGGAGGCGTGGGAGCGGGGGTAAGCCCAAAAACCGCCCTGGCGCTTGGCCTCAAGGTCGATGTCGAAGCCCTGCCTCCTAGCCTGATCAAAGCTCTCAAACAGGGTCAAGTCAACCTGGACGATCCCGCCACGACACTGGCCTTGCTCAAGCTCAATGCCGTGGTCGGTGTGACCGGCCACTTCAACAGCAACGGCTCATTGAGTTCCATGGGGATCCAGTGTGCTCTCTGCCACTCTACCGTCGATAACTCCTTTGCCTATGGCATCGGGCACCGTCTCGACGGCTGGGCCAACCACGATCTGAATGTGGGCGCCATCATCGCCGCCGCGCCCGATTTGAGCGCCCTCGTCAGCCTGCTCAACATCGCCGATCCGGGCATAACCGATCCTCAAGTGCGCCAGGTGCTCAACAGTTGGGGACCCGGCAAGTTCGACGCCGAGCTGCTCCTGGACGGCAAGGCGGTCAATCCGGTCACGGGTATGCCGGCGGCCACGCTTATTCCCAATGCCTTTGATCTGGGTGGCTTCAATCTGCATACCTGGACAGGAGGCTGGGGCACCATCACTTACTGGAACGCCTTCGTAGCCAACCTGGAGATGCGCGGTGTGGGCACCTTCTTCGATGAGCGCTTAGACAATGCCGCGCAATTTCCCATCGCCGCTGCGGCCGGTTTCGGACATATCAACATCGACCCCGGTCATGACTTGATCACCAAGAAGCTGCCGGCCCTGGCGTTCTATCAACTGGCCATGCCCGCTCCAACCCCTCAGTCTGGCATCGACTTCGATCCGGCGGCTGCAGCGCGCGGAGATGCCCTCTTCATCGGCAAAGCACAGTGCAATAACTGCCATCACGAGCCGCTGTGGACCGAGCCAGGCTGGAACGATCATAAGCCCGATGAGATCAAGATCGAGAGCTTCCAGGCGGACCGCTCGCCCGATCATGCCTATAAGACCATGAACCTGGCCGCTCTGTTCGTTCGGGAAGAGGGTCTGTTCATGAACCCGGCCAATAAGGGCCGTTTCTATCACGACGGGCGTTTCCAGACCCTGCTGGATGTGGTGAAGAGTTATAATCAGCGCTTCAGTCTGGGACTGACCGATCAAGAGATGAGCGATCTGGTCGAATACCTCAAGTCCCTTCACTGAGGGCATGCCTCTTGACGGTCACGCCAGCAAATAGGGAGGCGCTACGGACGGCACCTCCCTATGCTGGAAGGCCCGGTTCTGTCCACTGCGGTCCTACCAGGCAAGTTCGTCGTTCACCCTGCTTTCCCTGGCGTCGGTCCTGCCGACCTATGAAATATTAGAGCACCCAAGAACCCTAAGTTATCCCCACCTACGAAAAAGAAAGTGCCCGATTTCTACGTGGAATTTAGTCTACGTTTTTAATCCCGATTCAATGCATAAGCGATCTGCTAATTCCAAGCTTTTGCCAGTATCTTTGCACTTGATTTCCATCCTCACTGCCACTTGCTCTCAGGATTTCTGATCGGTCCAGAATAAGAGCTTCTTACGCACGCGCGCCACCTCCGCTCCCTCCTCCTACCCATGAGCGTCGAAGAAACCCTGGAGGCCACCAAGCTCTCTAGCCTGACCGCCTGATTGAACGATCAGGCTTGACTAACCCGCGACGATGGAACAAGACAAAGCCCCTGCCAGGCAAGTGACAGAGGCTTTGTCCAGCGCTTCGTAGATTGAGAGAAGCTGCTAAAGGGTTGTTAAGGCAGGGTGACTTTGAGGGTATCGGTAGAGCTGCCTCCAGTGAACTTGGTCACCACCTTCAAGCTCACCTTCGTTCCCGGAACGCCCGCACTGGCCGGGTAGTAGAGGGTGCCGCTGATCGAAGCCCCCGCCGGCAGGTTGCCGATGGTGATGGGCAGCGTGTCGCTGGTGGAAGCCGCTCCCAGGCTGGATGCGGTGATGGTCAGGTTGTTGGCGGTCAGGTAGCCTGCGTTGGTGAGGGTGACATTGGCGGCGTAGTAGCTAGTGCCATACTCGACCAGGCTGTTGAAGGTCATAGTTATGCTGGTCTGTTTGATGCTGAGGGACTTCGCGACCGAAGTGCCGCCTCCTGGCCCTGGCGTGACGACGGTGATCTTGGCTTTGCCGGGGCTGGCGATATAGCTGGCGGGCACACTGGCCTTGAGCTTGGTAGGGGAGACAAAGGCCGTTGACAGCGCCGTTCCGTTCCAGTTGATGGTCGAGCCCTGCACAAAGCTGTAGGTCTTGGACGTGGCCGTGAGGGTAAAGGCGGGACCGCCGGCATTGAGGGAGGTGGGAGAGATCTGGCTGAGCGTGGGGACGAGGTTGTCCTGAAATTCGTAGGCGCCCAGGTCCACGAGGCTCCATTTTATGCGTGGCTGGCCGTCCAGGTCCAGGAGAACGCCGTTGTCGGTGGGGAAGGGAGGGGCGGTGACCACGGCGTTGTTGCCGGCGTTGATGCAGGGAGAGAGGGCTTGCAGATGAAGGTCGCCGTAGTCGGTGGCTCCGTTGGTGCCGGGATTGCGCACGAAGCGGGGATCGGCGGCGAAGTTGTGGTTGCGGTCGGGAGTGGCGTAGGTGAGGTCCTGATCGTCCGAGTAGGTGACGGTGAGGCTGGAGGAGTAGTCGTTGCAGATCCCATTTCCCCGCCAGACTGCCGAGTTGCCCCAGAGGATGCAGTTGGTGAGGGTGGGGCTGCTGCCTTCGTTGAACATCCCGCCGCCATAGCCCTGTGAGGAGTTGCCGATGAAGGTGCAGTTAGTCACCGTCGAGCTGTAGAGGTAGTTGTCCATCCCGCCGCCGTAGGTTGCCGAGTTGCCGCTGAAGGTGCAGTTAGTCACCGTCGGGCTGCTGGAGTAGTTGTCCATCCCGCCGCCCTCATATGCGGAGTTGCCACTGAAGGTGCAGTTAGTGATGGTCGGGCTGCTGTAGACGTTTTCCATCCCGCCGCCGGAACCTGCTGTATTGCCGTTCTGGAAGGTAAAGCCCTGGAGGCGGGCGGCGGAACTCAGGCCAGAGGTATACACGCAGCGCCCGCCGGGACCCCCGTTGGTGGTGCTGGGGTCGATCACACTCTGCCCCCAGCCGGCTCCTTCAATCACGAGGTCTTTGTTTTCCCAATCCAGCGATTCGGGGTAGGTGCCGGCCGCGACATAGACGGTGTCGTTTGTGGCGGCGGTGGAGATGGCCTTCTGGATGGTCTTGAAGGCGGCGGAGGCGCTCAGCCCGGTATTGGCGTCGTTGCCGGCGGCGACATCCACGTAGTAGTCGGTGGCGTGCGCGCCGACCGCCAGAAGCATGAGGGCGGCGATCCCCAGGGGGGTGAAAAGTCGAGAATTCATGATCGGTGTTTCCTTTCTACCCGCTGCCCTGCCGGTTCCTATGGCCGGGAGGGGAAAGCGAATGGTCATATGGGAGGTGGGATGGATGGACTTGCTTCGAAACAGCATGAGTTTCTCCTTAGTTGAAGTGAAGTGGTGACATGGGACGCTGCTATGGGGCGCGTCAGGCGCCTGTGTGCGTCTCCGGGTTGAGAATGCTGTGGACGGCCTGGAGGATAGCCTGACCGTCCGCCAGGGTGAGCGCCTTCCTTGCAAGCAGCGTTTCTATCCGTCGGGCGAGCTGCTGCAGTTGCGCGAGGGCCTCGTCCGCATGGCCCTCTGCCAGCGCGTGACGCGCGGCCTGGCTGGTTTGCTGCAGGGCTGCTCCTTCTTCCTCCGACAGCACCTCCGCGTCTAGTAGGCGCTGAACGAGGAGGGAAAGGCGCGCGAAATCCGTATTCTCGGTGTCCATGGTTAGCTTGATCTGGTCGCGTGAACGGCTCACGATTAGTTGATGCGCCTATTGTATGCTGCCAACGTCATGAGAACCATCAGGAAATCGGCAGGAAAATCGTCATGAAGGGCGAAACTGCTAGAAATAGTAAAGTTCCCTGCCCGGATAGAAGGCCAGAATGCCCACCCCCGCGCTTAGCATTTCTCTGTTCGGTCCCCTGCGGGTTCTTGTCGGCGAAGAACCCTTACCCCGCGTGCCGACCCGCTCCGTAGTGTGGCTGCTGGCGCTTCTGGTGCTGCGGCATGGGCGCGCGGTGGAGCGCTCCTGGCTGGCCGGAACGCTGTGGCCCCAGAGCGAGGAGCGGCAGGCGCTGAACAATCTGCGCAACGATCTGGTTTATCTGCGCAAGGCGCTGGGCCATGAGAGCGCGCGCCTGCAATCGCCCACGCGCGATACCTTGCGTCTGGATCTGGACGGGGCGGCGGTCGACCTGATCGCGTTTGATCAGGCGATACAGGCAGGGGACGAAGGCTCCCTGCAGCGCGCGGTCGCTCTCTACACCGGACCGCTGCTGGAAGGCTGTTACGAGGAGTGGATCATCCTGGAGCGAGAGAGCCGCGAGCAGGCGGTTCTGGCGGCGCTGGAGACCGTTGCCGAGCGGGCTACAGAGCGGGCAGAACATGCCGAGGCGATCCGCTATCTGCGGCAGGCGCAGACGCTCGATCCGTTGCGCGATTCCGTGGCCCGGCGCCTGATGGCGTCGCTGGCGGCCACGGGCGATCCGGGCGCGGCCGTCGAGGTCTACCGGGAGTTGCGCAAGCGTCTGCAGGAGGATCTGGCCTCGGCGCCGGATGAAGCGACCACCCAGCTTTTTCAGCAGATCCGCACCCACGCCCGCGAGACGACCCGCGTTGCCCCCCGCCCGCCCGTCTCTGCCGCCCTCTCCTCCAGCCCCCTTCCAACACGCCCGCCCCATCCCCTGACGCCGCTGATCGGGCGCGAACCGGAGCTGGCCGACCTGCAGCAGCGATTGCAGCAGAGCCGGCTGGTGACGCTGATCGGGGCCGGCGGGGTGGGCAAGACCCGCCTGGCCCTGGAGGTCGTCGCCCGCGCGCAGCAAGCGTTCCCCGGGGAGGTGGTCTGGGTGGAACTGGCGTCCCTGGCCGAGAGCGCGCTGATCCTGCCCACCATCGCGGCGGCGCTGGGCCTTCCTCAGGAGGGGGTGAGCGATCTGGAGACGCTGCTGGGCCACCTGGTCGCCCACTTCTCGGAGGGGGAGTGTCTGCTGGTGGTGGACAACTGCGAGCACCTGCTGGATGCCGTGGCCGAGGTGGTGCAGACCCTGCTGTCCCACTGCCCCCGCCTGCGCGTTCTGGCGACCAGCCGTCAGCGCCTGGGACTCACAGGAGAGGTCGCCTGGCGCGTTCCCTCGCTGCCGGTTCCAGCCTCCGAGCAGGCGCCTGCCGATCTGCAGGCGGCTCTGACCTTCCCGGCGATCCGGCTGTTCGTGGAGCGGGCCGCCTCGGCGCGCATGGGCTTTCAACTGACGAGTCGGGAGGAAGTGGAGGCCGTCTGCCAGATCAGTCGCCGCCTGGATGGCATTCCGCTGGCTCTGGAACTGGCCGCCGCGCGCATCAACGTGCTGTCGGTAGTGCAGATCGCCGTCCGCCTGGACGACCGCTTTACTTTGCTGACCGGCGGCCATCGGACGGCGTCGCCGCGTCATCAGACGCTGCGCGCGCTCATCGACTGGAGCTATGAGCAGTTGGCGGAGCCGGAGCGCGTCCTGCTGCGCCGGCTCTCGGTGTGCGCGGGGGGCTGGAGCCTGGAGGCCGCGGAGGCGCTCTTCCGTCTGCCAAACGGCTTGCCGCCGGAGGCGGCGGGCGAGGTGGTGGATGTCCTGGCCTCGCTGTTGGATCGATCGTTGGTGCTGGCCGAGGCGCACGGGGGCGCGCTGCGCTATCAGATGCTGGAGACGGTGCGCGAGTATGCCCGTGAGAAGCTGCAGGAGAGTGGGGAGGAAGAGGCGGTGCGGGCACGCCATGCCGAGCACTACCTGGGGCTAGCCGAGCAGGCCCGGCCGTTCGTGGAGAAGGAGGACCTGGCCTGGCTAGACCGCCTGGAGAGCGAACACGACAATCTGCGCGCGGCGCTGACCTTCTTTACGGCGCAGGAGCCGCACATCGATCAGGCCGTACGTATGGCGGTGGCACTGGCGTCCTTCTGGGACTTACGCGCCCATTTCTACGAGCAGCGTATCTTCATCACCGGTCTGGCCTGGCGCCAGACTCCTCCCACGCTTGCGCGGGTGCAACTGCTTGGCATAGCATCCACAGGGGTGATTTACCTCGACCGGGATTACGTGGGCGCCGAACGGATGCTGAGCGAGATGCTTCAGATCGCGCGGCAGTTGGATTATCAGGCCGGTATCGCCCATGCGCTCAACGCTCTGGCCAGGCTGATAGGAGATTCGGACGTCGCCGGATCGGAATATGATCCAGTCGCGGCACGCGCACTCTCGGAGGAGAGCCTGGCGATCATGCGGGAGTTGGGGGATCGTAATGGGATGGCGCACGTCCTCTTTCTGCAGGGCAATCTGGCGTGGCAGGCTGGCGACCTCGACGAAGCCTGCTCCCGCTGGCAGGCGTGCCGGGCGCTGGATGAGGAGCAAGGAGTCAAAGGCGGGCTGGTGCTGCGCTCTCTGGGGGAACTGGCCTTGGAGCGTGGTGAGGCTGCGGCGGCGCGCGACTGCTTCGAGACCTTCCTGATCGAACGTCACAAGATCGGGGAACGCTGGGGCATCTTGGGGGGACTGCAAGGGCTGGGCGCGCTGGCGCTGGCGGAAGGGAAAGCGGACCGGGCGGCGCGGCTGCTGGGAGCCGGTTGCGCTGTGCGCGAGAGCCTGCAGAGCGCCCTGTCGGAGCAGGAACGTATTCAGGAGGAGACTCTGCGCAGCGCTCTGCGGGAGACGTTGGGCGAATCGGCCTATGAGGCGGCATGGGCGGACGGCTACGCGATGACTATCGAGGAGGCCGTCCAGTTCGCGCTGCTGGAAGGTCTGGCATAAACACATGCCATGAAGTCAGCTTACGGGTCTGAAGCAGGTGAGTGGTAAGGATTCGTGTAAAATCCACACACTTTGTTTCAGGGGTCTTTGTCACAGCGGGTTAAGCGGCTCACATCTTTGTGAGCTTAGCCCGGATCGCGGATTAGGACGATAACCCTGGAGTCGATATTCAGAATCTGAGAGCCGATGGACAATTCCACCCAGGAGTGGGACCATCTGGTATGTCCACAGATCACCAGCGGAATGCGCACTTCGTCCACCACTTGGCGGATCGCCGTGGAACCCAAAAAGCCTTGTTTGACGGTATGGCTCGCCAGAAGGGTTGACGTTGAGGTTCTGAAACTTGTGAGTCATAGTTGCGTCCTTGGCCTTATAAGCATTGTACCACGCTACCGGTGAGGAACCCATTCACTCAGAATGTCTGGCACACCAGGTGATCAGCAGCCGGCCTAGGACTTGCTGGGACTATCCCCCAACAAGCACCCAAGAAGCCTAAGTTATCCCTACCTATGAAAAAGAAGCCGTAAGATTTCTACGTGGAATTTAATCTGTGTGTTTTGCCGATCAACGAGCCGTAGCTGAAACTTCAGGTCCTTGTTGGCCAGGATTTCGCTTCTTAGATCTCTTACTTCTCCCGCTGCGTTCTCAATAGGCCGAGGAGCGCATTAAGCAGCGTTTAACGATATCCACCAGCAGCAGATAGGTAACGACAACACCTGCCAGAAACATAAAGAACGCGGCCGGCAGAGGCGTGAAGCCGAGCGGACCCGCCAGCGGCTTGATAAACGGTAGCGCCGCTCCGATCAGGACAACCAGCAGAATGCTCATTGTCAGTGGTACGCTGGGGCGGCTGCGCAACGGATTGCCCGCCGTTCGGATGACGAAAAGCACCAGCGTCTGGGTCGCCAGCGACTCGACGAACCAGCCGGTATGGAAGAGCACCTGGCCGGCGTGGAAGAGTGTGAGCATAGCATAAAAGGTCAGAAAGTCGTAGATCGAGCTGATTGGGCCGATACAGATCATGAATCGGCGGATCAAGCCGATGTCCCAGTGCAGCGGCTTCCGCACGGCGGCATCATCCACGTTGTCCGTCGGGATCGTGACCTGGGAAAGGTCGTAAAGCAGGTTATTAAGCAGGATCTGTGTGGGCAGCATCGGCAGGAACGGCAAGAACAGGGAGGCTGCGGCCATGCTGAACATGTTTCCGAAGTTCGAGCTGGTGCCCATGAGCAGGTACTTGGTCACGTTGGCAAACGCCTTGCGTCCTTCGAGGATCCCCTGATGCAGAACATCCAGGCTGCGTTCCATCAGGATGATCTCGGCGGCATCCTTGGCCACATCTACTGCGGAAGAGACCGAGATGCCTACATCGGCGGCATGCAGCGAAGGCGCATCGTTAATGCCGTCGCCGAGATAACCGACCACATGCTTACGGCTTTTCAAGGCCAGCAAAATCCGGTTCTTCTGCGCAGGCGATACGCGCGCAAAGACCGTCGTCTGCTCCGCCGTCTGCGCCAGAGCGGGGTCGCTCATCCGGTCTAGGGCATCGCCGAGAACGATCTTGCCTGCATCCAGACCGACTTGTTTGCAGATGTGCTGGGTCACCAGTTCGTTGTCGCCGGTCAGGATTTTGAGAGCGACCCCATCGGAATTCAAGGACTGGACCACTTCGGCCACGCCGGGCAACGGGGGATCCAGAAAAGCCAGGAATCCTGCCAGCGTTAGCGCCTGCTCATCGGCGATGCGGTAAGCGTCCTGCACAGGCGCATTTCGATAGGCGACCGCCAGCACGCGATAGCCGGCAGCGCAGAGGTCCTGAAACGTGGCCTGGCACCGGCGCAGGGACTCCGCATCGAGAGGAGCGCTTTGCCCGGACGTCTCCAGGCCCGTACAGAGCGGCAGGATACTCTCCGGAGCGCCCTGGGTTATCAATAGCCGTTCCGAATCCTTCGCCATGACGACCGAGAGCCGGCGCCGCTCGAAATCGAAGGGAATCTCATCGAGCTTGCGGTAGGCGGTGACATCCGGTTTGGGCTGTTTTAAGACCGCGTCTTCTAGTGGGTTGCGAATCCCGGTCTCGTTGGCGCTGTTAAGATAGGCCAGCAGCAGCGTCCGATCGGAGGGCTGGCCGAGTGGGTCGAGACACTTATCCAACACCAGGTCCCCGGTGGTCAGCGTGCCGGTCTTGTCGCTGCAGAGTACGTCCATGCTGCCGAAGTTCTGCATGGTCGCGAGGTGCTTGACGATGACCTTCTTGCGCGCCATGCGCAGCGCGCCCTGCCCCAACGTGACGGTCGTGATCATCGGTAGTCCCTCCGGCGTTAATCCGACCGCCAGAGAAACCGCGAACAGCAGCGATTGAAGGGGAGGGGCATGCTTGAAAGCCAGGTTGATGGTCAGGATAAAGAAGACCAGGAAGAAGACGGTGCGCATGATAAGCAGGCCGAACTGGTGAGTTCCCCGCTCGAAGTCGGTTTCCGGCGGGCGGGTCGCCAGGCGCGCCGCGATGTCGCCGAAGGCGGTCGCCTTGCCGGTGGCAGTCACGAGCGCAGTTGCCGTGCCGCTGACCACGGAAGTGCCTAGAAAGACCCGATCGGGCGCATCGGTCCCCGCCTTCTGCGGTTCTCCCGACGCCAGGACCTCCTTTTCGACCGGCATCGACTCGCCCGTGAGCGCTGCCTGCTGTACGTGCAGATCGCGGGCCTCCAGTAGCCGCGCGTCCGCAGGCACCATATCGCCCGCGGAAAGGCGAATAACATCGCCGGTTACCAGATCCCGCCGGGGAATCTCTTGCCAGGCGCCGTCCCGCCGCGCGGTCGCGGTCGGCGTGACGCTGGCGCGCAGCTTGGCCGCGGCCTGCTGGGAACGATACGTCTGGACAAAGTCGAGCGTAACGCTCAAAAGCACAATCGTGGCAATGATGGCGGCATCTATCTTATCGCCCGTCAGGGCCGAGACGCCGCTTGCCACGAGCAGGATCAGCACCAGCGGATTGCCAAAGAGCCGCAGGATCTGGGTGAACGCGGTCTCGCGGCTTTTTGCCGCCGGCTCGTTCGGGCCGTTTTGCTGCAGCCGGCACTGCGCCTCCTGTGTGGTCAACCCCTGGGCGAAGCTGTCCAACGGCTGGGAGATATCTGCCGGAGGATTCTGCGGCGCTGCCTGGTCTGCGGCGACTGCGGCTTGTTTCACGCGCCTGCCCTCGGCGTCAGAATTCCCACTGCATCCGGCATGACCTGCACCTTAATGGGAGTCATCTCCCACATCTCGCCGTCGGCGTGTATAAGTTGAGGGGGATCGGCGGTAATGCTGACCTCACGCGCCTGCCAGTGGTGAAACGCACCGGGGTCGGCGGGATGGCCTGCCGCCAGGCGCGCAATGGAGAGGGCCGATCCGATACTGGTATCGCGAAAGACAAGCACATCCAGCAAACCATCGCTGACGCTAATATCGGGTAAGAGGACCAGACCCGGCACGCCGAGACTGCCGGAGTTGGCGATATGACAGGTGACGCCTTCACATGCCTCTTCCCGGCCATCCAACTGCAGCGCGTAACGCGTTTTAGGCGTCTCCCGGACTGCCTGGAGCCAGCCGATCGAGTAGGCCAGCCGGCCATACTTCTGCTTTAATTCACGCGTCGCCCGGTTCACCTTCTCCGCGTCCAGGCCGATACCGATGCGCTGAATGAAAAACCGCTCGCCCGATCGTCCCAGATCCACTTTCCGAATCGGGCTGTCTTCGCTGCAGGCGATGCGTGTGGCGGCGGCCAGATCGTGCGGAATACCCAGCTCGACAGACAGGATATTGGCCGTTCCTCCGGGCAGAATGGCCAGCGGAGTCGTCGTTTCCAACAGCCCTGTAGCCGCTTCCAGGACCGTTCCATCGCCGCCATAGACCGCCACGACCTCCACTCCCTGCGCGGCGGCTGTCCTGGCGGCGTGGTAGGCATCACCACATGCGTGAGTGACAGAGACATCCCATGCGACCCCAGCTTCCCGGAACACGGCATTCAGTGTATACAGCACCGGCTGCGCCCGACCGGAGATCGGATTGATAATCACGTGGACACGTCTCATGCGTGCAGGCTCCCTCGAATGTCTTATCAGGGCAAAAAGAGCGAGGCCGACTTGGGCCACCGGTCGCAGATAACGGTACCTGTAAGGTGGATTTACCTGCGACCGGCGCCTTCCGCTTGCTGTGCCGCTTACGGGGCAAGCGCTTCTTTCGTCAATTCCATCGCTTGCTTCAGCTTGGTCGATCGTCGCGCATGGTCGGCATGAAGCTCGGCGATTCGTTCCTCATGCCTGGCTCTGGCATCGCTCCTCCCCTTTGCGGCCTGGGCCTGCAGGGCCTGGATCTTGGCGCCTATCTCCTGCTGGCGCTGTTCGACCCGTGCCTGGAACTGGTCCCTGGTCTCCTTCAGTTTCGTCTGCGCTTCCTCGATACGCGCTCGTAGCTTCGCTTTGTTCTCTTCCCGGGCCTGCGCGAATTCCGCTTTAAGTTGAGCGAGCTCCGCCTTACGCGCGGTGACTTCCCGTTCGTACAACTCGCCCTCGAAGTCCGTCCGCCACTCCCGCAAGACGATACCGCCTAGCGCGTCCATGCGCGTGTCGAGCGGGGTGATCCAGTCCTCGTCTACGTCGGCCACGACCGCGACCTTGCCCGGCGTGAGCTTCTGGGAGACTTCCTCGAGGAACTTGGAGCTCACACCCAGATGGAACAGGTCTCCCCAACTGCCGACGAGCGCGCCGCCTGCAAAGCCGACCGCCATGCCTACCGGACCGCCGAGCAGCCCGATCAGGCCGCCCGCCAGGGAGCCGACCGCCGTCCCCAGGGGCCCTTCATCAGCCGCTTGCTTGACCGAGAGTTTCCCGGCCGTGTCCTGTGTTACCACCGCCATGCTGTAGAGAGTCAGGCTGCCTTCGGCGTCCAGCTCTTTGAGCGCATGCGTTCCTTCGTAGGCGATCTTCTCATTCGGGAAGATGACCACAATGAACTTGCTCATCTCTTTCTCCTTCCTTGTGCTTGTTTTGTGAACGAGTGATCTGTCAGCCTCGATACGGTCGAGGCTCTCCCGCTTTTTGCGATCTAGCGCAAGCGCGGGAAGCAAGCGGCTCTTCTGGGCCGCGTGAGTTGAACCCACCTCTTGAAGGTCTTTTGCTTCGTTAACCCGATGGCCTGGCCCATCTTAAGGGCTGCAAAGCGCGCTATGCGAGCGCCTTACTGCACTGTGAGTCTACTGAGTTGTTCAGCTGGCTGCATCCTCTAAATGGCCGATTTTGGAGCCATTTGGGGCAAAGCGACAGGCCTATCTCAGAACTGCGGGCTCACGGCATCCTGCTCGGCGATACGCTCTGGCTTCTCCAGGAAGTGGCCGAGGATGGCCCCGAAGATAAACCCACCGACATGGGCCATAAAGGCCGTGCCGCCCGACTGCACCTGAGCGGTATGCAGCACGCTCAAGGCGTCGACGAACTGGAGGGCAAACCAGAGTCCGATGAGCACCAGAGCAGAAATGTAGGTGACGGTGACAAAGATGCCCAGGAACACGACGGTTCGTATCCGGTCGCCGGGATAGGTGACGATGAACGCGCCCATGACCGCCGCGATCGCGCCGCTGGCGCCCAGGCAGGAAACGGTAGAGTGGGGGGCAATGGCGATCTGCGCGAGGTTGGCCACCAACCCGCCCAGCAGATAGAAGACCAGGTAGCGCCCGCTGCCCATCCCATCCTCTACAGTCGGGCCGAAGACCCATAAGTAGAGCATGTTGCCGAGAATGTGCAGCCAGCCCGCATGCATAAACATGGCGGTAAGCAGGGTGATCAAGTGATGGCCGCTTGTGATTTGGGCAGGCACCATCGACCAGCGCAGGATGAAGTCATCCCCACCGGACAGCTCGAGTGCAAAGACGATGGCATTGATCGCGATAAGCGAAACGGTCACCACCGGAAAATGCGCAGGCCGCCGGGAAACATCCTTTAACGGAATCATCAGAGCCTCTCCTTTCTGTTATGTCGGCAGCGTTCATCGGGCAGGAAGCCTCCGAACCTCCGTCAGTACCTTTGCGCCTGGACGACCGCTGTGCTCCGATGGAGGTGCGTGATCTTCCAGTGTCTGCGTCCCTCTTTCTCCATAAGGAAGGTCACGGCTCCCTGGAAAGCGATCTCGTGATTTCCATACCGGAGTCTGGCCGTGTAGGGACCGGTTGCCAGCACCAGACCGTTGACATTCGCGATGCTCATCGTCTCCAACTGGACCATATATCTGTCCCGCTGTCCGAACAGGCGCTCGGTATGAGACTGAATGGCGTCCCTCCCCTGGTAGATATATCCATCCGCGATCAACGAGACCTCCGGCTTGGCGCTGAACATATTTATCATGGTCTTTGTATCGGCCCGGTTGGCGGCGTCCATGAACTTGCTAAGGAAGGCGGTAGCCTCGTTGCGAAGGTTGTCTTTGGCCGGATCCTGGGCGTAGCCGGGCCGGCTGAGGCTGTACGATCCGAGCATGATTACCGCCAGCGTTACGTAGAGCATTCGTCGCATCTGTCTATCCCCTCGTGACGGCCCTTCTGCCACGTTTGTGAAGCTATTCTCCCTCGGAAGTGAATGCAGAGAGAAGGAACGACCACCTGCGCATCAGGTGATGATCGCCTAGGTTGAAAATGGCGCCTTCCGAAGTTCTGAGGCTCTTTTGCATGGTCGAGCAAGACGCAGCTGCGAACGACGCGTTGCTTGCCTCGATGAGTCTCCATGGAAGGCGCCCAGAGCACAATGCGATCGCATTATCCATGTGGCACGGGCGTACCCGGCAGGGCCGCGACATCCATCTTGCGCAGCTTAAAGCCCAGCGTGAGCATCAGGATGCCGTAGAGGATGGCATAGAAGCCGATCACCCACAGCCAGGCCAGCGTGCTCTGATTGGGCCGGTAGAGAGTCAGCACGCCCGCAGCGATCGCGCAAAGGCTGCCGAGCACGTAGAGCCACTCGTTATCGAGCAGCTTGCGCAGCTCGATGGCTACGACCAGTCGGAAGATCCCGCTGACGATCAGCCAGATGCCCAGCAAGAGCAGCAGGCTGGCGACCATCGCATGTGGATTGACAAAGGTCATCACGCCCACGGCGATGCCTAAAATCCCTTCCAAAAGCAGCCACCAGAAGTAGCGGCTGCCGTAAATCAGAAAAGAGGTGACGACACTGAAGATGCCGTCCACAAGCGCGTAGGCTCCGAACAGAGCGATCAGGGCCACCAGCGTGATGTCGGGCCGGACGAAGGCCAGCACGCCGACGATGATCGCCAGGACGCCGCGCACGGCTAAAACCCACCAGTGTCGTTGAATGTACTCCAGCATGGTCTTTCTCCTTTCCTTAAACACTACTCTCCATGAGAGCGAGTGTAAAGTGGATGGTCAGTCTGATCCTGCGGCGCAGGCAGTGGCTGCCGCCGGCGGATCGGGTGCACAGTCGAGACGGAGCTGCAGCCGGCCCGGTGTTGAGCTACCAGGCCTCGCCGGGCCGGCTGCATTCGCGAGAGCTTACTTGTGCTCCTGGTAGTGCCGGTGGATGATGTCGGCGATCTGCTGTTTCGTCGCGCTCACATCGCTTCGGAACTTGGTCTGTGTCGCTTGCATATGCTCCTTCGCGTGGGCCACGTCTTGCTGTTGCTTTTGATAAAGCGCGGTGACGGCCTCCGCCGCCTTCTCGACCCATGCGGGCCGGTTCTGCTGTGTTGTCACGATCCTTCTCCTTGTGTTGTGAGTATCCGCCTCCGAAGAGAGGTCAGATGGTGATCCAGGCTTGCGCCGCATAGAACCGGGCGCTCGTCTTTAGAACGGCTGGATGGTGATGTTGTTGGTCACGTCGGTGACCCCGCTGGCCCGCCAGGCCGTCTTGATGGCTGACTCTCGCTCGGCAGCGGAGCGCGTCGTGCCGGTCAGCGTCACGTGCCCGCCGTCCGTGGTGACCTTAATGTTGCTCGCATCGGTCTGCGCGTTACGGACCAGGGCCTTCTCGATGTCGCTGGCGATGTGGGTAGGAGAAGGGGACGACCGGTCGATCTCGATCAGGTTGGCGACGTACCGGACTCCCTTGGTGTCCTCCGCCTCCTCCATCGCGGCTTCCCGCTGGATATGAAAGCGCACCGTCCCGCGCAACTCGGCAATGCCGTCCTCCACGGAGACGCTGATGCGGCCTTTCGGAACGAGGAAGTCCTTCTCCAGGCGCTGGCGCAGATCGGCGGCAATCTGCTCGTCGGTAGGCTCGCCCAGCAAGTGGGGAGCCACCTTCACGTTGTCGATGACATTGCGTACGCCATACACCCGCCAGGCGGCCAACTCGACCGCGCGGCGGGTGCCGTAGGAGTCGGCGATGCCATCGAGAGTGACCACGCCATCGTACACGATCACGGCGATGTCGTTGGCAGTGACGGCGGGGTCGTAGGCCATCTCTTCGAGAACGCGGTCTCGAATTTGTACGTCATTGATAACTGTGGTTGTCATGAGCTTTCTCCTTTCCTGTTGTCTGACTCCATGCTACTGTAGCGCTCTCCCCAAACTCTCCTAGTTAGCTGGTGTGTTCCCCGGAGCGGCGCATTTTGTGCCGGGCCAGCCCCAGCATCATCTCCCACGCGTCGAGGGCGGCATTGATGAGTATCAGGATGACAACCGGCACCATCCCATACAGGTAGGCTGTCGTGCCGGCCAATAGGTGCGCGGCGATCCAGATCACTCCGATGCCCGTTAAGAGCGGAAGCGCAACGGGGCGTATGATTTGATCCATAAAGATCTGCCATCCATCCACGCGCTTCAGCTCTCTCATCACAGCGTGCCCTTCCAGGATCGTTTGCAGCATATCCACCACGCCCAGAATCAGCAGCGGCCAGCCCAGCCCCGGCGGATCCTCGTTGGGAATGAGAAACGCCAGAGAGATGACCACGACCAGGATGAAGCTGGAAAAGGTGCGACGCGCCAGGGTAAAGATCGCCGAGATTCCTGCCTCGCCGACAAGATCGAGGTGGAGCGAGACCGCGACGAAGATCAAACCGACGAGAGTGGCGGATGTTGAGCCGGCCAGCATATAGAAGTCATGCCAGCCGGCAACGGTCGATGAAAAAGAAGCATGCATGGCGTCCTCTGCGCTCCGGTCCGCTTAAGAGGAGGGATTAAGCCTCATCGAGCGCCTTCTTAGCCTGTTCCTCGATGAGCTCTCCGCTCTCTTCCTCGATCTGGCCTTCCGCCTGCTTGCGCAGCCCGGCGGCTTGCATTTTCGGCTTGCCGGTCAGCCGGCCGAAAGCCTCTTCCGTCAGACCTGCCGCTTGCTTGAGCTTTCCCTCCAGCCGCTGCTTCTTGCCCACGAAGAGGGCTTGCGCGCTCCGTGTCTCTCCATCTGAGTTGTTGGTCTTATCGTCTTCCATCGATTTTACTCCTCGTGAAGGAAAGGGATCAGAACCGAAAATAGTCGGTCTGGATCCCGGTATTGGGTTGAAAGTCCGAGTAGCGGGTGATCTGCGCCTGCTTGCCCTTCACCCACCGGCTGTTCTCTAGTAGAGAAAAGTCGTTCGGCGCAAAAGCATACTCCCAGGTCGTATCTCCCGAATGGATCTCCAGGCGGTAGGCGTTGGCATCCGCCGTCATCGTGGCGGCAGCGCCTTCTTTGATCTGCTCTTGAACGCGAGCAAGCATGGACGGAAAGTCCATCTGATAGAAAGGAATGCCCTCAGCATCCCTAAGGCGCTTCTCGTTGCGGTCGATTTTAAACGCCCTCTTGCCGAGAGGGCCATGGCCCAGCCGTCCCTTAATGTCGCCGTTGGGCTGGACGGAGGCCTGTCCGATGGGGGTATCGATGCGGACCAGGTTGGGCCGCTTATAAACGATCTTGAGACGTAGACTCCGGCCCCCGAACGTGGTCGTTGCGTTCACAGTGTAGTCCTGCAGGCTCGCGGTAGCGCTCTGCAGGCGGGCGAGAAGCTCCTTGACGTTGGCCGGTTTAGGTCTGGCAGCCTCCTGGCCGCATACGGCTAACACGCCGCCTACCGTCAGAAGCGCCAGAAGAGATAGGGTCGGGATCGCTTTGAACATAGCGTTAACCTCCTTGAGAATGTTCTGGACTAACTTGCCAGCCGCTTACGCAGCATGGAGCGGGCACGCCAGATACGGGACTTGACCGTGCCGATGGAGATGCCCTGGGTCGCCGCTGTCTGCTCATAAGAATAGCCTTTCAGATGCATCGTTAGAGTCGTGCGCAGATAGGCCGGCAGATGTTGTAGGTCGCAACCGATACGCTCTACAGCCGCCAGGTCCAGGCAGTGCGCTTCCGGAGTAGGGCCGGGATCGGCAAGCTCATAACCGGAGATCGAGCCATCTTCAAACTGCGGTGGATCATCCAGACTGAGCGTAGGGCTATGACGGGAGCGCAGCGTGGTATCGAGAAAGAGATTATGGGCGATGCGGGTGATCCAGGCAGCAAAGGAAGAGTCTTCTCGAAAGGTGTCCAGGCGCTCGTAGATGCGAAACAGCGTCTGAGCCGTGATATCTTCGGCATCGGCCCGGTTGTGGCAGAGAGACCAGGCATAGCGAAAGAGATACTGCTGATACCGGTCCAGGAGCGCATCCCAGGCAGGTCCGTTTCCGGCTTTGCAGTAGGCGATGAGACGGTCATCGCTGAGATGCCGCCAACGCGGGCTACGCGCTGCCCGTTGCGCAGGCGAACGGGGGCAGTCCTCGATCCAGTCATGTCCGTTCGAGATCGAACAGGTTGTCATCACGAACCCCTCCTTCGCTAGATAACTCTATTGTCGCAGAGCACTCTCCCCAAACTCTCCAAGTTAGCAGACCGGACTCGTTGCCGCAACAAAATTTAGCGCCCGTCTTATCATTCTTCCTGATGAAAAATTTAATGCAATTGGCAAATGGCAGAGGGCGTAAAATAAGATGTAAGAAACTTCTCGACCCAGACCAACACGATCCTTTCCGCCACGAGCTGCCTTTTAGGACAGCGTTGTCGCAGGGAAGCAGGCACGGACATGTGGAGCATTCAGTTACTGGGCCGGCTGGCGGCACACAGTCCCCAGCGCCACCTCAACCGCTTTAGAACCCAGAAGGCCGCCTCCCTGCTGGCCTATCTGGCTTTTTATCCCACGCCCCAGCCCCGCGAGACCCTCCTGGACAGGTTCTGGCCCGATCTGGATATGGAGACGGGCCGCCATTCCCTCAGCAAGGCTCTTTCCTTCATTCGCCATCTGCTCGAGCCTCCCGGCGTGCCTCCCGGCGCCGTGCTCCTGGCCGACCGCTATTGTGTGCAGTTCAATCCTGCTGCGCTGACAACGGATGTGGCTGCTTTCGAGCAGGCGGTGCATGGGGCCGAGCAGAAGGGGATCAGCCAGGAGGAGCGGCAGGCTTTGCTGGAGGCGGCGGCAACGCTCTATCAAGGGCCTTTATTGCCCGGCTTTTATGACGAATGGATCCCTTCGGAGGCGTTGCGGCTGGAAAGCCTGTTCGTGCAGGTGGTCGTTGCGCTCGTTCCTCAACTGCTCGAGGCGGGGCAGGTGTCTTCTGCCCTGGCGCATGCCCAGCAAGCCATCACGTACAGTCCTCTCAATGAAGAGGCCATGCAGGTATGGATGCAGGCGCTTGCCGCCTCCGGCCAACCGGACAAGGCTCTAAGAGGGTATCGGGCGTTCGCAAAGCGGCTGCAGGAGGAGATGGACATCCAGCCTTCCGAGGAGCTTCAAAGCCTGGCGGGCCAGTTGGCACAAGGCGGCTTGCAGAAGACTTTTTCCGCTTTGTCGCACGGCGCCCCTTCTGTCGCAGACACGCTCCTTCCCCAACCGCCCCCTCTCCATACAACCGAGGAAGCGGGAAAAGCCGTCGTATCCGCCACCCTGCATTCCGCACCGGCAGAGCATCTGGTCGGGGGAGCGTTTCTGCTGCGCACGACCACGCGTTTCTTCGGGCGGGAAGAAGAGATGGCGCAATTGGACCGGATGCTGTCGAGCCCGCGCACGCGATTGGTGACGCTGACGGGACCGGGAGGCACCGGAAAAACGCGTCTGGCCCTCGAAGTCGCCGCGCATCTGACGGAAAAGGCAGGAGATCCGCAGCATCGCGAGACCCCGACGCGGGCCGTCTTTGTCTCCCTGGCGGAAGTAACCCATGCCGAAAGGCTTTTTGAGGCCATTCTCTGGGCGCTGGGAATCCTGCCTGACATGAGTACGACTACCATCGAGCAGCTAACGAAGGCGCTGGGCACACAGCCGTATACCCTGCTGGTTCTGGACAACTTCGAGCAGATCGTGGAGGAGGGCGCCCTTCTGGTCCGTGACCTTCTGGCCAGGATCGCCTGCGTGAAGATTCTGGTCACTTCCCGGCAGACGCTGGACCTGGAAGGAGAGCAGACATTCCATCTCTCGGCCTTGCCGGTCTCTACCGGTGTGCAGACCACCGAGGAGCTGATGGCCGTTCCCAGTGTCGCCCTGTTTGTCGATCGCGCGCAAGCGGTGCTTCCGGACTTCCAACTTACTGCCCATAATGCTGCCATCGTCGCGCAGCTGTGTGATTACCTGGAAGGACTGCCCCTGGCGATCGAGCTGGCGGCGGCGCGTGTCGCGTTGCTCTCTCCCGCGCGCATTCTAGAACAGGTACAGGATGACCGCCTCGACTTCCTGGCTACGCGACGCCGGGACGCCGCTTCTCGCCAGCGCACCCTGCGCGCGGCGCTGGATTGGAGCTATCGGTTACTGCCGGATGCCGGGCGGCGATTGCTGCGCGCGCTCTCGGTAGGCCGGGGCGGATGGATGATAGAAGCGGCGCAGGTGGTCGGCGCGCTGAACGAAGGCGAGACGCTGGAGTTGCTGACGCTGCTCAGGGACAGCTCGCTGATCGACGTGGTGGACACGGAGGACGGCCTGCGCTTCCAGATGCTGGAGACCATTCGCGAGTACGCTGCCGAACAACTGGAAACGAGCGGTGAGAAAGAGACCGTCTGCCACCGGCACGCCGTTCACTTTATCGATGTCGTGGAATCGACGGTCCCGATGCTCCTCAAACCGGAGGGTCTGCCGACGATCCGTCAGATAGGTCGGGAGCAGGCCAACTTCCGGGCAGCGCGCTCGTGGATCGAAACGCATCCGAAGGATCCGCTCCAGGGACGTTTAGGGCTGGCCTTGATCCGCGCCTGGAATGGGCTGAACTGGCAACAGTTAGCCCACTGGCTGACAGAGGTCCGGGACAGGAGCAGCGGCAATGGGGATGAGGAGACGGTGGCTAACCTGTTGTTCGCGCTCGGCGGGCTGATTGACATCTCTATGGATCCTGTCGAGGCGATGGCGCAGGTCCGCCAGATCGCAGACCTGTACGGGCAGCACGGCGAGACGGCTCACCAGGCCTGGACCCTCATCTATGTGGGCCACCTGGCCTTCGAGCGCGACCTGCCGGAAGGGCGCCGCGCTCTTGAGGAAGCGGTGACGCTTATGCGCCAGATCGGGAGCGCCGTCGGCCTTGCCAGCGCCCTGACCGCGCTTTCGCACGTGATCTGCCTTCAGGGGGAGCACGAGCGCGCGGACCTGCTCAATGCCGAAGCCTTGACTCTCTTGCAGGATCGTCAACAGACTATGGCGTACGGACAGGCGCTGTCGATCGAAGGCCACAACAGATTGATACGCGGCGATCTTGTCTGCGCGCAGGCGTATTTCGAGCAAAGCCTCGCGGTCCGCCGCCGGATCGGAGATAAGCCGGGCGTGGGGGTCGCGGTAATGGGCCTGGGCCTGGCGGATCTCGCCAGGGAGGACTTCCATGCCGCGGCGCGCCGGCAAGAAGAGGCCCTCGCTATCTATGAAGAGACCCGTTGGGACGCCAGTTTCTTTGCGGATGCGGCGCTCTGCTACCTCGGCAGAGCGCGGCTGGGGTTGGGAGAGAGCGATGCGGCCGCGGCGCTGGCCAGAAAAGCTCTGGATCGCTTTCGGCAGCGGAAATCCCGCTTCGGCTGCCAGATGTGCTTTAACCTCCTGGCAGAAATAGCCGCTGCCGGCGGTCAGGATATGCGGGCCGCTTGCCTGTTGGGCGCCGGGGAGACGGTGCGCGCGATGCTTGGATTGGCGATGTCGAAAAAAGAGCAAGAATGGGCCGGGCAGTTGCGCTCCTCTTTGATGGCGCGGCTGGGAGAAGCGCGGTTTATAGATGGATTGCAGAAGGGGGAAGCGTTGCGCGAGGACGAGGCGGTCGAAATTGCGCTGAACGGCTAACTGGGAGAGTTTGTGCAGAGTGCCGCTCCATCATGGTAATAACTCAGGATGATGGAGAGGCGTCCGCCGATGAAGATAGGCATTATCGGGGCGGGCCATATAGGCTTCGGCATGGGAAGCCTGTGGGCCGAGAAGGGACACGAGATCGGCTTCAGCTACAGCCGCAGTCCGGCGAAGTTGAAAGCCGCTGTCGCGGCAGCGGGAGGCCATGCCTGCTTCTGCACGCCCGTTGAGGCCGCTCAGTTTGGGCAGGTGGTCTTGCTGGCGATCCACTGGCCGCAAGTTCCCCAGGTCGTTTGTGAGCTCCGGCCATATATGGCAGGCAAGCCGCTTTTGACCTGCGTGATCCCCTGGAATCAGGAGCATACGGGGCTGTGCATTGGAAGGAATCATTCCGCAGCGGAAGAGATCGCCCGCCTGGCCCCCGAAGCCCATGTTGTGGAAGCGTTGCCACTTCTTGCCGATGGATTGTATGCCCCCTCCCGTCTGTTTGCGCAGGAAAGAGCCACGTTGTTTTACTGTGGCAACGAGGCTTCCGCCAAGGAAGTCGCGGCCTTCCTGCTGGAAGAGCTGGATATGCAGACGATGGATGCCGGAAACCTGACGAGCGCGCGTCTGCTGGAACCGACGGCGGCCCTGCTCTGGGAGTTGGCAATCGGAATGGGAGTAGGTACGGAAATCGCTCTGAAGCTTTTAATGCGCTAATAGGCAGGCCTGGCAAAACTTGGCAGGAAGCCACTATAGAGGCGCTTGCCTATCTAGCCCTAAGAACCAGTTTCCCTGAGTCTGGAGGCATCAGGATAACAATGAGCAGGATGAAAAAGCAAAAACCGTTTTCTTATGCATTGACCGACAAGCGCGTAGTCATCATAGAAGATGAAGGCATCTCCCAAACTTATCTAAGCCGCATCCTGCGCCAGCATGGGCTTATCATCGCCGGCCAGGCTTATAATGGCCTGGAAGGCGTTCATGTGGTGCTCAGAGAGCGCCCGGACATTGTCTTGATGGATCTTCAGATGCCCGTCCTCAACGGAGTGGAAGCGGCGCAGCGTATCCTGGCCGTCTATCCCGTCTGTATTGTTTTTTTGACGGCTCATACGGAGACTTTCACCTGGGAGCAGGCCGAGCAAGTGGGCGCCTACGGCTATATCCAAAAACCTGCAGACCGGATTACCCTGCTGGATTCTCTTCTGAGAGCCTATCAGACATTCCAAGCGAAAATCCAAAATCAAAAGGAGTAATTCTTATCAACTCGGTTCGTGCCACGATAGGACACCCAAGAAGCCTAAATTATCCCCACCTATGAAAAAGAGGCTGTCCGCTTCCTAAGGGGCATTTAAGATGAATTCGATTCTCGATAAAAGAGAAGCAAAATGGTGGATAGCAGGCTATTATTCACCTTATTAATTACAAGTGTTTGCTCGCTTTATATGCTTGGTAGCCGATTGAACAGTATGTTGGTTATTGTCGATATTGGTTTGACTAAGAGCACATTTTCAGGTAGACTCATTTGTACACACGTATCCTTGCATATCAACGCTAATGACGAAATAATCTATGGATTGCGTGTGAGGAGTAACCAGCAGTCCTACAATGGTTAAGCAAAAACATAACCAAGCTCCTGGTCTAGGAGAGCGTTACGCAAGGCTAGGATATGGTGCTCAGGACCGTTTGGCGGCGAGTTTAATTCTCGATGCTCTGCAATCTTCCGGCTTCAGGTCAGTTCGCTTGGCTGATTTGGAGGGAGGAAAGGCAGACGATTTTGTGCTCGTCTGGGAAAGAAATATCTGTGGAAATTCCGTTAAATGGACTAGCACTCAAGCTCCTCTCACTTGGGCGGATCTATGCGGTGCAAGCGATCCGCTTATTCCTCAATTAGTAGATGGCTGGACAGCACTGCGGATCCGTTGGCCGGAAAAGACCGTGCGGGTCTATCTTCGAACGAATCGTGTTGCTTCGAGTACTATACGCTCAAATCAATTGGTGCCTAACTATAGTCTCGAAATGTTCCTCACTGAGACCTGGGAAGCAGTTCGGCGTAGTGATACTAGTATTGATACCCAAGGTAATCCTGCTTGGAAGTTGCTTCAGGAGTGTAGTGGTCTTGATGAAAGGCTATTTTGTGAGTTTGTCGCTAGCTGCTTTATTGTGACAAGTGTGCAATCTCCCAACCATCCGTATCCTGAGAGCTTGGATGCTGAACAATGGCAACGCGAGTTTAATCTTCTCAGGCAGGCTATCAATGATTGGGTTGAGAAAAATCCCACGCAAGATGAGTTCACTGCAGAAGATATTCGTCGCGCTATTGGCACAAATGCATATCACCTTCGGTGGAATCATCGCTTCCCTGAACCGGAAATTGGGTATGAGGAAAACGAGCGAGCTGTATACTCCTTAAGGAATGCCGTCAGCAACCATGATCAGGGATACCTTTTTCTCCTTGGGCCTGCTGGAGCAGGAAAATCGACACTTGCTCAGAAGGTGATCGAAGACGAATTATTCGGTATCCCATATTTTGCATACCTGCCTGCGGGGCAGGGAGATGTTAGGACACGCGGCGAAGGTCTTACATTTTACAAGTACTTAATTACTATTTTAGATCAGTGGGAGTCTGTTCGCAAGGCGCATGGCGTTTCTGATCTTGCACAAGCAAAAGAAGCACTTACCAGACATATGGAGCGGATTAGAGACCGTTATCGAGCTACCGGTCGCAAGACTATAATATTGATTGATGGCGTTGATCATATTACTCGTGAAGAGGGACTTGATCATCCGCTTTATAGGGAGTTACCTCTTCCGGAAGAACTTCCGGAAGGATGCCTAATTCTAATTAGTACGCAACCTCAAGCACTCAATCAACTAAGGCCTCCACTTCAATATCAAGCCAAGGACTCATCTCGTGTAATAAACGTGGTTCCACTAAACACCGATGCTATCTATCGATGCCTCTCTTCAGCGCGTATCGGTAGATCATTATCACCGGAGGAGAAAGCAGATATCTGTAGATTATGTGGTGGTAATCCACTCATTCTCACATTCATCATCAAGGCGATACGCTCTGCGCTGGAGGTCAGTCTTCATAAAATAATCGACCAAATCGGTATATTTGCTGGTGATATAGAGAAATACTATTTTGAGCGCTTCCGGCAACTCCTAGATGAGCCAAACATAAAGCGCTTGTTAGGACTCCTGTGCCGCATACGTGGCAGGGCGCAATTAACATGGCTACAAACTTGGCCCGAGTGGGAGGAGTTCGAGCGTCTGCATCGTTTCCATGTTGATGCCTTCCTTCAGTTCGATGATGGGTGGGTAAACTTTGCGCATAATAGTCTCATTTCCTTTTTGGTACGGCAAACGCAGTCTGATTTACCCGGTTGCGATTATAAGATAATTGAAAAGAAGTACTATGATGAGTTAGCAGCCCGTTGTCCAAAAGGTTCCTGTGCGCAGCAGTTAGCGCGAGATCGTTTGTACTATCAAGTAATGGCGGATAACCACAATGAGGTTCTTGACACCGCTACCATCGAATGGTTCCGAGAAGGTGCAGAGGCATTTGTACCGTTCAACGAGTTATTATCTCTTATTAGCATGTGTTATCGTTCATGTGTCGCCAAAGATAAAAGAGGGGCACTCCTATGTTTGCTCGCTTCAGCGAAAGAGATCGAGCAAAGATCATCAACTATAGAAGGGCATATACTCGCCCAGCATTTCCTTGACCTCGACCAACCTGATAGAGCGCTCGAACATATTATAAATGGCTCGCAGCTTCTGATCCAACAACATGAAGCTTTAATATTCTGCATTGATCTTGCTCGGTACTCCGAGGAATCAGGAAATGAGCGATTAATGAGAAAGGCATGGAATATATTCGACCTTGCTAAGCCAGCACATTTGATGTTTACTGGAGAGCCGATCGATACTCATCGATCTCACGATTATCAAAATATACTAGCCGCATGGACTGTGGCCTCTGTATACTTCCTTCCAATCGACCAGACGCTCCAAATTATTAATAATCTAGAGTTCAACGGCTTGAATGAGAGATTGGACGAGACAGCCGGCGATATCCGTGCATTTCTATTGTACAAGTTACTTGATTCCCTTTTAGCATCTAAAAGGGAAAGCGACTGTAAGATTGTCATTGCCGCTATAGATCAGATAGGAGAAAGCGAATGGGCATTATATGCCAGAATACGGCTAATTGAATATCGCCAAGACCAAGGGGATGTTTCTCTTGAAGAATTAGATGAGCTACGAAAGATAGTGGATTTTCGGAGTTTGCCTGAAGATGCGAGACTGCTGCTAGCTAGATATCTTTTTCGTGCTGGCCTTTCAGATGAAGCAAGCGACTTGGTTGCCACACTAAAATTACCAAAGGTAGTACCCTCACCTGAGAGAAGGAACTATGGGTTAACAGATATAGTATATCGAATCACCCTGGCTAGACTTCGTTCTTCTCTTGCCCTTCCATCCTTATCTATTGAGGAAGATTGGAAACGAGATGCTGAAAGTGCCGCACGCGTCGCTGTCGCTTGTGCAGAAGTGGGCGAGCTATTGGGTATTGCTGACAGAGGTGAGCCAACTCCACACGGCCTGAGGGAGCGATTCAAACATTTGTTTTCTTTTCATCTCAGGCGCCTACGTTTTCAGCCTTCCCAACATTTCCATCACTATGCGAGTGCTGCCCGTACCAAAGTCTATGACGCCATGCTTGATACTGCAAAGTTGTTTGGCGCGTCAGGGCGGAAAGCCTTGAGAGACGCATTCTTTGACATTATAAACACTCCAAGACAAGGCGTCTTGGATGCTTTCAACCGTAGACGGTTGGCTATTAGTCTGTGGCAGGTGGGTGCTATTTCGGCTGCTGAGGCGCTCGACATAATTCGTCAATCGACTGGTGGTTCGACCGATACTGACACTTCCGAGCGAACTGAGATCTGCTTTAACATTGCACAAGATCTCCATAGCTTGGGTGATAAGCAATCTGCATGTGAATGGGTTGTCAAGGCTGGTCATGCTGCTCATGGCATTGGCTATCATAAAGATTACCAGATGATTACATGGATAGAATGGCTTAACCGCTCGTTCGGTGTGGAGAAGGACGAAGCAACGCGACCTGAGATCCAACTTGCCGCTCGCGTACTTGAGGTTGCGGGCGGTGATGGGGGAACAGATGCAGCGCAAAACTTAGTTCAAATCTCCTTCCGCTGTAACCCTATTGTCGGTGTCAAACTCGGGTTGGAAATGATTGAGCGAGATCGTATAAGTCTTGCTGAGTGTCTGGAAGCTGTTATTGAAGCGGGCGCTTATCGAGGGGCGGATCCAAATTTGTTGGCTGCCATCTACGACCGAGTATATACTCTCATTGAGGTCAGGCCGAGTGGCAAACTAGGAAAGGCTATAGTTGGGGGTTGCGGCAATAATGAGCAGGCCGGTAGAGTGGCTGCGATATGCATACAAGCTGTATACGTGAACTGCCCACCCGATTACCGCCGCACTGCTGTACGTGGAGTCTACGATAGCCTTCGTAAGCGAGGGATAGATGTTCCTAACAGGGTACGCGACTTACCTCCCGATCAGGAAGATAAGGTGTCATCAAGTTGGCTCTATAAACTTTCAGATGGAAACGTTCGTTCTCTAACTGAGGTGGCATATGTTCTCTCTAAGCCCGACTGCGAGGCTGACTGGAATCCAAATCCTGAGGAGAACGAGTATTTCGCCTGGAGTGAGGCTCTTGAAAAGGTATCAATAAAGTCTTCCAAGCACTTAGACCGTATTGAGCAGTGTTTTGTTACAGGAAAGCGACGAGAACCGGCAATATTAGCAGTACTTTCTCGTACTGCGATGCAGATAAGAGATTTCGCAATAGCAGAGCGATTAGCGGTGCGCGCTCGTGAGCAGGCTCGAAATGGAAGTTGGATTAAGTGGCTGGATGGGGGCATTAAACGCGAAGTGTATCGGGCTTTAATCGAGGTAAACCAAGAATATTGGCTGCCCATAGCACGTAGTGATTTTAACAATGATTTACTTGCAGGAAGGATTAGCAACTTTTTTCTTTTGAGCGAGATTACAGCTATCTTTGATGTTCTACGTTATGAATGGCCGAATCAGGAGGCACTAAAGGCACTAACTGTTTATATAGAGGGCATGACAAAAGGTATCGAGTTGCCTCCTGTGTACGAAAGCTTGACTCCTGGTCAGGAACTTCGTTCGCCTGATGAGGCTCTATGTTGGCTTCTAGTTCAACTTTACTCTCATCCCGTAATAGCAGTCGCTGCAAATGCCAGAGTGGCAAGCATCGATTACTTGTTAAAAGGTGGTAAGGGCCTATTATGGGCTTTCGCCACCATTTCGCAAGACGATACCATAGCTCTTGAGCGTGCCCTTATAGTTTTACATGCTGTCTGTATTAAGGACAAGCAGGCCGTTGTGCCATTTATGGATTTCATCTTAAGTGCAGAAAATTCACTTAGCGTAGCTGTCCGGGCAATCGTTAGGAGAATCTGCGAAATACTCAAATGGTCTTTGCCGTCCACCAGTATCACGGAGTTGCCAACGCTGTATACTCTTGCTTTGCCTGAAGAGGATGGTGAATATAGAGCCTTGTTGCATCAGGGAGCTGAGGAAATACCAGGAAGAAGCTTAGGTATCACTATCGAGATGTATGGATGGATATTGGAACATGCCGCTCAAGTTTCATCCTTGCCTTTTATCAATTTATCTACTCGTGCTCGACAGATCTATTCCCTTATTGAAAGCACGCATTCCTGGTCTAGGGACAAGGAGGCTAAGGTGAATCATTGGAAGAATGCTGTGCCCGTTCGTAGCTATTTGCGACCGCGTGCATTAGTTGGGAGAGAGACAGTAATGCGTATCCTTAACGAACTGGTTTGTGCTGGCCGTCTTGGTGACGATATTTTTAGGGCTTATGACGACATTGTGCCTATTTACGATCCTCACCTGGAAAGCGAACACCCGAACGAACGTCCTGAAGAGATAAAAGGTATTACTGTCGAAGATCACTTCACGGATTGGAAAAGCTGGGTAGGGTCTATTTAACGAGAAGATCTTATGCTAATTCCGACCAGGGTAGGGGAGCGCGTTTTGCTAGCTATGAATTCGATCTTTCGCAGACCTGACTGGCGCTGGCCTAAGGAGGAATTAGTAGCTGGCCCCATCCCTAATTACGTTTTGATTGATAGTATTTCGGCGGTCGATAAAATAATACAAATTGAGAACAGAATAACTTGGGAGGAATATAAGCACTGTGAAGTGGGTTATGATGTTGCAGTTCTGAGGAATGCACCATACGAAATTACCACGCCGGCTGGGGGATGGATAGCTCTCAATCCGACTATTGGTAAACATCTTGGTTGGAGACTTTCTGACAAAGGAATTTTCAGTTGGGTAAATGCGAGCGATGAAATTATGGTCGAGAGTATATGGTGGCGTGATGGGTGGACCGAAATGAGGCCGCCACATTCATTCCATACGTTAGGAGAGGGCTGGCTTATATTATGTTCTCCCGATGCATATCGAGCAGTAGTTAGCCAGATAAACTCAAGCAGAATGGTTATCGGAGTTCGTAGAGAGAGCACTGTAGAGGATAGCGAAGGAGATAGCCGGAAGATCGAGCATTGGATGCTGACCGAACGGGAACTCTAACGATTTGAGTGTGCGGATGTTACCTGACGGCCGACCGTCATGCCACCGGAGAACACGTGTGTTGAGGGCAAGACGGGCCATCCAACCGCGTATCTGCTCTTCATAGGTCACAATCGCCGTGGCAATCTCGCCGGGAGCGATAGCGCGAAGACGTTCTCGAATACGTTGGCCCTCTGCCCCGCCCCGCTACAGAAGACTCATGTGATCCGTATCGAGCAGATACATCAGGACACATCCTCATCATCCTTCGGACGCAAAGACACGCGGTATTCATGTCCGAGCCTCATGGCCTCATCATAGGCTTCGCTATTAGCGAACGTGCCGAAAATCTGTTCCCACCAGGGGGCATTCGTCTGCGAAGGATTTGTCTCCAACTGTTGTTTGATCTGCTCTAACTCTTTTTCGATGGCAGTTAGACGTTCTTCAATGGAAGGCGCTGGCATGGCAATCCACCTCCATTCATAGGGCTGAGGGTATTATACCTTAGTCGGGATGGGAAGCAGAAGCCACGGACTGGAGCGATCAGGTGGGATTCCGTTTTCATAAGTGTCCCTCACAAACAGCAGACGCGTCGGCGCAGCCCCGGCTCTTCAATCGCGGTTGCGTCCAATTTGCTCGCGCCGAGGAAGGTGACAAACCGCGCAAATCCCCGCGCCAATGCCTCCGCGAAACTCGCCTCGTTGCCTAGCGCCTTATCCTCCAGCCAGAAACCCAGGACGACGAAGGTGTTGGTCGTCCGATCGAGCTTGCTGTCGAAGCGCCCTACCAGCCGGTCGCCCCACAGGATCGGAAGCGCGTAGTATCCATATTTGCGCTGAGGCTCCGGTTTGTATACCTCCCAGACGTAATCGAAGCCGAAGAGGACCTTCGCTCTCCCCCGCGCGCTGACATTGTCGAGCGGGGCCAGGAAGACCACTTCTTCCTCTGTAGTCGATTCGAGGGGTTTCCACGCGTCCGGAATGCGGCCCGCGTTCAGCTCGCGCAGAGTCGCAGCGTCGCTGCCCAGCGCGTAGTGCATCGCCTTCCAGCCTTCCACGCGCACTTCGACGATGTCGCCGCTGGAGAGCATCTCCTCCGTCAGCCGCTTTCCGATGCCGGTCGGATCTCCGCGCCGGTACGAATCCGCCGAACGGTTCAGCCGCGACAGCCCGCTGAAGGCGATCTCCTTTTTGATGAGAAAGCGGTCGGCCTCGACCTCCTCGCTCTCGTGGATCAGGTGCGCCGGCGCTACCCTTTCGGTGAGCGCATAGACGCGCTCGAATCGCTCGCGGTGATGCGTCATCACCTCCCCAGTGATCCACAGATAGTAGAGAGCCAGCGCGCTGTCCTTGCGGCCGCGATAGCTTGCGGTGCGCGTGCGCGTTGCCATCTCAAAGTCGCGGTTGCTCACCTCGCCCCGTTCGCGCAGGATCTCCCGCATTTCCGCGATGGCCTCGGCATGGTCCATTGCAATAGCCCGAATCCGTGCGTTGCTGTCCCGCTCGCGTCGCATGACCACGCGCCAGTGTGGCAGCTCCTCCATCGGCCGCACGGCCAACCAGGCGCCCCAATCGAAGAACTTGCGCTGCTGGTAGGCCAGATCCTCCCACATGCCGGGCGTATATTCGAGTACGCGGCCATACAGCTTGATATCATGGCTGCGAGCGATGATCTGCAGCGGGTCGAGCTGCAGGTATTCCATCGCGCACATGGCGTGTTCTGTGCCCACGCTACCGCGCCAGCGCCGGCCCGGCCATAACCCCTGCTTGCCCAATATGAACCGCCGGGCAACGTCCTGCGAGATTTCTATCGATGCGCTGTGCGTCTTCATTGTTCGCAATGGTTGGACAACCCAAAAACGAATTCCTGCGAAGCAGACCAGGTGGTCAGGTCCAACTCGAAAACCTCTCCGGACGGTGGAGAGAGATGGTCGATAGCGTCAACGCGATCGCTCAGGTTGCCACTGTTTGAGGCTGAGAGATTAACGTGTCCGGCAGGCTTCTGTTGGGGGCAAGCGTCATGTCAACTGCTACGGCAGACCGGAATGGCTCGCGCGGCCTACCATTGGGGACGAAGCAGATTCTTAAAAGGTGGCGACCGCTTCGGACTGTCCGCTCGATACCGTATTTTCCCTATAGTTAGAAGCCATCTCAGCCGATACTACAACGGATTTTGTGGCTATTGCAGTACCTGCCATACGGAGCGTATTGACGGCTCTCTTACGCTATCCGTCTATCGCCGACCCCACTACGGTGGGAATATTTCGAAGATCAGCACGCATTCAGCATGAACAGATCAAAGAAGGTCCCAGAAAAGCAACCCGATCCTCCTGAAGCGCACGCATTCAAAGCGGAGCGAGATCGTCTCCTGCAAGAGAATGCCCGGCTGAAAGCGGAGCTGCAGCGCGCGCTGAAACGCCGCCGCCGGCTGATCGAGATTTCCGCCGCGATCAACGCCAGCATCGCGTTGAATCAGATCCTGCGCCTGGTACGGGATACTGTGGTCGAGGCCTGCGGTTTCGATCGGGCCGGCGTGTTTCTGTACGACGCAGACACGGGAATGGCCCAGGGCACCTGGGGGACGGACCGGCAGGGGAATGTGCAAGACATCCACCACGAACGGTTTCCCGTCGAGAAGCAGGGGAAGGGCTCCATTTCCCGCGCCATTCGTGGCAAAAAGCCTTATGTGCTTGTGGAAGACTACTCGGCATTCGATTTCATTCATCCGGACCATCCGATGTATGGCGTTCACGCGCATGCGGCCGTTCCGTTGCGCGCGAATGGGAAGACGATGGGGGCGATCACCGTAGATAACTTCCTGCGGGACGCGCCCATCACGCAGGAGGATCTGGAAGGGCTTCTGCCCTTTGCCGAGCAGGCCGCGATAGCCATCCAAAACGCCTGTCTGCTGGAAGAGCGGGAGCGCATCGTCAAGCAGCAGCAGCGTCTGATGCAGTTATCGGCGGCGATCACGGCCAACCAGGATTTGGAAGTGATCTTCCGGATGGTCCGCGATGCGGCCAAGGAGTTCGGTGGGTTCGACCGGGCCGGTGTCTGGACGCTGGAGAACGGCTGCCTGTGCGGCACCTGGGGAACGAGCGAAACCGGCGAGACACTCGACGAGCGCGACCAGCGCATCCCGATAAATGAGTGGTCGGAAGCGACGCGAGAGCTGGTCACCATGAGAAAACCCTTCGTGATCACGACCCTGGAGGAAGATACTCCGGACGGGGGGACGCGTCCGAGTGATATTCCCCGCGCCATCATCGCCTTACAGGCGGGCGAAGACTTTGTGGGTACGCTCAGTGTCGATACGCTGCTCTCCCGCCGCCCGATCACGCCGGAAAAGCTGCAGCCGCTGCTCACTTTTGCGGAGCAGGCCGCCGTTGCGATCATCAATGCCCGCCTGATGGACGAGCGGAAACGGCACCTGGAGCGCCAGCGCCGCCTGGCCAGCCTGGCGGCGGCGATCAGCGCGAGTACCTCTTTGAAGGATGTGCTGCGCATGGTGCGCGATGCTGTCGTAGAAGCCGGGGGCTTCGACCGGGCCGGCGTCTTCCTGTACGACCAGGAGACGGATATCGTTCAAGGCTCCTGGGGCACCGATCGAAACGGAGAGCCGGAGGATATTTCGTTCAATCACTACGTTCTTGGCGACGATCTTCACGATCCGTTTACACGCGCCATGCGTACCGGAGAACCCTATATCATCATCGAGGACCTGACCGCGCAGTTTCAGTTCTCCCCGGAAGATGAGATGTATGGAGTCCATGCCAACGCAGCAGTACCCCTGCGCTCCGGCGGCGAAGTGGTCGGCCTCATCGCGGTCGATAACCTGTTTCGCGACGCGCCGATCACGTCTGCGGACGTCGAAGGGCTGTTGCCCTTCGCCGAGCAGGCGGCCGTCGCCATCCAGAACGCGCGGCTATATGCGGCGGCCCAGCAGGAGCTAGCGGAACGGCAGCGCGCCGAGGAGGCGCTGCGCCGGCAGGCGGTGGAGCTGGCGCAGACGCGCGACCAGGCGCTGGAGGCCACGCGCGCCAAGAGCGAGTTCCTGGCCAACATGAGCCATGAGATCCGTACCCCCATGAACGGGATCATCGGCATGACCGGGCTGCTGCTGGAAACGCTGCTCGACGCGGAGCAGAGGGAGTATACCGAGACCATCCGCAGCAGCGCCGACGCCCTGCTGACAGTCATCAATGACGTGCTCGACTTCTCCAAGATCGAAGCCGGCAAGATGAGCATCGACTGCGTTGACTTCAGCCTGCGCGCCGTGATGGAAGAGGTCGCCGACCTGCTGGCGCCTCGCGCTCAGGAGAAACATCTGGAGCTGACCTGCCTGGTCCCGCCCCGCTTCCCCGAGCGCTTGAAGGGCGATCCGGTGCGCCTGCGGCAGGTACTGACCAACCTGGTCGGCAACGCCATCAAGTTCACCCACGAGGGCGAAGTGACGCTGGAAGTCCGCCTGTTGCGCCAGACCCGGACGCACGCGCACATCTGCCTGGAGGTACGCGACACGGGAATCGGCATCCCCAAGAAGCGTCACGCCGCCATCTTCGACAGCTTCACCCAGGCCGACGGCTCGACAACCCGCCGTTACGGAGGGACGGGACTGGGTCTGACGATCTCCCGCCAACTGGTCGCGCTGATGGGGGGTCGCATCAGCGTGGAAAGCGAAGTGAGGAAAGGCAGCGCCTTCCGGGTCGAGCTGGACCTGCCCAAACAGACACAGTCTCGAGAACCCATCCGCGTGCCCGGCACCCTCAAAGGGATGCGCGTCCTGATCGTGGACGACAACGCGACCAACCGGCGCATCCTGCGGGAACAGTTGAAGGCCTGGGGATGCCAGCCGGAGGAAGTGACCGGCGGCAAAGAGGCGCTGGAGCTCCTGCGAGCAAACGCGGGCGCGCGCTCGTTCGGCCTGGTGGTGCTGGACCTGCAGATGCCGGAGATGGATGGCGAGGAGACGATGCGCGCCATCCGGTCCGAGGCGCTGTTTGCGGACCTGCCCCTCTTGCTGCTGACCTCCATCTGCTCGCGGGCCTCCCTGGGGGAGATGCGCGCCAAAGGGTTCAATGCGGTCCTGACCAAGCCGGTGCGGCAATCGCATCTGCTCGAGACGATCATGGAGGTGCTGGGCTATAGCCTTCCCGATTCGGAGCCACGCCTGGCGGCTTCGCTTGCGCCGGGCGAGCCGGCGGGCTTGCACCTGAGCGTCCTGCTGGCGGAGGACAACATCGTCAATCGAAAGGTGGCTCTGCGCCTTCTGGAGCGCTGGGGATGCCGGACACACTCCGTCGCCAATGGCAAAGAGGCTCTGGCGGCCTGGGAGCGGAAATCCTTCGATCTGATTCTCATGGACGTGCAGATGCCGGAGATGGACGGTCTGGAAGCCACCGCCGCGATCCGCCAGAAGGAGCAGGAGACCGGCCGGCATATTCCCATCCTGGCGATGACCGCCCATGCTCTGGAAGGCGACCGGGAGCGCTGTCTGGCAGCCGGAATGGACGACTACGTTCCCAAGCCCATCGATCCGGAGGGGTTGTTCGCCATGCTGACGCGCTACATCGTCCCTACGGGCGCAAAGCCGGCGCGCGATCTAGAGACGCCTGGCAGTCCTCCTCTGGCCGTGCTGGACCGCGAGCGGTTGGAACACGTCTGCGGCGCGGACCCGGAGTTCGCGCGGGAGGTGGTGGGTGTGTTCGCGCAGGCGACCGCGCAGTCGCTGACGGAAATCCGTGCGGCGCTGACCGCTGGAGACAGCGCCCTGCTGGAGCGGCTGGCGCACAGCCTCAAAGGCTCCTGCCGCACGCTGGGCGCCGCGCTGCTGGGGGAAATCTGCGCGCAGGTAGAAGCCAGAGGTAAAGCCGGCGATATACCAGGAGCCGAGTTGTTGGTTGCTTCGGCGGAAGAGGCATTCGCGCAGCTTCAGAACGCGCTGGAGGGTATTCAGCGAAGGAGGGCGGCATGAAGGTTCTGATCGCGGAAGATGATCGCGTTTCGGCCATGGTGCTGAGAAAGACTCTGGAGCGGCTGGGGCACGAGGTGACGGTCGCCGCTGACGGCAAACAAGCCTGGGAGTGCCTGAAACGAACGTACATGCCGCTGGTCATCACCGACTGGATGATGCCGGATATAGATGGGCTGGAGCTATGCCGGCGTGTACGGTCTCTATCCCGGCAGCCCTATACCTATGTGATGCTGCTGACGGCCAGGGATCAGCGCGCGGATCGGCTGGAAGGGCTGGGCGCCGGGGCGGATGATTTCCTCATCAAGCCGCTCGATCCGGACGAGCTGACCGCGAGGCTGAAGACGGCGGAGCGCATTCTCGATATGCAGGCCGAGCTGCGAGGCCTGCATGAGGATCTGGAGCAACAGAACCGGCAGTTGGCCGATATGATGGACTACCTGAAGGTAGCCAATCATCGGTTTGGGGAGCTGTTCAATGGGATGCCCATTCCCTGCTTTACCTACGATGCGGAGGGCCGAATCCAGGAGTGGAACCGCGCTTTCGAAACCCTTTTCGACCTCACCGCAAAGCAGATTCTCCACCGCTTTATCTGGCAGACACTCGATTGCAGCGGGTCCAAAGAAGAGATCCAGGACATCGTCCGGCGCGTCTTTGCGGGAGAAGCTTTTACCGGGCTGGAACGCTCTTACCAGCGAGCCGATGGCACCGTCACCGAAGTGGAGTGGACCACCTTCCCGGCCTTAACGCCAGAGGGGCGTGTGGTGGGCAGCATCAGCGCCGCTGTCGATGTGAGCCAGCGCAAGCGCTACGAGCGGGAACTGGAGGCTCAGATGCGTCTGCTGACCGAATCGCAGAGGGAGCTGGAGATGGCCAACACCAAGCTCCGCGATCTGGTCGCCCAAGACGGACTGACCGGCCTCTTCAATCACCGCGCTTTCCACGAGCGGCTGGAAACCGAATTTACCCGCGCGCATCGCTATGAAGCCCCTCTTTCCCTGGTGCTGCTGGACCTGGATAAGTTCAAGGGCTACAACGATAGTTTTGGACACCTGGAAGGCGATGGAGCGCTGCGGCGGGTGGCGGCGCTGCTGCTAGCCAACGTGCGCGTCGTGGATGTGGTCGCGCGTTATGGCGGGGAGGAGTTTGCCATCCTGCTGCCCCAGTCTTGCAAAGAGGAAGCCCTCCGCGCCGCCGAGCGAATGCGAAAGGCGATCGAGACGGCGGACTGGTCGCTGCGGTCGATGACCGGCAGCTTCGGCGTCAGCACCCTGTCATCACAGGCGCAGGACTATCGCCAGCTTCTGCGGGAAGCCGACGAGGCGCTCTACTACTCCAAATCCCAGGGCCGCAACACCGTCTCTCACTTCGACGACCTCCATTCCCTTGCCGACGCCGCTTAGCTACCTCTACTCTTACTTGCACGAGGATGTGAATTAGATCACACCATGCCTGTGGAGTAATTCGCTTCCCAAAATATGTTTCCGGTATTACAATTAAAGAGGCCGATCGCCTGCGGCGGGTTTGCATTACGACCCGCCGGGTTAGCTCATCTCTGCGCTTGTCTATCTCTGAAAGGAGAACAACTCATGCCGGATATTCAACATTTCGTGGTGCTTATGCTGGAAAACCGCTCCTTCGACCATCTTTTTGGTTTTAGAAACAACGTCAACGGGTTGACGGGAAACGAGACGAATCTGCTTAATCCTGCGCAACCTCAATCCGGTGCAAATCCGGCCTTTCCGGTCGGAAATGGCCAGCCGTTCGCCGTTGGCGCCGGGCAGGGTCCTTCCCATTCGCTAAAAGGAGTGAACATTCAGATCTTTTCCGATCCAAAAGGTCCCAACAATGGCGCGGCCGCGGCGAATCAGGGATTCGTCAAAGACTACGTTAGCTCCCTGTTCCAGGATGGGATCCGCCAGCCGACCAATGATCAAATAGGGATCGTTATGCAGTCGTTGTCTCCCGACAAGGTTCCTGCTTTTACCGCCCTGGCAAATGCGTTTGGTGTCTGCGATAACTGGTACTGCGAAGTTCCGGGACCGACCATGCCCAACCGCATGTATATGCACATGGCCACTTCCGGAGGCTTTGCGCATAATGTTTGGGACCATCCGTTCGATTTTGACACGATCTATAACCGTCTGCAAGATGGGGGCAAAAGCTGGGCAGTTTACGATCACGATCAAAACGAGGTCCGGCAGTGTACGAAGGCCAATGCAATCGCCACCGCAGACAGCTTCCGGGATTTTGTATCGCGGTTTGCGCAAGATTGTGCCAGTGGCGCGCTGCCCAACTACTCGTTCATCATTCCCCGCTTCTTTGCGAAGGATGGACCGGTCAACTCCATGCATGGCCCTTTCGACGTACGGCCTGCCGACAAGTTGGTTGCCGACGTCTACAATGCATTACGCGCGAACGACGCCATCTGGCAAAAATGCGTGCTCATAGTGACCACAGACGAGCATGGAGGCTTTTACGATCATGTCATTCCCCCATCCGATGGCGTGCCCAATCCCGATAAAATCAATTCCCCGCCGCCCGGAGATAACGCCTCTTTCGTTCCGCCGTTCCAATTCGACCGCCTGGGTTTGCGTGTTCCGACCCTTCTGGTCTCTCCCTGGATCGCTCAAGGAACGATTCATAAGCGTCTCCAGCATACCTCCGTACTGGCTACGGTAAAGCTTCTCTATGGGCTGGGTGACTTCTTAACCAACCGAGACGCAAGCGCGGCCACCTTCGAGGACCAGTTCCAGGCCACGCCGCGTACGGATACGCCGCAGAGTATTAATGTGCCGCAAGACGACATTGGCGAGGCCGGAGCGAATGAAGCAGAACTGCCACTCGACTCCCTGCAGCAAGAGATGTTGATTGGCATCGACAGCCTGACCGAGGATGCATCGCCTCCAAGTCTGATGACCAGCTCCATTCTGACACTGCCGGCAACCCAGCGGGAAGCTGCAGAATTCATCCGCGCGCGGCTTGATGCGAAATTTGGGCGCAGAGGTTAGAGAGTACGCTTCGCAAAAGCGCGCCGGTGCGCACAAGTGAGCGGACAGAATATTACCGAGGAAAAGCAGTGGGGTACGCTAGGTCTGGTCGGGTCCGTGCAAAATGCTTGGACGGGGATCAGGAATGGTGTATTCCTGTTGCTGGCTTACGTCCCAGTCCGGCAGCGTCTCTGTTAATGTACTCACCGTCTGCGGATCTGCCGAGAAAAGCAGCATCCGGGGGCTTTCATCATGCACCTGAATTCCAGGAAAGGATTTGACACGATGCATCTCCTCCGGCGGAGCTTGCGGACTCTTTTTGTAGCGAGCGATATACTTTTCCATAGTGTTCTCCTCTAGCCCTGATAATTCTTACGTGTCGGCGCTTGCTTTGGTTGGCAAGCGGGCATAGAATTCTCAGGGCTAGAAGAGCCTTATCCGAATCGGCTGATCAGGGCAAGAGACCATTCCCCTCGAAATCATGGCCGAAACCAAGCGATTGAGCCGCTTGCAGCAGAGCCGAGGCCAGCGCGTCGGAGCGATTCACATCACGAGGCATGCCCGCTATGGTTGGGGCATTCGCCAATAGAAGGGCCGCCCGGCCGGTAGCTGCCGGACACGCCATCGAGGTGCCGTCCAGCACCGCGTAGCCGCCTGGAAATGTCGAGATAATCCCGTCTCCCGGTGCTGTGAAGGCAAGTTGTGCGCCGACATTCGAGAAGGAAGTGATGTAGTTTTGTGAAGCTGTCCCGGAAGGAGGCCGCTGGATGTTGCCGAACTCCTCGGCTCCACTCGGATAGGTGCCTTCGCGTCCCAACGCCGATACTGCCAGGGACAACTGATAGGAGCCGGGGAAGCTTACAGGAGAGCGATTATCATTCCCCGCTGCACAAATGACCAAACACCCAGCCTGACGCGCATCGTCGATCGCAGACTGTAAGACCTGGTCTGACGGTCCGCCGCCAAGACTGAGATTTAGCAGATCGCAGCCGTCTTGAATGGCTTGATCGATGGCCTTGGCGATGGTAAAGTTGTCGGCGCCGGGTTGGCCCTGCCCAAAAACGCGGTAACTTCGAAGCGTCACGCCGGGGGCCATACCCTGGATGCCGGTCGGCGGCGTGCCATGTGCCGCAATAATTCCCGCGACATGGGTGCCGTGTCCCTCCCCATTATCGCCAAAGTCGTTCGGATTCTCCCCGCTGACAGCATTGAATCCTCCAGCGATAGTCAGGTCGGGATGAGGCGCAATACCGGTATCCACCACGCCGACCGTGACCCCGTTGCCGTCTGTGAACTGGCCCAGAGGATAGAAAAACCGGAGTCCATCCTGAAAACTAAGTTCGATTGGTGTCAATTCCAGGGTTACGCCGGTGGAGAGAGTCACGTTTTGCTTCAGGAGCGGCCAGTAGCCCAGTTTGGGATAGACATAGAGACGATCGGTCTGCGTTGACGAACTGCCTAGAGATAGGCTCACGTCCCCCTGAGCATCCGTCGTCCCCTGCGCGCCCGCACGGGCGGCGAAGTTCGTAAACGCGACTACCAGTGCGTTAGGAACCGGGCTGCCCGTATTGCCATCTACAATACGGATATTGGTCGGCCCTACGCTCATAATGGTGGCTGCAGCGACAAAAGCAGCCGCCTGGATCCTGACTTCGGGGGGTCGTTTCACCGCAGGTGTGTAATACTGAACGGGAACGATGCGCAAGCCCGGCTGCTGTACCTGAATCTGATTCAATGCGTCCGGAGAAAGCTCTACCAGCTTGGCGCCTGTTGGGCTGATGGAGTCGACAACCCGAAAATGACCGGAAGGCGTAACAGGTGTAGGAACGGCTGTTGGAGCGAGATTGCCCAAAAAGTGACGTGCGGCTGTGCTGACTAGGGGCGAGTTGCCGCGTAGCCCTCGCGGGGGCAATAGCACATACCGACTGATGGAAAGGTTGGTGGAAGAGGCTGAAATCACGATGGTCTCCTTTGTCGACTTTGTCACAATGCTTGTTTGCCAGGAGGAAATCGATCTCATCCCTAGAGGGATGCGCTAATTATACTGTGGTGCCGGCAATGCTGCAAGGAATTACTTCATAGTCGCAGTGTGAATTAGATCACAACAATGGTTGAGAGCAAGCAGACGTTTTAGTTATTTACCGGGGATATGTAGATAGTTGCGGCTGAGGAAGTCGCTGAGCGAGAGGGTGAAGAGGATGCCCAGCCAGATGAATCCAATGGCAGCGTAGATCCAGATCAGCTTCTTGCTGAAGCCGACTTCCATAAAGATAAAGATAATGAGCAGCGCCTTGGCAACGGCAATGAGCAGGGCGACCGGCGTGTTGAAAAGTCCCAGATTGACCCACGAGAGGCCGGCGGTCAGGGCGAGCAACAGCAGCAGGGCGATACCTGTGAGAATAAAGGTTCTGGGCCTGGGTTCTGGCCGGGACGCCTCTTGTTCGTTGCGATCGATAGCTTGCATCTCTTTTCTTCCTCCGGTAGTTTTTACAAAACGGAATTTTTAATCAGTGTCTTCCCGGCAGGTAGATGAGTGGATAGAGAAATACCCAGACGATATCGATGAAATGCCAGTAGAGGCCGGTCACTTCGACGGGCGCGTAGTGTTTGGCGTTGTAGCCGGTCCGCCAGGCCAGAATGAGAATGAGCGCGACAAGGCCGCATCCGATGGTGAGATGGAAGGCATGCAGGCCGGTCATGAAGAAGTAGAGCGTCCAGAACATCTCCTTCTGACGCGAGAAGGCGTCGGTGACGGGCAGGTTGATGCCCGGCACTTCATTCTTTTTGTAATCCAGGTAATACTCCAGCCCCTTCAGACCCAGGAAGGCTAATCCGAAGATCAGGGTCAGCGCGAGGAACAGCAGCAGGAGCTTGCGCCGTCCTGTACGGGCACAGTGGACGGATAAGGCCATCCAGAGGCTGCTGATGAGCAGCACGGCCGTGTTCGAGGTGCCGATCCAATACTCGGCGTCATGGCTGGCGTCGTGGAAAGCCTGGGGATAGGCATGACGGTAGACCGCGTAAGACAGGAACAGGCCGCCGAACAACAGGATCTCCGTGCAGAGGAAGACCCACATGCCCAGCGAGCAGGCTTCCTGCTGCTGCTCCAGATCGTCGAACTGCTCACCGACCAGGCGTGGCGCTGACGTCACGCTCGGACTCCTCTGAGGAACGGTTGTCACGCTCGGACTCCTCGGGTTGATAGTTGTACGGCCCCTCGGTGACGATCGGGGTCGCGTCGAAATTGTGCTTTGGCGGCGGCGAGGCCGTCTGCCACTCCAGGCCGGTCGCGTTCCACGGATTGGCCGGCGCTTTCTCGCCATGGCGCAGCGACCAGAGCAGATAGAACAGCGGCAGGATGTAGCCAACTCCCAGGATCGAAGCGCCTGCCGTCGAGAGAATGTTGAGCGCCTGGAACTCCGGCGGATAGTGGAAGTAGCGGCGCGGCATCCCCAGGTGGCCCAGCACGAACTGCGGCAGGAACGTCAGCACGAAACCAATGAAGATGGTCAGTGCCGCCAACTTGCCCCATAGCTCCGGATACATCCGCCCGCTGATCTTGGGCCACCAGTAGTGGATGCCGCCCAGATAGGCCATTACCATGCCGCCCACCATGATGAAGTGAAAGTGCGCGATGACGAAGTAGGTATCGTGCAGAGACACGTCCACGGCCAGCGAGGCCAGCATCAATCCGGTCAGCCCTCCCACGGTGAACAGCCCGATAAATCCCAGGGCATAAAGCATCGGCGTCTGGAAACGGATCGAGCCTTTGTAGAGCGTGGCTGTCCAGTTGAACACCTTGATAGCCGAGGGAATTGCCACCAGGAAGCTCAGGATCGAGAAGAGCAGGCTGGCGTACATCGATTCGCCGGCGACGAACATGTGGTGGCCCCACACCAGAAATCCGATCCCCGCGATGCCGAAGGTGGCGATGGCGACGGTCGTATAGCTGAACAGCTTCTTGCGCGCGAAGCAGGGAATGATCTCGCTGACGATGCCCATGCCCGGCAGAATCATGATATAGACCGCCGGATGCGAGTAGAACCAGAACAGATGCTGGAACAGCAGCGGATCGCCGCCCTGCGCGGGGTTGAAGACGCCGATGCCCAGGACCCGCTCGGCAAAAATGAGCAGGAGGGTGATAGCCAGCACGGGGGTCGCCAGGACCATGATGAGCGCCGTTGCATAGATGGTCCAGACGAACAACGGCAGCCGGAACCAGGTAAGACCCGGCGCGCGCATGGTGTGCGTGGTGACGATGAAGTTGACGCCGGTGGCGATGGTGGAAAAGCCCGTGATGAAGATTCCGGCGGCAGCGGCCAGCACCTGCGAGTTGCTGTAGAGCGAGCTGTAGGGCGCATACATGGTCCAGCCGGTGTCCACGCCGCCACCGATCACGGCCGCGGTCGTAAACAGCCCACCGAAGACGAACAGGTACCAACTCAACAGATTGATCTTCGGGAAAGCCAAGTCGCGCGCCCCGATCATCAGGGGCAGCAGGAAGTTGCCCAGCACGGCCGGCACGGCCGGAATGAGGAAGAACCAGACCATGATGATCCCGTGGATGGTGAACATCCGGTTGTAGGTCGCCGTCTGGACCAAGCCTCCTTGAGGGGTCACCAACTGCAGGCGGATGATGGTCGCCGCGATGCCGCCGATGAAGAAGAACAGCGTGATGGTCAGCATATAGAGGATGGCGATGCGCTTGTGGTCGGTGCTGAGCAGCCAGGAGCGCACGGTATAGCCGTCGTCCAGGTAGCTGTGCTGCCGCTCTGCGACGACCGCTTCGACGATCTCTTCTCTGGGTGTGTGCTCGGCAGGACCGGCTAGCGGCGGTTTCAGAAGCGGTGTCGCTTCCGGCTGTCCGCGCAGAGTACGCAGCAGCGCATTGAGGCCGATGGCGCCGCCGATCGCCACGCCCACGTTGGTCAGCACATTCCATAACGAACCGCGATGCTCTTCTGGTACGCTCATCTTCACCGGGCCTTGAAAGACCCGTCTAGGGGTCCTTCGGACAACCGCCCTGCGGGCGGGAATGCTAAATCCTATTTGATCCGTGCTTTGACACTTTGCTGCTGATAGGTTGTCTCCGCGCCCGCGCCGACGGCGTTCTGAGGCAGACGTGGGTCGGCGCGACCAGCGTTATTCCCCAGCGACTTGATATAGGCGACCAGCTCCATCACCTGATCGTCCGAGATCGCGCCCTTGAACGAGGGCATGACCGGCTTGTATCCGGCCACCACCTGCAGCTTGGGCAGCAGGATGGAGTCGTGAAGATAACGGTCGTCGGCGATGACGACCTGCCCGTTCGAGAGCGGCACCGGCTTGCCGTACAGTCCTTCGAGCGTAGGCGCGCGGACCGTGTTGCTGGCACCGTGACAGCCGCTGCAGCCCAACTGCTCGTAGAGCCGCTCGCCTTGCGCGGCCAGGGTGGGTTCGCCCTGCGTCTGGCTGAGCCATCGCTCATAATCTGCCGGCTCCATGGCGTAGATCCAGCCGGTCATCCGGGAGTGGTTCAGACCGCAGTACTGCGCGCAGAAGAGATGGTACTTGCCGGCCTGAGTCGCCTCGAACCAGGTGGTCGTCTCCCGTCCCGGCAGGACGTCCTGCTTGATGCGGAAAGCCGGCACGAAGAAGCTGTGGATGACGTCCTGGGAAGTCATAATGAGGCGTACCGGGCGGCCGACGGGGATGTGCAGCGCGTCGATCTCGCGCTGACCTTCCGGATGCTGCAGCTTCCACATCCACTGCTTGGCGGTCACATAGATGTCGATGGCGCCCGGCGGCGGGTTGTACATATCGAAATAGGTACGCGCCGCCCACGCGAAGAAGATCAGGGCCAGCAGCACGGGAATGCCGATCCAGGCCACCTCCAGCTTGGCGTTGCGACTGGGCGGATTGGAACGATTCGCCCTGGAGCCGTGCCGGTACTTGAAACAGAAGAAGACGACCAGGAAGCAGACCGAGAAGGCGATAATGAGCGCGAGCGTCAGCTCCGTGTAGAAGATGGCGTCTACGCGGGTCGAGATGCTCGAAGCCTGCGGCGGCCCGAGCGGAAAGCCCTGTTCCTGCGCCTTCGCTTTCGTGCAGGCGAGCAGGAGGGCTAAGCTCCCTAACCCCCCAGCCCTCCTTGTTAATGGGAAGGAGGTGACCCGGCTTGGTGCCTCTGTTTTTAGCTTCCTGGTCATATTGCGCTTTCCTTTGCCAACCCCCTGAAGACCTCACCCCTCACCCCTCTCCTTCGCAAGGAGAGGGGAGCCATTGCGCTAGCTTCTACCTCTGCTTGCAGGCTGGAGAGGCTTTTGGAAAAGCGTTCTAGCTTCCAGCCAAATCCCCCTCCCCTGAAATTGGGAGGGGCCCACTCACGGCGTGAGCGGCGCATGCGGCGTCAGCGTCGGTGGCCCTGGTCGTTCCGGTTGGGAGAGGACCGGGGCAGGGCTATTCGGGTTGACGCCGTTTTCCCGCAGATAAAGGTCCATCGCGCGGTCGATAGGAATGTGGACGGCTCCTGTTTTGCGGTCCACCCAGCCATAGCTATTGAGAAGCGTGTTCTGTGCGGACCGGAATTGCGCCAGATCGTCCGCAGGATTGCCTTGCAGCCGGGGCGGCGGCGGGACCTGGGGCGAAAGAGCCAGTGGCGAGACCGCAACGCCGGGTTTTTGCGGCGTAGCCCGGAACAGGAGCATCTGATACCAGAGCGCTACGTGAATCGTGAATGCCAGCGCCAGCATGGCGAGCGCGATCCAGAGGAGGTTGCGATACTTGATATCGCTGCCTTCATGACGGCGATCGGCCTTGGGGGAAGGATGGCCCTGGGGTATCGCGTCAGCCACGTTGGACCGCCTCCTCCGCGTTGAAAACGCCTTCCAGGCGCGGATCGTGCAGCGGCACGGGCGACTTGCCGCGCATGATCCAGGAGAAGCCAGCCAGCCACCAGCCGCCGATGGCAACGAAACAGGCTACGTCCAGCCAGTGTACATGAAAGCCTCGCGTATAGAAGGTCGGCAGGACGAGATAGAAGACATCCAGGATGTGCGCCACCAGAATGTACAGCGCGATGATCGCCAACGAGCGATAGTTCTTCTTGAGCGTGCCGAACAGCAGCGCCACGAAGGGCAGCAGGAAGTGGAACAGAATCAGGGCCAGCCCGATCGTCTGCCAGCCTCCGTGACCGCGATGGATATACCAGGTCGATTCATCTGACAGGTTTCCGGACCAGATGATGAGATACTGCGTGAACGCCAGGTAAGCCCACATGAGCATGAAGGCCAGCAGCAGGTTGCCTAAGTCGTGAAACGCTTTCGGCTTGACCATGTCCGAAAGGGCCTTATGTCCGGTCAGACTGATGGCGCTCAGGATGGCGAAGGCCAGGGCGGCCAGTCCCTGCCCGGAGATGACGACCAGCCCGAACGTAGTGGAGTACCAGCGCGGCTCCAGGGACATGATCCAGTCGACGGCGGCGATAGACATAGTCAGAAAGAAGATCACCAGGCCCGGCCCGCAGGCGTGCTGGAAATGCTGCGTGATGGCCGGGTCGCCTGTTTTGTCTTGCTGCAGCGACCAGCGGCGCAGCAGCCAGGCCATCCCGCTCCAGACGAGGAAATAGAAGACCGCCCTCCCGATGAACCAGGGCACGTTGAGGAAGAATTCGGTCTTGTGGCGCAGCTCGGGGACAGGCGCGACGACATCCGGATGGGTCCAGAGGAAGTTGGCGTGCATGCCGAAGAAGATCGGAAGGAACAGCAGGCCCAGCAGCGGCAGCGTCATCGAGGCCGCTTCCAGGACACGCCGGATGACGAATCCCCAGACGCCGCCTGTGAGATGGTGAATCATCTCGATGCCCAGACTGCCCATCGCGAGGCCCAGCCAGAACAGGAATGCAAACAGGTAGGAATGGAAGAACTGCTCTTGGTTCACGATGACACCGGCGATGCAGGCGATCGTGGCAAGCGCGCCGACGGCAAGCGCGACGGGGCGCAGGCGGTCCAGATGAGCGTTCATCGCCTGAATGACGTTCATTTTTCGGCTCCTTCCGGCCGCATGGGCGTGCCCGGCGGTACGTCGTGTGTCGTGGCGTCCTGGCTGCGCTGCAGCGCGCGGATATAGGCCGCGATGGCCCAGCGGTCTTCCGGCGTGACCCGGTCGGCGTAGCTATACATCAGGCCATAGCCGTTGGTCATCACGTCGAAGAAGTGGCCGATCGGGGCTTTGCGCGGCCGGTCGCTATGATAGGAGGGCGGCGCGGGAAAGCCGCGCTGTACGATCATGCCGTTTCCGTAGCCTGCGTAGCCGTGGCAGGGCGAACAGTAGATGTCGAATCGCTGCTGGCCTCGCAGGAGCAGCGCCCGTGTCAGCGGTACGGGCAGGGTAAGGACAGGCTTGCCGTTCACAAAACCCGTATAAAAGGCCTGGTCGAGGTCGGCATGGCCGCGCGCCACCGTATCCGGCACGAGCGGACGCGAAGAGCGGTCGTTCACGAAGACCGGACTGGCCGCCAGGGGCATGACTCGTGCGTTGGTCCACATATCCTGCCAGCATCCGGGCAGCAGGAAGAGCAGAGCTAAGATACCGAGAATGCGTAGCTTCATCCGATTACATTTCCTCGGAATGGATCCTGTGCGTAATGGCGACCATGTCCTGCGGGTCATGATCGACCTCCATGATATGCACCGGATGGAGATTTGCCAGGAACTGCCAGGTCCGGCGCGCGTCGAACTGCGGATCGTTTGCCTGGAGGCAGAGAAAGAAACGGTTGCGGGTCGTCAGATCGAACTGCGGCGCGGTGAACACCGGGTGGTAGGGCTGGGGCAGCCGGCACAGCGCCAGCATCGCGAAGAAGCCCGTGAGCGAGGCGCCGAGCACGCCCATCTCGAAGGTCGGCGGGACGTAGGAGGCCCAGCTATTTAAGGGCCGCCCGCCGACGTTGATGGGGTAGCTGATCGCCATGCCGTACCACTGCATGAAGTAACCCAATATCGCTCCGCCAAAGCCGCCGATCAGGATCAGCCAGGGGAGAATATTGAAACGGAATCCGACCTCCTCTGCCAGACCTTCGATGGCAAACGGCGAAAAGGCGTCCATGCGCCGGTAGCCTGCCGCGCGTGCTTGTTTCGCGGCGTTCAGGAGCGCCTCCGGCGTGTCGAACTCGGCCATCAGGCCGTAGATCAGCGGTCTCTCTTTCCTCATGGTCGTGCCTTCGCGGCGGCAGCCGGGTTCTCACGCTCCGGATGCGGCTCGCGCTCGTGCGCCAGCTTCTGCACCTCATGCGTGGGAATCATCGGCAGGATGCGGATAAACAGGAAGAACAGCCCGGCGAACAGCCCGAGACTGCCGGTCAGCGCCGCCCAGTCCCAGACGGTCGGATAGTACATGTGCCAGGCCGAGGGCATGAAGTCCCGATGCAGGCTCTGCACCACGATCACCACGCGCTCGGTCCACATGCCGATCTGCACGATCAGCGAGAGGACGAACAGCCAGAGCACGTTCGTGCGCCACTTGCGCACCCACAGGGTCTGCGGGGCGACCACGTTGCAGAGCAGCAGCAGCCAGAAGGCGAAGCTGTAGTTGCCGAAGGCCCGGTCCTGGACCATATACCACTCGAAGCGATCGCCGCTGTACCAGGCCATGAGCGTTTCCTGGAAGTAGCCGTAGGCGACGACTAGGCTCGTTGCCAGCACGATCTTGCCCATATTCTCCAGGTGGCGCAGGGTCACCATGTCTTCCAGGTGGTAGAACTTGCGCAGCGGGATCGCCAGCGTGAGCACCATCGCAAAGCCCGAGAAAATGGCGCCCGCCACGAAATAGGGGGGGAAGATGGTGGAGTGCCAGCCCGGAACGATCCCCACCGCGAAGTCCATGCTGACGATACTGTGCACGGAGACGACCAACGGCGTCGCCAGCGCCGCCAGCAGCCAGTAGGAGGACTCGTAGTACTTCCAGTGGATGGCGGAGCCGCGCCAGCCCAGCGACACGATGCCGAAAAAGAGCCGCTTCAGCGGATTCTGCGCCCGGTCCCGCACGGCAGCGGCATCGGGGATGAGGCCCTGGTACCAAAACAGGAGCGACACCGTCAGGTAGGTGGAGACGGCGAAGAAGTCCCAGATGAGCGGGCTGCGGAACTGCGGCCAGAGCGCCATCGTGTTGGGGTAGGGGAACAGCCAGTAGAACGCCCAGGGACGCCCCAAATGCAGCAGCGGAAAGAGGCCGGCGCAGGCTACCGCGAAGAGCGTCATCGCCTCGGCGAAGCGGTTGATAGAGGTGCGCCACTTCTGGTTCAGGAGCAGCAGGATGGCTGAGATAAGCGTTCCGGCGTGGCCGATCCCGATCCACCAGACGAAGTTGGCGATGGCGAACCCCCAGGCGACCGGAACATCTACGCCCCAGATCCCAATGCCCCGCGCAATCAGATAGACGATGGTGAAGGTCAGCAGCATAATGAAGGCGAACGAGAGGAGGGTCCCGAACAGCCAGCCGGGCGTCAGCGGGCGCTTGAGCACGATGGCGCTGATCTGCTCGTCGATGGAGGCGTAGGTCTGTCCCGGCAGCAGCACCGGCTCCGGGGGATTCAGACCTTTCTGGCGGCTCTCGTGCTCCACTGCCATGAGGCTACTCCGCCCTCATTTCCGGATTAGGGTTGACCAGCCGCGCCAGGTAGGTCGTGCGGGGCCGCGTCCCCAGCTCCGCCAGCAGCGGGTAGTCGTGCGGCTCGGCCTTGAGCTGGGCGACCTGGCTGTCCGGCTGGTTGATGTCCCCGAACACGATGGCGTTGGTCGGGCAGGCCTGCTGGCAGGCGGTCTGGACCTCATCGCCGCCCACCTTACGGTCCTGCACTTCGGCGTCTATCTTGGCGTTCTGGATGCGCTGCACGCAGTAGGTACATTTCTCCATCACGCCCCGGCTGCGCACGGTCACTTCGGGGTTGCGCATGAGCTGGATCACCGGCGCGATGTCGGCATACTGCAGGAAGTTAAAGCGGCGTACCTTGTAGGGGCAGTTGTTGGAGCAGTAGCGCGTGCCGACACAGCGGTTGTAGACCATCATGTTCAGGCCGTCGTCGCTGTGCAGAGTGGCGTCCACAGGGCAGACCAGCTCGCAAGGCGCTTTCTCGCACTGCATGCAGGGGATCGGCATGAAGTAGGTCCCGGTGGGCCGCTCCATGTCCATGCCGGTGTAGTAGCGGTCGATGCGCAGCCAGTGCATCTCCCGACCGCCCAGGACCTGTTCCTTGCCGACGACCGGGATGTTGTTCTCGGCCTGGCAGGCGACGACGCAGGCGTTGCAGCCGATACAGACGTTGTTGTCGATGGACATGCCCCAGGCGTACTCGCTGGGAGGCAGCGGGGGAGCTTCGGGCAGGATCATCGGCGGCTTGTTGGGGACATGCTCCTTCCCGTCCGGATTGTGTGGATCCTTTCGGAACTGAGTGATGGAGCCGATACGCACGATGTCGCGGCCCTCCATCGTCTGATGCGAATGGGTGACTCCGAGCGAAAAGAGGTCGTCGGTGCGAACGATCTCCAGGCCGTCGTCGTGCCACAGAGCGTCCGAGGTGCGCAGCGCGTAGGCGTTAAAGCCGGCTCCCGTGCCCACGTGACCGGCGCGCGTTCTTCCATAGCCCAGCGTGACCGTCGCGGAGCCGTCCGGATGACCCGGCAGGATCAAGACGGGGCCGCGAACGCTTCGCCCCCGATACCGCAGCTCGACCACCGGCACGCTCTCCGGATGCGTGCCCGGTGTTCCGCCCTGGCGTGTCAGCCCCAGCTTTTCGGCGGTACGTGGGCTCATCAGGACCGCATTGTCCCAGGTGAGCTTCGTGAGCGGCTTGGGCAGCTCCTGGAGCCAGCCGTTGTTGGCGTAACGACCGTCCCAGATGGTCGGATCGGGGCGGAAGATGAGCTCCAGGCCCCCGCCCCCAGGGACAGGGGAGGGGGAACCTGGCTGAGAGGTTGGATTCGCCGCCTGAAGGCTCACTTGCCCGGCGACAGAGGCGCCAGAGGACAATTCTGTTCCCCCTCTCCGTCGTAAGGAGAGAGGGTGGGCTGCCACCCCATCATTAAGCGACTTGCGCCAGAAGGCTTCGAAGTCAGCGCCGCGATGCTGCCCGCTCCAGAACGTCTTAACGATGTCGTGGCCGGCGCGGCCCGGCGGCACGAGTAGAGCGTCCAGCAGCTCGTGAGCGGATCGGGTGTTGTCGTAGAGAGGGGCAATGAGCGGCTGCATGATGGTGGTCGTGCCGTCGTAGGCGCGGCCATCGCTCCAGGTTTCCAGATAGTGCGTCTCCGGAATGTGCCACTGGCAGAGCGCGGAGGTCTCGTCGTCGTAGAGGCCCAGATGGACGCTCATCGGCACTTTCGCCATGGCGCCGGCAAAATCGAGATCGGCGGGAGACGTGTAGACCGGGTTGCTGCTCAGGATGATCAGCATCTGCACCTGGCCTGCCTGCATATCCTGAACAAGCTTGCGAAACGAGGCAGCCTGATCCATCGGCTCGGCTTCGACCGGGGCGATGTAGCGGACCGCCTTGCCGGTATTGCCGAGGGCAGCGTTCATGGCGTGCGCCAGCGCGTGGACGGCGGGCGGCTGGAAGTCGCCGGGTACGATCACGCCCGCGCCGCGAAAGGCCTGAAGGTCCCGCGCGGCCACGGCGACCCATTCGGCGACTTCCGGCGGCAGAGGTTCCGTAGGAGCAACGCCGTTTACCCCCACCTGCTGGGCGAGCGCGCGGGCCACGTTCTCGATGTCGCGGGCGCGCAGCGGCAAGCGGTGGTCGGCCATCGTGCCGGTAAGCGTCGGCATGCTCTCGGCCACATAGAGCCGGCTCATGATCTCGCGGGCGGGCTGGCCTGGCCCACACGCCTTCGTGCGGACGCGCCGCGAAGCCGCATAGTCGCGGGCGTAGCGCACGTGGCCGGGCATAGAGAGCAGGAAATCGCCGTCCAGGGATACGATCACCGCCGACTGCGTGAAATCGTAGAGAGTATCGGCATACCGTCCGAACGCCATCTGCGCGCCTGCGCGGACATTGTCGCGCGAGATCGGCTCGTGCTGATGCCACTGCATGGCCGGCAACTGCGCCTGCATGGCGCGTATCTGGGCGACCAGCGTGGGCGAGGTGACGCTGCCCGTCAGGACACGCAGACCCGCGCCCCGCACCGCTCTCTGCGCCTGCATATATGTATTGGCCTCACCCAGGAATGCATCCCAGGTGCCCGGCAGACCTCGATGCATTACCTGTTGCGATCGGTCGGGATCGTACATCTCCAGCAGAGTGGCCTGGGTGATGGCGTCGCTGGCGCCCAGGCTGGCCGGGTGGAGCAGGTTGCCCTCGATCTTGATCGGACGTCCTTCGCGGCTGGTGACCAGCACCCCATCGACGTAGCCATTCCGGGGGCATGCCGTGGCGTAAAAGAGAGGCTTGCCCGGCGTCATCTCGTCGGCATCCGGGGGATGGACGTAGGGGACGATCTTCTCGTCCGGTGGGCGGAGCGTACAGCCGGAGAGACCCGCCAGCGCCAGCGACGCGCCGAGCAGGGTCAAGAACGCCCGCCGGTCCATCGCGGGATCCATTTCCTCATGTAATGGAATTGGGAACTGAGAACCGGGATTTTCCCTCTTCTCTTCTCCCTCTTCCCTTCTCCCTTTTCCCTTTTCCCTCTCTATCGGTGGCATGTGTAGCAGTCCTGAAGCTTGCGAATGTGGTATTGCTGGACCAACTGCCGGCCCAGCGTCAACTGGTTCTCCGGCGGCTGATAGCCCATGATGAAAACATCTTCGCGCGGCCGGACGTAGCGCTCCGGGTTGCGATGGCAGTTGAGGCACCAGGCCATCATCAGCGGCTGACCCCGCGCCGTGAGCGGCATCTCGTCCACGCGTCCGTGACAGGTCTCGCAGCCGATCCCCTTGTTGACGTGGATGCTGTGATTGAAGTAGACGAAATCGGGCACGAAGTTGACCCGCGTCCATTGAACCGGAATGTCCGACGCATAGCTATCGCGGATTGGCGCCAGCATCGGGCTGTCCTTCCAGATTTGCGAGTGGCAGGTCATGCAGGTATGGATCGGCGGGATGTTCGCGAATGAGGTCGTTTCGACCGTGGTGTGACAGTAGCGGCAATCGAGGCCCAGGCCGCCGACGTGATGCTTGTGGCTGAACGGCACGGGCTGGTTGCGCGGAATGTTCGTCTCGTTGATGTAGGGCGACCAGTTGATCGCCGTGGCGATCCAGCCGATCAAGATCGGCGAGACGAAGAGGCCGAAGACGATCACCCGAGAGAGGGTATTCGTATAGGGAGGAAAGGGTCGAGCCACGAACTGCCGTCCTTCGCGAGCCGGCACACAGAAAACATCGCGCCATGATATTTCTGCGCGTCATTCAGGAATACGGGCGAACGGAAGCAGGGTTCCCAGATGAGACCGGTCGGATTTGTTCGACAAGCGCGCTGAAACCGTGTATAATTGGCAACGTCAACAACAATAACTGCGCGGCGAAGAGAACAGGCGGCGATGCGGCCACGTCCCTTTACGTAAAGGGATGTAGAGGTTTGTTGGGAAATGACCGAGCATACGGTGTTAGGGCCGGACGCGGTGGTCGCCTATTTGGGACTCGGCTCCAGCCTGGGTGACCGGATACAGAACCTGCGCGATGCTCTGCGCCGGCTGGAAAATCTAGGGCCGGGCGTGCGGATCGTGGCGGTCTCGCCGGTCTATGAATCGCCGCATCTCGGATTGAAGCCGGAGGATGCGCAGCAGTTTCCCCCGCACCTCAATGGCGCCGTCAAGGTCGAGACGCGGCTGTCGCCCAGGGACCTGCTGGCGCGCGTCCAGGCGGTCGAAGAGGCGGGGGGAAGGCAGCGGAGCGTGCGGTGGGGTCCGCGCACGATCGACGTGGACATCCTGCTCTACGACGACCTCACTCTGGACAGAGCGGATTTGAAGCTGCCGCATCCAGGCATCGCCGAGCGCGCGTTCGTCGTCCGGCCGCTGGCAGACATCGCTCCCGATCTCCAGCTTCCGGATGGCCGCGCGGTGGAAGATCTGCTGCAATCGGAGACCATACGCGGACAGCAGATAGCGCGGGTGGAGTCGCATGAACTTCTTTTATGAGGCCATAGATTCGACCGGCAACTCCGTAGTGGGCAAGATCGAGGCTGCGAACGAGACGGAGGTGCAGAGCAAGCTGGCGCAGATGGGCTATCGGGTCCAGTCGGTGGCGGCCAGCCAGGTCGTGCCGCCGGTTCCCCCGCCGGTCCTGCCTTCCTTGCCGGAAACAGCGCCCCAGGTCATCGAATCCATTTCCCCCGTTCATCCGGTCATCGTCCCTTCAGGCTCACCCGGTCCGTCTTATCCGGCGCCGGCCGGCCAGGTGGTACGGACCCCCATTCTGAATAGCCAGGTGACGATGAACGGGCAAGCGCCGTCGATGCAGGCGTCTCCGGCGATAGCGACGCCACCACGCGAGATCGAGATCACGATGGCCGGCAATGCGGCGCGCGTGGCCGGCAGATATGCCCCGGTCCGCACGCGCCGCCAGCCCGCGGCAATGCCGGTGGCTGCGCCTCCGAAGAGCGCCTCGACGTTGGGAGGAGTCCGGACGCGCGACCTGTTCTTTTTCTTCCAGCAGTTGGCCTCTCTGGTCCATAGCGGCATCACGATCCATGCGGCCCTCGACAACCTGGCCGCGCGCACGCCCAACGCGAACCTGGCCCGCACGGCGCGCGAGATGGCGGATGCCGCCCGAGGCGGCGGACGCATCTCCGATGTCATGGAGCACTACCCCAATATCTACCACGAGCATATCGTCGGTATCGTGCGGGCCGGAGAGATGGGCGGCTTCCTGGAGATCGCGCTGGCCGAGATCGCAGAGAACTTCGAGCGCAACATCGCTCTGTATCGCGGCTCGTGGATCCCCAAGCTTCTGGCGGTGCAGTCGCTGCTCGTGCTGGCCATCGGCGAGCCACTGTTTCCAACGCTGTTTCCCTACGCCGACTACAAAGGCTTCGCGCTGCTGCTGCTGCGGAACCTGCTGATCGCCCTGTTCATCTACCTTGCGGCCCGATACGCCGGCAAAAAACTGCAGACCCCCCAATACCGCCGGAAGCGTGATGAGATGTCCCTGCGTCTGCCGGCATTCGGCGAGCTGCAGCGGCAGGTGGCGATCACCGCGTTTCTGAAAATGCTGAAGCGGCTCTATCAGGCGGGCATCGGGCCGGCAGAGGCCTGGGAAGGCGCGGCGAGCACGGCTGCCAACAGCGCCATCCGCGCGCGGCTGTCCGAAGCCGGCGTGCTGGTGCGCCAGGGCGCCACGATTCCAGACGCCTTCGCAGCTACCGGCCTTTTCAACGATTCCGTCGAGCAACTGATCGTCACCGGCCAGCAGTCCGGCCAGATGGTGGAAATGCTCGACCAGGCCGGAAACTACTATCAGGAGCAGACGAACGAAGCCACCACGCGAGCGCGCTTCATGATGTTTCGTCTGGGAATCCTGGCCGTTCTCGTCCTCGGCGGCGGCGCTTTTCTCTGGATGACCTATAGCTACTTCCACGGGATCATGACCTGGGTGGACACGTTCTTTAAGGAATAATAAGAAAATGCCGCAGTTCGCTTACCATGCGATGGACGACCGGGGCAATGCGGTAGCGGGAAACATCGACGCGCCGGATATGGTCCAGGCCACCGAGCAGGTGCGCCAGATGGGCTATACGCCCACGCGGGTAGAGATCGCTTCGGAGGCGGCCGCTCCGCCGGCCGCGCCCGTGGCGGCGAAAGTCGTCACCGCGTCCAGGCCGGCCGCTCCGGCTATGGACCTCACCCAGCCGGTCATCGAGATGCCCGCCGAGGCGAACGCGCTGCTTGTGCCCATCGAAGAGGGTGGGCGCGAGATGCAGCATCTTGAGCCCTGGCAGCGCGGCGGACCGGTGCCGCAGCCCGCGCCACCCCCGGCCATGACCACGGTCGCTCCCGTTCAGGCCGCGCCGCCGGCGCCGGTGGAGGCATCCGTTCCGGCGACGGCCGAAGCCGTTCTTCCGGCCGGCAGGCCGGGCGTGGAGAGACCTCCCTTCGGGCCGGGTACGCGCCCGGAAGTCTCGCTGGGCGAGCGGATCAAAGAGACGTTTCTCTATCCGATCTATTCGGGCGTGGTCCTCAAAGATATGGCCCCGTACTTCCGCCAGTTCGCCACGCTCATCGGCGCGGGACTGCCGCTGTACCAGTCGCTGGTCGCGCTGGAAGGCAACACCTCCAATCCCCGGCTCAAAGAGGTCACGCGCACGGCGCAGAAGCAGGTGCAGGCGGGCGGGCGCTTCTCGGACGTGATGGCTGCCTATCCCCACATCTTTTCGGCGATGCAGATCGAGATGATCCGCGCCGCCGAGCTGGGCGGCATGCTCGAACAGACCCTGCGCCATATCGCCAACTACGTGGACCACGAGATGGAGATCCGCCGGCTCATCCGTTACGAGACACTCTATCCGAAGATCGTCATTTTCTTCGCCCTGATGATCCTGGGACGGCCCGGCTTTGCGATGGGACCGCCCGCCATCTCGTCGTTGATCCTGTCCGCCATGGGCAAGGGCGAGTACAGTTTCGCGCAGTACCTGATGGATACCGTCGGCTTCGGGCTGGCGATCGCCCTGCCGATCCTGGCGGCGGTGGTCGTCTTCCGGCTGTTCCTGTTCAATAGCAAATCGGTGCGCGAAAGCTACGACGCGGTCAAGCTGGGCATTCCGGTCCTGGGCAACGTCATCAAGATGTTCATCATCGCCCGGTTCGTGCGGACGTTTGCGGCCCTCTATCGCGGCGGCTTCTCGATACCTACGTCGCTTCAGATCGCCAGCGACTCCAGCGCCAACTGGGTCCTGAAGCACTCCGTGCAGCGCGCTTTCCGCGCCACACAGGAGGGGGGGCTGGTCTCGCAGGCCCTGCACGCCTCCGGCTTTTTTCCCGCAATGACCGTAGACATGTTCCGCACCGGGGAGATGACGGGCAACCTGGATGATATGCTGGACAAAGTAGCCGATCACTATGAAGCGGAGGCCAAGACGAAATCTCACCAGATCGCCGTGATCTTCAGCGTGGTGGTTTTCCTGATCGTAGCCAGCCTGGTGGCCGTGGCCATTCTGGGGCAGTGGGGGAAATATGCGTCCGGCGCCACCAATCCCAACGCAGGAGATTAACACGATAAAGACGAGCCGCTGTCACGGGCTTCCTTTCGGGAAGGGGACTTATGAGCGACGCGCAGCCCAACTATTATGAGGTGCTGGGGCTGTCATCGGATGCCGCGCCGGCGGAGATCAAGAAACGCTACCGCGAGCTGGCCCGCCGCTATCATCCCGACGTGAACGCCAGCCCGGACGCGGCCCGCAAGATCACGCTCATCAATCAGGCGTATCATATCCTCGGCGATGTGGACCGCCGCGCAGTCTACGATGCGGAGCGCCTGTTGCGGGCAAACGCCGCAGCGCCGCCTCGTACGGCCGCGCCGTCGCCCTCCGGCGGGACGCGGACGCCACCGCGCCCGCCCGCTCCCGAAGCCCCAGCCGAATTTAACGGCTTCGGCCGCACCTATCCCGGCGATCCGCCGCCACCCATCTATACGCCCCGGCGTCCAACGTCCGGCGCGCGGCCGGCGGCCCCGGAGCGGACCGTTACGCAGACCCTCTCCGAGGCACGGCTGGCCTATGTCAACCGGCGCTACCACGCGGCGGAGAACCTCTGCCAGCAGATCCTTGCCGTCGACCGGCGCAGCGCCGCCGCGCATGAGATCCTCGGCGACATCTTCACCTGCCGCGGCGACTGGATGCGTGCCAGCACCGCCTACTCCTACGCCATTCAGTTCGATCCTCGCAATGTCGAGGTTCAGCTTAAGCTGGACCGACTGATCGGCCGCAATGGCGCTCCCGCTTCTCCCGGACCGACGATCACGCGGCGGCATGTCTCGCCCTGGCAGCAGACCCGGCAGCGCGTGAGCCGGGAGGCGCTCATCAGCGTCCTGAGTGTGGCGCTGGTGGTCATCTTCGCGGGGACGCTGTTCCTTGCCGGCTGGCTGCCGGGCACGCCGCTCGTGGCCGATTTCTCGCCGAATCTGCTTGTGGCGCTAGCGCTGGCGGGGGGCAGCGTGGGGATGCTCCTGGCATTCTATGGCTTCATGCATCCGATCTCGAGTGAGCTGGGAATGCCGCTTGCCGGGAAGAACACGGACCTGCCGTGGAAATCGCTCGGCGCGCTGCTGGCGGCGCTGTCGCTTCTCTGGTTCGTGATGTCCCTGCTGGCCTATCTGATTCTGGGCCTGGCCAGGCGGCGGATCTCCTTCTCCGTGCTGCGCGTCTATTTCGCCACGTTTCTGCTCTCGCTGCTTTTCGCCTTCCTCTACCGCCCGGAAGACCTGGCCGCCGGCAGCTTGCAGGTGGCGGCCTTTGCAGGCAACTTTCTATTCCCCCTGATGCTCGTGGGCTGGGGCGCCGGCGATGCCCTGCGTCTAGGCGATCGCTGAGTATTGGCCGGGTATTGAAAATACCCGGCGGCAGACCTCACCTAAACCTCACCCCCTTGATCCCCCTCTCCTTCGTAAGGAGAGGGGGAATTGGGATGCGTCCTCGCGGACGCTTGCTTTGTAAAGACAGAGGTTTTCAACCTCTGGCAATTTAGCTGCGCTGGCTCTGTTAAGCCCTGCAGGACATATCTCCTGTCCAGTCCGTATGGTATACTAGCGCGGGATGGGACGCCAGGATTCTGGATGCCTCGGCATGTCCGTGTGGTCCCGTGTTCGCACACAAGCAAGCACATTTTCTGCCGCGCCCTTCGGTTTAGCGCGGCGTAAGGAGAAACGGTAGATGTCACTTCGAGCCGCTGGCGTGGACGGCCTTTCACGTGTCCGCCCTTCCACTCCGCTCGTTCGCTCTCTGGTCGTTCTTCTGGCGGCGCTCTCCCTGGCCGGATCGCAGGCCGCGCACGCTGCCGATAACGCCGGCAATGTCCTCCGGAAGATGGCGACGCTCTACAACAATGCCAGGTCTTATGAAGGAACGGTGACCGTTCATAACGGCGGCAAGTCGCCGGACGGGAAGAAGTTCACGGTAACGTCCACACAGCACGTTCGGTTTCGGAGTCCCAACCTGATTCAGGCCAGCATTTCCATGCAGGGAACCGGAGCGGCTGCCAGGTTCGCGCAAGGCGGGCAGATCATCACCTCGGACGGCCATACGATGTATCGCTACGTGACCGCGCAAAAGCAGTATATGAAATTCCCGGCGCCACCCCGCCTGACGCTGATGCAGATCCTCAACCTGCCCAATTTCGATACGACCACGGCCAAAGTCGTCGGCTCGACGACCGTCAACGGGCATGCTGCCGCCGAGGTGGAGGCGAAGCCTGCGATGCCGTCGCTGCCGGCCAACCTGCCGGCGCAGCAAAAAGCGCAGATCATGGCGAATATGAAGAATCAGTGGGCGAAAATGAAACCCATCCGGCTTGCTATCGACAAACAGGGCGGCCAGATTTTGCGCGTGACCATTACCACTCCCGCAGGGCCGGCGACCATCGACTTTAGCTCGCAGATGTTCAATCCCGCTATCCCGTCGAGCGCCTTTACTTTCAAGCCGCCTGCCGGCGCCAAAGAGCTGACAATGCCCACTCCGCGCGGGCCCGGAGCGCCTGGACCGCCCGGCGTTCCCGTTCCGCCCTCCGGAGCCCCAGGCGGACGCCGGCCGTGAGCCAGAGTCGGGTCTTCCGTCTCTATCTGGTCCGGCATGGGGCGACGGCCTGGAATGTGGAATTGCGCATCCAGGGACATACCGACGTCCCTTTGAACGCGGAAGGCTGTGCGCAGGCGCGCTGCATTGCGGCGCGCCTGGCCTCCTCTCCCTTGCCGCCGCAGGCCGTCTGGTCCAGCGACCTGTTGCGGGCGCGGCAGACGGCGGAAGCCATAGCGGCGCCGCTCGGTCTTTCGGTGCAGACCACGCCGCTGCTGCGGGAGACGATGCTGGGAGAGTGGGAGGGGCTGACGAGCGCGGAGATCGAGGCGCGCGGAGAACAGGAGCGCCTGGAGCGCTGGCGCCGGGAGCCGCACCACTATCGCCCGCCGGGCGGCGAGACCCTGGAAGCCGCCTGGGACCGGATGCTGGAGGCTGCCGCCCTCATTCGTGCCGCGCACCCCAGCGGAGCGGTAGCGGTCGTCGGGCATGGTGGCACTCTGAAGGTGCTGCTCTGCGCCACTCTCGGCATCCCGGTGAATGCTCCCTGGCGCTTCTGGCTGGACAACGCCTCCTTGAGCATCATCGAAGAGCTTGGTCCCCCCGAGAATCCCCGCTGCCGTGTCACCCTCGTCAACGATACCAGTCACCTGGCCGCCCTCGCGATGGCCCCAGAGTAGATCGCTCCCCCGGAACGTCCCGATGCGTTTTGTGCTCAGCCCACTGCTCTATTTTCGCCGAAATCCCGGTAAGACCCTGCCGATGGCGTTCGTGATCGTGCTGGCCGTCGCCCTGGTCGCCAGCGTCGTCAGCATCGTCGACTCCATCGATCAGACCGTCTACACGCTCTACGGCTATAACCGCTACTTGACCGGCCTGACGCCGCGCAACGCCCTGACCATCGACCCGCAGGTCATCGCCAAGGTGCGCCGGCTGCCGGACCTGGGCCTGCTCTCCTCCACGCACTCCTATCAGACGCTTGTCAAGACGATCTTCGGCAAGATGCCCTTTCCCATCTTCGGGCTCGACGCCGAGGGCCGCCGGACGCTTATGGACCGCTGCCATGTCCGCCTGGCTGCCGGGCGCCTGCCCGCCGAGGGCGCGCCGGAAACGGTCCTCTCCGATGACGTGGCGCAGAACCTGGGCCTGAAGATAGGCAACATCGTCTTCCGGCCCGATTCGGAGGACAGCTACGCGCCCGTTCCTATGCGACTGGTCGGACTGCTGCACGGGCCGGTCTGGCTCGGATTGACCTCCAAATCGTTTGTGGACACCTATTCCCCGTTCACCTACACCGGCTACCTGGCCTTCGCGAAGTCGCCGCGTCTGGCGGACCAGCGCCGCCTGGACGAGGAGATCGCGGGCGCCGTGAAGAACGGGCAGGCCCGCGTCTGGCGCTATGCCGGGCTGGTGCGCGAGACGAAGAGCGCGCTGGCGAACCTCTATCTCATCCTCGATCTGGTCGTAGGCATCATCGTGTTTACGATCTCGTTCCTCTGCGGCTTGCTCTCGAATATCTACTTTACCCAGCGCCTCGCGGAGATCGCGACGCTCTCGGCCATCGGTTACTCGCGTTCGTTTCTCCTGTGGCGGACGGTAGGCGAGACAGCCTTGCTCTGCGTTTTCGGTTGGGGGTTCGGCAGCGTGGTCACGATCGGGCTGCTCTGGCTCCTGCGATGGGTCGCCATGACTCCCCGCGGCCTGCTGCTCGATCCGTTAGATACGGGCGCCTACACGTTTACGCTGCCGTTGCCCATCGCCATCGTCGGCTTTGCTCTCGTGACCATCTGGCTGCGATTGTCTACGCTTGATCCGGTGAGCATCATCGAACGCCGTGGCTAAGGCGCGACCCCTAGCTCCTTAAAATGTCACCACCCGCTTCGCTAGAGACACAGAGCACACAGAGACCAGACACAGAGAAAAGCAAAGACAGAAGAAAGAGGCTGGTACAACCTGTTTCTTGTCTCTTGGCTTTTCTCGCATTGGCTTTTCCTCTGTGCCTCTGTGTCTCTAGCGAAGCGGGTGGTGAAATTCCAAGCAGCCTGGCAGCACGTCCACGCTTGGAGAAGAGAGGAGGAGATTGGAACAGAGAAAAAAGAAATAACGCCTGGTATTCTGTCCAAAAGGAGAAGAAAGGGTGAGGAATCAGCGGGAGGAGTTGTCACGAAGGGATTTTCTGGGTCGGACCGGACAAGGGATAGCGGCGGCGGGCCTGGGCTGGGCGGCGAGCACGCTGGGGATCCCTCCTGTCGAGGCGGACCCGGTCAAGCCGCGCAAGAAACCCATGCAGAACGACAAGATCGTGCTCGGCCTCATCGGTTGCGGCGGCATGGGACCTTTCAACATGCGCACCCTGATGCAGAAGCCGGAGGTCGAGGTCGCCGCCCTTTGTGACGTGGATTCCAGCCATCTGCCGGCCAACGTGGCGGAGGTGGAAAAGCAGTACGGGAAGGCGCCACAGACCTACAGCGATTTCCGCCGGCTGCTGGAGCGCAAGGACATCGATGCGGTCATCATCGCGACGCCCGACCACTGGCACGCGCTGCCGCTCATCACGGCCTGCGAGGCCGGTAAAGACGTCTACTGCGAGAAACCGATCTCCCACGACATCGCCGAAGCGAAAGCCATGAATGCCGCCGTGAAGCGGTTCAACCGGATCGTACAGGTAGGAACCTGGCAGCGCAGCAGGCCGGAATTCGTCAGCGCGATCGCTTTCGTGCGGGCGGGCAACATCGGGCCCATAACGACCGTGCGCGCGTGGAAGACCGACGAGGCGCAGCCGGGGCACAGCGAGCCGGCCACGCCGCCCGACAGCCTGGACTACGACTTCTGGACAGGGCCGGCCGCCTTCCTGCCTTATGCCCCCAACCATGTCCACTATAATTGGCGCTGGTTTCTCAACTACGGCTCTGGTATGACCGGCGACTGGGGCGTGCATATGATGGACATCGGCTTGCTCGGCATGAGCAAAGATACGGACCTGGTCATGCCGGTCGAGGTATCGAGTGTCGGGGGCAAGCTGGCCTTTCCCGACAACGACCGCACGGCGCCCGATACCGTGCTCTCCATCATGCGCTTTAAAGATCCCGATTTCATTATGAGCTGGGAGACCGGACGTAACCACGAGGACCGTCCGGACCACGGCACAGAGTTCATCGGCGCGGACGGACGCAGCGTGATGGTCTGGCGCGGCGGCTGGAAGGTCCGCGACAAGGAGGGCAAAGAGCTGCCCAAAGAGGAAGCGCCCCCGACCAGCGACCACTGGCAGAACTGGCTGGACTGCATCAAGTCGCGCGAGCAGCCCCGCTCGAATCTGGCCTCCATGGCTCAGACGACCATCGTCTGCCACCTCGCCAACGCCTCCGTGCTGGCAAAGCAATCCATCCGTTGGGACAAGGACCGCATGGACATCGCCGGCAGCGCCGGCAAGAACACGCAGTCTTACTCCCGCCCGTACCGCAGGCCGTGGCGATTGCCCGTATATACGGCCTGATCTCATCCCCCGCCCGCAAAGCGAGCGGGGGTTTTATTATTTCATTTCGCAGGAGGTGAAGGTGAAGGAGTAGAGTCCGAAGTCGGGTGAATTGGAGGCCAGGCGCAGCTCGTGCGATCCGAAGCGGGCGTTGGCGGTCAGCCGGTACATGCGCGGCGTATCCACCTGGATATAGCTGTTGCCCTTCTCGTCATACTGGATGTCTGCCCCTTTGTCCTGCTTCGCGATGGGCTTGCCGTCCTGGATGATCGTGACGCGGAACGGCTTGTCGCCTTCCGGCTTGATGACCGCATTGCACTCCAGGGCGTGATAGCGCAGAGCGATATAGTCCTGCAGAGCGGTCGTCGTGCGCCCGTGCCGCAGGCTCTCGGGCTCCATGCGCCAGGCGCCCTGTGCATAGACCTTGCCGTCCTCGTGCGTGCCCGGATCGTCAAAGAATCCAAGCTGGCCCGGAACGTAGGTATCGAGATTGCCATGCTGGTCTTGCTGCGCGCCGCGCTCTCCGACATACATCTCCGGTGTTTGCAGGTAGCAGACCGCGCCCGGCTTATCGGCATCGCGCACCGGCGCCATCACTTTCGGGAACGTTAGATCGGGGTGTGCCTGCTTGAGCAGTTGCTGGATGAGCGCCTCGCTGCGATCGTAGGCGCCTTCGCCGAAATGGTCGGCGACGATGAGGCCGCGATCGTTGATGAAGAATTTATGCGGCCACCCACCGTTGTGATAGGCATTCCAGTTGTGGTAGTCGCTGTCGATCAGAACGGGCCAGGTGATGCCGAGCCGTTTCACCGCCTCCGCCACATTATGCGGGTCCTTCGCGAACTGGAACTCCGGCGTGTGAATCCCGACGATCACCAGCCCGTCTTTGGCATACCGCTTGTTCCACTCCTGCAGGTAGGGAATCGTGCGCAAGCAGTTGACGCACGTATATTCCCAAAAATCGACTAAAACCACATGGCGTGTCGCGATAAGCTCTTTCAGGGAGAGCGCTTTTCCAGCGGTGTTCAGCCAATCCGCTGCCGTCCCGCGAAATTCAGGCGCGAGCTGTGGCCAGTTGGCCGACCGTAGCTCCTGAGGCGGATCCTGGAATCGCGGAGCGGCAGCAGCAGGCCGGGAATTTCTCAGGAAAGCGAACAGGATAAGTGCCGTAGCCGCCACCGTCAGAATCGTGCCGGCGATCGTTCGATGTTTCATGTTGGTCCCTTGAATGCGGACGTTTATTTTTCTATACGACTCAGGGAGCGAAAATTATTAACGCGCGGTTGCCTCTTTGAGGAACGCAGAAGGACTCTACGCGCTTTAAGGTGAAAAGGCGAGCCAGCAACACATCACCTTCCGAACCGACAGGAGAGATTATGCTCGGAGACATTTTGCGCGCCGCACAACGACGGCTCATACAATCGGCAGCCAGAGGCTATGTGACTCTGACAGAAAAGATGCGCGAGGCTGTCCAGGAGGCCCGGCAAGATCAGGCACGAGAGGCGACTACAGCGCATTCCACCGCACCCGCGCCCAGCCCCGCTCGGGCGCGGACCAAGCGCGCTTCGTCCACTACCGCGAAGCGGGCCACGACTGCAAAGCAGAAAGCGCCTTCCGAATCGCTTTCCGCCACCGCCCCAAAAAAGCGGGGTCGCAAACCGCGTGCGGATAAACCCGTCACAGTCAGGCGAACCCGCACGGCAAAAGATGGACGCGAAGAAAAGCCTGCCGTCCAGAGCGAAGCCCCGGTCGTCGAACAGCCTGTAGAAGCCTCCTCAACCTCCTCCCCTCGTACCCGCAATGCCCGCTCCCCCAGGACATCCTCCGCCAAACGCTCTTCCGATTCCAAAGGGGAGACCGTGCAGCAGCCTGTCAAGAGACGGGGCCGTCCCCGAAAGTCGGAAATCCTGACTCCTCAGACGGCCATGGCCGGCCAGTTGCAAGCGGCCGGCAATGAGCTTGGGGCCGCGCAGGTACTGCGCCAGGAACAGATGCTGACCACAGAAGCGGCGCTCGTTGCCGAACACGCTACCGAGGCCGACCGCTCGCCGCAGACGCGTACCCGCAAGGTACGTCCGGCAAAAGAACAGCCGGCATCTGCATCGGACGGCGCTGAAAAGACAGATCGTGCTTCCGGCAAGAAGGGACGTCGCAAGAAATCAGAAAGCGCGGCAACACAGACGGAGGCCGCTCCGGTCAAGAAGCGCCGCCGCTCTCGGAAGCCGGAACGTGTCGCGGCGCAGAGCGATACGGAAGCTCGTTCCGATGCGAGTAACAGCGAAGTAGGAACCGGCGAGGTAATGCCGGAGGAAGAGAAACAGCCCGATCACGAGCAACACGATCTTCCGGAAAGCTAGCGACGGGAAGGGGCGCCGATTGTCTCGCGACAGACACTATGCCGGTATGACGGTGAATGAGCGGCTGTTTGTCGCCGGCTTGATCGAGGCATTCGATGCCGCCGTTCGACAACGCGATAAAACGAAAATGGTGGCATTGCTGGAGCAGGTAGCGTTAAGTCCTGGTCAGGCAAAGTGGACGGCCGAAACGATCCTGGCCGATCCATCTAAGTACGGGTATTAAGGAAAATTAGCAAAGAGGAAAAGACGATGGTGGATGTCAAGGTAGAAGGGGAGAAAGCGGTATTCGAGGTGGAAGGCTGGCATAAGCTCTGGGCGCTGCGCAGCCGGCTGGAAATACCGCTCTCCCACATCAAAGATGTGTATGTCGATCCCAATCCAGAGATGGGATTATTTCAGGGGCTGAAGATGATAGGCACCGATGTGCCCAGCGTCTTTCGGGCCGGCACGTTCTACCAGGAAGGGGATCGCATATTTTGGGACGTACGCCATCCGCAGAAAGCTATCGTGATCGAACTGCAGGAAGAATGGTATGGCAAGCTTATCGTCGAGGTAGCGGACCCCTATGCGACCATTGGTCTGTTGAAACGCGCTGCCAATCCCTAAACGGTTTCAGTCGAAATACGCAGACGTCAATGTGTTACGCAGTAGCCACACGCAGCATTTGATTCCCACCTTTCTGAAACTCGTAATCGACCTGCCGTATTTCCACGGCAAGCTTCTGACTCCGTAAAGCTTCCATCACAGCGGGCAGGTGAGGGGATGGTTTGCCGGAGAAAGCGGTGAGTAAAGGAAAGATGCGAATCTCGCTGGCTGCACGCAGCATCTCCAAAATAGCGTTGAGATGGAATTCGGTGGAGAACTGGTCGCTATAGGTGAACAGGAAGTGAGAACAGAGGGCCAGGTCGAAACAACCGGATGGAAAGGGGAGAGAAGGCAGCTCCCCAGTGACGTACCGACCTTGCTGTTTGCCTTGCGAGAAGTCGTTCAGAAACTGGCGCATGACTCGAATCCGAATCTGCCCTAATTCCGCTGGCGATTCGAACGCGTCCCAACGGAAGTTATCCTTGTACGCCTCATTTAAAGCCATCATTTTCGAATAAGGACTCGTCTATCCGCTGCTGAATCTCTTCGGCGGAGAACTGGTAGATGGGATCACACGCCACGACCTGTGTACCTTTTTCGGTCATCTCTGCGGTGAAACTAATGGGCCCCGCCGCGCAGTCCAGAATACGCCGGTTCGCCTCCTGCGGAGTCAGCGCGAACATGCCGATATATTCCCTCGCGGATCGGCCCCAAAGAACGACGTTTTCGAGTTGTAAAGCCACTTCTTGCCCTCCTTCTTCCATGCGCTCAGTTTACCTGACATGATTATCTAAGACCATAAAGCGAACATTCCCGGCCTGGTTTTGGAGTTCGCGGAACTTGGTTTTGCCGGAGGCCGTCCCATCGGGGATATAAACCGAGAGTAGGACCAGCAACAGTAATTAGGAGGCAGGGACGGCTGAAAGGAAACGACGCCCGGACATCCAACGGAGACTCGGCAGAGCGTCAACGAAGTAATGAAAAAGGGCAGCCAGGGTACGCGTATCCTGGCTGCTCGCTTTGTAGATGGCTATAGTGACAAAGCTTGATCTCTTTCAGCCCTCCTTAAAAGTTTGACCTCCTTACCCTCCTCCGCACATGCTATTCTCATCTTTGGCCTCTATACTGCTAAGTAGGGACCTGACATAGTCTCGTCCTCAACGGACGCCCCCATCCCCCCAATCAGGGACGGTTTCCTCTCATCCTACCACCAGCCGTTCTTGATTGTATAATAGATGGGAAGCGCTCCCCGCAGGATATCCGCCTCCGGCGTGGGAGGGCTTCTCGGAAGCAACACGATTTAGGAGAAATGCCAATGAGAGGGACCGCGTCCTTCCGAAAACCCATCTTGACCGCCGTCCTGCTGGGACCGGCGGCACTGCTCTGCTCCAGCCTACCCACGTACGCTTCTCTGCATATCGTCGACTCGCCGCACCATTCCGCGCTCTGGCAGCATATCTACGACCGGCTGCCCGCGCTCTGGAAAACCGACCAGACCATCCGCGTCGAGGAAGTGCCCATCGCGGATCTGAATACCGACGCGGACGACACCGAGTCGAGCGAGGTCAACGGCGATGAGAATGACAACCATACCAGCGACCTGGCGGATGGCGTCTACATCGAGGACGACGACAGCGATGTGCCGCCGACTATCCGGCTGGCGGACAGTCTCAGCGACGAAAATTCCGGCCTGGTCTTCGCCCACGAATATGGCCATTTCATCTGGAACGACAAGCTGACGCGGTCGCAGCGGCGGGACTATCGGCATCTGTGGTGGCGGCAGATGCACGCCGGCCATCTGGTGACAGCCTATGCCTCCGATAGCCCGGAAGAAGGGTTTGCCGAGGCCTTCTCCTATTTCTTGCAGAAGCCGGACCAGCTCAAGCGCAAGGATATGGAATCCTGGCGCTTCCTCACGCAGGTGCAAAACGACGACACGGCGAGAGACAATGACAGATGAGGCGTTGGGCGTGTTGCCCCGAAGGGGCAACACGCCCAACGCCCACAGGGGCGCCTATGATCCTCCTTGTGGAAGATGACGAGCTGATCGCCGAGGTTATCAAGCTTGGCCTGGAAGAAGCGGGCTATCCCGTAGATTGGGCGACCGATGGCGATCTGGGTCTGCAGATGACTCAGGAGAAGACCTATAGCCTGATCGTCCTGGATATCATGCTGCCCAGCATGGATGGGTTTGCCGTGTGCCGGGCCCTGCGGGCGCAGCGCAATCCGGTCCCAATCCTGATGCTCACCGCTCGCGATAGCCTGGACGACCGCGTGCGTGGTCTGGATACCGGCGCGGACGACTACCTCTCCAAGCCGTTCGCTTTTCCGGAGCTGCTCGCGCGCGTCCGCGCGCTGCTGCGCCGCGACAAGGTGCATCGCGCCCGCCTCATCAAAATCGCGGATTTGGAGATCGACACGAGCGCGCGGCGCGTGCGCCGGGGAGACCAGGAGATCCATCTGACTCCCAGGGAGTATAGCCTGCTGGAAGCGCTCGCCGCGCATGAAGGCATCGTGCTGACCCGCGAGATGATTCAGGATCAGATCTGGATGAACGACAGCTACTCCAATGCCGTGGACTGGTGCATCGCCCAGTTACGTAAGAAGATCGATGCCAATTACGAGCCGAAGCTGATTCAGACCGTTCACCGGATAGGTTACCGGCTTGTGGGCGCGGAAGACGGAGGCGGCTGATGCGATTTCGCGCGATTCGGCGGCGATTACCGCTCTCTTCCGTACGGACCCGGCTGGCGCTGGGCAGCATGGGCGTGCAGGCGCTCGTGCTCGTCGCCATGGGGACTGCCCTCTGGCAGGTTGTCCGAATCAATCTCATCTCCGCGGTAGATCGCTCCCTGCAGCGGCGCGGGGAAGGAATCACGGCGCGCTGGGAGCGCCGATCCGATTTTCTCCCGACTCTGTTGTTCAATTCCTTCCTGCCTCGTCAGGAACGGCCCCAGCCTTCGGCGAGGCCGCCGTCTCCGAACGATCGCCCGGACCGTTATCGTCCGCGCCTCTTCGATGCGCAGGATCGCCCGATGTTTCCCAACACCTCCGACCCTCCCTGGAATCGAGGGGAATTGCATCAGGGACTTCATCCCCATTTCGCTACGCTGGCAGTTCAGGGCGATACCATTCGGGTGCTGACCCTGCCGCTCACAGAGAACGGGCAGGTGATCGGGCACGTGCAGGTGGCGGCGTCGCTGGAAGAGACTGATCAGGAGTTACGCCGGCTGACTCAGGCGCTGATGACGCTTATTCCGCTGGCGCTCCTGGTGACCGGCGTGAGCGGACTGTTCTTAACAGCGGGGATCGTGACGCCGGTACGGCGCATGGCACAGGCTGCCCGCAAGATCGGAGCGGCCAACCTCTCGGATCGGCTGCCCGTGCAAGGGCAAGATGAGTTTGCGGATCTGGCGCGGACCTTCAACGCCCTGCTGCAGCGGCTGGAACAGGCGTTTCAACAGGAGCGGCGCTTCATCGCGGACGCCTCTCACGAGTTGCGCACGCCGTTGACCGCTATCCTCGCGCACACCAGCCTGTCGCTGCAGGGAGAGCGCACGCCCACCGATTACCGGCGTGCGCTGGAAGGCACGCAGCGCGCTGCCGTCGTGATGAACCGCATCGTGCAGGATTTGCTGCTCCTGGCCCGTCTGGATCGGGGAAAAGAGGATCTGGCGATGGAGCCGGTATCGCTGCAGGACGTGCTGGAGGCAGCGGTGGAGATGGTAGGCGGATACGCGCAGGCGTCGATCGATCTGAAGGAGGTACCGCTGGATTGGCAGGTATGCGGAGACTTCGATCATCTCGTGCGCCTGTTCGCCAATCTGCTGGATAACGCGGCCCGCCATACTCCGGCAGAGGGCCATATTACCGTCTCGGCACGGCGAGATGACGGCCGGGTCCATATCGCCATAGCGGATACCGGCACAGGCATCGCGCCGGAGCATCTGCCGCTGTTGACCGAACGGTTCTATCGGGTAGACGCCGCTCGCTCGCGCGGGCAGGGAGGCACGGGGCTGGGCCTGACTATCTGCAAGAGCATCGTCGACGCGCACGCGGGCAGCCTGGATATCGAGAGCGCGCCGGGGCGGGGAACGACCGTTACCGTTACCTTGCCGCTTCTCACCCCTCACCAACTATCTCCATCGCCATTGTCTCCTCAAGGTGTGAGGGGGAAATAAGGAAGAGACCATTGAAAGCGATCCAAATCACACAGCACGGAGATTATGATGTTCTGCGCCCTGTCGATCTGCCGGTCCCACAGCCGCGCGGCAAGGAGGCGCTGGTAAGAATGACGGCCGCAGCCGTCAACGCCCTGGATGACCAAGTGCGGCGCGGAATGCTTCCCATAGCCGGACCTGCGCCTCTCGTGGCGGGCATTGAGGGCGTTGGCGTGGTGGAAGAACCGGGCGATTCGGGCCTGAAGACCGGGACCGGGGTCATGGTGTGGCCCTATTCCCGCCGTTTCGGCCTTACCGAAGACGGAACCTGGGCCGAGTACGTGACGGCAGACTCGTATAGCATGCTTACCGTTCCCTCGGGAATATGTGATATGGAAGCCGCCGGCTTTCTTGTCTCCTACGTTACGGCACAACTGGCGCTGACCTACGCGGGCGGCTTTAAAGCAGGGCAGACGGTCCTGGCGCCGGCGGTGGGCGGCTCCATCGGCAACGCGGTCCTGCAGTTGGCGCGTGCGCAGGGAGCGGCAAGAGTCCTCACCACGGCCGGTACGACCGCCAAGGCCGAGCAGGCGCGGGCGGCAGGCTATACCGACGTGATTGATCTCTCCGAGGAGATGCTCATTCATACCGTCCTGGAAATGACGGACGGCAGAGGCGTAGACCTGGCGATCGATACCATCGGGGGATTTTTGACCGGCTCCTCGCTGGCGGCGCTTGCGCCGGGCGGCACGCTGGTGACGGTAGGCTATCGCGCGGGAAACTGGGTCGATATCAATCTCAGCGACCTGATCGGCAAGTCGGGCCATATGGTGGGCCTGGACCTGTTCGCCGTGCCGGAGGAGGCTATCCGGCAGGCGGTCGTTGTGGTTCGCAGCCTGCTGGCGGAGCGGCTGGTCCGGCCGCTGGTCGCGCGCACGTTCCCCCTGCTCGAAGCGGCGACCGCGCAGCGCTATCAGATGGAAGAGCATCCCTTCGGCAAGGTCATCCTGACGATCTGACCGCTTCCCGATTATCGGGTCCGTAAAGCGAGCAAAGCCTTTCTCTCCATGCCTTTCTTTTCGCCCGCATGGTCCTTCCCCATACCGCTTTTAAGGTCCCAGGACCAGCGTCCTCAAAGAGTACGGCCCGACGGCTACATTGAATTTCGTGCTGATGCCCGTCCGGGTGGCGGCGGCGATGGAACTGCCGGTCTTGCTGTAGGTATACATCGCCGCGCTTTTGGAAGCCGGGGTATACCCGGATAGCGTGACGGTGACCGTGTAGCTGTTGCTGCGATCCTTATTGATGAGCAGCAGCGCCAGCCTGCCATTGGCCTGTTTGACGGCGTGCGCCGCAATGAGGCCAGTGCTGGAAGTGGTGGAAACCATCTGGTCGCCGGGCCTTCCCAGGTAGCTGAGCATTTTCAAGCCGTAGTAGGGCCGGAAAGGAGTATTGGCCGCCGGCTCGCAGATGCTGCCCGAGCATTCGCCGGAAGAGAGGATCCCGTAGTCGCCGTATTTCGTGCTGCCGAACAGGCTGGAGCTGGCGTTTCCGAGAGTGATGCCGTTGTGCAGGTCCCACCAGATGGCGCTCGTGGCCCCGTTTTCCAGCCAGGTCATGAAGTCATCGGCCAGGTACAGGGCATTGACCTGGCTGACCGACTGCTTGCCCGGATCGGAATAGACCGAATTGTTCTCCGTCAGCAGAATCTGCACGTTGCTTGCGTTCGCGCCGCAATACTGATTGATAAGCGATTTCAGCCTGGAGACCATGCCGGCGACCTGATTGGTACAGCCCAGCAGATAAGAATCCGATTCGCTGCCCGGCCCTTGCGGGTACCAGTGGACGATCACAAAGTCGATCTGTTGCCCACAGATGGACAGCACGTTGCTGTTCCAGTCGGGCGAGACGCCGTCGGGCCAGTTGCCGGGAGCGCAGAGCACCACGCCGACTTTGATGGTCGGATCGACGGCTTTCATCTGGCTAATGAACTGCAGGCCGTTGTTGGCATAGGCGGCCGGAGAGTGGTCCGCGTGCAGGTCTTCTTCCCAGTCGGCGCCATACTCGCCGTTGCCATAGATTTCGTTGCCGATCTCCCAATACTTAACTCCATAGCCTTTGGTAACGTTGGCGTACTGGACCCAGGCGGCGGCTTCCGCCGGATCGCCTCCTCCCGTGCCGGCCGCGTTGGAGCCATAGTTGACGGTGATGACGGCTGTTCCTCCCAGGGCGTTGACCACGCTCATGAAGTTGTCGAAGGTGTCGTTAGGATTGATGTACTGGCCGGTGCCGGCCGTGGCGGAGTTGGTCTGCCAGTGGTACACGTCCGAAGTCGAGCCGCCGGGATAGCGCAGGAAAGTAACGCCCGCCTGCTGCAGAAGCGAGGGCACGCTGGAATCGAGCAGGTGACCGTCCCACACGGCGGTATTGACGCCGAACGCCTGCGGCTGCAGGACGCCCAGAGGGGAAGCGGCATTGACGGAGACGCTCGCGCTGACGCTGGCATTCGAAGGCGTCTCGCTTATCAAGACGAAGAGCAGAGCGGTCAACAGAAAGCGGAATTTCATGGTAGAAAGCATGGGCGTTTTCTCCTCGAAAGGGATCCTATTTCTAGCCTTTTCCCGGCCAGAGGACCTGCCCGAACAGGTTCTCGTAGAGGCGGCCCGGCAGGGCCACGCTGACCCGTGCGCGGACACCGTATCGGGTGCAGGCGGCACGCACGGACCGCAGAATCTCCTCATCCGTGTAGCGCTTGGACACGTGATACAGCGCCAGATGCTCCACCTCGGCCGCCTCCGCCATCTCCAGCACATCGCTCAGGCAGGAATGCTCGTGGCCGCGCTCGCGCGCCGCCGCGCAGCGGGCCTCGTCGCTGTCGAGGAACGTGCATTCGTGCAGCAGGAAGCGGGTCCGGCAGAGCGTCTGTGGCGGCAAGGTCGTGGTATCGCCGGAGACCGTGAACAGGATCTCCTCTTCGGAAGCGGTAATGGCGGCGCGGCCTCCGGCGGCGCGCAGGCGGTCGATCTCGGCCTGCGGCAGGCCCCGCAGCTCCGGTCGGAGCCGCTCGACAATACGTCCGATCTGATAACCCAGGCTGCGCCAGCGCCCGTTCTCCGGGCCGGGAATGTGCCGGGTGGGGTAGGCGCGCAGGAATCGGCCATCTTCCAGCTCGATCTGGTCTCCTGGCTGCCAGGCTTGCCAGACGACCCGCCCGGCGGTCGCCTGGTCGAATTGGGCCAGGAACCGGCCCATCGCCTGGAACGAGCCGCTGCCGTCCGGATGGAGAACACGCAGCAGCCCTCCGGAGTTTGCCGCCACCCCGCCCCGCAGGTTGAGCACCTGCGGCAGTCCGGCGATGTGGTCCCGGTGCGCGTGCGAGAGCGCGATCAGGCCGATCTTCTGGACCTTGCCCTCCAGCATCGCCGCCGCGCCGTCGCCCGCATCGAAGAGGATGCGGTGCGTCTCGTCCAGGACCCAGGTTGAGATCAGCGGTGTCGAAAAGACCGTCAGGCGCGGCGGATCCATGCTGTTTACGCTCTCATCATTCCGAAATTCGCACCGTCATTGTACCTTATGGCTTTTCTTTGACGGCAGTGAGAGCCGCTCGCAGGGCGACTGCGAAATCCGGCGGGTCGGAAAGACGTAACACGATCTCCGGGGTCTTGTGCCATTGTGCAAAGGCGGTCAGAGTGGCCGCAATCTCCGAAAGCAAAGTATCGGTTATAGGTGTTTTTGCTTCGAGATGAAGCGATTTGACCTCGAAGAGACCTTCCTGCCGGTGTGCCTTCGCGTCTAGCCGCCCGACCAGGTGGCCTCGATGCAGAATGGGCAGGCTGAAGTAACCATAGCGCCGCCGCTCGGCAGGCGTGTAGGTCTCGATCTGGTAGTCGAACCCGAACAGCTCGCGTGCCCGTCCACGGTGGGAGACCACCGGATCGAACGGCGACAGGAACGTCGTCATGGTGGAGGCGAGCGCGCCCTCAGCCGCTTGCTCCATCAAAGGGCCGTTATCTCTGTGGACGTAGGCAGGCTCGTCCGATCCTTCGACCGTTACGGCAAGCGCCTCGCCTGTGCGAATCTCCTCGGTCAGAATGGCTTTTACATCCTGGGTCCGCAGGTAGTTTCCGAAATAGCCCGTCGAGCCGGCCAGCCATTTCGCCCGCGCGATTCCGAGCGCCCGAACGGCCTTGAGAGTCAACTGCCTGCGTGCTTCCTTCGGCGTATGCGTGTGTGCATCGTTCCAATCCGGCAGTACCCGCTCGCGCAAGTCATATATGCGCTGGAACCCTTCGCGCCGCGCGATCATCAGGACGCCGGCGTTGAACAGATGCTCCAGCGCGATCTTCTCCGGCTTCCAATCCCACCAGGTACGCGCCCGGTCACGGGGGTAGGGGAAGTCGGCGGAGCGAGCGGCTCCACGCTCGCGGATGTGGCTCAGCACGCGCTCGACGACCTCCCGCTTCTCTGCATTCTGCGCGTTCAGGCCGGAAGGCAGGTAGGCATCGTCCTCGGCGTAGTCCAGCATCCGGCGCCGATAGATACAAAAGTCCTCGATCGGCAGGAAGCAGGCGGCGTGGGACCAATATTCGAACAGCGCGCCCTCTGCCAGAAGCTCCTCCAGCCAGCGGGGCTCGTAATCGCCCAACCGGCTCCAGAGCACCAGATAGGGACTGCGGGCGACCACGCTGATGGTGTCGATCTGCAGCAGGCCCATGCGCCGGATCGCGGCCAGGCAGTCTGCTTTGCGTGCTGGCTCCGCCGGTCGCTCCTGGAGACCCTGGGCGGCCAGCAGCAGAGATCGCGCGGCCATGTTGGAAAGTCGCAAGGCTATCCTCCTGATACGTTCGGGAGCAATTTACCCCAAAAACGCCTCGGTAGGAGCACTCCAGGCCGCCTCGAAGAAGAGGAAGATTTCCCGGCCGGAACGCCGGTCGCCTCCACGGCTTGTCAGGTGATCGGGCAGATACGCAGGAATTTGCCGAGAATATAACCAACCAAAGCACAGATGACTTCGCCGTCGCGACCCTGGATGTTTCTATGAGATGGTATTTCGAGCCGCCGTTTCTGCCGCTGCAGACGGCTGCGCTGGCCTTGCTGGCTGTCGGCGCGGCTGTCTGGCTGTATGTGCGCTGGGAACTGCGCCGGCGGTCCGGGCATCGGAGCCTGGTCGTCTTGCGCGGACTGGTGGTCGCGCTGCTGGCGCTCATTCTGCTCAATCCCGTGGTGCGCGCGGCGGCGCCCGTCGCCCGCGTCAAAGCGCCGTTTCTTATCCTCCTGGACACTTCCCGCAGTATGACCACGCCGGACGCCGAACAGGACGCTTCTTCCGGCGCGCGGCTGACCCGCTGGAATGCCGCCCGGCAGGCCGTGCTGAGGAACACAAATCTGCTGGAGGCGCTGAGCCGGCGCTACGACGTGCGCTTCTACGGCTTTGACGACCGCGCCGTCGCCCGGACCCCCGAATCGCTCCGGCAGCAGGCCGAGCCGGCCGGAAGCCACACCGATATAGGAGATGCCATTACGCAGGCGGTCAACGGGTCCCGTCCCGTTTCCAGCGCCAACGCCGTACATGGGGGAATGCTGCTTGTCTCCGACGGTCGGGACAACGGCACGGCCTCGCCGGTCGAGGCCGCGCACGTCGCCCGGTCGCTCGGCTTCCCGGTCTACACGCTCTGCCTGGGCCAGGAGACGAAGGCACGCGACTTGCAGGTCGTCGCCAGGCGCCCGCAGACCTTCGCCGCGCCCGGCCAGACGGTGGATCTGGCGGCGGAAATCCGCGACACCGGCATCCCGCACGCCAACGTGCGCGTCGATCTGCTTCGCGAAGGCCGGCGTGTCGCCTCGCAGAACCTCTTCGTGACGCCGGGCCGCCAGGAAGTGCGCTTTCCCGTTGTCGAGAAGCAGAAAGGCTTCGTGCGCTATGGAATCGCCTGCGCGCCGCTGCCGGACGAGACCGATACCACCAACAACCGCGCCAACATCTTTCTGAGCGTGCTGGACACGCGGATGCGCGTGCTGCTGCTGGAAGGGCGTCCGACCTGGGACGCGAAGTTCCTGGCGCGCACGCTGCGCTCCGACCCGACCGTCACCCTCGACAGCATCTATCAGTTGACGGATGTAAAGCCCTTTGCCCTGCGCGGCAGCAGCGATACGCCGGTCCTGAATGTTCCCCATACCGTTGCCGACTTCTCGCATTACGACGTGCTGATCCTCGGCAAGGGCTATGAGTCGTTCTTCGACGCGCCGTCCACGGTGGCCTTGAAGCAATGGATTTCGGACAAAGGCGGCAACCTGGTCTTCCTGCGCGGCCGCCCGGATGAGAACAGCGCGGCGCTGGCCGACCTGGAGCCGGTCACTTACACGAACGAGGAGATCGACGCTCTGCGCATGCGCCTGACGGACGCAGGCCGCTCGCATCCCGGCTTCACGTTCGATACCGGCGAAGATGCGCAGACAGTGGTCGAGAAGCTGCCCTCTCTTATCTCGGCGACGCGCGTGCAGGGCGAGAAGGCGCTGGCGGTCGTGCTGGCTCGCGCGGAGGGCAGCGAAGAGACGGACGAGAACGACACGCAGGAGATGGCGATGCTGGCGTACCAGCGCTATGGACAGGGCAAGGTGCTAGCCGTGGTGGGGCAGGGGCTGTGGCGCTGGGCGTTTCTGCCGCCGGATCTGACCCGGTACGGCCAGGTCTATACGGAGTTCTGGACTCAGACTTTACGCTGGCTGATCAGCGAATCGGATTTCCTGCCGGGCCAGCGCATCGCGCTCCATACCGACCGCACGTCCTACTCGACCACCGATACGGTCCGTCTGCTCGGCTACGTGCGCGGCTCGAGACCGGCGGCGCTGCCGCCGATCCATCTTACCCTGCCTGACGGCAAGACGGCCACGTTCCAGCCCACCGCCGGTGACGGCAAGACGGCCGACTTCACGGCGAGCTACCGTCCGCTACGCCCCGGCGAGTACGTGGCCTCTATCTCCTTGCCGGGTGGGACCGCGAAGACACTGCCCGCCCTGGCGACGTTTACGGTCTATTCGGGCCAGGACGAGGATACCAACCGCTCCGCCGATCCTGCGCTCATGCGTCAGATCGCGGCGGCAGGGGGCGGCCAGACCCTCCATCCACAGGATGTGGACAGCCTGCCGGAGAGCCTGCGCGCTGCGGAGGAGGCCACCATCCAGACAAAAGAGCCGCAGACTCTCTGGGACCGCGCCTGGGTCCTCGCGACCCTGCTCGGCCTGCTCACGCTGGAGTGGCTTTTCCGCCGCCGCGCCGGGCTGGCATAAGCCCTCATAAGGATCACTTGCATACTATCCACACAAAAACTTGTCTATCAGGATAAGTAACCCTTCGCGAGCATAATAAGCGAGGAGGTCGGCCATTATCGAACTTCGTCTCCAACTCAGGCGTATTACCGATAGCTGTTTGCGCCACACTCCGCCCCCTGCCGGGGATATGAAGGAACATCATGTCTATCCGACGACCCGATCCTCGCGCCGCCGGGCGGAATCCTCTGGACAAGTACAAGACCTCCCTTTCGCCTGAAGAAGATACGCCCTCTATAGATAACGCCGGCGGGCGCTACAAAGCCATCGAAGAGGCCGACGAGGCGGCGGCGTTCGTGTGCGCTTCGACACCGGAGTTTACCGGCGATGGCGAGGACGTGCCTACCGCGCTCCCGGTCGATCTACCGCAAGCCGAGACGGCGCGCGACCTGCATCAGGTCGTCTGGCAGCTGGCCTGGCCGGCAGTGGCGGCCATGCTGCTGCAGACGGTCAACAGCCTGATGGATGTCTTCTTCGTCGGGCATCTGCCCAACGGCGCTCAGGCGCTGGCGGCGACGGGAATCGGCGGCAGCGTGCTGTTCCTGCTCGTCTCGCTGGCAATGGGACTGACGGTAGGCACGACGGCGCTGGTGGCGCGCTTCACCGGCGCGGGCGACCATGAGGCAGCCACGCATGCCACAGGCCAATCGCTGACACTGGCATTCTTCTCTTCTATCGTCATTGGCCTGGTGTTCTATTGGGGGCGGGGCACGATCGTCGGCTGGATGTTGGATACGCGCCGCAGCCCGCAGGCGGCGGCCTTATGCGTGCAGTTTTTAAGCGCGGCGCTGCTGGCGACGGTGCCCGTGTTCGTTATGAACGTCCTCGCGGCGGCCTTCCGCGGCCTGGGGGATACGCGCACGCCCATGTTCATTACCGGCGTGGTCGTGACCACCCACATGACCTTCAATGCCCTGCTCATCTACGGCCTGCTCGGATTTCCCCGGATGGGCGTGCGCGGCGCCGGCACCGCCATGGCGACCTCTCTCTACGTAGGCACGATCCTCTATCTGATCGCACTGGCCCGCTGGTCACCGCTCAAGGACGCGCTGAAGCGCGAGCACTTGCGGCTGAAGATGGTCTGGGTCGCGCGGATCCTCAAGATCGGCATTCCCGCCGCCGTGCAGGCCATCATCCGCACGCTCGCCATGATGACCTTCAGCGGGGTCCTGGCGCGTACCGTCGAAGGCGCCGCCGCCATCGCCGCGATGCAGATCGGCATACGCGCCGAATCGCTGGCGTTCATGCCCGGCTTCGGCTATAGCGTCGCCGCCTCCACGCTGGTCGGGCAGAGCCTGGGAGCGCGCGATCCGAAGCGCGCCGAGCGGTGCGGCTGGGCGGCGACCCTTCAGGGAGTCGCCGTGATGACGCTGATGGCCGTCCTGTTCTTTACGTTTGCCGTGCCGTTCGTGCGAATCTTCACCAGTCAGCCAACCGTTCTGCGGCTCGGCGTCAGCTATCTGCGAGTCAGCGCCTTTTGCGAGCCGTTCCTGGCGCTGGGCATGGTGCTGACCGGCGCTCTCCAGGGCGCCGGCGATACCACCCGACCTACCTATATCACGATTTTTACGATGTGGATCGTCCGCCTTCCCCTGGCCGTCTGGCTGATGTTCACCTGCCACATGGAGGCACAGGGCGCCTGGTATGCCATGACGATTACGACCATCCTCGGCGGCCTCATGACGGCTGCGCTCTTCCAGTCCGGTAAGTGGAAGCGCATCAAAGTCTGAGACCTCACCCCCCTTTCCCATCGCCATCGTCGCTTGAACCTTCGGGTCGGCTCGGCCTTCCTCCCCCTCTCCTTTTGAAGGAGAGGGGGAATTTGTTTGGACCGGAACCGGCAAAACACAGCAAACGTGCCAGAATTTTCCCTGTTGTTCTTATGGAAGAAGTTGCATGTCAGTAAAAAGCGCACGGATTGCGCATCTGTCTGCCAGGGAAGGGTCAGGAGAATAGGTTCGCTTAGCCGGTCACCGGCTTGCCAAGGAGTGACACATGAGGCAGCAGATCTTTAGTAAGTTTTCCAACCTGTTGGCATTAGGGTTTCTGTCGGGCTGCGGAGTCGGCACGGCGCAGGCCCAGAGTTTTCACTTTAACGACCTGGGTACTCCCGGTTTTTCTAGCCAGGCCAACGGCGTCAATAAAAGCGGTCAGGTCATCGGTTACGCCAACATGCCCGATGGTACGACTCAAGCGGTCCTCTGGCTGAACGGCAACATGAGCGAAATCGGCACGCTCGGCGGCCCGAATAGCTATGGGCAGGCCATCAACGATAAAGGCCAGATCGTCGGCTTTTCGGATACCCCCAACTACGATCAACACGCTTTTCTATGGCAGAACGGCGCGATGACGGATCTCGGCACGCTCGGCGGCATCGGCAGCCAGGCGCTGGCCATCAACAATCTCGGCCAGGTAGCCGGATGGGCAGGTATCAACACGACGTTTGGAATCCATGCCTTCTTCTGGAATGGCGGCATGGAAGACCTGGGCGATCTCGGCGGAGGTTATAGCCAGGCTTACGGTGTCAACGATAACGGTCAGGTCGTCGGATATTCTTCCAACGCGAGCGGCTATTATCATGCCTTTCTGTGGGACCAGGTCAATGGGATGCGCGATCTGGGATCGCTGCCGGGCTATCCGTATAGCTATGCGTATGGCATTAACAATGCCGGCCAGGTGGTCGGCTGCGTTGACGATGGAAATGGGGACACCCATGCGTTCGTCTGGCAGAGCGGCGCGATGACCGATCTGGGTACGCTCGGCGGCCCGGCCAGTTGCGCCCTCGGCATCAACGCCACCGGGCTGATCGTCGGCTACAGCCTCACGGCGGACTATTACATGCATACCTGCTGCTGGTGCAATGGCTCTCCGATCGATGTCGGCGTCCTCCCCGGCGGCTCGTTCAGCCAGGGCAACAGTATCAACAACGCCGGTCTGGTCGCCGGCTACGGCGATTCATCGGATGGCTACGTGCATGCCTTCACGGTGCCGGTGGGAGATACCAGCCCGCCGACCACCACGGCGAGCCTTGCCGGACCGGCAGGGACCAATGGCTGGTATACCGGAACGGTGACGGTCACCTTGAGCGCCACGGATCCGGACGGCGCTTCCGACATTGCCGTGACCTACTATACCGTCGATGGCGGCGCGCAGCAGACCTATTCCAGCCCGTTCATCGTCTCCCACGACGCGGTCCACAGCATCACGTTCTGGAGCGTGGACAGAGCCGGCAATATCGAGACGCCCAACGTGCAGACCATCAAGATCGACGGCACCGCGCCTTCGGTATCCGCTTCAGCCAATCCCTCGACGCTCACCCCGCCGAGCGGCCAGATGGTCAATGTCACCGTCTCCGGCTCCATGGCGGACGCGCTGTCCGGATTGAATCCGTCCCGCGCCAGGTATTCCGTCGTCGATGATTATGGAACGGTGCAGCCGAGCGGGTCGATCTCCGTGCAGTCCAACGGAAGCTATAGCTTCACGATCCAACTGCAGGCCAGCCGCAGCGGCAAAGACAAGAACGGCCGTCATTACACTATCACGGTGTGCGGCGCCGATATGGCCGGCAACTCTGGCTCTGCCGTCACCGTCGTCACGGTCCCGCACAACTAGCTGAGGGGGTGAGCGGGTGAAACCTCACCCCCTTAATCCCCCTCTCCTTCAGAAGGAGAGGGGGAGATTCTAGTACGCAGCAAGCAGCGCCCCTACAAAAACTTCCCATCTCCTTAAGGAGATGGGAAGTGTGTTTTTCACTCGCTCTTCCGTTCACCCACTCCGTGTTTTCGCGGGTGCTTGGGGTGGAAATTGGCGAGGATTTCCTTCTGCTGAGGCGTCAGGATGGACTGGACGTTGGTCTGAAACTCCTGCATCAGAGCCGGTCGCTGGGTTTGCCGCTCGGCCGGGGGCATGGCGCGGACCTTCTCTTCGGTCTGCTGGGCGGCGGCGCGCAGCTTGCCGACCTGATCTTGAGTCAGGTTGAGCTGCGGCAGGGCTGCCAGCGGCACGGCGCGCGAGGCGCGCAGCATCTCCAGCATCGGTAGCGAGGACTGAAGCTCGTTGCGCTGCTCGGGGGTCAGGACGGCCTCGATGTCCGCCGCCGCTTTCTCGTTCAACTGCCGCCGCTGGGTCTGATCGGCTGGGGTCGGCGGCGTGCCCGGATGACGTGTGGCCGCCAGGTCGGTTTTGAGCTTGTCCTGAATGGCGGCGATGCGGGTCTTCTGGTCGTCTTTGAGCGGAACGAAGGCGGCCAACCCCGCGACCGGAATATGCGCGACCGCCATATGCATCCCCCGGTTGGGGTGTCGCTGCGCATGGGGCTTACGCGCAATGACCGGGCCTTGCGCGAGCGCCCCGGCGCCCAGGACCAGCATGAGACCGGCGCAGGCGACCTTAAAAGGGAATCGGTTCATCGTGAGATCTCCTCTGGTAAGCGTTTATAGACTATCACTGCCAATAGACGCAGGCTCACGGCCTTTGTTCACTCTGAAAACCTGTCTTCGTCTTGACAGCGAAGCGGACGTTTGTTATACTATGCTTGTAGCGCCGATTTCGGAGCGCGCCACCAGGCACGCTCCTGCATGAACCTTTTCGGCATAGAAACCTGTCAGACTATGTGGCTATCAAGGCATCCGAAAACGGAATACCACCGCCCGACCGCTAAGACGCGCAACGTTGCGTTCGCGCGCCGAGCGGGTCTGCGTGGGTGCCGGGGAATGTGGATGTGTTCTAATCGAACCAGCGTGGAACTGAAACGCAACGGAATTGAAATACACCACGTACACCACCATACCGGTACGTCTGCGGCCCGCTCTATGCCCCCTGCGTAGAGCGGGCCTTTCTGTTTTCAGGCAGGATTCCAGAGCCGAAGGGCGCTGCCAAACAAGCAAAACGAAAGGGGAACGTGGACCGACATGAACCAGGAAGTGCTGGTCCTCAACAATGACTACGAGCCGCTCAACGTCTGCAACCTGCGCCGGGCCATTGTGCTGGTCTATCTCGGCAAGGCCGATATCCTGCACGCCCACGAAGACGCAGGTCCCTTGACCCTGGACGGCGCGTTCGCCGTTCCATCGGTCTTGCGGCTGCGTGGTCACGTCAAGCGTCCCCTGCCGGAGCTTAAGTTATCGCGGCGAACGATCTTCGCTCGCGATAACTTTACCTGCCAGTATTGCGGCGCCACGAGCAAGGACCTGACCATCGACCACGTGGTCCCCAAGCGCCACGGCGGCCAGGCGTCGTGGGACAACCTCGTCTGCTGCTGCCGCCGGTGCAACATGCGCAAGGGCGACAAACTGGCGCATCAGGTCGGCATGAAACTGCTGCGCCCGCCGCGCCGCCCGCGCTACGTGCCCTATATCAGCCTGACCAAGTACCTGATCGGCCGCAAGAACGAGATCTGGCGCACCTATCTGCCCCACTGCGCCGATCTGCTCGATTAGCCCACCCATGGGGGTGGGCCTGCAACTTTTCTCCTCGCCGGCCTGTCTTTGTCCTTAATACCTGAGATGCCGGCAAGGAGGAGACGGAATGGAAGAGGGTAAGACGGCCCGGATTTTGCGAGAGCTGCCGGAAGAGCTGGTCGGAAAACGCGTGATCGTGCGTCCCTACCGGCCGGGCGACGGCGCGGCTTTGTTTGAAGCTATCGACGAATCACGGGAGCACCTGGCGCCCTGGATGCCCTGGACGAAAGAGCACAAAACGCCCGACGACTCGGAGGCATACGCGCGGCGCTCGCAGGCGCGATGGCTCCTGCGCGAGGATTTGGGCGTTGGTCTGTGGGAGCGAGAGACCGGAAGGTATCTGGGCGGCTCCGGACTGCACCGCATCCAGTGGGATGTGCCCTCCTTCGAGATTGGCTACTGGATCCGCGCTTCCGCGGAAGGCAAAGGCTATATGACAGAGGCGGTGCGATTGCTCTGCCGGCTTGCCTTCGATACGCTGGAAGCGAACCGGGTCTTCATCCGCTGCGATTCACGCAATACCCGCAGCGCCGCCATCCCCCGCCGCCTGGGATTCCAGCATGAAGCTACTTTGCGCAATGATGCCCGCAGCCTTTCAGGCGAGCTGCGCGACACGTTCCATTTCGCCATGACGCCGGAAGACTACGCCAGAGCCAGGGAGCAGTCTTTGCTGTAACATTTCTGGTAGCAAAAGCGTCTGCTGAACAGCAAGGCTCCCGATTTTCGACAGGCTCCAGGAGGAGATCGTGAAAGCGTGAAGATTCGCTATGTGGAATCAAAGAGTCTGCCTGCCAAACCTGATAAATAGCGCCCGATGAAATCGGAAGGATGGGGCAGGGGAGTTAACTCCCCTGCCCCTATTTGTTTACAGAGTATTGGAGCGGGCTGAAGGTGGCTTAGCGCTCCTGCTTGGAGGCATCCTGTTGGGCTTTGGAGGCTTCCAGCTCGGCGAGGCGCTTTTGAAGCTCGGCCAGTTGCCGTTCCAGATCGGCGCGCTCCGCCGGGGAACCGCGTGGGGGAGCCGGCGGCGTGGGAGGCGTCGGCGGGGTGGGCGGCGCGGAGCCGGCTCTCGGAGCCCGGATAAGATCCGGCATCATATCGCTCAGGGAAGCGCGCAGATCGCGCAGCTCCTGAAGCTCTCCCAGAACCTCCGCCTTGACGCTGCCCTTGTGCTCCAGCAGTTCAGGCATGGCATCGGCGATGGTCTCCTTGAGCCGGGACAACTGCCGGACCTCCTCCATCAGATCCTCGACATCGCGCGCATGGTCTTCTTTCCGCGCCTGCTTGGCCTCGTCCTTGATATAACTGGCAAGCAGCTTCCCTTCGATATTCAGCTCGTCGAAGCTGGCCTCATCCGAGAGGGGGAGGAAGAGACCGGGAGGCACTTTTTCGATCCGTTCCAGGTGGGCCAGGATCGCGTTGTAGCGCTGGATCGCGCTGGGCTTGCCCTGCTTTAGGAACCCGGTGATGCTTGCGTGCTCGGCCATCTCGGCTAGCTCGCGCAGCATCTTGTAGATTCGGTATGTCTCTACGCTGTTGAAACTGTCGCTGCTCATCGGGAAGGTTCTCCTTCTGGGTCAATAGGCGGCGCAGCAGCCGGCGTCCATAGTGCAGCCGCCAATTCACGGTGGTCGTCGGGAGCGAGAGGAAATCGGCGATGCGGGCTACGGGCCACTCCTCATAGTAGCGCAGGTGCAGCACCGTCTGATAGTCGTCCGGCAACTGCTGCAACGTGGTAAGGAGGAGTGCCCGCTCGTCCTGCTGGAGGCACGCCTCGACCGGGTTCGCCACGAGCACGGGACTCTGCGCGTTCAGAAGGCGGTCCATCTGCTCCGATTCGGTCGGCTCGCTGCGGCGTTCTTTCAGTGCGACTCGCTGCGCGCGGTTCCGGGCGATGGCATAGAGCCAGCCGGCAAACCGGCCGGGATCTTCCAGTTGGGGCAGCGCCCGGAAGGCCAGCACGAACGCCTCCTGCGCCACGTCCTCGGCCGCCTCGCGGTCGCCCAACACCTGCCGCGCCACCATGAGGACGGCGCTCCGAAATCGGAGGACGAGGGCGTCGAAGGCTCTCGGGTTGCCGAGCAGCACACCGATGACCAGCTCCTCGTCGCTACAGGTTGAATCGTAATGGGTTTGCATCGCCGCTCTGTCTGCTCCTGGTATAAAGAGCCATCCTTCCGCGATCTTCATAGGCGACCCGGCGAAAAAATTTAGCGGGCTATTCCAACCCTTTGGATTCGTGGTAGCGGATCAGGACCATGAGAAAGAATTTGACTTTGTCAATCGTGTCCAGGGAGGATTGCCGGTAGTGCTCGGCGATTTCCAGAGGGGCTGTTTCTGCGGCAGACTGAAGCGCCTGCGTGTAGCGCTGGGTGCAGACCATCGCCTCGGTGAACAGCTCCTGGAACTTCTCGCTGGGCGCGCCGAGGTTGTCCAAACAGGCGAACAAAGATCGATCCAGGGCCTCGGAGGCCGCCTGCAACGGCTCTTCAGAATGCATCGCCGCTTCTCCTTCCAGTCCGTACACAGACCGGCTATAATGGGCCAAGTCCCCTCAAGGGGCTATGAGAATGTCGTTCGTAGCCAAATCGAAGGCACAGAAGGGAATCCCACGCCTTCCTGGAACGAGTATACCTGCGTCGCGGAAATAGTCGTGAACAAAGGCATGCATAAGGGGAACAGCCTTCGTGTACCCTTCGTAATCATAGAAATCACAGGCATCCTTCCCGGATGCCTTCCGGGCTAGCCTGGATAAGAGGAGGATGGATCATGGCAGTGCAATGGAGACAGGATGTGGATGCGGCGCTGGCGGAGGCGAAGGCGAACAACAAGCCTCTGCTGTTGGACTTCAGCGCCGCGCCTGCCTGAGGCGGATGCGTTCGGCTGGAAGCCGAATCCTATGGTGACGCGGCCACGGCGGCCTTCATCAACGAGAGTTTCGTTCCTTTTACGGTCAACATCAAAGAGCATGGCGCGCTCTTTCACCGCTTCGACGTGCTCTGGACGCCGACCGTGCTGATTATGGATCCGCAGGGCGTGGAAAGGGATCGAATCGAAGGCTATCTGCCCAGGGAGGAGTTCCGGGCACGACTGGAGATGGGACTGGCGCGGGCCGCGTTTACGGCCAAGCACTGGGAGGAGGCCGAGAAACGGTACGCGCAGGTGGCCGAAAGGTATCCCGACACGCCGGTCACGGCGGAGGCGATCTACTGGCGCGGCGTGAGCCACTACAAAGGTACGAACGACCATACCGCTCTCGGCGAGGTCGCCCAGCAGCTCAGCCAGAAGTACCCGAACAGCGAATGGGCCAAAAAAGCCTCTGTCTGGGCGCATTAACCTCCTAAACCGGGCAAGAGAGTCCGCAGGTAACATACCCGGTGGAGAGTGATGTCATAGGCAGTCGCGATGGAACTCTTCGGCCAGGTTGCATCGGCCGTTCTCTTCTTAAGCGCGTTTTAATCGGCTTGTAACCTGGCTGTAATCTGGCCCCGATAGAATCCCGGTAAGAAACGAGCAGGGAGCCTGCTCTTAACCGAAGGGAGATAGTACCGTGGAATCCAGAGTGATCGCCTTTCCGATACTGCCGGGCAAAGAGGAAGCGGGCCGGCGTTTTGCCGAAGACGTACGCAATCAGTACGGGGCCGAGATGGACCGCTCGCTGCGGGAGCGGGGCGCCGTTCGCGAAGACTGGTATATGCAGACCGGCCCGCAAGGCTCGATGGTCTTGCTCTATATCGAGGCGGAAGATGTTCTGAAGCTTTTCCAGGACTGGGCGCTCTCCAACGATCCGTTCGATTGCTGGTTCAAGCAGCAGGCCCAGGAGGTCTGCGGCATCGATTTCAATCAGCCGCTGCCGGCTCTCCCCGAACAGATCTTCTCCTGGAAGGCACGCTAACCTCAGACCAGCCGAGGGCGCGAAAAACACGCCCTCGGTCTTTTGAATCAGATTTGGTTGCAGATCGCAACTCAACTAATGGTACTGATATACTTGACTCAGAAACCTTAACAAACTGACTACTCTCGACAATCCCCTTCTTGCTCATCGGGAGGGGGAATTACCTTATCCGCCTTAATCTCTACCTGCCTTTTCGGAACGGCGAACAGACGTTTAGCCA
>DASRCN010000056.1:0-51180 GCA_035653075.1 Chthonomonadaceae bacterium | reverse complement strand
GTATCGATGTCGACCATGAGTTAGCTCCTTTCCAGCCAAAGAAAGATAACTAACTCTACGGCAGCGATGCCTTCCACGCCTGCTTATATTTCACAGCAAGCGTGGAAATACCCGTCTAGGGGTCCTTCGGACAACCGTCCTACCGGACGGAAAAATCCTGCCCTGCACATCCCACCGATTTTCCATTTAATCTCTCTAAAGGTCGCGTCAGTTTTCCGCACCGAAGCGAGTCTTAACTTATAGAGACCACAACTATGGACAACAAGGCGACCTTGCCGCCATCCTGGGACACAGAACAGGTGCTGCTTGCCGGCGCGGGTGACAGAGCGGCCTTCGATGCATTGGTCCGTCACTACCGCCCGGTTTTGCTGGCGCTGACCTTTCTTCGCACCCGTAATCTGTACGATGCGGAAGACCTGGTACAGGAGATTCTCCTGCGTGTCTGGCAAAAACTGCCCGGGCTGCGCCAGCCCGCCTTGTTCCTGCCCTGGATGAAGACCATCGCGGTCAATGCCTGTCGCACCTGGGTTCGCCGCCGTACCGCGCAAACGACCTCGCTGGACACGGAGTCTGCCTGCCAGTTGCTCGCAGACGGCGCCCCGAAACCATTAGAGACCGTGCTCTCCGGGGAGAAACAACGCGAACTCCACCGGGCGCTCTTACAGCTTCCTCAGGCCAATCGTCTCGCCTTGCTGATGCACGTATGGGGAGACTACTCTTACGCGGAGATCGCCGCGTTTACGGAAGTCCGCGTGACCACCGTGGAAGGACGCATTTACCGCGCCAAACGGCAGTTGCAGCCTCTGCTGCGCGACGAAGGGGCGGCCTTTTTAACCAGTCGTTCGGGCCCTTCGATGCCCGTAACGACGAAGGAGCCTGGAAATGACAAACCCGCAAACGAATGACAGTACACCTCCTGCGCATCTGCGTACGCTGGTGCAACACGACCTGCCGCAACCCCTGGCCTTGTTGCTGTTCACGCAGCGATTGGCTGCCCTCATGGAAGCCCATATCGGGCCGGTGCGCGCGTTCGCCATTCTTGAGGACGCCCCCGCTCCTTACGGAGCCGTCGCCGAGCAGCTCAAACGAGAGATAGAGCAGGGGAACGCCCTCTGCCAGGCGATGTCCCCGCAAGAGCGAGAAGAACACAAGGATACCTGGTGGCATCCCATCTCTCTGTTTAAGGCGATGTCCCAACATCCCGAACACTTTTCACCTGTCTACGTCACGCTGGTGCGCGCGGGGGAGATGGCAGGCACCGTGGATGAGACTCTGCGGCGTGTGCAGGTAGCGGTGGCCCGAGAATGGCGATTACTGGCGGATCACCCGGCGGAAGATGGACGCATGTTTCTGAGCCGGCCGGCGAGCCTGCCCCAGCCTCAAGACTGGCGGGACCTGAGCGCCTATCAGCAGATGGTCACGCTGGCGCTGTTCTTCGAGACTTTTAGCGTGCTGCTGACTTCCGGTTGGGCGCTTCTGCCCGCGATGGAGACCGTCTCGGCTCTGTTACCAGAGAAGCAGGCTGCCGAATTTCTGCAGGTCCGTCAGGAGATCAAAGAGGGCGCCCCGCTGCTGCCTCTTCCCATCGAGCGGCTGGACTTCATCCCTCGATATGCCAAGGAGATCGCGGGGCTGGGAATGATGAAGGGATGCGCCGAAACTGCGTTGCACGACGTCGCCCTGTTATTCGAGCAAGAACTGGAGTACCGCCTGCAGGGCATTCCCTAGAGATGGGAAAAGCCGTGCTATACGTCCAATGTGGCGAAGTGGCACGCGGCGAAGTGGCCGTTGCCCAGGTCGCGCAGGGGCGGCGTCTCGCGGGCGCAGATGTCGGCGGCGAGCGGGCAGCGGGTCCGGAAGCGGCAGCCCGACGGGAGCGCCACCGGGCTGGGCACGTCGCCCTCCAGCACCTGATGTTGACGCCGCTTCTTGGGATCGGCCACCGGGACCGAAGCCAGCAGAGCCTGCGTGTAGGGATGTTTGGGAAACGCGAAGACCCGGTCGGATGGCCCCTGCTCCACGATGATGCCCATGTACATGACCGCGACGCGGTCGCAGATGTGGCGCACCACCGACAGATCGTGCGCGATAAAGAGATAGGACAGCCCGCGCTCGGACTGCAGGTCTTCCAGCAGGTTGAGGATTTGCGCCCGGATGGAGATGTCGAGCGCGGAGATCGGCTCGTCCAGAATGAGCAGTTTCGGGTCGGTGGCGATGGCGCGGGCGATGCCGATGCGCTGCCGCTGTCCGCCGGAGAACTCGTGCGGGTAGCGGGCCGCAAACGCCGGGTCCAGCCCGACCCGCTTCAGCAGTTCGCGGGCCTTCGCCAGCCGGTCCTGCCGCGAGCGCGCCAGCCCGTGCGCCTGCAGCGGCTCCGCGACCGTCTCCCCGACCATCATGCGCGGATCGAGCGCGGCATAGGGGTCCTGAAAGACGATTCCCATGTTGCGCCGCAGCCGCCGCAGCGTCTCGCCGCGCAGCGCCCGCACGTCCACGCCCTCCAGCCGGACCGTGCCGGCGGTCGGCTCGATCAGGCGCAGGATCGCCCGGCCCGCCGTGCTTTTGCCGCAGCCGCTTTCGCCCACCAAGCCCAGCGTCTCGCCCTGCCCGATCGTCAGGTCGATGCCGTCCACCGCGTGGACCGTCTCCCGCACGGAGCGCCAGCCCTCCCGCCGGACCACCGGGAAGTGCTTGACCAGCCCCTTGACTTCTAAAAGAGTCTCTGTCATGTATCCACTCTATGCCGGGCCGATAAACGACCCGGCATTAAAAACGGGCGTCCTCGCGGACGCATCCGAATTCCCCCTCTCCTTTTGAAGGAGAGGCAGGGCCGCAAGGCCCGTGGTGAGACAGGGGGTGAGGTCTTCTGCCGGGTCGTTTATCGGCCCGGCGAAGTGGGCGTTTTATCCCCCATAAAGATAGCACCGCACCGTCTGTCCGGGCACCGGGGTCGTCGGCTGCGGCTCGCGCGTCGGGCAGATGTCGGGCATGCGCTTCGGGCAGCGGTCGAAGAAGGGGCAGCCGGGCGGCAGATGCGCCAGGTCGGGCGGCTGGCCGGGAATGCTGATGTGCCGCTGGCTGCGGTCCGTCGTGATCTGCGGCAGGGAGTCCAGCAGACCCTGCGTGTACGGATGCCTGGGGGCCGTGAAGATCTGATCGACCGTCCCGCTCTCGACGATCGTTCCGGCGTACATGACCAGCACCCGGTCGCAGACCTCCGCCACCACGCCCAGGTCGTGCGTAATGAGTAGGATACCCGTATCGGTCTTCTTCTGCATATCGGCCATCAAGGCCAGGATCTGGGCCTGCACGGTCACGTCCAGGGCGGTCGTCGGCTCGTCGGCGATGAGCAGATCGGGATTGCAGGCGAAGGCGATGGCGATCATCACGCGCTGGCGCTGTCCGCCGGAGACTTGATGCGGGTACTGGCGATAGCGTATCTCCGGGGAAGGAATGCGCACGGACTGGAGCAGCCGGAGCGCCTGCAGCTTCGCCTCGGACCGGCTTGCGCCCGTGTGCAGCCGGATCGGCTCAGCCACCTGCGCGCCGAGGGTCATCGTGGGGTCCAGGGAGGAGAAAGGGTCCTGGAAGACCATCGCCATGCGCGCCCCGCGCACGTGCTGCATCTCCCGCTCCGACATCGCCAGCAGGTCTTTGCCGTCCAGGCGCACAGAGCCGCCCACGATCCGGCCGGGCGGGTTCGGCACGAGACGCATCAACGAGAGCGCCGTCACGCTCTTGCCGGAACCCGACTCCCCGACGATGCCCACGGTTTCTCCCCGCTCGACTCGGAAAGTTACTCCGCGCACCGCCTGTACCGTCCCCACCGACGTGCGAAACTCCGTCCGTAAATCTTCGACTTCTAACAGCGACTCTGCCAATTCTATTCTTCCTTAGATCATCATATCATCGAAACACGCCGGTGTGACCCAGCGAGTAGCGGCCGGGCTGCGGGTAGATGCACAGCCCGTGCGGACCGCGGCCCACCGGAATCCGGGCCAGCAGCTCCCCCGTATGGGTGTCGATGGCGTAGACTTCGGCGTTGTAGCGACCGCTCAGCCAGAGAACGTTCCCATCGGCAGAGACGCCCCCCATGTCCGGGCTGCCGCCGTGCGGGAGCCGCCATTTTTCGATGACCTTCCGCCTGGCAAAGGAGATCAGCGAGACCGATCCCTCGCCGCGATTGGAGACATACAGGTTTTTGGCATCCCGGCTGGCGTAAAGGCCGTGCGCGCCCTTGCCCGTCGGAAGAAAGCCGAGGACCTTGAGACGGTCGCCGTCGATCAACCAGACGCCGTTTGCCATCATGTCCGCCACGTAGAACACGCTGCCGTCCGGAGAGAGCTTAACGTCCTGGGGCATATCGCCGTGCGGCAGGGGGAGCGCGCCGACGAGCTTCTGCTGCGGCACGTCCACCTTGATCAGGGTCCCGGCGAACTCGCAACTGGCGATCAGATAGCGGCCGTCCTTGCTGAAATCCATGTGATCGACGCCTTTATAGGGCACCTTGAGCGAGTGGACCAGCCGCATCGTGCGCGCGTCGCGGAAGTCCAGCCGCTGCAGACCTTCCGCGACAACAATGGCGAAGCGGCCGTCGGGCGTGAAATAGAGATTATAGGGATCGGCGACGGGCACGGGGCGGCCCAATTTCCCGGTGGCCGGATCGATGGGCGTGAGGCTGTTGCTCTTATCGTTGGTCACCCACAGCGTCTTGAGATCGTAAGACGGGACGACGTGCTGCGGCAGCGTCCCGACGCGATAGTGCGCGATGATCTGGAAGGTCGCGGGGTCGATGACGTCAAGGGTATCGCTATCGCTGTTGGGCACGTAGACCCGCTCCGGAAAATCGCGTACGACCGGGCTGAGCATGCCGGCACAGTCGGCGGCGTAGACATTGTGGGGATCGAGCAGGGCCGGTACGCCGCCCGGCGATTTGGGCGCGGGATGGGGCGTCCGAACCGCCACGGGGATGGGCGCTGAGACCGGCGTTCTGTGGGAAGATCCTGTACTGCATCCCGCCAGCAGAAAGGCGAAAAAACAGGCGCAGGCAGAGATCGTCTGCTTCATGAAAACGGTGTAACTCCCGATCGGGTTTTCGAGAATTCTTCGGCTCTCTTCAGGTCAGAAGCCAGAAGGAAAATCACGCCTCGCGGACGTACTCGGCCAGCCGCGCGTCTGCCCAGCCCTGATCCACGTAGCCACGATGCACGATCAGTCGATAGCGCAGGAAGATCGCGCGGCTGGCCGCCAGCTCCATCTCCCGCCAGGCGAACGGCGAGGGCGACAGCGTGCCGTCTTCCCGCGCGATCCAGGGTGGGGGATGCCAGGGGTTGTCCGGATGATCGAGAAACGCGAAGCCGACCGTCTCGGCCTGCACGACGCCCACACAGGCGACCCACGCGGCGCTGCGGCCGTGTATCCCGTCCGCATCGTAAGTGCCCTCGCTGTTGCGCACCTGTCCGCCGCCGGAGGGAAACAGCGAGGAGGCCGCGCGGACCCGCAGGAACGATTCCTCCGTGCGGCCAAAGGAGACCGCCTGCTCCTCCGACGCCACGAGCCGGAAACTCAGATCCAGGATGCGCGCCTCGCCGGGACCAGGATGCACGCGAGCGGTGCGCGCCTCGGTCAGCAGGCGGCGGCCGTCAGGAACGATCCAGGCGCATTCCTGCTGGAAGCCGACCGTCTGAGAGCCGCGCCGCGCCGTCATCTCCAACGTGACGATCCGTCCCGGCTCGCCTTGCCCATCGACTCCGAAAGCCACCCCCTCGACATTGCCATGGACCAGACAGAGCGCAAGCCCACCCGGCTCCTCTTCTCGGGTCACCGCGCGGCGGCCCGGCGCGTTCAGCTCCGAGAAGCCCGGAACGGCCCTCTCATCGCCATACCCATACGAGGTGAATTGCTCTCCACGGACGAGGAAATCGAGCCGTCCTTGCCCGGTCTGCAGCGCCACAAGCATCGGTTACCGGCCTTCGCCTCCCATGTTGTCCCTTCTACCAAGCCCCAAAAGTAAAGCATATCCCCGCCGATTTGTCAAACGCGGCCCCAGCCGCCGCCGCCTGGCGTGCGGAGGGTCAGGACCGTTTCCGGCGGACAGTCGCGGCTCCATTTGCCCGGCATCTCCTGAGGAGATCGGCCCGGCTCGGCGAGCCAGGAGGCGCCCGGCGCACCGTCTTCTCCGCCATTCGCGCCGAACGGCGCATGCGTGCGCCGCTCGGAAAGCAGGGAGACTCGCGCCTCGGCGAGCAGCTCCAGGCGGCGTATCAGCCCATCACCGCCGCGATACAGCCCATTGCCGCCGGTGCCTTCGGCGATGGCAACTTCGAGGACTCGCAACGGGTAGGCGGACTCCAGCGCCTCGACCGGCGTATTGCGGGTGTTGGTCATGTGCGTGTGGACGGCAGAGAGGCCCGGACCTTTTGCCGAAGCGCCCGCGCCGCCCGCGATCGTCTCGTAGTAGGCGAAAGGACGATCACGGATCGGGTCGTAGCCGCCGATGGTCAGGTTGTTCATGGTGCCTTGGCTGGCGGCGGGCATGCGGTCCGGCGCAGCTTGGGCCAGCGCCTTGAGCAGCACGTCCACGATCCGCTGCGAGGTCTCCACGTTCCCGGCGGCCACGGCGGCGGGGAAGCGCGCGTTGACGAGCGTGCCTTCCGGCGCGATGACCTCGATGGGCGCGAAACAACCCGCGTTCGTCGGGATTTCTTCTTCGACGAGGCAGCGCGCGATGTAGTAACAGGCGGAGCGTGTGATCGCCTCCGTCGCGTTCAGCGAGCCTTTAACCTGCGGGGCGGTGCCGGTGAAATCGAAGCGAGCATGGCCGGAGCGGCGCAACGAGACCGTGACCGTGATCGGTATATCGGTCGTGCCTGCGCCGTCGCCGTCCAGGAAGTCGGTAGCCGTGTAGCGGCCCGGCGGCAGGCTCGTCAGGGCGGCGCGGACCGCGCACTCCGCGTAGGCGATGTTCTCACCGACGCGCCTGCGAAACTCTTCCCGGCCGTACCGCGATACCAGCGCCTGGAAGCGACGGATTCCGGTCTCGTTGGCGGCGATCTGGGCCGAGAGGTCGCCGTGGCGCTCGTTCGGCGTGCGCGAGTTGGCACAGACCAGCTCCAGTACGTCGGCGCGCACCTGCCCCTCTTCGACGAGGCGCACCGGCGAGACGATCAACCCCTCATGAAACAACTCGGTGGAAAGGGGCAGCGAGCCGGGCGATAAGCCGCCGATGTCGGCGTGGTGGGCGCGGCTGGCGACAAAGCCGAGCAGCGGGCCACGCCGCCGGCCGGACGTGCCGGTCGGGTAGACAGGCGCGACTAAAGTTAAATCCGGCAGATGCGTGCCGCCCGCGCGGGGATCATTGCACAGCCACATCGTGCTGGGCTTCCACTCCAGGCGGTCCCGCAGCGCCTGCAGCATCAGGGGCATCGCGCCGAGATGGACGGGGATATGCGCCGCCTGGGCCAGCAGCCGGCCCCGCGCATCAAAGAGGGCGCACGAGTGGTCCAGCCGCTCCTTGATGTTGGGCGAGTAGGCCGTGCGCTCCAGGGTCACGCCCATCTCCTCGGCGATGGCCGCCAGCAGATGCCGCCAGACCTCTACCTGGATGGGATCGAACGATCGCGTTTTTATGGCTTTCTCTCCTTCTGCTCCCGCATTGTTCGGAAGAAGGGGTGGGGAATCCTACTCAGGCCCTCTTTGGCCCCCACCCCCGACCCCTCCCCCAATTTTAGGGGAGGGGAGACTAGATTGCCCTCTGGTACTCCTGCATTAAAGTCCTCACCCTCTAGAATCGAATAGTCCTTGCATCTCCTAAGTTGCGGATGAGAAGGAACTAGCCCAGCGTTTGCATCTGCTTACAAGCAAGAGAAGCTTTGAGGAGAGCGTATTAGCTTGCAGCAAAGTCCCCCCTCCCCTAAAATTGGGGGAGGGGTCGGGGGTGGGGGCCTTCTGAAGGAGCAGAGTGGCCGAGCGGCGAATGATAGGATCGTCTCTACGTGCCTTTCAAGGCGTCGGCGTGGAGCTTGTGATGAGGAGCCTGCCATGAAGGTCTATACGACCCGAAAAACATCCACCTGGACCCCCGCCAAAACGGTCCTGGTGGTTATCGCCTGCTTTGCGGCCATTATTGCACTGGTGGTCTACAGCCGGTGGCAGGCGGCCAATGAGATGCCTAAGATCGTCGTGCCGATGCCGAAGATGCCGGCTTATAACGCCTTCGACTACTTCCAACAGGCGGGCTATAGCGTGGTAGATGATCAAAAGATCGGCGACGCTATTTCGCGGCAGCCTCGTCTGGCGCCCTCGTATACGCTGGCGGACAAGGAGGCTTTGGTTCAAGAAAATGTGGATGCGCTCAAGACGCTGCGCGAAGGCTTTGCCCATCCCTATGTGAATCCGCCGTTACGCTCCTTCAAGACGCTGCTCCCTTACTACGCCAAATTTCGCGGTCTGGTCCGGCTGCTGGCTCTGGAAGGGCAGACAAAGGCGGATCGCGGAGATTGGAGCGGAGCCGTCAACAGTTGGCTGGATGCGGTTCAGATGGGCGAAATGATCCCGCACGGCTCCTCACTGATCGGGGATCTGGTCGGAATCGCCTGCCAGGCTATCGGCAGGGCGCGGATATGGAAGGCGATAGACCACCTGGATGCCGCGCAAGCCCGGCAAGCCGCCCGCCGTCTACAGGCTGTCATGACGCATCACCTCCCCTTTGCCGACGTGCTGCAGGAGGAAAAATGGGCGGGGCAGGCGGGCTTGATGGAAATCTTTCGTCAGCCGAACTGGCCGCAGGAGCTTCAGCACGAAATGGGAATGGATAACAACGCGCAGAACGGCAATGTCAGTAGCGCGCTGCGCCTCTACCTGCTGTTCCATGGGAAGGGAACGATCCTCAACAACTACACCCATTATATGGATCAGGGCATCGCCAATGCGCGCCAGCCTTATGCCGCCAAGTCGCCGCCTTCGCCCGTTCCCAACGATCCGATCGATCAGCTACTGATACTGGATATGGACTTTTCGCAAGCGCGCTTTAAGGATGCCATCACCGAGACCCAGAACGCGCTGCTGCTCGTGGCGCTTGCTCTGCGCGCCTATTATGTCGAACATGGCGCCTATCCGCAGAACTTGAATCAACTCGTGCCGGCTTACCTTTCCAGAGTGTCCGACGATCCGTTCGCGCTCAACAGTCCCCTGAGTTACCGGCGGACCAAAACGAAATACGTCCTCTATAGCGTCGGTCCGGACGGCAAGGACGATGGGGGCAAGCCCATCGACGATCCCAAGCGCGCCCGCGAATACTCAAACAACCCCAACGCGCGCTATCAGGTGCAAAAAGAGAGCCTCGGCGACATCGTCGCCGGAATCAATACGCAATAGGAGCGCCCGATGAAAATCACCGATGTTCGCGTGATCGTCACGTGTCCTGGCCGTAACTATGTCTTTATCAAGGTCCTGACCGATGAGCCGGGGCTTTACGGCGTGGGTGAGGGCACATTGAACGGCAGCGAGCCGATCATCGCGGAGGCGATTCGCCACATTTCCCACCTGCTCATCGGGCGCGACCCGCAGCAGATCGAAGACCTGTGGCACCTTGTCTACCGGCAGGGCTATTGGCGCGGCGGGCCGGTCTTTGCGGCGGCCCAGGCCGCCATCGATTTCGCGCTGTGGGACATCAAGGGTAAGCTCGCCAACATGCCGGTCTATCAGTTACTGGGCGGCAAAGCGCGCGAGGGCGTGATGTGCTACAGCCACGCCGACGGACGCGAGCCGACCGCCGTGGAAGACGCCGCCCGCCGCCTGATGGAGAAAGGCTTCAAGGTCGTGCGCTGCCAGATGGGAGGCTATGGCGGGGCAGGCTACAAGGGCGAGCAGCCGCCCGTGACGCCGGGCACGCCAGCGACCGGCATCTACGAGTCGACGCCCTATCTGCTCAGTATCCCGAAGCTATTCGCCCACCTGCGCGATAAACTTGGCATGGAGATCGAGCTTTTTCACGACGTTCACGAGCAACTGCAGCCTATCGAGGCGGCGCGGCTGGCGAAAGAGTTGGAGCCGTATCGCCTCTTCTTCCTCGAAGATCCCCTGATGCCCGAGCACCGGGAAAGCTGGCCGGTCCTACGGCAGGCGTCGGTCACGCCGCTGGCGATCGGCGAAATCTTCACTTCTCGCTGGGACTGCCTGCCTCTCTTTATCAACTGCTGGATCGACTTTATCCGCATCGCCCCCATCCACGTCGGCGGCATCACGGAGGCGCGCAAGATCCTCGTGATGGCCGAGCCGTTCAACGTGCGCAGCGCCTTTCATGGCGCCGCCGATCTCGGCCCCATCGGGCAGGCGGCGGCCTGTCACGTGCAGATGGTCGTGCCCAACTTCGGCGTGCAGGAGTGGACGCGCTTTCCCGATCCCGTCTATGATGTTGTCTCCGGCATCTGTGAGCTGCGCGACGGCTTCCTCTACCCGAACGAGCAGCCCGGCCTGGGCATCGACGTCGACGAGGAGAAGGCGGCAAAGTATCCTTACAAACGCGCTTTTATGCCCCTTCATCGCCGTCCCGACGGCTCGATGCACGTTTACTAAGGAGAAACCAATTGGAAACGGAAGATCCGATCCGCGCGCTCAACGAGGAGAGCCGGTCGATCTGGGATGCGAACGCCGCCTTCTGGGACGACTATATGGGCGATGCGGGCAACGCTTTCCACCGTGAGCTGATCGCTCCCGCTGCGGAGCGCCTGCTGGCCTTACAGCCTGGAGAACTCGTGCTGGAGATCGCGTGCGGCGCGGGCCTGTTCGCGCGGCAGATGGCGCAGACGGGCGCGCAGGTTGTCGCCACCGATTTCAGCGCGGTGTTTCTGCAGCGGGCGCAGGAGCGGACGAAGGAGGTCGCCGATCGGATCGAGTTTCGGCAGATCGATGCCACGGACGCGCAGCAACTGCTCTCGCTGGGCGAGCGCCGGTTCGACGCCGTGGTCAGCAACATGGCGCTCATGGATATGCCCACGATCGATCCGCTACTCTCCTCGCTGAGCCGCCTCTTGAAGCCTGGCGGGCGCTTCGTCTTCACGGTGATGCACCCCTGCTTCAACAACAATGGCTGCGTGCGCGTGGTGGAGGAGACGGATGAGGGAGGAGAGCTTACCCTTTGCCACTCGGTGAAGATATCGAAATACCTGAGCGTGGAGACGGCCAAGGGAATCGGGATTCGGGGCCAGCCGGTCGCGCAGTACTATTTCCACCGTCCCTTTCATGTCCTCTTCAATACCTGCTTCCGTGCTGGCTTCGTTCTGGAAGGACTGGAAGAGCCGGGCTTTCAACGTGAGAGCCAGGATAAACGCTCCGTGAGCCCCGCTAATTTCCGCGAGATTCCCATGGTGATGGCGGCGCGGCTGCGCCTTCTCTAACCCTTAATTACGAGTTAGTTTTTCATGCCTGGCTCGAAGCCATGCTTGATCTTGGGCCAGAAGGTGGCGAAGTGGAAATCGGCGCTGTTTTCGGCGTCGTGGCAGCGAACGCAGCTATTGGGCGTAACGGCGCGAAGGGTGAGCGTAGCCGCTCGGCCCTGCTTGCCGGATTGAATGGCTTTGATGTGCTCGGTCCCGCGCCCATGGCAACTCTCGCACTGCACGCCGGCCAGGCGCGGCGTCGTCTGGAGGTTGACGAAGCCGTCCCGCGCGCCATAACCGACCGTATGGCAGCGCAGGCACTCCGGGTCGTACTCCGAGCCTTTTTGGATCAGTGTCTCGTAGGCGTGAGCGTGCGCCGAGGCAAGCGCGACGTGGTAGGCGGTGGCATGGCAGCCCTGGCAGCGGTCCTGCCCGGCGTAGGTATCGGCGGTCGTCTGCTGGGCGGAGATGGGATCCAGGCCCTCCTCGGCGGCCAGCTCGATGTTGCGGGCGCGCAGATCGGCCTTGAACTGCCGGATGAGCGCGGTCATGGCCGGGGCAGGCGGAATGGTATCGGCGGTCTTGAGCGCGCGGGCGGACGCGAGCGCGAGGCCCTCCCCGCCTGGGGTGCGGCGGAACGCCAGCCGCCCGATCACCTTGCCTTTGTCGGTTACGCTGAACACCACAGCGCGGTTGACCGTCTCCGCGCTGCCGGAGGATTGGGGAACGTCGCCGCCCAGCACCGCCCCGGCCTCCGGGAACTTGGAAGCGATGTCGTCGAGGGTCTCTTCGGGTGCGAAGACCAGCACGATCACGAAGTCGCTCTGCGCCCGCAAGCCCGGCAGAATCTCCGCCAGCGCCTCCTGAGGCGGGCGCACCATCAGCCCCGGCCCGACCTCCTCCGGATCCATTTGCACCACGCCGGTAATGCCGATGCGAGCGCCGCCGACCGTCTTCACGAGCGAGGGCGCGGCGACCGGCTTGCCGGTCTGCCGGTCGAGCAGGTTGCAGGAGACGAACGGCAGCGGGAAGGCGTGCAGCTTTTGCAGCAGCGTATCCCGGTCGAGATCGGCCTCTCGCCGGCCCAGGTTGACCGCGTCGTAGCCCATCGCCGCCATGCCGCGCAGCACGTAATCGAATTTGAGCAGTTCGTAGCTGCGGCTGCCGGAGGTCATATTGCCTACGTCCAGCAGCAAGCGGTTCGGGGCATGGTCCTGCGCGATCAGCGTCATCCGGGCCGGCAGGCCGCCCGCCTGGTCGCGCCGGCAGCCGCAGGGCTCCAGATAGCCGCGGGTGTCGCCGGAGAGCCAGACGACCAGCTCCCCGCCATTCGCCAGCCGGTCCGCCGACCGGCTGCGCTGCACGAGCGCCAGCCCGGCCACGAATACGGCCAGCAGCCCGCCCAGCATCACTGCCGCCAGTCTGAAGGATATTCGTCCGGTTTGTGTTTTTGCTCTCACCGCTTATCCAATAAGTTGCTAGTTACTAGTTATTAGTTTCTAGTTAAACCGGTTTTTACTAGCAACTAGAAACTAGCAACTGTCTTCAGAGTGCGCGTTGGGCAGCCCGGCGGACCGCTGCCGAACGGTCATGGGCGGCCAGATGGGCAAGCTTCTTGCGGCTCGTCTCGTCCTGAGCGCCGGCCAGGGCCTCGACTGCCGCCAGGCGCACGGCTTCGCGCGCATCCTCCGCCAGATCCAGCAGAGTGGCGCGTCCCTCCTCGCTACGCAGGGTCGCCAGAGCCAGCATCGCCGCCTGCAACGGGTCGCCCGTCAGCCGTGAAACTACCTTCCGAATGAGCGCCGGGGCTTCAGGAGCCTGGGTCTGCGCGATCATCAGGGCAGCATAGGCCGCCAGATGCGGGTCTTCGTGCTGGAGATAGGGTTCCAGCAGCTCCAGGGCACGTGGGTCCTCCAGCGCCACCACCGCCTGCATGCACTCCTGCAGCACCTCCGCCGACTCTCCGGCAGGATAGGCCAGCCGCAACGCGAGGGGAACGATGGAAGCCGGATCGGCGAGCCGGGCCAGCGCCCGGGCCGCCGCTTTGCGCGGCTCGACTTTTACGTGGCGGATGTCGCCGGCGCCGGGCGCGTCCGTGCCGTGATCGAAGAGCAGCAGGGCGATATCGCGCAATGCGTCCAGCGCACGGATTTGCGCCAGCGCCAGCGCGCAGTTGGCGCGCAGGTGCGCCGCGGTATCGAAAGGAACGCCTCCGACCGGCTCTATCTGTACCGCGCGGATACCCTGTCGCAGCGCCTCGGCGGCCGGGGTGTACTCCAGCCGCCCGAAGGCAAAGGCCAGGTTGGCGCGGATGTGGCAGCCTGGATCGCGGCGCAGCCCATCCTGCATGAGATAGAGAAAACGTTCCTTCATCCTATGGGCGGCTTCCTCGCCGGCGCTCTGTCCCAGCGCCTCGGCGGCCAGAGCGGCCACATAGGGGGTCCGGTCGCAGAGCGCCTGCAGAAGCAGCTCCTGATGAGAACCATCGGGCGCGCGGGCGAGCCTGCGGACCGCCCGTATCCGGTCTTCCGTCCGGCGCGACTTGAGCAGGCCCGCCAGCTCCTCATCCATCGAAATTATCGGCTCCTTCCTCAGGTTTCCCCTCTCCTTGGTAAGGAGAAGGGCCAGGGGTAAGGTCATATTCGGCCGGGCAGGCCGGTTTTTCCTACTTCATCACGGCAGGGACTTTGTCCCGCTATAGATAGCACTCTTTGCACGCTCTTGACAAACAGCGCAGCCTTCTCTCATAATGTTCGCAATCTGTACCGCCTTGCCGTGCCCTCTCCAAGAGAGCGGCCGTTTCCGGAAAGTGGCGGAGAGGGGACAAAGGCCGCTGCAGAAACGTATTCTAAAGTTGCAGATCGCCCGGTGAAGGGCGGCAGAATTCGACCTGCCCACGTGGCAGTCACTCTAAAACACGTAGAGCGACCGGCAAGGAATACCCGTGACTACACAACATGAAGATATTCAGGCGCTGCGACAACAGGTGCATCATCTGGAACGAGAGCTCGCGGCGGCACGGCAGAAGATCACCAGTCTGGAGCGTGAGGAGGGCGCTGCCGAAGGCGCCTTGCGCGACCTGACGGTTCCGATAAGCGAATTTGAAGAGACGTTACGACGCCTCGTCCAGCGGACGGCCATGATCGTCCAGGCCGAAAAGTGCGTCATCATGGTACGGGATAAAGAGACGGGCGAGCTTGTGGCGCGCTCGCCCGCCTTCGGAATGACCGAGAAGGATGTGGACGCGTTTCGGGTCCAGCCCAATGCCGGCATCGCCGGTGAGGTGTATCGCACCGGCCATCCGGCCATCTTCCACAATACCGATAAAGATCCCCGCGTCATCAGAGAGCTCTTCGATGCCCTCCACATCCGCAACGGGGTCACCGTGCCTCTCATGATCGAGAAGCGCGACGATCAGAACCATATCGTCGATCGGATCACGGTCGGCGTGCTGCACTGTCTGAACAAGCGCTACGGCGGGGAGTTTATCGAGGAAGACGTCCGCCTGCTGCAGCGCCTCTCCCATAACGCCGCCGCCGTGATCGCCAACGCCCAGGCATTCCAGGATCTCCTGGTCGAGAAGCAGAAGCTGGCGCACACGCTGGAAAGCCTGACCGCCGGCCTGATCCTCATCAATCGGCAGGGACGGATCGCCCAGATGAACGCGCAGGCCCGCACGATGTTCGACGTGCCTGAGAATGAAGACCCCAAAGGCAAGCTCCTTTCCGATGTCGTGAAGGACGAGGCCGTGATGCAGATCCTGCAGTGCCAGATCGCCGAGGCCGAGAAGCCGGGGGCGGCCAATGGGGAAGAGGAGCCGCGCACGCAAAACGAAATCTCCCTCTTCGATCGGGACGGGGAAGAGTTCATCTACCAGCTTCACTCGACCGCCGTGCGCGATGATGCCGACCGGTTGATCGGTATCGTCTTCCTGTTCAACGACGTTACCGAGATCCGCAATGTGGAGCGCATGAAGACCGAGTTTGTCTCGATCGTCTCCCATGAGCTGCGCACGCCGCTGACTCCCATGAAAGGATTTATTCGCACGCTGCTCGACGATCCGGAAGAGGAGATCTATACCCAGGAAGACCGCCTGGAGTTCTACGGTATCATCGACGCCAATGTGGACCGGCTCAAGCGCCTCATCGACGACCTGCTCAATGTCTCCCGCATCGAAAAGACGGGCGTGGAAGGCATCGAGATGAACTTCAAGGAGGTAGATCTGCGCACGGCGGTCGAGGAGGTCGTGGCGATTCAGAAGGGCCAGACGGATAAGCACGACCTGGTCATCGACTTCCAGCCGGAGCACATCGAGGCGGAGGCGGATCCCGATCTCATCCAGAACATCCTGCAGAACCTGGTCTCGAACGCCATCAAGTATTCGCCCAACGGAGGCGAAGTGCGCGTCATCGGGCGGCTGGAGGCGGATCGGGAGTCGGTGCTGCTGGGGGTGAAGGACCAGGGCATGGGCATTCCCGAAGCCGCGCAGAAGAAGCTATTCACCAAGTTCTTCCGCGTGGATAACAAGAACTCCCGCAAGGTCGGCGGCACGGGCATCGGTCTCTATCTGGTGAGAAACCTGGTAGAAGCCCATAGAGGAACTATCTGGGCGGAGAGCGAAATGGGTAAAGGGTCCACGTTCTGGGTCCGGATTCCGATCCGGCAGCCGAAGGATTCGACGCCCGCGGCGGCGACCTTCTCTCAGTCGCCGGCCTGACGGGTAGGGAGGGCCTCCGGGAACAAATCCGGGGCGCGGATAGTCGCAGTAAATGGAAGAGTTTGTTCGCATCCAGGTCCTGCGTGAGCCGGAGGATGCCGATCTCCCGTTGCCAGCTTATGCCACCGCAGGCGCAGCAGGCATGGACCTGTACGCGGCCCTGCCGGAGGAATCGCCGGTGATCCTGCCTCCCGGCGGGCGGGCGCGGATATCCACCGGACTGCGCATCGCGCTGCCGGCAGGGTATGAAGCCCAGGTTCGCCCGCGCAGCGGGCTGGCGGCACAGCACGGGATCGGCATGGTCAACGCGCCCGGCACGATCGATGCGGATTACCGGGGAGTGATCCAGGTGCTGCTCATCAACTGGGGAGAGGCGCCCTTTACGGTGCGCCGCGGCGATCGGATCGCCCAACTGGTCGTGGCGCCGGTCGTACGTGCCCTTCTGGTGGAGACGGCCTCTCTGGAGACGACCGACCGTGGGGAAGGCGGCTTCGGTAGCACAGGAATCAATGAGGTAAATGCGTAAAAGAGTAAATGGGTAAATGATGAGGCTTTTCATTTACGCATTCACTCCTTTACCTATTTCCTCTATCGTGGAGAATACTAATGCAATGCCCGCGTTGTGGCGCCACTGTTGAGAAAGATTACCGCTTCTGTCCGCAATGCGGGCTGGAGAGGATGGCAACCGATCCGGCGACCGCCGCAGAAGCGGCACGCTCTACGCCGGAAGAGACCGTTGCGGCTTCGGCGGTCGTGCGGCAGAGCGCTGATGCGGCCCCGTCTGCCGGATCGCCGGAGGCGCCTGCTTCCGCCGGCAATGAACGCGCCTCCTCCGATACCGGGCGGCTGGCGCCTGCGGAGACTCTGGGCGGCGCGGCGGCCGGCAGCTCGGAGAAGGACGCCGTGCGCACCCTGCTCAGCCAGGCCAACCTCTATCGCCTGCGCGGCCTCTGGGCAGGCGCCGTCGATCGCTGTATCGCCGTCCTGAAAATTCAGCCCGAAAATCCCACCGCGCATTCTCTGCTGGGCGATATCTATCGCGATCAGAATAAGATAGACGATGCCATTCAGTGGTACCGCATGGCCATCCAACTGCGGCCCAATCCTTCGGATGAAGCCAAGCTCAAGCAGATGGAGCGAGAGCGGGCGCGGGAGCAGCGCGCGGCCGAGGCGCGGGCGCGGGCGGAAACCGCGCGGGCCAAAGCGACCACGGTCAGCGCCGGCGGCACCGCCGCCACCGGGACGGCCGCCCTGCTGGGTATCTCGCCCCGTCGCTGGCTGCGCGGTATGACCCTGGTCTCCGCGGCCTTCATTCTGGTTGTGATCATCGCGCTTATCGCGCTTCAGATGAATCGCAGTCATGCGCCGGAGCATACGGCCCCTATGGACACCTTCCCCACTGCCCAGCAGGCCCAGCCTCTGCCTCCGGCCCAACACCCGAATCTGGCTGCCGCGAACATGTCCACGGACACTAACGAAAGTTCGGATGGCTCTTCCCCGGCGAAGGTCGTTTCGGGAAGCGGCATGCCGCCCGATCATCCCGATTCCGCGGCAGCCACAACGACAACCTCCTCGACCGGGAAGACGCATACCACTTCGAACAAACAGAAGTCGAAGAATGCTGAGTCTGTCTCGACCGCAACGGTCCTGAGCGTTCAAAGCGCGCCGCAAGAGCCCGGCGCCGTGTTCTATGAAAACGCGATCTTACCGGCGGACGCGAGCGCTATCCAGGTCAAGCTGCCGGGAGGGATGCAGATCGCTGAGGTTCACCTGGGACCGGGCTCAGCCTTTACGATGACGATCAATGCGCCGAACTCGTTCCGGAAGCGGCTGGACGAGGATAGCGTCCGCGCTCAGATGATCCGGACGCTCTATCGCGCGTCCCGCAGCGTTTTCAGCGTACTCAAAAATACGAATGCGGGCTTTATCTCCTTCAAGACGCCCGGCGATACGAACGAGATATTGCACGCAGAGATCGATCGTAATGCGGCCTTGACCAATAATCCGGATTCGGAAACGGCGCTGGCTCTGCAACAGCGTCTGATCGCGGTTAAATTCTATAACAATCCCTAAGCTAAAAGGGAGGGCGCCAACGGCGCCCTCCCTTCCCTTACCCCTCGTACTCTTCGTCGGCGAGGTCTTCCGCTTCGGCGCCTACATCGTCGAACTCAGCCTCCGGCTCGTCGATCATGGCTCCGGCGGCATCCAGGTCTTTCAGCTCTTCCATATCTCCCCCTGTGGGGGCCAAGCCGCGCCTTAACGGCTCGATATCCACCAGGCCGGGAACGGTAGGATGCTTCTGGCGCGCTTCGTCGCTGACGAATTTGACCTTGACTCCTGCCATCCAGAGCGGGATCTTGGGCATCGGCTTGCCCGTCTCGGAGCAGAGGACTTCTCTCACGTCTTCATCTGGCTTACGCATATTCCTTTTCCTTGAGTGTCATCGCACGGCGCCACCCACAGCCGCTTACGGGCGCTTCTATCCAAAAGCCCGTAGCCGAACCCGGCATGGCCCCGTCGGGATTAAGAACGTAATGTGGTATTGGCAGTCTGTTTTGATTCGGATAGATCCGTATCCTGAGCGCGCATATCTTTCTCTGGCCTGTCCCTGCCATTTTTATCTGGTTTCGCCGGCTGCGGCGGCGCGTGCAGGATCGAAACGACCCCATTGATCAGCATCAGGATTCCGGCGCCCAGATAGATCAGCGCCGCGTGCGGGTTCTCGGTCTGGCCCGGCTCCATCAGAAAGCGGTTGCCGGTGGCAAAGCCGGCGATACTGATTCCTACCAGCGCGATGCCGATCAGCACGAACATATTGAGATAACGCAGCATGATAAATCCTTCCGATCAGGGTGCTAGCCGGCTCCGGGGTCTCTATCTCGACCCCACGCCCAAAGTAGTATACCAGAAATCCCCCTTCTCAGTTTCCAAATTCAGGGTTGGGAGGTGTCAGCCACTTCGTGAGTGACGAATACGGGCGGGGGGACCGGGCGGCCGTTGCGGCCATCGACCGGGTTGTCGTAGAACAGCGGGCCAAGGCCGATCTGGGCGAGGTAGAGGATGGCGAGCAGGTCAGCATGGCTCAAGGGCGCCTGCGGCCGGAAGAAGAGCTTGCCTTCGGGCGCATAGGCGTTCCAGCCGTCCCAGAGACGCGAGTCGATGCCGTAGGCATACAGACCCTCGGCAGCGGCCTTGTCATTGGGATCCGTAATGTCGGCGTAATGGTCCTGGCCAGAGGAAGGAGAAGGCTTCCAAGGCGGGAGCGCGCGCAGGAGCCAGCGGGCGATCTCGGCGCGGGTGAGGATCGCGTCTTGGTTCGGCTCTCGCTGGAGGGCCGGGCCGGCGGAGCGGTCGGCGGGCGCGCCCATATAAGGGAAGTATGCCTGGCGCTCGACGGTTTCCACTGCGCCGTTGTTTTGATAGCGTGCCAGAACTTGCGGCGGCGGGGCAGAGCGCGCGGCCAACTGCGTGAGCCAGCGGGCCAGCTCTCCGCGCTGCGTGGGCGCGTCCGGCTTCAAATCCTCTGCCGTCAGCGAGAAGCCTCGCGCCACCAGATACTGGATCGCCCGGTAGTGACGTGTGCCGGGCGGCGCGTCCGCCAGATAAGACAGGTAGATGCGGGAATCGCCGAGCGGGTTGGCGGCATGGGGCAGCAGGTCCTCTTGAATCTGCCGGGCCGGGACCTCCCGCGCCGTGAGGTGATACCGGATCGCCAGGGCCGCTGCCGCGCCGGCCGTCTCTCCGAATGCCATGCGGACCGGCTCCAGGCGGTAGGTGCCGAAGCTGACGTGCGTGGAGGAGACGGCTGTGGTGACGAAGACGTTATCGAGGTTCCGGGGAATGAGAATACCCAGTGGCAGCTCGTGCCAGGGCGTGTAGCGGTAGAGCCAGTACTCCCCTTCGCCCATGTCCGGCCGATCCCAATCGATCTTTGGGCGCACGGCGTGCGAATCCATGGGATAGTCGCCGATGCCGATGCTCTCCGGGCGGACGATCTGGCGGGCGTCGGTGACATCGTTCTCCAGCGGCAACTGCTCGCCGAGGATGCGCCGCCCCTCGCGCACGTAGAGCAGGGGCGGGAAGCCGCCGCTGTCGCGATACTCGTCGTCGGGCAGGCCGATCTGCTTCTGGCCCTGCTCGGTCTGGATATAGTAGAGATAGCCGAGGACGTGATTGCGATAGAGAGCTTCGACGCGGGCGCGCTCGGCATAGTCGCCGGTCGGGTAGCCGTAGTTGATGACCTGCAGATCGTTGCCCTGTGGGTGCTGGTTCAGCTCGTACTTCCCGCCGGGCATGCGGCCCGACGTGACGGCCCAGGACTCCTTCCAGGCAGGCGTGTGCTCGAAATCCTCTTTGCGATAACCGGGCGGGCGGGGGATGGTCTTGTCGGCGCCGGGGCCGTAGTCCTTGACCGTGAGCAGGTAAGCGTAGGACATGAGGCGCTTATCACCCTGGCCGGTGCTGCCGGGCAGGAGCTTGTCGGCGGCGCGGTCGTAGTAGATGACACCGGCGTGCGGCTCGGCATGGGTGCGCGGCTCCCGGCCGACGCGAAAGGGCGCTCCCGCCCAGGCGGCCAGGTCGCCGCAGTCGGTAGCGTCGATGAACATGGCGGCCCGGAAGAGGGCACGCCGTTCGGTGGGCTGGCCGTCCGCCCCCAACTCCTCGACTTCGATCGCCTCGACGCGTTTGCGCGACGGCGAAGCAGGAGAAGGAAATGGGACCATGGGACCATGAGACAAGGGATCGTACGGTGGGGAGAAAGAGGGTGTCTCCGAAGTGCTTGCCTCGTTCGGTACCGTGCGCGTGAGGACGCGGACGATACGTGCATGACGAAAGATGGTCAGGTTGGGAACCTCATAGAGCAAGGACTTCATCGCCTGGTGGGCGATGCGCGGCTCGTACTGCAGCCCGTTGGCCTTCACGCCTTCTCTGGCGTAGAGCGTGCGGACCCGGTTCTGAAAGCGCACGAAGAAGCCGCTGGCGTGCTCGGGACGGCGGATGTCGGTGGCGCTCAGGCCGTTGGCGGGCATGCCGCCGAGCCGGGTCGTCGGCTCGATCAGGGCCGTCCGCAGCCCGCGCCGTGCCGCCTCATACGCCGCCGCTACGCCGCTGGAGGACGCCTGCACGATCACGACATCATAAGTCACCGCAGGCAGCTTCTCTTGTTTTCCCTCCTGGGATTGCGGCGTGGATCTTATCTCTGCCGGAAAGGGCGCGAAAGTGCGCTCGGTGTACTCCCGAACGGGCGATTCGCGCTCGCCCTGCAGCGCCGTCACTTCATAACGATGGGTGGAGTCGGGCGGCAGGCCGGTATCCGCAAACTCCTGCGCCGTGGCGGGCAGCGTCGCGATCTCCTGGCCGTCTCGCCTGACCCGGTAGCCGGTCGCGCCCTCTGCCGGCAGCCAATAGACCCGAACCTCCGTAGTTGAGACGGCGATAGCCTCGACCGAGCGCGGCAGTGCCTCCTGTATAGCCTTACTTAAAAGCAACGATACACTGAGAATGATCGCATAAAGCATATTTTAATAGCTCCTTTGCCAGTGTGGAGTATTTCACAGTTTGTGTGTGAACTATTTTATTGACAATCATACCCGCAAGCTATACAATAGAAGTATCTTTCCATCCAATCTTGAAACGTTCCAAAGGGGAGGCACATATGCCAGCCAGTCAAAGTGCCGAAGATTTAGCTCAGCAAGCGCGATTTGTTTTTCGAGGCACCGTTCAGAAACTTCGCGCAGCCACTATGGAAGAGGTACCTACAACTGATCGCACGGCTGTAGTCCATGTAGATGAGATCATTCATGCCCCGAAGTTGCTAAGTAGCTATGGCGACAAAGACATTACCGTTTTCCTGAGCGACAGCTCTAACGTTAAGGAAGGTGACTCGTGGGTCTTCTTTACCAATCCATCTGTTTTTGGAAAGAGTATCGCTGTCGAATCCATCGGTCAGCATCCTGTAGGCCCAGAAATGGAAGCTTTACGTGCCACACAGACAGATCCGGTCAAGAATTTGGCAAATCGGGATATGCGTAATCATCTGGCTGAATCCGATCTTGTGATTTTAGGCCAGGTAGTAAGTGTTAGCCTTCCCCAAGATCAAATGAGTGCTGACCAGGCCGGTGCAAATACCTTCCTCCAACCGCGCGAGCACGATCCACACTGGCGAGAAGCCGTTATCAGAATAATATCCGTACCACAGGGCCGGTACGCGCAAAAAACCATCGTTGTGCGCTTTCCCGGCAGCAATGATATCCTTTGGGCTCATATTCCCAAATTGCAACCCGGACAAGAAGGCTACTTCATCCTGCATCGAAGGCGTTCTAGCGCGCCCCAGAAAGGTAAAGCCCAGGCTTCAAAAACAAGAGCAAAAGACCGGGCAAATTATCTTCTACTTCACGCTGAGGATTTCCAATCTATTCATCAACCCGGTGGAATACAAACGATCCTTTCCGCAACGCCGAGTACCAAAAATACATAGAATTTCCCACACCCGGTCGGTAAAGGAGAATGAGCATGGTACAGGTAACCGTCGTTAATATGATTCCCCAGTCTTTGAGCGGAGAGACGAATAACGATAGTGAACCTAATCTTACCGTCAATCCGGTCAATCCTCTTCAGATGGCGGCTTCGGCATTTACGCCCAATCCTGCCGGAGCCGGCGATGCACCCATATTCGTTTCGATCGATGGGGGAAATACCTGGTTTTTGCAGACCATAGTGCCTAGCGACCAGATGACGGCTGATATTACTTTACGCTTTAGCGGTACCAATCATCTTTACGCGGGAATTATCCGTACGCCTATTCAACAGGACGCCAATGGGAATCTCCATCCCAGGCTCAATATTCTCAGATCAGATAATATCCAAAGCGGACAGAAGATGAAGGTGTTGGTCGATCGGACGGGTGCTGGGGTGGATCAACCCTATATTCAAGCGACCTCCAAAAATAGTGGAGCTGGCGCCGCTAAGGATGTTGTCATTGTAGGTGACAATGACTTCAATCAGCCTGGTGGACGGACAGCGACCATGGATGTATCGGTGGATGCAGCGGCTGCCAGACCGGCTTTTAATAAGATCGATATCGACTCGCGAAAACCCGCTATTCCCAGCGCGGATGCCCCCTCGATACGACCGGCCATTCACTCGGATGGAACGATTTATGGAGCCTTCCTGCATACGGTCGGTGGCAGCAACCTTAGCAATATTCTACGAAGTGTTATCGTTGTCCGGGATGACAACTGGACTATGGGGGCTAATCCCTTTACCGCACTCAAGGATCCTAGTGATGGTTTTGCAGGACGAATTCTGGTGTCTAACCGTTTAATTCCGTTTCTGCCTCCACAGGGCCAGCCAGGTCCCATTGGACAAGAGCGGATCGGCAGCCATATCACCATAGCTGTCGATCCGCGACCAAATGAAAGTGGTAGTGTCTATGTAGCCTGGGCGGACCGTGTAGGCACCGACGATTACACTTTACATGTTCGTAGCTCTTCGGACCGCGGGGTAACCTGGTCTCCCAACGATCTGCTCACGATCACCAATGCCCTTAACCCAGCATTAGCAATCAATAGCGATGGTTTGATCGGGTTTCTCTATCAGCAATATACCGGCCCATTGTCCCCAGGGATTGTCACGGCATCTAACCAATGGGTTACGCACCTTCGTCTGTCTGCGGATGGCATTAACTGGAACGATCTGGTCCTTGCTCAAGTGCCTGCCAATGCGCCTTCGGCTATGATCAGCCCAGGCGTTTTCGGACTGCCTTACCTAGGCGATTACCTGCATCTGCTGACTATCAATAAAGATTTCTACGGGATATTTTCGGCGAATAATACTCCGAATCAATCCCACTTTCCGAACGGCGTCGCATATCAACGTAATCATGACTTCAATACCGGTAGGCTGCTTGATATGGATGGAACAAGTCTAGTGGATATTTCTATTGATCCCTTCTTTTTCAAGGTGACTCCATAACTCAAATCTGCAGCCGACCTAGTAAAACCTGGTGTTCCGCCGTCAGAGAGGAGAAGGGAAGACGGGAAGCGCCGAAGGCGAAACCCTGCCGCGCCGCCAGGGTTTTTAGGGCGGGGATGGAGCCGACCTGCTTGAGAACGGTGCGTAACGCATCGACCTGCGGCTGCAGGCTCTCCTCGCCTGCCCACAGCCGCGCGAACAGGGCGGGGGCAATGTTGGCGATGGCGGAGATGAAGCCAGCCGCGCCAAGACGGCGGCCTTCCGAGGCGAACGAGTCGCTGGCCGCGAAGAGGACAGCCTTCTCTCCAAACTGCTGAATCCACTCTCGGAGCCGCTCCGCATTGCCGGTCGAGTCTTTGATGCCGGCCACGATGCCTTCCGAAAGCAGCCGCTCCAGGCAGGCCGTCGAGATGGTGTTAGCCGCGTACTGCGGGATATTGTAGGCGAAGACCGGCAGGGCGGTCGCCTCGTGGACGGCGGCGTAGTAGGCGAAGAGGGTCTCGTCGCTCGCCGGGTAGTAGATCGGAGGCGGCAGGAAGACAGCGCTGGCGCCGGCGTCCTCCGCCATCCGGGCCAGCCAGCGTATCTCGCCCATCCGCAACGCCCAGATGCCCGCGATGACCGGCACACGCCGGCGGGTAGCCTCCACGGTCGCGGCGACGAGCCGCCGCTTCTCCTCCCCCGTCAGGTAGAGGAATTCGCCGGTCGTTCCTGCCGGACAGAGGCCCTGAATGCCATTTTCGATGAGCCACTGCGCGTGCGACCGGACTACACCCTCGTCCAGCCGGTCCGCCGAATCGAAGGGCGTCAGCGTCGCCACGTAGCAGCCCTGAAAGATCGCCTTTGCTTCCATTCTAGTCGTATCTTCCTTCCCCTGGCACGTGTTGAGTATATCCGCAGGGGAGCTCTGGGATCAATTCTCTTAGCGATCCTAAAACGTTGTTTTCACGAGGCCGTTGTTGCCGGGCATAACAGCCGGGCCGGGAACAATCCGGCTAGAAGTGATCGCAAGTCCACATATAGCCCAGGCGGCGCGGGAAGAGCGTGTACAGCAGACTAAGGTCGCCTAACGCTTCCACCTCCGGAAAACTGAGCGTCAGTTCCGCGTCGTAGTAGCCCATCGCTAACTGCATCAGCCGCCACTGCGGCAACCGTACCGTTCCCGACGCCCGCGCTGTGTCGTCCATTTCCAGGGCCGTCCCCGTCCAGCGCAGGGTGATGCTGCCGATGTCTGTCTCCAGGCGCAGTGCCGTGCCGGGCGCGATCTCACGCGCCGCCTCAGCCCGATGCGTCCATTCCGGTAGAGTCTTCTTTATGAACCGGCCCAAATGGAGAATACGCCCCATTCCCTCGCCGTTGCGGGGAAACCTCAGCGCCTGGCGCGCGCCGTACTGGGTGAGGAAGGCGGCACAGAGGCTGTCCGGCGGGAGCATGAAGGTGATATTCTCGACGCGTAGCTGTACGGCGTATTCCGCTGCCCAGCGCGTGATATCCGCATAATACTCCGGGCGGCGCACCCCGACTTCGCAGACGGTGACGCGGTCTCTGGAGGCATCACGGGCGGCATAGGCGACGACCTCTCCGGTCTCGTTTGTGAAGACGCAAACATCGGTGCCGGTATCATAGCGCGAGCCTTTACGAAACCAGCGGGTCCTGTCGTTGCGCACGATGCTGCCGTTCAAGGTGGCATTATTGGCCGCGTAGATGTCGCGCACGGCGGGCAGGTCGTCCTGGGCGAACGGGCGCACCGACAGCGAAGCCGCCGCGCGCTCCGCATCCCGCGTTTGCACCTCAGACCGGCTGTCCGTCAGGCAGACGGCGTAGCCGAACTTGTCATAAAAATCCTCTATTCCGAACAGCGTTGCACAGTCGAAGCCGTTGGCCTCCATCCAGATATTGGAATTTTCCAGCACCCGGCGGGCATAGCCCTTTTTACGGTGCTCCCATTTGGTCCCCACGCCGCCGATGCCGCCCATGCGCACGGTAGCCCTGCCGATACGCATGACCAGATCGTTGACCGCCAGGCTGCTAACGGATTCGCCATTGAGCCGCAGTTCATGATGAAAATAGCCCTCTTTAGCCGTCACCTGTAACTCGGGGTCCGCCATACTCTTTCCTCGCCACCGAATCTCTACTGTGACGTAGGGATTCACGACGCGGCAGGCGATTTCCTGTGCTAATACCACCGGCACTAAAGTGCCGTTCTGCTATAACGAAGTCCGCCTGCGCGGACTGACCTCACCCCCGCCTCTACCTCACCTCCTTCGTAAGGAGAGGGGAGATTAAGGGGATAAAAATGGAGATAGTGAAACGAGACAGGGTGCTGGGTTCGTCTACCATGTTGATGAGGAATACCATTTGTGGGAACATAGGGAATCTACCCGATGTATCTTTTCTTTGCCGATGTAGTCTTTCTCCTTATTAGGATCGTGTGGATGGTGGTGTCTTCCGTGATGGAGGAGGCTGCGGAACCCACGCAACGGTGGCTGCGAAGATGGAAGGCGCATCTTGATCCCCATCTGCCGGCACGGGTGTGTCGTCACATCGAGAGGCTGAATTCCGTGAGCCGCAATGAGCGGATAGAAGCGGCCACCCTGCTTGGAGAGATCAACGACCGCAGGGCAGTTCCGGCACTGATCCGGGCGATTGCGCGTCACCCAAACGATCCGCTGTTTCTGCAGGCAGCCGTCGAGGCGCTGGGGCACCTGGGCGATCCACGAGCACTGCCGGCGCTCTATCCGCTTACGACCGGCCATAGCTACTCCCTGATGCAGGCAGCGCGCCTGGTGGTCGCTTCCCTGGAGCCCAAAGCGGTCTTGCTACGGGCGGGAACGGCATCTCCCACCGAAACAGGCACGCTGCTTCGTCCTCATTCTCTATCCCATATGGATCCTCCGACCGGCTTGCTCCGCGCCTATGAAGAGACGCGCCCTTGACCGATACGCCGCCTTCATGTTAGCATAGGATATGCGATCTGGCAGGCGAAAGGGTCGGGGGCGCCTTTGTTTCGGCGGGGTACTGCTGGCAGGCGGTCTACTGTTGACGGCGCACGGCTGCGGGCGGCCGGCAGCCGGCAGGCAGGGTGGTGTCGAGATCACGATCTGGTCCATGTGGAGCGGGCAGGAGGAGAAGAACTTCCAGCGCGTCTTGCGCCGCTATGAGGAAGAACACCCCGGCATCCAGTTTCACAACCTCGGCGCGGTCAGCGACGATACCAAGACCGTCCGCGCCCTTGTGGCGGGCGTCCCTCCGGACTTTTTCACGCTCGCCGATCCTTCCTACCTCGGCCCGCTCGCCCGCAACCACGCCCTGCGTCCGCTCGATTCGCTTTTTGCGGAATCGAAGCTGCGTGAATCGGAGTTTATCCCGGCGTCGCTGGCGCTGTGCCGCTACCGGGGCCATCTCTACGGGATGCCCTTCCTGATCGATGATGTGGCGCTCCTCTGGAATAAGCAGGCCTTTCGAGAAGCCGGCCTCGATCCGGCCCGTCCGCCGCACACTCTGGAGGAGCTGGCCGACGACGCGGTGAAGCTGACCAAGCGCGACGCGGACGGCAAGATCGTGCAGTTGGGTCTGCGACCACCGAGCGACATGTATCTGTTCATCTCCCTGTTCGGCGGCAAACTGGTGGACCCGGCCACCGGGCGCATCACCGCCGACGATCCGGCCACCGTCGCCGCCTTTCAGTGGTACAAGAACCTGGTGGACCGTGAAGGAGGCATCCAGGCGGTGAACGAGTTCGCCTCCGGCTTCGGCAGCGATCAGGGCGGGAACAACCCGTTCTTTGTCGGCAAGGTCGCCATGATGTTCAACGGCGAGTGGAATCCCTACTGGATCGCGCGCTATGCGCCCCAACTGGAGTACGACGTCGCCCCGGCGCCACCGCCCGCCGCGCGCCCGGATCGCGCCCGCTCGACCTGGCTCGGCGGCAACGTCTTCTGCATCCCGGTCGAGAGCAAGCACCCGAAAGAAGCCTGGGACTTCATGGTCTGGATGGAATCGCCGGAGGCGCAGGAGATGTTCGCCCACGACATGAATAATGTGCCCAATATCCGGAGCGTGCTGCGCGATCCCCGGCTGCGCACCCGCCCGCCGTTCCGCCGGAAATACGCCGTCTTCCTGGACCTGGCCGGCAGTCCCCACGCCGGCTACTTTCCGGCGCTGCCGGTGACCAGCCGCTATATCAACCTGATGAGCGTGGCCGAAGACAAAGTGAGCTTCGGCGAGGAGACGCCCGCGCAAGCCCTGGCGGAGGTGCGCGAGCGCGTGCAGAGGGAGCTCGACCAGCAATGAACCCCTCTGCTGTCTGAATCTCGGATGTCCACAGATTTCACGGATGGCACGGATAGGAGGGTCCTGATCCGTGTTTCTCCGTGTCATCCGCGCTATCCGTGATTCAGACGGATGGGAGTAGGCCATGAAACGCAACAGCAGATCAGCGCGAGCGGTATGGCTGGGGCTGGCATTCATCTCGCCCTGGCTGATCGGGCTGCTGATCTTCACGCTCTACCCGATCCTGGCCTCGCTCTACTACAGCTTCTGCGATTACCGCGTGCTGAGCCCGCCGCACTGGGTGGGCTTCCGCAACTACGTCGAGCTGTTCACCGACCACGACTATTTCTTGAAATCGCTCTGGAACACGGCCTTCATGTTCCTGGAGCTGCCACTGGCGCTGGCCTGTGGCCTGGCGATCGCGCTGCTCCTCAACCTGAAGCTGCGCGGCATGGCCTTCTTCCGCACGGTCTATTACTTACCTTCGGTCGTACCAACCGTGGCGGCCTCGATCCTCTGGCTGTGGCTGCTCAATCCCGACTACGGCCTGGTCAACAAGTCGCTGGCGTTTCTGCACCTGCCCAGCACGCTCACCTGGCTCAGCGACCGCTTCTGGGCCAAGCCCGCCTTTATTCTCATGGACCTCTGGTCGGTGGGCGGCGGCATGATCATCTACCTGGCGGCCCTGCAGGGCGTTCCGCAGCACCTCTACGAGGCCGCCGATCTCGACGGCGCGAACGCCTGGGACAAGCTGCGCCACGTCACGCTGCCCTCCATCTCGCCCGTCATCTTCTTCACGCTGATTCTGGGGCTTATTGGTACGTTCCAGTACTTCACGCAGGCGTTCGTCATGACCGGCGGCGCCAACGGCACGGCCGGCGGCCCCGCCAACGAGACCCTTTTCTACGCGCTCTATCTCTACCAGAATGCCTTCCAGTACTTCCGCATGGGCTACGCCTGCGCGATGGCGTGGGTCCTCTTCATTCTGACCATGATCGCCTCCCTCATCGTCTTCCGCTCCTCCGCCCGCTGGGTTTATTATGAGGGTGGATGACCTAACCTACCTAACCCCTCGGTCCCCGTTCCAAGCAAACGTTCGGACGCTCAACGCTGCATGGATCGGTTGCTCAATGGTTCGCAACCTCCTCCTGCGACACGTCCTCAACTTTGCATCCCTGGCCGCTCGAACAATAAAGCGTGTTCTCGCTAGGGAAGGGGATGACCGAGGTTTGTGCCGTTGTATCCGTACCCAAGTCGAAAAGATCAGCAACCGGGTGGATATATGAACCAATCACGAAGAACCAGGCAGCGATCATCGGAACTGGGGAAACTACAAAATCAAGGCGAGTGGGCCTACGATTATAGCGCACGTCCTCTCTGGGAGATCGCCCAGGAACTTGCTTCGCAGATTCCTCCAGAAGAATGGGAGAAAGTGCCTACGGATGCCTCTATAAATCTGGATCACTATCTCTATGGGGATCATCGTCGGGAAGAGAAGAAAGAGGACGTGTGAGGCATAATAGAGCAAAAGAATCCCCCCTCCCCTAAAATTGGGGAGGGGAAGGGGGTGGGGGCCTATTTTCGTGGAAGCTCGCGGATGTAGATATTCTTGAACCAGAGCGGGTCGCCGTGGTGCTGCAACTCGATCTGGCCGAGGGGATAGATGGGCTTGTCGCGCTCCCAGTAGTTCTCCATCGTCACGTTCTGCACGACCAGCTCGTCGTTCAGGTAGACAGCCACCTTGTCGCCGACCATGAGAATGTCAAAGTGGTTCCATTCGCCGATAGGGCGGTCGGCAAAGTGGGTGGGGTTGCTGGGATTTTTCTGGTTGTTGTAGAGGCCGCCGGAGCCGATGGGGTTGTCCCAAATCTGCACCTGCGGGCTGCCGCGCAGGTAGATACCGCTGTCGCCGTGCGGACCGATCTTCCAGTCCACCTGCATCTCGAAGTCGCCGTAGTCCTTGACCGTGCAGAGGTTGTTGTTCTTGCCGTCGTAGACGATCATGCCGTCCTCGGCCTTCCAGTGCTTGAACGCCTCTTCGTCGGCCTTCTTCTGGGCGGCGGCCAGCTCCGTCGGGAACATGCGGGCGCGGGTCGGCGGATCGGCGACCAGTCCCTTCCAGCCTTTCAGGTCCTTGCCATCGAACAGGGCCACAAAGCCGGGCGGAGGCGTGTTGTCGCGCTTCGGCTTGCTCAAATCCTTGACGTAGATATTACGGAAATCCACCTCGCCCGGCTCGTGGCCGAGGAAGCCGATGTGTCCCCGGTCGCGCAGCATGCCCGGATGCGCCATGAGGACATTGGGATCGGTGACGTCATTTAGATTTGCGTCTACGATGGTCCGGCCATTGAGGATGACTTTGATATGGCGGCCGATGGCATCGATCTCCTCGTGGTTCCACTGGCCCCACGGTTTCTCCGCGCCTCGCCTGGCCGGAACGATCCCATAGACGGAGCCGTGATACTGCCAGGGCTGGAGGTTGGCGTAGCGCCAGGACGAATCATCGAGGATCTGGATCTCCATGCCCATGTAAGCGGCATCGCCTTCATACGGCGCGCGGATGCCGACGCCGTTGTTGGCGGCCTCGGTCAGCTTGAAATCGAAGCGGAAAATGAAATCGGAGTACTCTTTGATCGTGAAGAGGTTGCCGCTCTCGCCGGGGGGGCAGACCAGAATGCCGTCCTGGACCTTATAGCCCGGTCCCGTCTGGCCGACCAGCTTCCAGCCATCCAGGGTCTTGCCGTCGAAGAGACGCACGAAGCCATTGTCGCGCGCCTGCGCGGTCGAGGCTGCCAGGCTCAGCAGCAGCGCGAAGAGAACGAGAAGTGTTCGCGGCATCCGTGTCGAAGTGCGCATGGTCTCTCCCTTTCCCATGTTGCCTTGAGAATGATCTTCTAAGGGAATATTTTCGGCCTGCGAGGCGCGCGAGGTGATCGGCAAAATTCCCGGATGGCCCTTATAGCTCCACGCCGTTGATGATCAGGCGGAAGCGGCAGCCCAGCTTCTCCGCCGCCTTCCGGCACATGATCATGCGAACGACGAAGATTTCGAAATACTCCATCACCGTCGCCTCTTTCACGTCCGTGACCAGATCGAGCGTAAGCGTCTTCTCCACCTTATCGACGTACAGGTGCGACTTCTGGACCGCATGGTTGACGCGGTCGTGGATGTCGTAGGTCGTCGGGTCGGGGTTCTGCACGCGCGTGTAATGCACGTCGGACTTGTCGGCGATGATGACCGCCGCCGTGATGTTGTTGATCGGCTCGCCTTCCGGCTCCTCATGGTTGCCGATGGCGCCGATGACGACCGCGATCTCTTTGGCGGCCATGCCCATCTCGTCGAGCAACTGCATGGACATCGTCGCGCCGATCTGAGGATGGTAGGAGCGGTGGACGCAGTTGCCGATGTCGTGCAGGTAGCCGGCAATGGCGGCCAGTTCCGCGACGCGCGTGTCGAGACCCAGGTCCAGGCAGATGTTGCGCGCGATGGCGGCCACCAGCGCCGCGTGACGCAGTCCATGTTCAGAATACCCGATGGCGGCCATCTGCTCGTTGGCTTTTTCGATATAAGCGCGGATCTTCTCGTTGCTGCGCACGTCCCGCAGGCTGACCGGACGCTCGACGCCCGGCTCCATAACCTGCGTCTCACCGTTGCCGCCGTTCGGCGCGACGCCATTCCCGCCGTTGCCTTTAACGTTCGGCGGCGGGGCCGCGACCCGGTTGCTGGCGATCTCCGTTGTCTCGCCGTTAGCTTTCATCTATGTCAGGCTCCTCTTCTGCAGAGCTTGTGTACTGCTTCAAAAATGCTTCCCGAAACGCTTCCAGCCGATCGGCGCGGATGGCGTCCCGGATACCGGCCATAAGGCGGTTATAGAAATACAAGTTATGATAGGTCGCCAGGCGCGGCCCCAGGATCTCGTTGGCGCGGAACAGATAGCGCGCATAGGCCCGGCTGTGCCGCCGGCAGACCCGGCAGTCGCACTCCGGATCGAGCGGGCCGAAGTCCTCGGCAAAGCGCACGTTGCGCAGATTGATCGGCCCGCTCGCCGTAAACACCTGGGCGTTGCGGGCGTTGCGCGTGGGCAGCACGCAATCGAACATATCCACGCCCCGCTCCACGGCATCCAGAATATCGACCGGCGTGCCCACGCCCATCAGATAGCGCGGCTTCTCGAAGGGCAGCCGCGCGGTCGTCCATTCGATGGCGTCCCGGCGCAAGGGGGCCTCCTCGCCGACGGCCAGCCCCCCGATCGCGTAGCCTGGAAAGTCCATCGCGATCAGCGCCCGCGCGCTCTCTTCTCTTAATTCACGATAAACGCTGCCCTGCGTGATGCCGAACAGGGCCTGCGGCCATCCCCCGGTCGCCCGCCGCCCGGCCAGATCGTAGGCCTCTCGGCAGCGCGCGGCCCAGCGGTGCGTGCGCTCTAAGGCTTCGCGCGCATACTCCGGCGTGCAGGGGTAGGGCGTACACTCGTCGAAGGCCATGATGATGTCCGCGCCGAGATCGCGCTCGATCTGCATCACGCTCTCCGGCGTGAAGACGTGCCGCGAGCCGTCGATATGCGACTGGAACTGCACGCCATCGGCGCCGATGCGCCGCAGCCCGGTCAGGCTGAAGACCTGGAAGCCGCCGCTGTCGGTTAAGAGCGCGCCGCCCCAGCCGCTGAAGCGGTGCAGGCCGCCGGCGCGGGCGATCAGTTCTTCTCCGGGCCGCAGGTGCAGGTGATAGGTGTTGCCGAGGATCAGGGCATAGCCGATCTCGGCCAGCTCCTCCGGCGTGACGGCCTTGACCGCCGCCTGCGTGCCGACCGGCATGAACACGGGCGTTTCGACGACAGCATGGGGCAGAGTGAGACGCCCGCAGCGGGCGACGCCGTGAGGTCCGGGGGCGCGGGCCGTGACGGCAAAGGTGAACGGGGGCCAGTCCGGGGCCACAGTCTTCTTCCAATCCAATCAAAGCGCGCCGGAGGGGACGCAGGCGCGCCGTGTCGCCGCACACAGACCGGCTCTTCCGGAACGATCAGGCCGCGCGGCTCTGCTTTCCATTACGCGCGCTTTCCGCCGCCGGTTCCCCTCCGCTGATTTTGTCCGCCTGGTGAACCTGCTCCCAGGCGACCGGGTCGTCCGGCGCGGCGGTGAGGACCTGGGCAAACAGGGAGCGCGCCTCGTCGATTCGCCCCTGCTCGCGCAGCAGCGTCGCCAGGTTGACCATCGCGTCCACGTAGCGGGGATTGATGGCCAGCGCGCGTCGAAACTCGGCGATCGCCTCTTCTATCCGGCCCTGGGCGCTGTAGGCCAGGCCGAGATGGTTGCGGATGTCGGCATAGCCGGGATGGATCTCCAGCGCCTTCTTATACTCCGAGGCCGCCTGCTCGTACATTCCGCGCTGGCTGAGGTCGTCGCCCAGCTTGAAGTGGAACAGGATGTCGTCCACGTCGGCCTGCGAGACCTTTTCGAAACAGCGCAGGGCCGTTTCCGAATCCCCCTCCAGATGCGCTTGCAGCCCGCGAACGAACGCCTCCGTGCGGAAACCCGGCTCCAGCTCCATCGCGGTGCAGAGCGAGCGCAGGCCGGCGTCGTGCTCGCCCTGCTCATAGCGGATCAGCCCGCGGGTGAAGTGCGCCTTGGCGAAGCGAGGATTGATGTCGAGGGCATTTTGCAGGCTTTCCAGGGCCGAATCCCACTGCTGCGTGGCGCGATACGCCAGGGCCAACTGGAAATGCAGATCGGCATAGTGCGGATGCAGCGCCAGGGCGCGCAAGAAATAGTCACGCGCCTTGTCCCAGCGTCCCGTGCTCATGGCGGTATGGCCCAGATGCGTATACGCCTCGGCGGTGTAGAACGCGGCCAGCCGCTCCGTCATCCGGTCGTGGGCCTCCTTCTCGGAGGCGCTGACCTTAGCCAACTCCTGGATGGCGGCCTCATATAGCCCCTGATCGTAGAGGCGAATTCCCGAGTCGTAGTGGGCGTTGCGCCCCAAGCCAAGCGTCTTCCTCAGCCTCACCATGGCATGTCTTCCTCTCCGCGCCGAAGGCGCGACACTCCGTTATCTGGTATTAAATGCGGCGGTGGTACGCCCGACGCAATGGTACTCAAATCCCAGCCGGCGCATCTTGACGGGATCGTAGATGTTGCGTCCGTCGAACAGCAGCGGCCGCTTCATGCTCGCCCGAATGCGCTCCATATTCAACTGCTTGAACTCGTTCCATTCGGTCACGACGACCAGCGCCTCCGTCCCTTCCGCCGCCTCATACGCGTTTTTGGCATAGCAGATTTGCGGGAAGATGCGCCGCGTGTTCTCAATGGCGATGGGATCGTAGGCCTGTACCTGCGCCCCCTCGGCCAGCAGATTGGCGATCAGCTCGACCGACTTCGCGTCGCGCATGTCGTCGGTATTGGCTTTGAACGCCAATCCCAGAATGCCGACCACCTTGCCTTCAAATGAGCCGCCCATCGCCTGGCGCAGCCGGTCCAGGAAGCGAAGGGCCTGCTGCTGGTTGACCTCGATGACAGATCGGAGCAGCCGGAAATCGTAGCCATACTTTTCGGCGGTGGTGACCAGCGCGCTGCTGTCCTTGGGGAAGCAGGAACCGCCGTAGCCTAAACCCGCGTTCAAGAACGCCGCGCCGATTCGGTGGTCGCAGCCCATGCCCTTGCTCACCTGCTCGACGTCCGCGCCGACCGCTTCGCAGATGTTGGCGATGGAGTTGATGAAGCTGATCTTGGTCGCCAGGAACGCGTTCGAGGCGTATTTGATCATCTCCGCGCTGGCGACGTCCGTTAAGATCATCGGCCGCTCCAGCGGCGCGTAGAGCTCCAGGATCTTCATGGCGACCTGCTGGGTCGGCGCGCCGATGACGATGCGGTCCGGCTCCAATGTGTCTTTGATGGCGCTGCCTTCCCGCAGAAACTCCGGATTGGAGACCACGTCGAAATCCACGGCCGTTTTGCGGTGCGTCTCGATGATCTTTCGGACCAGGTCGCCCGTGCCGACCGGAACGGTGGACTTGTTGACGATCACTTTGTAACGGTCGAGGGCCAGGGCGATCTCCTGGGCGGCGCCTTCCACAAAGCTCATGTCCGGCTCGCCGTTGGGTTTGGGCGGCGTGCCGACGCAGATGAAGACCACGTCCGAGCGCTTGACGGCTTCGGCCAGGTCGGTGGTGAAGGTGAGGCGGCGGTCCTCGACATTATGCTTGACCATCTCTTCCAGGCCGGGCTCGTAGATGGGCATCTCGCCGCGCTGGAGCATGGCGATCTTGCCGGCGTCCTTGTCCACGCAGATGACCTCATTGCCGAGGTCGCTGAACACCGTCCCCGTCACCAATCCGACATATCCTGTCCCGATCACGCAGATATTCATAACGGCAGTCGTCCTCCCACGTTGCCACCGGCAGTCAACCTGGATGCGGTCCCGCCGTCCGAAACTGCGGCCCGCCGTCCGCCTTCTCCTCGGCTTGCGCTACGTGAGAAGGAAGGCGCCTCGCGCGGTTGCATTATCGGCGGTAATCCAGACCGCTTTTAGGCTGTTCTACCGGGAATAGATCGCTTGTTCACTACGGAAGAATGCGAACGATTGTGTATTACAAGAATGGGTCTTGCGTTGAGTATCATTGCACAATTCGTGCCAAACAGACAAGCCTTTCTCAAATCCAGACAATCTGCAGCCGCCGAGCCTTTCCTTGACGCCGGGGAATGCTGAAGGCTATAATACCCTCGGAGCGCCGTAAGCAGCCTGGATGCTGCACGGCAGGGGTCAGGCAGAGTGACGGTCGAGCCACAGACGTTCGATATGCTTCTTCGCGGCGGAACGGTCCTGGATGGGACCGGCGCCCTGGCGGTCCGCGCCGACGTGGGTATTCGGGGAGACCGGATCGCTGCGGTGGGCGATCTGGCGCAAGCGCCGGCCGGACGCATCCTCGACGTGGCGGGCCTGCGCGTCGCGCCCGGCTTCATCGACATCCATACGCACTCCGACATCTCCGTCCTCTTCGCTCCGGACCAGGCCAGCTCCATCGCAATGGGCGTGACCACCCAGGTCACGGGCAACTGCGGCCTTTCTCTGGGATTTGCGACCGACGCGGACGTGTTCGCCTTCGAGAAGCGCTGGCTCGCGCCCCACGGCACGCGGATCACCTGGAAGACCTATGCGGAGAACCTGCGCCGGGTCGGGGAGCAGGGCGTCGCCAATAATTATGTGCCGCTGGCGGGGCACGGCACGCTACGCAAGCGCGTCATGGGCATGGAAGCGCGGGCGCCGATCGGCGAGGAGATGCAGGCGATGCGCCGCGACCTAGAAGACGCCCTGGAAGCCGGCGTGTGGGGCTTCTCCTCCGGCCTGGAATACACGCCCTCGTCCTACGCCACGGTGGAAGAGCTGGCGGACCTGTGCATCGTCGTGGCCGCGCACGGCGGCTTTTATGCCACCCATCTGCGCAGCGAGGGAGACGCGCTTATTGAGGCCGTGCAGGAGGCGCTGGAAGTCGCGGAGCGTGCCGGGCTGCCGCTACAGTTGTCCCACCATAAAGCCGAAGGCCGTCCCAACTGGGGAAAGGTTTCGGTCACGCTCGACATGGTGGACCGGGCGCGGGCGCGCGGCCTGGACGTGCAGCTCGACCAGTACCCCTATACGGCCTTCATGACGAGCCTGGGCGTGCAGACGCTGCCGCGCTGGGTCTTGAACGGCGCTCCGGAGGAAGTCACCGCCCGCCTGCGCGATCCGGAACAGCGCGCGGCGATCGTCTCGGAAATGCTGACCGCGCATCCGGATTGGGCGGACCTTTCCGAGGACTCGCCCTGGCACAACGTCGTCATCGGCGTCTGCCGGGGCAAGCCGGAGATTCAGGGTTCTTCCATTGCCACGCTGGCGAAGGAGGCGGGCCGCCCGCCCATCGACTTCATCCTGGACCTGATCGTAGAAACGCACGGCTACGTCAGCGCCATCAACTTCGCCATCGGGGAGGCCGATATTGAGACGGTGATGCGCTATCCCTGGACCGCCATCGGCTCGGACGGCGTGGGCACGCATCCGGGCGGCCCGGCGAGCGAGGACCGGATCCATCCCCGCGCCTATGGCACGTTCCCGCGCGTGCTGGGCCGCTACGTGCGCGAACTGGGGGTCTTGAGCGAGGCGGAGGCCATCCACAAGATGACGGCGCTGCCTGCGGACCGCATGGGCCTGGCCGACCGGGGCCGAATCGCGCCCGGCCAGTTCGCCGACATTACGGTCTACGACCCGGCCACCGTCATCGACCGCGCCACCTTCGACGAGCCGCATCAGCTCGCCGCCGGCATCGCCTACGTGCTGGTCAACGGGCGCGTCGCCTTCGCAAACGGCCTCCCGACGGATGCCCGCGCCGGTCGTGTGCTTCGCCATTAGCTCGGTACTACCCGTCCTCTTCTCGGAGATCAACCACCCACTCGCTACGCTCGTTAGAGCCACAGAGCACACAGAGGAAAAGCCAATGCGAGAAAAGCAAACAGAGAAGGAAGAGGCGAGTTCTAATAGAAAAGCCTGTGCCGCTGCTACAAGCAAAGGGAAAGCACAGAGAAAAACGACCCGGCTATAGAGAGCATTAGCTTTTCTCTGTGCTCTCGCTCGTCCTGAGGAAGGGGTAGGGGCTTACTGTAGGTAATACCTAAGTCTCTTTCTCTCCTGGTTTTTCTCGCATTGGCTTTTCCTCTGTGTCTCTGTGCCTCTAGCGAAGCGGGTGGTTTATTTACTACAACCTGGCGGCTGGTACCAACCTGGAGTAGAGAATGATCGATCGCTATACGACACCGGAGATGCGCGTGCTCTGGAGCCCGCAGAATAAGACGCAGAAGTGGCTGGACGTGGAGATCGCCGTCTGCGAGGGGCTGGAGCACTTTGGACGTATCCCTGCCGGAACGACCGAAGCCATTCGCGCGGGCGCGAAGTTCGATCTGGCGCGCATCGACGAGCTGGAGAAAGAGACGCGTCACGACGTGATGGCGTTCGTCAAGAACGTGGCGGAGGGCCTGGGAGAGGAAGGCCGGTTCGTCCATTACGGGGTCACGTCGTACGATATTGTGGATACGGCGCTGGGGTTGCTGCTCCGGGATGCGACGGACCTTATTCTGCAGCGTGCGGAACAACTGAACGCGGTGATTCGCCGCCGTGCCCGCGAGCACAAGCACACGGTGATGATCGGGCGCACGCACGGCATCCACGCCGAGCCGATCACCTTCGGGTTCAAGCTAGCGACGTGGCTCGACGAGATGAACCACAACATCGAGCGGCTGCGACAGGCGCGGGCGGCGGTGAGCGTGGGAAAGATTTCCGGGGCGGTCGGCACGCATGCCAACATCGACCCGGAGGTGGAAAAGTACGTTTGCCAGAAGCTGGGTCTGGAGGTCGCGCCTATCTCCACGCAGATCATCGCCCGTGACCGTCACGCCCAGCTCATGGCGACGCTGGCGATTCTGGCGGCCTCGCTGGAGCGGTTCGCCACGGAAATCCGTAATCTGGCGCGCACGGAAATTCGGGAAGTGCAGGAGGTTTTTGCGGAGGGACAGAAGGGCTCTTCGGCGATGCCGCACAAGCGCAATCCGTGGAACAGCGAGACGGTGACGGGACTGGCGCGGGTGGTGCGCGGCAACCTGATTCCGATGCTGGAGAGCATGGCGACCTGGCACGAGCGCGATCTGACTAACAGCAGCGTCGAGCGCGTCGTTCTGCCGGATACGACCACGCTGGTGGACTGGATGCTCGCCAAATTTACTGATATTTTGGACACGCTGATCGTCTATCCGGACAACATGCGGCGCAACCTGGACCTGATGGGCGGGCTGGTCTTTTCCGAGCAGGTGATGCTCTCGCTCATCGCCACCGGCCTTTCCCGCGAGGAGGCGTATACGGTCGCCCAGCGCAACGCGGCCAAAGCCTGGGCCGGCGAGGACTTCCGCACGGCCGTCGCCAGCGATCCGGTCGTCAAAGAGCGCCTCTCCCCGCAGGAATTAGACCACATCTTCGACATGGCCTACCACCTTAAGAACCTGGAATACACCTTCGAGGCATTAGGCATCTGAGGATCGATACGGACGGCTATGAGGAAAGAGTTTTCGACTGTTTTCTTTTACCGGAGGACTGTAGTCGCCCGGTAAGAAAGCCCCTGGTGAGTAAGGAGAGGGTTTTTATGCTCAATGTGGCAGTGATCGGGTGCGGGAAGATGGCGAGCGATCTGGCAAGGCGCTGTGTCCGCATGGGCCGGGCGCGCATCGCCGCCATTCACGATATCGATCCGGAAACGCTTTCTGAGAAGTCGGCGGAGTTCGGGGCGGAGGCCGAGCCGACCATCAAGGGATTGGCGCGGCGCACGGACATCGATGCTTTTCTGGTCGGCTCGCCGTCCCTCGCCCACCACGCCAACGTCCTGGCGGTCGCGCCGACCGGCAAGCCGATCTATTGCGAAAAGCCGCTCTGCACGACCGTGGCCCTCTGCGACGAGATGATCGCCACGTGCCGCGCACATAGCGCGAAGCTGTTCGTCGGGCAGGTGCTGCGCCTGTTCCCGCTATTCTGGAAGTCGCACGAGATCTTGCAGGAGGGGACTCTGGGAGCGCCGCAAGCGATCTCCATCACGCGGGCGGAGTATAAGCGGCACTTCTCCGCCGGTTGGCGCGCCAGCAAAGAGGAATCGGGCGGACTGCTGGGCGAGACCAACGTGCATGAGATCGACTACATGCTCTTCCTGATGGGCGAGATCGATTCGGTCTCCGCGCAGGGCAAAAACCTTACGGGCTGGGGCGATTTCGACGACACGCTCTTTGTTCAACTCCAATTCAAGAACGGCGGTATCGGCATGCTGCACAGCAGCCTTGCCTCTCCCGTCGGGGAGTACCGGGTCCACATCCAGGGCACAAAAGGCAACCTCCTTCATGGCGGGTTCGGCGGCGAATTGCGCTATCGCGCCTTCGATGCCGAGCAGCCGACGATCATCACGGCGCAAGACCTGGCCGGCTATCCCGACCCCTACGACCGCGAGTTGATCTCCTTCTTCGACTGGGTCGAGAAAGACACGCCCCCGCTCTTTACCGGCGAGACCGGCCGCGCCAGTGTCGCCGTTGTCGAAGCGGCCTACCGCTCCCTCGAAAGCGGCCGTCCGGAACGCATGATCCCCTGACCTTCAAGACTGCGAGCAGCCATGAATATGGTAAAGCCGCTCATCTGAGATTCCGCATAAGAACACGGCCAGAAGCGCATTCCTTCCGGTAGAGGCGCCCTCTCTTTTTATTGGGCCTCTGGAGGCAGGGCTACGACCACCATGTAACACATTGTGAGGCAAGAGGCTCCTTTTACAACATGGCGTTACGGCTTGATGTTTCTCCACTCTTCGGCAGGAACATAGCGGGACAGATGGCTGAGGTTATCCGTGGCGATGATGAAATCCGATTTGGGCAGGCCCAGAATGATCGCCTGCGCGGCCAGAATCACATCTCCATCCAGAGCCTTAGGATCCGCCGTGGCGTAGCCCTTATTGCGTGCTTCTGCCCATAGATTAGCGGCAAGGCGTACGGCTGCTGTGGTGAGGGGCAGATATCGGTCCGGTTGTGCCGCATTGAAGGCATCCAGACGTGCGATTCCGGCTGTCGCCCCGGTTCGTAGCAGTTCGCGACGAACTTCATAATCGGCGATTTCTGGAACGTAGATACGCACCCCGGCTTGTATCAGGCTGCTCACCCATCCATTGATGGCAATCACATCGGCGGCCCGCAACGGTTTTGTCACCCATCCGAGAGGTCCCGTATCAAGTAGTATAGCTTGTATCACTTGTAGGGTTGCCTCTCTCCAGTCAGAGCACGGTTGGCGTTCATGTTGGCCTTGAACTCAGCCAACTCGCGCTCGGCGGCTTCTATCTCTGCAGAATCGTCTGTGGCGTCTTCCGCCTTCCACCTGGCGAACAGCTCCAGCGTCTTATCTCCGGCTGGGCCAGCCTCGACGGGTGGTAGTCCAGCAATTACACCATGCAGCATGGCATCCACGTCAAAACCCCGTTGCCGTGCCTGTTCTACGCGCTTCTCTTCTTCCGGGGTCAAATTTAATGTCAGGATCATAAGCTTACCTCCTCTAAACCTGAGCTAATCCATTTTGGGAAGCGGTGCGCTGCTTCCTATTTTACTCTACCGCGGAAAACGCAGCCAAGTGCGATGGTCGTCGGACCGACTTTATCCGACTCAGGCAAGAATGTCTTTGACCACGTTGCCGGCGACGTCGGTGAGGCGGAAGTTGCGGCCATTGAAGAGGTAGGTCAGCCGGGTATGCTCGATGCCCAGCAGGTGCAGGATCGTGGCGTGCAGGTCGTTGATGCTGACCCGGCTCTCGACGGCCTTATGGCCCAGCTCATCGGTGGCGCCGTAGTGGACGCCGCCCTTGACGCCGCCGCCGGCCATCCAGGTCGTGAAGGCGTGCGGGTTGTGGTCGCGGCCCGTGCCGCCCTTCTGTACCAGCGGCAGACGGCCGAACTCCCCGCACCAGAGGACCAGCGTCGAATCGAGCAGGCCGCGCTGCTTCAGATCGGTCAGCAGGCCGCCGATCGGCTTGTCGGTCTCTCCCGCGAACTGCCGGTGGTTGTCCCCGATGTTCGTATGGCCGTCCCAGCTCTTCTCGTTCTCTTCCCCGCCACTGTAGATCTGTACGAACCGCACACCCCGCTCCACCAGCCGCCGCGCCATCAGGCACTGCTTGCTGAAGTGGGCGCAGCGCTTGTCGTCCAGGCCATAAAGCTTCTGGATCGACTCCGGCTCCTGCGTATAGTCCAGCGCCTCCGGCGCGGTCATCTGCATCCGGTAGGCCAGCTCGAAGCTCTGGATGCGCGCTGCCAGCTCCGGATCGTGCTGGCTCTGCTGCGGCGTGCTCTTGTTTAGGGTCGCCAGGAGGTCCAGTTGGGCGCGCTGCTGCCCGTCACTCATCTCCGGATTGCGGAGCAGATTGTCGATGGGCGAGCCCTGCGCGTTCAACGCCGTCCCCTGATACACGCCCGGCAAGAAGCCCGCGCTCCAGTTCTGCGCGTAGCCCTTCGGCATGCCGCGCCCCAGCGTGTCGTACATCACGATAAAGCCCGGCAGGTTCTGGTTGACCGTTCCCAGGCCGTAGGTCACCCAGGAGCCGACGCTCGGAAAGCCCATCCGGTTCATGCCCGTATTGATCTCGAAGAGCGCGGGGGAGTGGTTGTTGGTGAGCGTAAAGCAGGAGTGCAGGAACGCCATGTCGTCGACGTGTTGCGCCATGCAGGGAAAGATTTCGGAGACCCACGTGCCTGACTTTCCGTGCCGCGCGAAGGCGAACGGCGACTTCATGATCGGCCCGACCTGATCGACAAAGAAGCCGGTGTCCTTATCGAAGCCCTTCAGCTCCTGCCCGTCGTGCTGCTCCAGCGCGGGCTTGTAGTCCCAGGTATCCACCTGGCTTGGCCCGCCGTTCATGAACAGCCAGATCACGCTCCTGGCCTTCGCCGGGAAGTGCGGACGGCGCGGCGCCAGCGGATTGAGGACCGTGTCCGCCGAGGCCGGCAGCAGCCCCTGCTCTTCCAGCAGTCCCGCCAGCGCCAGCAGTCCAAAGCCCGATCCCGTCAGCCTGAGAAAGTCCCGGCGGGACGAATAGATGCGATGCGGCGACGCAAACAGATGCGGCTCTTTCATGGGCTCATCTCTATTGGCCCCCACCCCCGGCCCCTCCCCCAAGTTTAGGGGAGGGGGGACTATATCGCTCTCTTGTGCCTCTGCATGAAGCCATTCCAGCCTGCAATCAGAGGCAAAAGAGAGCAATACTGCTCCTCCTCTGCTTACGAAGGAGAGGCAGGGCCGCAAGGCCCGTGGTGAGGAGGGGGTGAGGTCTTACTCTACATACACGAACTCGTTCAGGCCCAGGAGGACCTGGCAGAAGTCGGTCAGGGCAAGCGTGTCGGCATCGGCGTGACCGGCGGCGCGGTAGGAGGCCGCCTGCTGCGCCAGGAAGGCGAGCGAAGCGGCCAGCTCCTTTTGTGTGGGCGGCCGGCTCAGCGCCAACAGGTAGCAGGAACGGATCGCTGCCTCATTCGGCTCTCCGGCCTTCGGGGCGATGCGCTCCGCGAAGTGGCGGGCGTAGTCGCGCACGTATGGGCTGTTCATCAGGAGCAGCGCCTGGGGCGCGATGGTCGTCGTCTGCCGGGCCGGAATGCTCTGCAGGGCGTTCGGCGCGTCGAAGACCGTCAGGATCGGAATGAGGTGGCTGCGCTTGATGAAGAAGTAGATGCTGCGCCGCTTCATACCCTCGTCGAGCGTGCCGGGGCCGAACATCGTCGGGTCCAGCTCGCCGCTCACGGCAAGCATCGCGTCCCGGATCGCCTCCGCTTCCAGGCGCTGGCGCGGATGCTGCCAGAACAGCCGGTTCTCCCGATCGCGCTGCGCGTTGCGCGGGTTCGGCGCGGAAGACTGCAGGTAGACCGCGCTGTTCATGATGAGCTTGTGGATCGGCTTGAGCCGCCAGCCGTTGCGGATCAGCTCCGTCGCCAGCCAGTCCAGCAGCTCGGGATGGGACGGGCGGGCGCCCTGCGTGCCGAAATCGCTCGGCGTCGCGACGATGCCACGCCCCAGATGGTGCTGCCAGAGCCGGTTGACGATGACCCGCGCCAGCAGCATCCCCGCGCCGCAGCGCGTGTCCGTGATCCAGCCGGCGAGCGCGCGGCGGCGATAGGAGGTATGCCAGCCTTTCGGCGGCGCTTCCTGCCAGTGCCGCTCCCCGTTGGGCGTACGCATGAGGACCTGCAGAAAGCTCTGCGTGGCGACCCCCTCCTTCTGGCTCGGATCGCCGCGCTTGAGAAAGTTCGTGACTTCCAGGAAATCGCCGCCCTGCGTATTGGTCCGCACGGCGGGAACGCCCTCGCTGCTGATGAGCGCCTTCTGGAGATGGAGCTTGGGCGCCCGCGCCAGATCGGCCTGTATCTGCTTTTCCCGCGCCTGCCATCCCGGATCGATGGTGCGATACCAGGCCAGCAGTTGCGAACGGGCCGGCTCGGTCAGCGGCTGCCCGGCCGCCACCGAAGCCAGGATCGCGTCGATCTCCTTCGGGCGAGCGGGCCTGGCAGGGGCCGCTTTCCACGCGCCGCTGCGCAGCCAGGCATCCATTCGCTGGGGCAGTTGCTCCTTCTCGTATCGGTCCAGCGCCTCCACGAGCGGCGCGTGCTCCCGCGCGAACGCCGCGTAGGCCAGGCGGTCTTCTGCCGGCTCCAGGTCCACATCGTAGTCGCTGCGGACCGTCGTGGTGAAGGTGGAGAGCATGCGATAGTAGTCGCGATTGGGGATCGGATCGTACTTGTGGTCGTGGCAGCGGGCGCAGCCGACCGTCAGGCTCAGCAGGGAGGTTCCAGTGGTGGCGAGCATGTCGTCCAGCTCGTCGTAGCGCTCTTTCTCGACCTGGTTCTTGGTAATCTGGGTGGCGTGCGTGCCCGCCGCGAGGAACCCGGTCGCCATCAGTGCCATCGGGTTATCGGGGTCGATCTCGTCCCCCGCCAACTGCCAGCGCACGAAGGTGTCGTAGGGCAGGTCCGCGTTGAGCGCCCGGATCACGAAGTCGCGGTAGGTATAGGCGTAAGGGCGGTCGTAGTCCTGCTCGTAGCCGTGGCTCTCCGCGAAGCGGGCCAGGTCCAGCCAGTGGCGTCCCCACCGCTCTCCGTAGTGCGGCGAGGCCAGCAAGCGGTCCAGGAGTCGGGGATAAGCGTCCGGGCGCGTATCGTGGACGAACGCCTCGACCTCTTCGGGCGTGGGCGGCAGGCCGATCAGATCGAAAGTGGCGCGCCGGATCAGCGTGCGCCGGTCGGCGGCCGGGTTGGGGCGGACTCCGTTCTTTTCCATCTGCGCCAGAATAAAGCGGTCGATGGGAGTTCGGGGCCAGTGCGTATTCTTGACCGAAGGCGGGCTGACGCGCCGGAGCGGCTGGAAGGCCCAGTACGTCCGCCCGGCCGCGATGTCGATGCGCCGCTTCCCCGCGCCCGGCGCAGATTTCTCCTCGCGCGGCCCCGGCGCGCCGCGCCGCACCCACTCCACCAGCGCCGCGATCTCCCGCTCCGAGAGCTTGCCCCCGCCCAGCGGCATCGCGGTCACGCCACTCGCATGGCGCACCGCCTGGATGAGCGGGCTTTTATCGGGATCGCCGGCAACGAGGATCGGGCCGGAAGTCGCGCCACGCCGCCAGCACTCTGGAGTGTCGAGCGCCAGACCGCCCTGCAGCGACGCCGCCCGGCTGGAATGGCAGGCATAACAGTGCTGGGCAAACAGCGGGCGGATATTCTGCTCGTAGAACGCGCTGCCCGCCGCATCGCCGGAGGCCACCGAAGCGGCCTGCGGAACCGACCAGGCGACGTCCAGCAAGGCCAGAGGCGCGAGGCAGGCCAATAAGAGCCCTCGCATCTGTCTCCGTCCTCCCCTGGTCGTCGGTTTGTGTGTCATTGAGGTCTCTGCTCGAAAAGTGTTAGTGTCGAATGGCTACATTATGCCGCCGAACACTTGAGATGTCAACTGGAAGGTTTTTCCCCACCTCACACGGAAATGTTAAGCCCGGCAGACCTTCTTGCCGACGAAAGAATACGCACGAATGGGAGAGAGCATGGAGTTACTGTTTTGCGGGACGGCGGCGGCGGAGGGCTGGCCCGCGCTGTTCTGTACCTGTCGGGCTTGCCAGGAAGCGCGAGCGCGCGGCGGAAAGGATCTGCGCAGCCGCGCGGCTTACATGCTGGGCGATACGATCCGCGTGGATTTTGGTCCGGATTCTAATCTGCACCAGCAGCTATACCGTCTTGCCTACGAGCGGCTGGAACACCTGCTCGTCACCCACAGCCACGACGACCACTGGTATCCCACCGACCTGGCTTATCGCCGGCGCGGGTTTTCGGTCGCGCCGGAGACGCCGCTGCATGTCTGGGGCAACGAGGCCGTCGAGCGCAAGTTCATTAGCTTCAATGGCGAGGACTGGGATCGCTACAAGATCGTTTTCCACCGCATCACCGCTTTCCAGCCGATCGAGATCGGGGAGGGATGGGCGGCCACGCCGATTCCCGCCGCCCACGACCGCGCGGAGGAGTGCGTCAACTACCGCATCGAAGGCGAAGGGCGCGCGGCGCTGCTGGGCCATGACACCGGCTGGTACGATGAGCCGTCCTGGGAGTTTGCCAGCGAAAAGCCGCTCGACCTGCTCGTGCTCGACTGCACCTATGGCCCCTCAGACAGCGATCGCGGCCATCTTGGCTGTCCCTCGGTGGTGCGGTTTCGGGACGAGTTGGCGAAGCGCGGCGGGCTGGCATCGGAAGCGCGGGTCATCGCCACGCACTTCTCTCATAATGGCGGCTGGCTGCACGAAGACCTCGAAGCCTACTTCCGTCCGCACGGCATCGACGTCGCCTACGATGGATTGAAGGTTACCCTCTGACTCATGCCCTACGAATATCCAAATCGGAGAGCCTTCATGCGTCCCTGCCTGCTCCTGCTCGGTATGCTGGTATCGCTTCTGTGGCCTGTGCCGAGCACAAAGGGAGAGCCGACAATGCGGTCTGCGAATACGGTCGAAGAAACGGCGGCCGGCTGGGTCAAATATGCGGACAATCCCGTTCTCGGCGGGTCGCTCGGGACTTGCTTCGACGTCTCCGTCTTGAAAGAGTCGGGCCGCTTTCGGATGTGGTTCTCCTGGCGGCCGAAGGCGAGCGTGGCGCTCACGGAGAGCCCGGACGGCATCCACTGGAGCGCGCCCCGGATCGTGCTTGGCCCCAATCCTGAGACGAATTGGGAAGCCGACATCAACCGCCCGACCGTCCTCAAGCGCGGGCGAAGCTACGCCATGTGGTATACCGGCCAGGCCAACGGCAACTCCTGGATCGGCTATGCCACCAGCCCGGACGGCGTGACGTGGATGCGCCAGAGTAAAGAGCCGGCGCTGTCTCCGGAAGCGCCGTGGGAAGGCGTCGCCGTGATGTGCCCGCACGTGCTCTGGGACGCCGCAACCAGCCTCTATAAGATGTGGTACTCCGGCGGCGAGCAGTACGAGCCCAACGCCATCGGCTACGCCACCAGTCCGGACGGCCTGCACTGGACCAAATATCCCACCAATCCTATCTTCATCCCGGACAAGGCGAACCCGTGGGAGCAGGATCGCGTGACCGCCTGCCAGGTGATTTCCACCGGCGGCTGGTATTGGATGTTCTATATCGGCTTCGAGGACGAAAGCTTCGCCCAGATCGGCCTGGCGCGCTCGCGGGACGGCATTACCGGCTGGGAGCGGCATCCGGCCAATCCGATTCTGCGCGCTCGCACCCAGAATAAGAACGCCTGGGATTACGACGCCGTCTACAAGCCCTTTGCACTTTTCGACGCCGGGCGCTGGATGCTCTGGTATAACGGGAGGCGCGGCAGCACGGAGCAGATCGGTCTCGCCCTCCATTCCGGCAAAGACCTCTGGCGGCAGGCCTCCTCTTCTCGTGCTGGGCTGTCCGGCATGGGGAGCGATCCCAAAATCGGTTCGGATCCGCTCGGAGCGGACTGGCCGCAGACGCGGGCGGAGCGCACGGACTACCAGGAGACATCGCATTACGAGGACGTTCTTGCCTTCTTCCGGCAGATGCAGCGCAAAGGCGCGCCGATCTTGGTGGAAATGATCGGCGAGAGCGCGAAGGGAAGACCGATCCCGCTGGTAATCGCCTCCCGGCCGCTCGTCAGCACGCCTGCCGAGGCGCGCCGCAGCGGCAAGCCGATCGTCTATGTCGAGGCCAATATCCACGGCGGCGAGGTCGAAGGAAAAGAGGCCATCCAGATGCTCCTGCGGCAATGGTCCCAGGAGCCATCGGGCGGGATGCTGGACAAGTTTGTCTTCGTGGTGACGCCCATCTACAACATCGACGGCAACGAGAGCTGGGGACCTGGCGAGCGTAACCGGCCCGAGCAGGACGGACCGGCCATCGTGGGCGAGCGCGCCAACGGGCAGGGGCTGGACCTCAACCGGGACGCCATCAAGGCCGAGGCGCCGGAGATGCGCGCGGCGCTGGAGCATATCTATACCAGGTGGGACCCGGACGTGGTCATCGACCTGCACACCACCGACGGCACCCGGCAGGGCTATGAGCTGACCTACGCGCCCCCGCTGAACCCCGATACTGAGCCGGATATCCTGCATTTCTGCCGGGACGAGCTGCTGCCGGCGGTCCGCCGCCAACTGCGCAAACAGTTCGGCATGGAGACTTTCGACTACGGCAACGCGGAGCCGCGGACGGGAGGCCGGGAGTGGCATACGTTCGGCCAGGAGGGCCGCTACGTCACCAACTACGCCGGGCTGCGCAACCGCATCAGTATTCTCTCCGAGGCGACGACCTATCTGCCGTTCAAAGACCGCGTGGTGGCGACGGAGCGATTTATCCAGGCGATCCTCAACACCCTGGCGCGCAATCCGTCCCGCGTGGTGAATCTGACCCGCGCGGCGGACGCCCGCGTGACCGAGTGGGGCCTGCATCCGGAGCAGGCGCCAGAACTGGGCGTGCGCTTCGAGATGGCCTCGCGCGGCGAGGAGATGGTCTTGCTCGAAAAGCCGCCAGCTTCCAGCGCGACCCGACCTACCGGGCGTCCTCAAGAGGTGGTGAAAGTTAGGATGCCGGTCTACGACCGGTTCACCGCAACGCGCACGGCCCGCTTTCCGGCCGCCTACCTTATTCCCGGCGATCAGAGCGCAGTGGTCGCGCTGCTGCGACGGCACGGCATTGTCGTGGAGCGCACGCTGGAATCGTGGACGGGTGAAGTCCAGGAGTTTGCCATTACGGAGGTAGATGCCGCGCCCCGGCCTTTCCAGGGACACGCCCTTATTCGGCTAGAGGGCCAGTTCCATCCGAGCCGGATCACCCTCGCGGCAGGCAACTATGTGGTCCGGACGGCACAGCCGCTGGGCATTCTGGCTTTCCACATCCTGGAGCCGGAAAGCCTGGACGGCGCAGCCACCTGGGGCTTTCTTGGCGAGGCACTCCAGACTCACCGTCCTTACCCGATTTACAAAGCCCTCGCGCCCGTCCTGATTCCTACTGAGCGTTTGAGCCGGTAGAGGTTGCGTAATAGATACGCGCGGAACCCGCCAGTGAGACAGCCAGTCTTGCTGCTATAGAGAATAGGAGGCGGCGCGAACCCAAATCCGCTTTAATCCATCCCGCAAGCCTCGATGCGAGAGAAAGGAAGAGTATGCCGAAAAACAACGAGCCTAATGAATCCAACACCGAAACGCCAAATCACCATATCCCGCTGCCTACGCTTAGCCGGGCGGCGCGCAAGGGAGAAGCCACCGAAGACGAGAAGCTGCTGGCTTGCGTCGATCCCAGCCAGGCGGGCTTTCGGCATACAGATCCCTGGCGCGTGTGGCGGATCGCCGGGGAGTTTGTGGAAGGATTCGACGCTCTGGCGGACATCTGCCAGGCGGTCACGATCTTCGGCAGCGCGCGCACGCTGCCGAACGACCCGATGTACGCGGCAGCTGTCGAGGTCGCCCGCCTGCTGGGAGAAGCCGGATTTGCCATCATCACGGGCGGCGGGCCGGGCATTATGGAGGCGGGAAACCGGGGCGCACGGCTGGCCGGCACGAAATCCATCGGCCTCAACATCGAGCTGCCTTTCGAGCAGAGCCTTAATCCCTATGTCGATATCGCCATCGACTTCCGCTACTTCTTCGCCCGCAAGACGATGTTTTTGAAATACGCGCAGGCCTTCGTCGTCTTTCCGGGCGGTTTCGGCACCGTAGACGAGCTGTTCGAGTCGCTGACGCTCATCCAGACCGGCAAGGTGAAAAACTTCCCGGTGATCCTCTTCAATTCCGCCTACTGGCAGCCCCTGTTAAACTGGATTCAAGGACCGATGCTGAGTGAGGGCAAGATCAGTCCGGAAGATTTGGACCTGATGCTCGTCTCCGACTCGCCGGCTGACGTCCGGGATATTATCGTCCGCTCGATGGAAGACCCTTCCTGGCGCGAGCAGCAGGAAGAGGGCGCGCGCCAGACGACAAAGCAGGTACTGCAAGCCGGACACGCCGGAGTCCAGCAGCCCTATATACCAGCCTAGCTTGAGCGGCAGCACAGCCCTGATCGGCATCACCATCGCGACCATACAAACCAACGAGGAGATAAGGAATGAGCATACGAAGATACAACCCCCTCTGCCCGCTTTCCGGTGTTCGCATGCTGTTCACTGTGGCCATTTTATGCTTTATTAGTGCTGAGGCCGCGTGCGCTCAGGCAGGAAGCGGGGATATTACGCCCCCAGACGGACAAGTAAAGCTTTTTAGCGCGCAGGGAAAGGGCGTTCAGATCTATATTTCGAAGGCAAAAGAGGCCGGTAAGTTCGAGTGGGTGCTCAAGGAGCCAAAGGCGAAACTCTACGATCACAATGGAAAGGAATTCGGCAGGCATTATAAGGGCCCGGCCTGGGAGGCCAAAGATCATAGCAAGGTCCTGGCGAAAAAGATAAAGCAGAGCGCATCTCCCGAATCCACTGCTATTCCCTGGCTGCTGTTAGAATCCACAGACCATACGGGATCGCAGCATGGCCTGTTGAGCAAAGTCGCCTATATCCAGCGGATTGATACGACAGGAGGTGTCTCCCCGACCGAAGCTCCTAAGCGTGCAGGCATCCAAAAGCGAGTCTCCTACACAGCGACTTACGTGTTTTGGGGCGCCGCTCCGGATGGCACAACGGGTGGGCATTAGCCAGGCGGCCTCTTCATCGTCTCGCGCTGCCGCCCCCGATATGGATATTTCCACGCTTGCTGTGAAATATAAGCAGGCGTGGAAGGCATCGCTGCCGTAGAGTTAGTTATCTTTCTTTGGCTGGAAAG
>DASRCN010000055.1:0-124171 GCA_035653075.1 Chthonomonadaceae bacterium | reverse complement strand
CAGCGGCGACGGGAGATCCATTGCCTGGCGGGAGAGGTTATGTTGACAAGACGCGATGTGATTTTCGGAAGTGCGCTGGCGGTGACCGGCACGCTTCAAAGGTCCAAGAAGCTAACTATGTATGAGGCGGCCACCGATTTTGGGATAGATCTGCTGGCGCACCACTATCGCACAGCGGATCACGATCACGGCCACGACGGTTAGCATTTCACCCTGACTCTGTCTTCAGGAGGTGGAGGAATGCTTGCACGGCCGTGGTGAGGTACTTGTCCCGGCGGTGGGTAAGGGTGATATGGCGGTTCGCGTGGGGAACGTCCGTTAAATCGAGGGCGACCAGGCGGCCGTCCTGCACCTCCAGGCTCACCGCGACCTCCGGCAGCAGCGAGATGCCCAGATCGGCTTGAATCATGCGCTTGATGGCCTCCACGTTGTCCAGCTCCATCGTCACCTGCTCCTCCACGCCGGCCGCGCCGAGCAGTCGGTCCACGTAGGCGCGCAGGTTCGTACCGGCCTCCATGAGGATGAGCGGGCTGCCCGCCAGCTCCGCCGCGCTGACCGAGCGGCGCGCGGCGAGCGGGTGGGTAGGCGGCACGACCACGCACGTGGCGAAGTCGGCCAGAATCGTGGCCTGCAGCGCTGGATCGTGGACCTCGCTGGTGACCAGGCCGATGTCCACCTCATTGGCGCGCACCATCTCCAGAACCTGCGCGGAGACGCCCGTATGGACCGAAATCTCGACGCGGGGATGCGATTCGCGGAAGCGGCGCAGCAGCGGCGGCAGGACGTAGGTGGCGAGCGTGCTGCTGGCGCCGACGGCCAGTCGCCCCGCCGACCCGGCCTCAATGTCGGCGATGGCATGCCGGGCTTCCTGCACTAGCCGGACGATAGCTTCGGCATAGCGGTGCAGCGCCTCGCCCGCCGCCGTCAGATGCACCGTGCGGCCCAGCCGGTCGAAGAGCCGTGTCTGCAGCTCCGCCTCCAGCGCCGCGATCTGGCGGGTGACCGCCGGCTGCGTGAGATAGAGCGCTTCCGCCGCTCGCGTGAAGCTGCCATGCGAAATGACCGCCTCGAAAGCCTCCAGTTGGTACAGTTCCATTCTATGCGCCTGGCGTATGAATTTTATAAAAACAATTCATTTGCAGTATACCTTCATCAAGCGGTAAAATAGACTCAACTTCAACGACGGCACATTGGGCCTTGGGTCCTGGGCACAGCCTCGCAATCGGCGGCTTTTCCGTCCGCAGGACGGTTGTCCGAAGGACCTCCAGACGGGTATTTCAATGCCCGGAGAAATGGGCGGTGAATGGCCCGGCCGCTTTCGATCGGGGGCATAAGATCATGGCAACCCAAAACCTGTTCGATTCGCGTCAACAATTTTCGTTCGGCTCCGGACGGTCCGGACAGTTTACCTCCCTGCCGCAGCTTGAGAAGGCGGGCGTCGGGCCGGTCTCGCGCCTGCCGGTGAGCATCCGCATCATTCTGGAGTCGGTGCTGCGCAATGTGGACGGCAAGCGGGTGCGCGAGCAGGACGTGCGCGCCCTGGCGAACTGGCAGCCCAATGCCGAGCGGACGGAGGAGATTCCCTTCGTCGTGGCCCGGATCGTCCTTCAGGACTTCACCGGCGTGCCGCTGCTCGTGGACCTGGCCGCCATGCGCTCGGCGGTCGCCCGCATGGGCAAGGACGCGGGCCTCATCGAGCCGCTGGTGCCGGTCGATCTGGTCATCGATCACTCCGTGCAGGTGGACTATTCGGAGGTCCCCAACGCGCTGACCTTGAACATGGAGATGGAGTTCAAGCGCAACCGCGCCCGCTACCAGTTCCTGAAGTGGGGCATGCAGGCGTTTAACGGCTTCAGCGTCGTGCCGCCCGGCATCGGCATCGTCCATCAGGTCAATCTGGAGTATCTGGCGAAGGGCGTGCTGGAGAAAGACGGCGTCTACTACCCCGACACGCTGGTCGGCACCGACTCGCACACGACCATGATCAACGGCCTGGGGATCGTGGGGTGGGGCGTGGGCGGCATCGAGGCCGAAGCCGGGATGCTGGGCCAGCCGGTCTACTTCCTCACGCCCGACGTGGTCGGCGTCCACCTGAGCGGCGCGCTGCGGACCGGCGTGACCGCGACCGATCTCGTGCTGCACATCACGCAGATGCTGCGGCAGGCGAAAGTCGTGGGCAAGTTCGTCGAGTTCCACGGCGAGGGCGCGGCGTCGCTCTCGGTGACGGACCGGGCGACGATCGGCAACATGGCCCCCGAATACGGCGCGACGATGGGCTACTTCCCGGTGGACGAGGAGACCTGCCGCTACTTCCTGGCGACCGGGCGCAGCGAAGAGCACGTGGACGCGATCCGCCAGTACTACAAGGCGCAGGGCCTATTCGGAATGCCCCGCCGCGACGAGATCGCCTACAGCACCCTCCTCGATTTGGATCTGGCGACCGTGCAGCCCGCCGTGGCCGGCCCGAAGCGCCCGCAGGACCGCATCGACCTGACGGACGTGAAGACGAAGTTCCATGACCTGCTGCACAAGCCGATTTCCGAGAGCGGCTACAACAAGCCCGAATCGGAGGACGGCAAGCGGTACGTGCTCCGTATTGGGGGCAATGGCGCCGGCACGGCGGTGCTGGAGGGCGGCGGCGAGCAGGACCCTGCAACAGCGCCGTTGGCGGTGGATAACCATGTCAGCATCACGAACACCAACACGGAAACCGAAGTCGAGATGATGCAGAACCGCCCGACCCCGGACCGGGTGGAAGAAGTGTCCGGCGAGTTCGCGAAGGTGGGGGACAGCCTGGGACACGGGGACGTGGTCATCGCGGCCATCACCTCCTGCACGAACACCTCCAATCCGAGCGTGATGCTGGCCGCCGGGCTGCTGGCGAAGAAGGCGGTCGAGAAGGGACTGTCCGTGCCGCCGACGGTCAAGACTTCGCTGGCGCCCGGCTCGCGCGTGGTGACCGAGTATCTGCAGAAGACCGGCCTGCAGCCTTATCTGGACGAGCTGGGCTTCCAGGTGGTCGGCTACGGCTGCACGACCTGCATCGGCAACTCCGGCCCGCTGGAGCCGCACTTAGAAGAAGTCGTCACCAACAACGATCTGGTCGTGGCGAGCGTGCTGAGCGGCAACCGCAACTTCGAGGCGCGCGTGCATCAGAGCGTGAAAGCCAACTTCCTGATGAGTCCGCCCCTGGTGGTGGCCTTCGCGCTGGCGGGGCACGTGGACATCGACATGGCCGCCGAGCCGATCGGCAAAGATAAGAGCGGGCAGGAGGTCTATCTCAAAGACCTGTGGCCCACTTCCGAGGAGATCGGGCGGCTGATGCAGGACGCCTTCGATCCGGCGACCTACCGGCGCCTCTACAGCGACTTCACGTCCCAGAACCCGCTCTGGAACGAGATCCCCAGTAGCTCGGGCAAGGTCTACGAGTGGGAACCGGACTCGACCTACATTCAGGATCCGCCCTACTTCGAGAAGTTCAGCATGGAGCCGGAAGCGGTGCATGACGTGAAGAAAGCGCGGGCGCTGGCGATCTTCGGCGATTCGGTCACCACGGACCATATCAGCCCTGCCGGGGCCATCAAGCCGACCTCGCCCGCCGGCCTCTACCTGCAGGATCGAGGGGTCGCTGTCGAGGACTTCAACAGCTATGGCTCCCGGCGCGGCAACCATCACGTGATGGTGCGCGGCACCTTCGCCAACGTGCGCATCAAGAACCTGATGGTCCCCGGCGTGGAGGGCGGCGTCACGGTTCACCAGCCGGACGGCGAGACGATGAGCATCTACGATGCGGCGGTCAAGTACCAGGCGGCGCACATTCCGCTGCTCGTTTTCGCCGGCCAGGAGTACGGCACCGGCAGCTCGCGCGACTGGGCGGCCAAAGGCACGCGGCTGTTAGGCGTGCGGGCGGTCATCGCGCAGAGCTTCGAGCGGATCCATCGCAGCAACCTGGTGGGCATGGGCGTGCTGCCCTGCCAGTTCAAGGAGGGCGTCAACCCCCAGACGCTGCATCTGGACGGCTCGGAGACCTTCGATCTGCTGGGCCTGGAGAGCGGCATCCGTCCTCGCCAGGACCTGACCCTGGTCATCCACCGCGCCAACGGCCAGACGGAAGAGTCGCCGGTCACCCTGCGCATCGACACGCCCATCGAGGTGGACTACTACACCCACGGCGGCATCCTCCCCTACGTCCTGCGCCAGTTGATCGGGCAGGCATAGTCTCACTCCTAGCCCCTCTCCTTCCCAAGGAGAGGGGAAGACAGAGGCACCTATGATGCCAACCGATCCGGTTTCTTCGGAATTGATAGACTATGTGCGCGACCTGTTTGCGCCGGAAGACCGGGCGCTTCAGGCCTTGATGCAGGCTGCAAGCGATTTCGGGATGCCGGAGGGTTGGGAAATTTCGCCCGACGTCGGACGGCTGTTTCAGGTGCTATGCCGGGCGACCGGCGCGCAGCGGGTCGTCGAGTTTGGAACGCTGGCGGGCTATAGCGCCCTCTGGCTCGCCCGCGCCCTACCGGCGGACGGTCGCGTCATCTCCATTGAGATCGACCCGGAGTACGCGGCGTTCGCGCGGGAGCATTTGGCGAAAACGGAAGCCGGCGCGAAGGTCGAGGTGCGGGTTGGAGCGGCCCTGGAGATGTTGCCGGAGCTGGAGCGCGAAGTCCACGCGCAGAACACGCCATTCGACGTCGTTTTCCTCGATGCGGACAAAGAGCATTATCCTGAATTTCTCGACTGGTCTACGCGCGTCCTGCGCCCGGGCGGTCTGCTGCTCGCCGACAATGTCTTGAGTTCCACCAGTTGGGGCGGGCAGACTCTTCTCGATCCGGCCGCTGACGATCCGCGTATCCTCGCCATCCGGGAGTTCAATCGGCGACTGGCCGCCGATCCGCGCTTCACGGCAATCATTATTCCCATGCGGGCCGGTGTCGCCGCCGCTGTCTTTCATCCGTAACAGGGGTTGCCGTTTGTGTTTGGATGCCGTGCAAGGAACTAGAATGGATAATCGAAACAGGCGCGCGGAGATGGCGCAGGAAACACTCACGATTCTCAAAGCAGGTCGCTATCCGGCGCCGTCCGGGAAGATGGTCTCTATCGGGGAGGATTTAGAGAAGGCGATCCAGGGGACCCGGCTCTACCGCCCGTCCGATTTCCCCGATGGCCTTGTTTTCCCGCCGCGCTTTGAGAGCCAGGCCGCAATAGAAGTCACCGCAGAGAGCACGCTGGAGGCAGCGCACCGATTGGTCTGGGAAAATCCGGATCGCGACCCGCTCTGCCTGAACTTTGCGTCCGCCAAAAATCCTGGCGGCGGCTTTCTCTCCGGCAGCCAGGCCCAGGAGGAATCGCTGGCGCGTTCCAGCGGTCTCTATCCCTGCCTCCTGCAGCAGGAAGCGATGTATACGCATAATCGCCGCCTTAAGACCTGCCTCTATTCCGATCACATGATCTACGCTCCCCGCGTGCCTGTCTTTCGGGACCATGCGGGCGTGCTGCTGGAGCGACCCTATTGCGCCTCCTTCCTCAGCGTTCCCGCCGTCAATGCCGGAGCGGTGCGGCGCAACGAGCCGAAAAACGTGGCGCGTATCGAATCGGTCATGAGGGAGAGAATGGCGAAGCTGCTCTGGGTCGCCAGGGAGCACGGTCACGACGCGTTGATCCTCGGCGCGTGGGGCTGCGGCGTCTTCGGCAATGACCCTGCTCTGGTGGCCCGACTTTTCATGGAGCTCCTGGCTCCCGGTGGTCCCTATGCGCAGCAGTTCCGCCATGTCGTCTTCGCCATCTACGACCGGACGGCAGGCCAGACAGCCCTCAGCGCCTTTCGTACCAAGATACCGAAAGCAGGAGGCTGATGGATAGCCATTTAATAGATTCTCCATAAGGGCGCAGCTTACGGTCTGCATTCGCCTGTCAATCCGCCCTGTCAGGAGTTCACGAATGGAAAGCACGCCTCAAGTCAAGGGGCCTGTCATTCCGGTGCGGAAAGCGCCGAGGCCGATACGAAGAATGAGGAGCCGGCATTCCTTCGGTTACTGGTTTCCAATCCTACTAATCCTTGCTGTCGGCATTTGGGTGGAACTGGTCGTTACTGCGCTCCGGCGACAAGAGACCGACTGCCTTCCTGCGGTAGTCTCAGGAGTAGGGCTGTGGCTTTTGGAGGTCGGCTACTCCTATCTCTTTGATAAAACGAACAAACGAGAGTGGGACAGGGTAAAGGCGATTGCAAATCAGTTGGAGGAGCGTACGCGTTCTGGAGAGTTCGGGCCACTTCCGCCAGACTCCAGCCCGTTAGGATGGCTGACAGTGGATGGTATCTATTTTCCTTATGGCGCTTATTTCCCGTGAACCAATTATGTCAGTTTTAGCATTCAATCTTACCGAGGATCGACCTGCCGGATCATCTTATGGTCCTCCGGCAAACATAGGTTCTCCTCATGGCTTGATAGGATAATTGCAGGATTGCTTTTCTCGTCCGGCTTCATTCTTGAGGCCGTTGCCATGGTCGCAGGCATCCATAGACTCGGCATCCGCGCGGACACAGCGGCGGCAACCCTCATGGTAGCCATCATGCTCATGATCTTTGTGTACGTTTTCTGGTTGCGAAAGCAATGGCCCAGGCTGCGCAACGGAAGTGGCGGATTTGCAAATGGTATCTATATTGCTCATGGCAGCCCCACAAACCAGGAAGCCATTCGCAATCTGCTATCCAGACACCTATCGGAAGAAGCGGATGTAAAGGGCGAGGCTACATCGGCAGGTACTTCCACTTCTTAACGCTTGAGCCATATTCCAGTTGAAAGCGCTGGTTAGCGACGGCCAGCTCCTGATAGGTTTCCATTTCCCAGCAGCGTTAGCTGGGTTCGGAGAAGAAATCTCCGAACCGGCTCGTTTTGATGCTTGTCCGAATGATATGCCGAAAAAACGGAAAGCCTGGATACTTTTCGACCGCCTGATCCGTCGCCAGGGTGTAGGAGTAGGCTGCACTATTACGGGTGCAGCTTCTTCTTTACAAAGTCAGGATTTTGTGGTATAATATCAGCCACAGTGTAAATTAGGGAATTGGCGTGCGCGAGGCCATACCACGGCCTGAGGAAGTTAGCGGGCATAAACGACTGCGCCCGACCGGAATTTCTCGCGGCAACGGCACGTGTAAGCGGCGTGCCACAGGAGAGGGTCTCGGAAGAGTTATTGGGTTTATATCGGCGCTATGCCGAGGAATGGCAGGGGATGCGCCCGGCTGTGGGCATCCTGCCGGCGGCCGATGGAGCGACCAGAAACAAAGAATTTCAGGAGGCTGGTGTCGTATGACGGACGACATATTTCGGCGTATCGCCCCTGCCGAACTGGGACGGCGGTTAGCGGCGGCACGCCGCCAACGCAACCTATCTCAGGTGGAGGTGGCACAGCGGCTGGAGCTCTCGCGCCCTACGCTGGTCGCCATCGAGAAGGGCGCGCGCCCGATCAAGCCCGAAGAGTTGACGCTTCTGGCCCAACTTTACGGGCGCTCGGTTCACGAGCTGGTACGCCAGCGTGAGTTCGTGACGGATTTTGCCCCTCTGTTCCGCGTAACTCAGGTGGCTGACGTTGGACCGGATAGCGTCGCAGAGGCCGTCAAGATATTTCAGCAAGCGTGCGAGGACTACCTCTCGTTAGAGGCTCTACTCAGCGCGCCTATGCCTCGTTACGCCTATCCCGAACCGTATTCATCAGGGGGATTGAACGCCCAGGCCGCTGCCGAGGAGGTCGCCACGATGGAGCGATCACGTCTCAATCTAGGACAAGGCCCTCTCGCTAACCTGTTGGGAGTATTGGAGAACGACGTGGGGTTGCGCGTTTTCGTGCTGCCGCTGCCGGAATTCAGGATAGCCGGCATGTTTGCCTACACGGATCGGCTGGGGGGCTGTGTCCTCGTCAATGGGAGCCATCCTCCCACGCGGCAACACTGGTCGATGGCGCATGAGTACGCGCATTTCCTGACGGATCGCTACCGGGAGGATATGACGATTCTGTTTGAATATGAGCGTAAGCCACGGGCAGAACAATTTGCCGATGCCTTTGCCGCCAGCTTTCTCATGCCAGCCGCCGGACTGCGCCAGCGATTCCGCCGTGTCGTGCAGAGCCGAAGCGACTTCACGGTTGCAGACCTGTGTCTGCTGGCAGACCAATACGCCGTTTCTGTGGAGGCCATGACGCTCCGTTTGGAGAGCCTGGGGTGTATCCAGGCAGGAACCTGGGGGCATTTGAGTTCCCAGGGCTTTGAAAGTGGTCGTATGCGAGCCCATCTTGGTCTAAAATCGGCTCCAGCCCCATCAAATCAGCTACCAGAACGTTACGTGCGCCTGGCTGTACAGGCATTTGAAGAGGAGAAGATCACCGAGTCGGAACTCATGCGCCTGCTTCGGTGCCGCCGGGTGGAGGCTCGGGAGATCGCCAATACGTTGATTCGGCCCACCGAATTAGGACCTTCCGGGGAACCCTATCAGCTCGATCTGAATTTCGGCGATACGCTCGACCTGACGCAGGCCGAGAGGATAGGATGAAGGGCGCGCCGAGTCTGATTTGGGATGCTTGCACGCTGTTGAATCTGGTTGCCACCCGGAGAGCGTCGGAGATATTAACCGTGCTTGGCTGTCCTTCTTTCATTGTCAAGCAAGTGCGGGAGAAGGAAATTCTCTACCTGCGACCGCTGCCTGACGCTGATCCGCCGGAAAGATTGATTCCCGTTGATTTGACCCCTCTACAGGATATGGGCGCCTTGCAAGACGTGGAGCTGACTGCGGCGGAGCAAGCAACGTTCGTGACCTTCGCCGTTGAGATGGACGACGGCGAAGCCCGTTCCGCTGCCGTTGCCGCGCACCGAGGCTGGTGGCTCGTCACGGATGATCGAGTGAGTCTGAGAGTGGCGCGGAAACATTCAACCCCGATCCATACGGTGACGACGCCTGAGTGGGTGAGGTATTGGTCAGAGGAAGCTTCTGTGGACGATACAACGCTCGCCCAGACGCTGAATCGAAGCCAGATATGCGCAAACTATATCCCCCGGCGTGTCCACCCCTTAAGAGGATGGTGGGATACGCATCTATCTTGATGGCCTCCTCCTTGCAATTTCCGTGACGGCCGAGCAGTGAATAGCTCTTACGCTTACCGCGCTTTTCAAAATAAGATGGTTTGCAAACCAAAGGGGCGCGCGGTACAATAGACTGCCATGTCCGAAATCCTATTAAAGAAAAATCTGAACGCTCTGATCGTCTCGGAGGTCGAAGAAGGCAGCCCGGCGGCGCGGGCCGGCGTACAGGCCGGCGACCTGCTGCAGAAGATCAACGGCAAGCCGGTCCTCGATATTCTGGACTACCGCTTCCATGCTGCCGACGCGGATTTACGCCTGATATTGGAGCGCGACGGCGCGTCGATTAGAGTACGCGTGCGCAAAGAGGAAGACGAGGATGCGGGTCTCACGTTTGCCTTCGATCTTGGGGATAAGGTCCACACCTGCAAGAACAAGTGCGTCTTCTGCTTTATTCACCAGATGCCCAAAAAGATGCGCAAGTCGCTCTACTTGATGGACGACGACTTCCGCCTCTCCTTCATGCATGGCAACTACGTCACGCTGACCAACCTCACGCCGGAAGAGTGGGCGCGCATCCTGGTGCAGAAGCTGTCGCCGCTCTACGTCTCGGTCCACGCGACCGACCCGGACCTGCGCGCCGTGCTGCTGGGCCGTAAAGAGCCGACGCCGATCCTGCCGCAAATCCGGGAACTGGCCGATCATAGAATTGAAGTCCACGCGCAGATCGTCCTCTGCCCGGGCATGAACGATGGCGCGGCGCTCGATCGGACGCTGGAGGATCTGGCGGCGGAGCATCCCTCGCAGACCGGCAAGCGGGTGGGCGTGTCTTCGGTCGCCATCGTGCCGGTGGGACTGACGCGCTTCCGCGAGCGGCTGCCGAAACTGCAGCACGTCGAGCGAGACTATGCCCGCGAGATGATCGCGCACGTCAATGCGCGCGCCCGGCATCTCCAGAAGCGGCTCGGCACCCGCTTTGCCTGGATGGCGGACGAGTGGTATTTTCTGGCGGAGCTGCCGGTTCCCGGCAAGGCGCACTACGAAGAGTTCCCGCAACTGGAAGATGGCATCGGCACGGTGCGCCTGTTCCTGGAGGGTGTGAAGCAGGTCGCCCGCAGGCTGCCCGCGAAGGCGCTGATTCCCGTCTCCGCTACGTTGGTGACGGCGGAGATGCCCGCGCCCGTCGTGCGCGCCTTCGCCGAGCGGCTAAACGAGATCGAAGGCGTAGATCTGAACGTCTGCGTCGTCAAAAACGATTTCTTCGGCGGCGACATCCACATCGCCGGCCTGCTCACGGCCACCGACATCCTCGCCCACCTGCGCACGTTTCCGGGCTGCCGGCAGACCGTCTATATTCCCGCGATCTGCCTGCGCGACGAGACGCTTTTCCTGGACGATCTGACCCTGGAAGACGCCCGCCAGGAATCCGGTCTCGACCTGCGCGCGGTCGGTTCCACGCCGCGCGACCTGGCCGTCGCGCTGGGTCTGCTTCCTCCCGCGCCGGCACGCCCGATCGAGAGTCACTGGCTCATGGAGGAGACGTAAAGCTCCCCCGCAACCCAGGCTCTTTTCTCAGGTAGACTATTGGGGAATGCTGTTCAAGGAGACATGCCGTGACCACGCCTGCCCGCCGCCTGGAGAAGATCCCTCCCTATCTGTTCCGCGAGATCGCTGCCCTCAAGCGCAAGGCCCTCGACGAAGGCAAAGACCTCATCGACCTGGGAATCGGCGATCCTGACCAGCCGACTCCGGAGCCGATCCGCCAGGCGTTGGCGGAAGCCGCGCAGGACCCGGCCACGCACCGCTACGATGAGACGGCGCTGGGCTGGACACCTTTTCTCCAGGCCGCCGCCACCTGGTTCGGCCAGCGCTTCGGCGTGTCCCTCGATCCCACCTTGGAAATCCTGCTCCTGATCGGCAGCAAGGAGGGTCTGGCGCATATCGCCTGGGCCTACATCGATGCCGGCGACATCTCTCTCGTGCCCGATCCCGGCTATCCGGTCTACAAGGTCAATACCCTGATGGCCGGCGGCGAGGTCCACACGCTGCCGCTTCTGGAAGCCAACGGCTTTCTGCCGGACCTGGTCGCCGTGCCGTCGGAGGTCGCCCGCAAAGCCAAGCTGCTCTGGCTCAACTACCCGAACAACCCCACGGGCGCGACCGCCCCGCTGCGCTTCTACGCCGACGCCGTCGCCTTCGCCCGCGACTACGATCTGCTCATCGTCAACGACGCCGCCTACTCGGAAGTCTTCTACGGTTCGGAAGGGCCGCCTTCGATTCTGCAGGTCCCCGGCGCCAAAGACGTGTCCATCGAGCTGCATTCGCTCTCCAAGTCCTTCAACATGACCGGCTGGCGCCTCGGATTCGCGGCGGGCAATCCGGACGCCGTCGGAACCCTGGGGAAACTGAAGTCCAGCCTGGATAGCAAGCAGTTTCCGGCCGTCTCCATGGCGGGCGCCTACGCCCTGCTGCACGGCGACAACCGCGCGACGCTGGCGCTTTACAAGCGCCGCCGGGACGTGCTGTGCGACGGCCTCAACGCCCTCGGCTGGCGCGTTCCCCGGCCGGAAGCGACCTTCTACGTCTGGGCGCCCGTGCCGGAGGGCCACAACTCGATGTCGTTCGCGAAGCTGCTGCTGGAAGAGGCGGGCGTGCTGGTCATCCCCGGCATCGGCTACGGCGAGTACGGCGACGGGTACGTGCGCATGTCCCTGACCGTGATGGGCGACAGGAACGGCGAGCGCCTGCAGGAGGCGGTCACCCGTATCGGGCAGCATATTCGGTTTTAACTTTTTATGACCTTCCTCAATGCTGGATATTGGCCGTGGCTGCTGGCGCTGGGCATTCCGGTCGTCATTCACCTGCTGACGCGCCGGACGCGCCGCCTGGTGTTCCTGCCCACCTACCGGTTTTTGCGGCGGTCGCTGGCGCAGCAATCGCAAATCTTTCTCCTGCGGCGCTGGCTGTTGCTGGCCCTGCGGCTGATGCTGCTCCTGTTCCTCGTCCTCGCCTTCCTCAAGCCGACGCTGACCGCTCCCCTGGCCGCCGGACAGGGGGCGCATCGCGCGGTGGTGATCGTGCTGGACACGTCCCTCTCGATGGGCTACACGGCCGGCGGGGTCTCGTCGCTCGCGCGGGCGCGGGGTCAGGCCGCCGCGCTGCTGGACGACCTGCGCCCCGGCGACGCCGCCAACGTGATCCTGGCCGGAGCCGCGCCGCAGGCGGTGCTGCCGAAACCGGGTGGGGATTTCGGCACGCTGCGCCAGGCCATCAAGAGCGCGCAGCCGACGCCCGAGCGCGGGGACATGCCGGCGGCGATCGCCGCGGCGGCGCAGCAGTTGGGGGATACCCGGTCCGCCCATAAAGAACTGATCCTCGCCTCCGACTTCCAGCGCACCAACTGGGCCGACGTTCGCTTCGACGCCCTGCCTGCCGATGTCAACCTGGTGTTTCTGCGCGCCGCGCCGGAGGATCGGGAGAACGCGGCCCTGCTCGATCTGAGCCTGCGGCCCGCCGCGCCCCGCGTGGGCGAGGAAGCCAGCGTGGAAGCGGAGGTCTGGAACGGCGCCAGCGTCACGCGCTCGCTGCCGGTCACCCTCTCCTGGCAGCGGGACGATGCCCCCGGCGGCGCGTCCGAGAGCCAGATGCAGACGGTCTCGGCGCCGCCCGACGCCAGCGGCGCCGTTTCCTTCCCGATCACCTTCCCGGAAGCGGGCCGCTACCGGATCACCGCGCGGCTGCCCGCCGACAACCTGCCTGCCGACGATACGCGCTATCTGGTCGCCGACCTGCGCCACAGCCTGACGGTCGTGCTCCTGACCGACGAGCGGCTTTCCGGCAGCAGCGGCGCCTACTTCCTGGCCCGCGCCCTCAATCCCACGCCCGAAGTTCCGGGCGGCGTGCGCGTTCTGCCCCGGCACGCCGCCGCGCTGACCGACGTCGATCTCAAGACCTGCGATGCGGTCCTCATGGACGATCTCACCACGCTGCCCGCCGACCAGTTGCCGCGCCTCTATCGCTACGTGACCGACGGCGGCGCGCTGATTGTCTTCCTCACCGGGCCGCGCGTCATCGCGCAGATGCAGGCGCTGGCGCATCTGGCGCAAAACGGGGAGGGGCTGGCGTTTCTGCCGCAGACGCCTCTGGACGTGCGGCGCACCGGGAAGGGGTATCTGACCTGGACGGAGGCGCGCTACGACAGTCCCCTCCTCAAGCTCTTCAAAGACCCACAGGCCGGCGATCTCGGCAAGATCCACTTCACGCGCCTTTTTCTGACCACCGAGCCGGACCCGCGCGCGGAGATCCTCCTGCGCTATGAAGACGGAACGCCCGCCGCCGCCCGCCGCAACCTGGGGGCAGGCAGCGTGCTGCTGTGCAACTTCTCTCCGTCTCCCGCCGACAGCGACCTAGCCCGCCAGGAGGTCTTTCCGCCGCTGATGCATGAGTTTCTGAAGGGCATGACGGCCAAACAGGGCGAGCGGCGCGCGTTCACGCCCGGCGGTCCGGCTTCCGCGCCGCTGGACGTCGTGCCGTCGGGTGCCGTGCAGGCATTCGGTCCGGACGGCGAGCCGGAAAAGGTGACGGTGGACCGGACCAGCGGCGGCGCGATCCTCGACCGCGTCGAGACTCCCGGTTTTCACACCATCGCATCCAACGGCCAGACCCTCGCGACCCTCGCCGTCAACCCGCACCCCGATGAGAGTGACCTGCGCCCGATCGACCCCCGCGAGCTGGAAAACAAGCAGGGTTCGCGCGCCTCCTATGTGGTCGGCGCAACCGGCAGCGCCACCGCCGCTCTGGATACCCTGCGCCATCCGCGCCCGCTCTGGCCCTACTGCCTGCTGGCCGCCTTCGTCGCGCTCCTCTTAGAGCAGGCCGTCGCCACCTTCGGCAGCCAGGTCCGCACCCGCACGCCTACCGAGCGCAGCCGAGCAGCAGGTTAAAACCCTTGTTGCTTCCGGAGTCCTACATGGAAAAGGAATTGCTAACGAGCAGTCTTATTGTTGCTGCCATGAAAGGTCAGAAAGAGATTGCGCTAGAGCTGATCGAGCGCGGCGCCGATGTTAACGGAGCCAGTATGGCCGGAAGCACTCCGATGCAGATGGCGGCGATGCGGGATAATTTCGAGATGGTGGATTTACTGCGGAAAGCAGGTGCCCGAACGGAACTAAAGAGCGCGGTTCTGCTCGGTGATAACCAAAGTGTTCTCAAGCTGATAGAAGAAGACGCCCCTGTCAACGAGGCCGACAAGGACGGCAATTCGGTTCTTATGTGGGCGGCTGGCAAAGGCTATTCCCATATAGTCAAGACTCTGATCGAGCACGGTGCAGACGTCAATGCCAGGAATAAGAACGGTCATACAGCCCTATACTGGGCAGCAGCGCACCATTACCAGGTCGTGATCCAGATGCTTCGCCAGGCGGGCGCTACGGTGGGCTTTGTCGATTCGGCTATGCTGGGAGATACCGCTGCCGTTCTTGCGGCTCTGCAAAGCGGAATAGATACGGACCTTCGCAATGAGACCGGGGAAACCGCCCTGCTCCTCGCCGCCTGCTGCGGGCAGCAGGAATGCGTGCAGATACTTCTCGACCACGGCGCAGATATCAACTTCACGACAACACATGGCACCACAGCCTTGATGCGTGCGGCAGGGCGGGGGTATGTAGAGATCATTGGCTTGCTGGTAGATCGTGGCGCTGAAGTCAACGCCAGGAACCAATGGGGATTTACCGCCCTGAACTCAGCCGTAACAGCAGGCAAAGCGGACGCCGTTCACGCCCTTTTGGAACGCGGGGCTGAGGTAGATACCAGGGACAATCGGGGCATGACGCCTCTTGCACATGCAGGCATGTCTCTTTTCGATGATCCGGTGAAGATAGCGCGCCTTCTTTTGGACGCGGGCGCAGATGTCAATGCCAAAAGCCTATCGTCCGGCTTTACGCCTCTCAGTCAGGCCGTCCAGCGGGGGCACCTTCAGACCGTGCGCCTGCTGCTGGAAAGAGGAGCTGATCCTGATACGCGGGACAGTTTTGATCAGATTCCTCTACGCACGGCAGCGCATGAAGGGCATATAACGATCGTGGAAACTCTCCTGGACTTCGGCGCCGACATTAACTCCGAGAGCCTCGCTGGGTTTACGGCGCTCCAATCTGCTGCAGATGGAGGCCATCTGAATATTGTGCGCCTGCTGCTTCAGCGTGGTGCCGACGTGAGCGGAAAACGGGGCAAAAATGCTTTATTCGCTGCCAAAAACGAGGAGATCAGCGACCTTCTGAAAAAAGCAGGCGCATCTTATTGGACTTGAATGTCAGAATCGCGATCCGGCTTTAATCGCTCGCCATCTACGTACTCCGTTACGCGAGAGGCCATCTTGCCGGCCTCCCATTCCTATAAATCCTGCAATGCGGTCTTTAAGTCGGCGGTAAGCTCTTCCGAAACTACCGTCTCTTCCCCTTCGACGTAGGTATCTTTTTCCAGGCGATATGTTTCTTCCATTTTAGTAGTCCTTGCCCGCGGCCTCTTGCCGGAAGCTTGTGACTATCTCCTGGCCAGCTTTCCTTCCAGTCCTACCTTCACCGCCGGCCATTCCGCCGCTAAGATCGAATACCGGGCCGAGTCACGTGGGGTATAGTCCACAGCCATGCGATGGGACCGGAGGACGCCCTCGAACCTGGCGCCGATGCGTTCCAGGGCGGCGCGAGAGCGCTCATTGCGCGCATCCGCATGAAAACAGACCCGGAAGACCTGCCACACCTCAAAGGCATGCGTCAGCAGAAGCAGCTTGGCCTCCGTATTGGCGGCGGTCCGCACGGCGGATGCAGACAGCCACGTATACCCGATTTCACAGGCATCGGGAAAAGGACGGCCGCTACGGGGATGGTCCGGCGGCCACGTCCAGCGCTCCAGGTTCCAGAAACGCGTGGACCCGATGACCCTCTCGTCCGCAACGCGAACGATCGCGAACGGCAAGGCGGTCCCGTCCCTTTTCCAGGCAAGCGCGGTCTCGACGTATTTCGTAGCCTCCGCCGTATTTTGCGGGACAGGGCTCCAGCGATAGAGCGAGGGGTCGGCCGCAGCCGCCTGAACCAACGGCTCGACATGGGCCATTTGAAGGGGTTCCAGGCGAACGTGGACCCCTGGCAATATCATCTCTGCATCCATAAGCCTGGTATCCTTTTTGTCATCGTGACATAGCTTCTGTCTCCTAGAATTATACTCCCGCACCAAATTTGACAAAAAAGATTAAAAGAGTCAATAATTATTTGTCGATGCACGGACGGGCTTTCAACGGCACTTTGTGTTTTGGAGGACGGCGCCCCGCCGATGCTCCCGATAGAGGACAGGGCCAGGGGCGTGGTACAATAACCATCTCTCTGCCCTCGACCTGCCCATGAAGAGGCATTGGGCGTTCGGCGCTTGGCGTTGGGAAACTGATCCCTGACGCCCAACACCCAACGCCAAGCGCCTGAATCTTGAGAAAGAGGAGTATCTTCAATACGATGCCAGAGACCATCGCCCCGCACGGCGGAACGCTCATCAACCGCTTTGTGCCCGCTTCCGAGCGCGCCACAGTCGCCGCGCACGCCGCTACGCTGCCCAAAATCCCACTGAACGCCCGCCAGATCAGCGATCTGGAGTTGATCGCCATCGGCGCCGCCAGCCCGCTTACCGGCTTTATGTCCCAGGACGACTATAAGAGCGTCGTCCATAACATGCATCTGTCCAACGGGCTGCCCTGGACGATCCCCGTCACGCTGGCCGTCACGCCGGAGCAGGCGGAGACACTGCGGCCCGGCGCGCAGGCCGCGCTCACCGACGAGAACGGCGCGATCCTGGCCGTGCTGACCATGCGCGACATCTATCCTTACGACAAGCAGGTGGAGGCCGAGAAGGTCTACCGCACGACCGAAGAGGCCCATCCCGGCGTGGCTGCCGTCTATGCCCAGCCCGATATTCTGGTCGGCGGCGACGTGGATGTGCTGGAGCTTCCGGCGCATCAGGATTTTCCGGAATACTATCTGACGCCCGCGCAGACGCGCGCCAAATTCGCCGAGCGCAACTGGAAGACCGTCGTCGGGTTCCAGACCCGCAACCCGGTCCACCGGGCGCACGAGTACCTGCAGAAGTGCGCGCTGGAGATGGTGGACGGGCTGCTGCTGCACCCGCTGGTCGGCGAGACCAAAGGCGACGATATTCCCGCCGACGTGCGCATGAAGTGCTACCGGGTCCTGCTGGACAACTACTATCCGCTGGACCGCACGCTGCTCTCGGTCAACCCGGCGGCCATGCGCTATGCCGGCCCGCGCGAGGCTATCTTCCATGCCCTCATCCGCAAGAACTACGGCTGCACCCACTTCATCGTCGGACGCGACCATGCCGGCGTCGGCAACTACTATGGCACCTACGACGCCCAGCAACTCTTCGATGAGTTCGATCCGGCGGCCATCGGCATCGTGCCCCTGAAGTTCGAGCATACCTTCTGGTGCAATAAGTGCGCCGGCATGGCCTCCACCAAGACCTGCCCGCACGGCCCGGAAGACCGGGTGGCGCTTTCGGGCACGAAGGTGCGCGCCATGCTGGCGGCCGGCGAGATGCCCCCGAAAGAGTTCTCGCGCCCTGAGGTCGCGCAAGTGCTGATCGAGGCGATGAGGAAGCCGTAAGATGGATCCCCGTTACTCCCTCACGGGCTTACTGGTCGGGCTGCTGGTCGGCATGACCGGCATGGGCGGGGGCTCGCTGATGACGCCCCTGCTTATCCTGCTGCTGCACGTCAAGCCGACGGTCGCGGTCGGGTCGGACCTGGCCTACTCGGCGATCATGCGCACGTTTGGGGGCTGGCTGCACACCAAGGCCGGCTATACCGACGTCGGGCTGGCCCTGCGCATGGCGCTCGGCAGCGTTCCGGCCTCGCTGCTGGGAGTGTGGTGCGTCCACAACATGGAGGCCCGGTACGGCGACGCGATCCAGATAATTACGTCCCGTATGCTCGGACTGGTGCTCGTGCTGGTCTCCAGCGTCCTGCTGGCGCGCTCGCTGGGCCTGATCGGCTGGTGGCGTCCGCGCGGGATCGCCGAGCACCGCAAAGATGGCTACGTCTGGCCCATCGCGCTGGGCGCGATCATCGGCTTCATCGTCGGGCTGACCTCGGTCGGCAGCGGCACGCTGTTCGGCGTGGCGATGCTGGTCATCTTCGGCATGTCCCCGCGCCAGATGATTGGCACGGACATCTACCACGGCGCCCTGCTCTCCTTTGCCGCCGCCGCCGGCCACGTCTGGGCGCATCACGTGGACTATCCGCTAGTGGGCAATCTGCTCGTCGGGGCCGTTCCCGGCGTCCTGCTCGGCAGTCGCATCTCCACGCGGATGCCGGAAAAGCTCGTGCGTCCGACCATCGCGGTCGTGATGCTCATCTCCGGCATCAAAATGATCTAAATCGTCCTTCCCTCGCTATGAAGAGGGAAGGACACTCCACAAGCCTCTCCTTCGTTCTATCTACTTGACTTCTAATCCATGTCTGGTAGCTTAAGAAAGCCGTCGCCGTTGCCGGAAGGACCGGCGTCAATTCGGGAAGTGACGTAGCTCCAGAATTGCGCCCGCGCTTCCCTTACCCTGGCGCTCGACACGATCAGCGGCAGGATCGGGCGCAGCAGAATCCGGCCCTTGTCATTGCGCAGTACCGGCTCGTACATGTGCTCCTTGTAGCTGCCCACGTCCTCAATCGTATAGGAGGCGATCGCCTCCCAGGGCACGAAGGTGGTCGTGAACCCATTGGTCTGTGTTATACCGCGGCTATCCGCGCGAAGTCTGAGGTGTATGCCACTCCACCAGTAGTACAAAGTAGCGCCAAAAAGCCCGGTAGCCACAATCAGAAGGAAAGCGCGCCCGCCGGGTGTATACTTCTCCCAATCATTGGGGGATGCAAACGTTGCCGGCCAGAGGATGCTGCCCGCCATCCATAGGGCGCAACCCCCAATTATGGCAGCGACGACGGACGCGAAAATCTTCTGCCACAAGGCTGGACCGACCTGCATGCGCGTCTCTTCAGGGAAATCTGCCATTTGCACTTCTTCTTTAGCCGTTAGCTATGGCAGCTCGAACGGCTGGAATGCCTACATAGAGTGTCTCCCCAAGAAAGAAAAGGCCGATAAGGACCACGCGGAGGGCGTTTATGTCCCTGCGGTCCAGATCTCTGTTCAGGAAAGAGAAATCCATTGTACGGCGTGGTGGGGGAGGGGCCAGGTGCTCGGCGATCTCCAGCAGCAGTCGCGCCACGTCCACGTTGCCTGGAAACCGTGTTGCCAGCTCTTCCAGGAGCAGCCGAGCCTCGTAATACCGACCGCGCATCATCAACAGATGCGCTGACTGCAGACCGGTCTCCAATGTGTCAGAGGAAGGATTCATAGGGTTTCATCTCAGTAAAGTCAGTTTTGCTAGTAGTACGTTGTTACCTGCCTGCCCGTTTCTCAGTATATAGGCAGTTTGTAGCGTAGCGTATCCGCTAAATGGAGGATTTTGGGTCCCTGTCAGGAAAGTATTTGCGGAAAGGGGACCATCGACCGCTTATGTTCGCCTGCCAATGCACGGATGAGCCTACCGTGGTATCTTAAAAGGAGATTCCCTCCTCAGCCCCTTTCCAAAGCCTGCACGATCGGAGAAAGATTAGGAATGTTCGCAACCTACAGCCGTTTCGGGCTGTCACTGGTATGCTTCCTGCTGCTCCTGGCCGGCCACTGCGGCGCGGCGCGGCCGCAACCCAGGGGAACGCTCGCCGCCGCCGAGCCGACATCCTCGGACGAGACGACGACCGGAGGAATACAGCCGGTGCTCGCCCAGGCGTCACCCACCACGATCCCCTTCAATACCGAACGCGACCGGGAAATCCGCAAGCAGATGGTCGCTACGAACAACGTGTGGCTGCCCTACCTGCTGTATTCAGCGTCAGACCCCAGCGGCCGGATAGGCATCGAGAACAAGGGCACGGCGGGAGCGTACGCTTACCTCTATACCGGTGATGCGACCTACGCCCGCAACGCCTGGAGCGCCATGAAGCCGTTTGCCACGGCGGGCACCCTGCCGAACGGCAACGGCGCCAATGCCATCCGCATTCTGTTCGGACTCTATGCCATCTGCTACCGCATCCTGCGGCCGACGCTGTCTCCTGCCGACCGGCAGCTCTACGTCCAGTGGATGAACACCGTCGCGCAGAAGGCGCGGACCCACTTCTTCACCGGCAATGCCAACGGCGCCATCGGCACCTATCTGGGCCTGTGCCTCTGGTCCCTGATCTCCGCGCCGGATAATCCGGCGGCAGCGTCACTCCTGGACGGCACCTTCAAAGATAGCGGCGCCGTCAAGCCGTTCGGGGGCCTGGACTATCAGCCTTCTCTGGGGCCTCGCGGCAGCGCGCGCAACGCCATTCGGGATTACGTGGCGCAGAGCTTTCCGCCCGGCTCGCCGAGCGGCTGCTGGCTGGAAGGGACCCAGTATATCAACGCCGCCCTGCTGCCGCTCTTGATCTATACCCAGGCCATCGATCAGATCACCGGCAAGGACCATTTCCCCGAAGTGACCGCGGCGCTCCCCCGGATCGGCCGGTCGATCATCGGCAAATTGACCAACGACCTTACCGCCGAGTTCCAGTTCGGAGATAACGAGCATCCGCACGCCCTCAACATCGCCGAAACGCTCCCTACCGTCACCATTCTGGCCCGGCAACTGGAAGGCACGCCGGAAGGGGCGCACCTGCAGTTTCTGATCAATTCCTGGGGCAAGCTCTACGGCTACAAAGGCTATGCCTGCCGCATGTATCTGTGCATGGACCCCTTCGCGCCCGCCGAAGATTTCCGCAACGAGACGCACCCGCTCAACGGCAGCGGGCTTTCCGTGTGGCGCAGCGGCTGGAGCACGACGGAGGACAGCATCTTCGGGGTCAACACCGACCCGGCGAGCCTGGTCAATCATACCCAGGAAGACGAGGTGTTTCGCAGCTTCCAACTCTGGCGCAAAGGGGAGTGGGCGCTCGCGCATCCGATCTCCTACGGCGGCATGGGCTGCTTCCCGGACGGCAACAACACGGTCGTGGCGGGCGGGCTAGGGGTCATGTGGCAGCATGGGGCGACCGCCTGGGAGGACGGCCCGGACTACTGCTACCAGAGAAGCGAGACGGCAGGGCCGCGTTATCCGGCCAAATACTTTCGCCAGCCCGACCCCTACATCTCCGAGCAGACGGGAAGCGTCCTGTACGTGCATGGGACCAATAAGACGGCGGACATCGTGATCGTGGCGGATAGGGTCAATGCCACCAATCCCATGAACAACCCCGGCTGGAGCGGCCCGCGCAATCGCTGGCGGCCTAAAGACGCCGCGCGGATCGTTGCCGCCGAGACGAGCCAGACGCCCTATGGACCGCTGCAGTGGATCCTGCATATGCCGGTCAGTCCGACCGTGCAGAACGGGACGATCCAGTGGGATGTCGGGAGCCAGCATGTCCTCTCTCAGGAGCTGATTCCCTCGCCGGCTAAGACGGCCTTTTCCACCATCAATGAAGCGGCCACGGACAATCAGGGCGATTACCTTTACTTTGCCTATGGGCATATCGACCCCAGGGAGCGCAAGTGGCAGGTCCGGGAGACCTGGGCGGATGGGCAGCCCTGGCACTTTCTGCTGCATGCCATCGCCGTTTATGATGGCTCCGGCGCCCCTTCCATCCGCGCGGTCGGCGGGAACGGCGTCAGCGGCGCGCTGGTGCAGCCTGCCGGAGAGAAGGCGGTCCTGGCGCTTTTCTCCAGCGATCCGGCTTCCCGGCTGGTCAGGCATAAGGTTACGGTCCCCTTCACCAGCGCCGGCGACCACACCGAGGTGTTTCTCGCCGACCTGGATACCGCGCACGCCTGGTCTGCCGTTCTGGATGGAGGCAGCCCAGTCACGATCAAGCCCGGTTCCGGCGGCATCTATCGGCTTTCGGTCTCCGGCGCGGGGCAGCATACGCTGACCCTGTCTCCACGGTAAATAAAGGGATGCTAAGCGACATTATCGCACGGGGAAAACAGAAGTATCCGGACCATGCGGCGCTGATCTTTCGGGACCAGCCGACGACGTATGGCGCGCTGGCAGCCGGGGTGGAGGGGCTGGCGGCGGGTCTGCAGGCGCTGGGCATCCGGCCCGGCGAGCGGATCGCGCTGCTGCTGCCCAACTGCCCGCCGTTCGTCCTGGGCTACTACGCGGCGGCGCGGATGGGCGCGGTCGTCGTGCCCGCCAACCCGCTCTTGAAGCCGCCGGAGCTGGAGTACATCTGGCGTGACGCGGACGTGCGCCTGGTGATCACCGCGCCACCGCTGCTGCCCGGCGTGCAGGCCGCGCGGCAGAACCTGCCGGGGTTACGGTATGTGGTGAGTATTGGGGAGCGTGAGGAGGTATCGAGCGCCATTCCTGATCTGGTCACGCTGGCGGAGCTGATGCAGGAAGGCGCGCGGGCACTGGCCGCAGAGGGAGCGCCAGAGCCGCCGCAGGACGAGAACGCCTGCGCGGTCATCATCTACACGTCCGGCACGACCGGCCATCCCAAAGGCGCCATGCTCTCGCATCGGAACCTGACCCGCAACGTCGAGCAGGTGCAGGCCGCGCTGCACTTCGATCATCACGACCGGTTCCTGACCGTTCTGCCGCTGTTCCACTCGTTCGCCGGCACGGTCTGCATGAACACGGCACTGGCAGCGGGCTGCGGCTCGGTCCTGATGGAGAGCTTCGCCCCGGCCCGCGCCCTGGAGGCGATCGAGAAGCATAAAGTCACGATCTTCTGCGGCGTTCCGGCCATGTTCAACGCGCTCCTGCACTTCCCGCCCGATCGGGACTACGACCTGTCCGGCCTGCGGCTGTTCGTCTCCGGGGGCGCGCCGCTGCCGGAGAGCACGCTGACGGCGCTGGAGCAGCGCTTCGGCGTGCCGGTGCTGGAAGGCGACGGGCCGACCGAGTGCAGTCCGGTGACCTCCGTCAATCCGCTGGAGGGGCCACGCAAGGCCGGCAGCGTCGGCCTGCCCTTGCCCGGCGTGGAGATCGCCATCTTCGACGACGAGGACCGCCCGCTGCCCGCGGATGCGGTCGGGGAGATCGTCGTGCGCGGCGATAACGTCATGCTCGGCTACCTGAATCAGCCCGAAGCGACCGCCGAGGCGATGCGCTCCGGCTGGTATCATACCGGCGATTTGGGGAGGATCGACGCGGATGGTTACGTAACTATTGTAGATCGCAAAAAAGACATGATCATTACCGCCGGTCTCAACGTCTACCCGCGCGAGGTGGAGGAGGTCCTGTTCGCGCATCCGGCAGTGGCGGACGCGGCGGTCATCGGGCTGCCGGACGCCCTGCGCGGCGAGGAGGTCACGGCGGTCGTGGTCCGCAAGCCGGAGACGGTTGTAACGGAGCGCGAGTTGATCGCCTTCTGCCGCGAGCGTCTGGCCAACTACAAGGTCCCGCGCAACGTGCTCTTCCGCGAGAGCCTGCCGCGCGGCGGCACGGGCAAAGTGGTCAAGCGCCTCCTCAAAAAAGAGCTGGAGAATGAAATACCTGACGCAACTGCTGGATAAGCGCGTCCTGGCCCCGGACGATACGCCGGTCGGCCGGATCGTGGATGCGGTCGCCGCCGTGGGCGGGCGGCTGCCCGCGCTGACGGGCGTGATCGTCCGAACAGATAAGGGCGAGGTCTGCCTGCCCTACGATCTGCTGGAGATGGCCGAGGACCCGGACGGACCGACCGGCACCGGCCAGATTCTGGGCGACGTGCGCCTGAAGCAGCCCCTGGACTCGATCTCCCCCTGCCGGCCCGGCGACGAGGATTTGCGCCTGCGCCGCGACGTGCTGGACAAGCAGATCGTGGACGTGCAGGACTATCGGGTGGTGCGCGTGGGCGACGTGCGCCTGGCCGCGTGCGGCGAGAACTACTGCGTGGTCGGCGTGGATGCCAGCCTGCGCGCGACTCTGCGGCGGCTGGGAAGCATCAGCAAGCCCATCGAAGCGGCGGCGCGCCTGATCCATCGCCCCCTGCGCTCCAACTTGATCGCCTGGGACGATGTCCAGACGCTGGGCGGCTTCATCCGCTTGAAGCAGTCTCACGACAAGATCGCGCGGCTGCATCCGGCCGACATCGCCGACATCGTCGAGCAGCTCAGCCCGCAGCAGGGCGCCGAGGTCATCGAACGGCTGGATACGGAGACCGCCGCCGATGCCATGGCGGAGGCGGAGCCGGAGGTGCAGGTGCAGATCATGCAGCAGTTGGACGACGAGACGGCCACCGACATCCTGGAGGAGATGGAGCCGGACGAGGCGGCGGACCTGCTGGACGACCTGCCGGACGTGCGCAGCGACGAGCTGCTGGGGCAGATGGAGCCGGAAGAGGCCGAAGACGTTAAGGAGCTGATGGCCTACGATGAGGATACGGCGGGCGGTATTATGACTACGGAGTTCGTCGCCATCAAGGCCAACCTGACCTGCGAGGAGACGATCAACCGCCTGCGCGAATTGGCACCGAAGGCGGAGACGATCTACTACGTTTATGTCGTCGATGAAGAGGACCGGCTGGTGGGCGTGCTGAGCCTGCGGGATTTAGTGATTGCGCCGCCGGAGACGCATATCAGTGATATAATGGTACATAATGTCATTCATGTCTACGTGGAAGACCATGCCGATGAGGTCGCGCAGGTCATCGGACGCTACAACCTGCTGGCCGTGCCGGTGGTCGGCGCGGACGAGCGGCTGCTGGGCATCATCACGGTGGACGATACGATGGAGCGCCTGCTTCCACCGGAGCGCCGCCGCCGTCTTCCGGTCCCGGCCCTGGCCGAACATGAGGAGTAGACCGCACCCCGGAACACGGGGTCAAAACCAGTGCTGAAACCCAAAGCCCGCCACAGCGGGCTAAACCTTTCCGGGCGCAGCAAGCAGCGCCCCTACAAAGCATCTTCCCCTCTCCTCACGAAGGAGAGGGGGAATTTGGATAGGAGTGATCTATGAAACGAATCCAAGCCCTCGTTCTGACGCTCTTTTTTACCCTGCTGCCGCTGGTGGCATGGGCGCAGGAAGGCGACGAAGATAAACCTATCCCGCTTACGCCGCAGGCCAAGGCCGCGCAGTTGACGGTATTCGGGGTGATCGGGCTGCTCGTCTGTCTGGGCATCGCCTGGTATTTTATCCGGCGCTGGCAGATCCTTCACTCCGGCAACACCGTTCACGGCACCGATCAGCGCCAGGATTGATGTTCCGGCGAAAAATATCTCCCTTCGCAGGCGGGCCTACCGATAGAGAACGGACGCCACAGCGCCGATAATTCCCAGGCAGAAGCGGGCGGAAATCGTCGCTCTGTACCGATTTGGTTGCCGCGTTGCCGCGGGCGAAAGGGAATGGCGGATATGCGAATGGACGATGAACAGGGGCGGTCTTTCGATTGGGAAGGGTGGATACCGGGGGGCGGCATCTCCGCCGATGAGTACGAGCCCGCGCGCAAGGAGCGGCTGGACCTGCTGCTGCCGCACGATCCGGAGACCGGGGCGGTCACGTATCCGGCGTTCCATATCTACCTGAGCGCGATGATGGAGATGGTCAGCCGCACGCAGCATCCGCTGGCGCTGATGGCAATCTCCGTGGACGATAGCCCGGCGCTGCACTTTCTGGGCGTGGAAGGCATCGGCCTGATCAGCAGGGCGGTGGTGCGCTGTATTCGCCAGGAGACCCGGGTGCATGACGTCATCGGCTGCACCGCTGAAAAAGACGCCAACGGGATGCCCGTCTTTATGATCGCCTGCCCTCTGCTGAGCGAGGCCAGCGCCGCCGCCCTGGCGGAGCGGCTGCGCGTGGCGATGACCGCCTACGCCGCCGATCCGGAGAGGCCCTGGCTGACGCTGAGCGTGGGCGTGGCCGGCATGGCCATCGACTCTATGGACAGCGAATCGCTAGTCGCCCGTGCCGGCGCGGCCTTGCGCTATGCGCGCCGCATGGGAGGCGGCTGCGTCTGGCGGCATTCGGACACTATGCGCCGCATCATTGAGGCGGATTCATAAAAGGGCTTTTTCTAATTAACGGCGGGGCGGCCATGGGCCGCCCCGCTTTTGCATTTCCTCCCGACAAAAAAAGATAGCTGCCCAGCAAAGTGCCATTGACATTGCTGCGCTGACAGGCATTACCGATGGGATCGAAGGTTTAGAAGACATGGCTGCCGGTATAGCGCTCCACAAGCCCGAAAGCGCCGAAGGTGTTGACAGCGGTAACAGTGCCAGATCTGTTGAATTCACTGATGGCAGCATCCCATCATAGAGGAAACTGAGTGGGGCTATATTGCCTTCTTCGTTGTTCTAGGTTGGACGCAAACTCGACATAATTATACTCAGGTATCAACAGGGGTTTGAGAATAGCTTGGATAGTGTTCGACTAGCCAGATAATCGCTCGGTGCCGCTCATAGGTTATACTGTCACACTCTCGCACTCGATCATAATCCACTTCGCTTATTGGCTTATTATCGATAGCAAGGTCATTATCGACGATCAGATGGGATGCCTCTATCCCGAGGGCATCGATCCATATCTTCTCGACCCAAGTGGTGAAGTCCTTGCTTCTCCCGTTACGAAGAAAGTATCTCAAACGGGTATGAATCGCATACAGAAGTTCCCAGCACGCATTTAGTTTGATTCGGCTTCGCAATCTGGCTGTTCGGATTAGTTCCTCAGCGTCTTCGCACAAGAAATAGACCGCCTCCGCTACCTCATGGGGAATAACCAGTTGATCGTGTCTGGGAAACTCATATTTATGCAATGCCCAGGCTAGAACAGCCAATCCTTCCACATACCAGATGGCTCGATTTACGTCCTTCTGTTCTAGCTGTCCGATAGGGGTATGTAGGATTTTCTCTTCGCTCGGTTCTACCTCATCCCACAAAGCTAGCTTGGTCAGCCATTCTAAGACGCGAGTGCGCAGGGCTTCGGCTTCGGATTGGTCTGAGTGATCGTCGATAGATCCACGGCAAACTACAGCGGCAAGGACAAGCGAGCGGCGCGCCACCCGATTAGCGTCGGGAGATGTTCTCAATTTAGACCGATGCATTTTGTCCTTCATAAACCGGCGTTGCCCTCCTTGTTAAGGGCATGGCTCTCCGCCCTTTTTTGGCCTTCCACCCATTTTACCCCAACGCACAAAATCTTTCTCGTGGGGACTTCCAGAACGTATTGACGGTGGTAACGGTACCGCTACTGTTGATCTCACATGCGGGCAGGCTACCATCATAGAGGAAATAGGTCGTGCCTTAATCTATTATGAGGCTTCATCCCTCCGCGTCGTCATTTTCGAGTCCAAGTTCCTGACACGCTCTAAGCAACTTTCGATTGCGCCAATCGATCCAGAAGGCAAGTTTGCCGGGAAGCCACATACGTTCAGCATGCTGCGTCACGCTCTTGCAGAGGCTGGCTGGTAGGCGCCATTGTTGTGTCTGTGCATATTCGACTATTAACTCGAATGTCATGACGCTTGAATCCACTCTCAATAGGCGCTCCAACAGCTCTGGCAATCCCGGCCAATTTGACTTCAAGCGGACGAGTACCTTAGCACAAAACCACAGGTAATCATCAGGTAATCATAAGGATTGCGGAGTTCCTCTCTTTGGCTGGCTTCGATAACGATCGGCTCCCAAGACTGCGGGTAGCTGCGAGCACTTTCCAAGTAATCATCCAGTTCCATGGCGAAGAAGTCATCTACGGCTGCTTCCCGGAGGAACTCCTCCAGGTCGAGGCGCTCCATCTGTTCTTTTGTGAGCCCAGACATATGTAAACTCCCGGAGCGAAACTGTGAACGGCAGTATCATTGACAGGTCCTGTATACCTGACTTTGCCTGTTTAGCTATCTCCTTCGATGCGAGAAAACGCATGTGACAATTCGCCATTTTTAAGCAAATCTACTACCGATTCCAGTATGATATCTCGGGATAATTTTTCTGTTACAATCATATCAGAAGCCCATAAATATAGTCCACCCCTGCATTCCCCGGTTTTTTTGTATCTATGAAGAATTTGCTGAATATTCTCTAAAGTAAAGAATGTAGCTGCGTAACGCGAGCCGTCAAGCAGTTTAACCTCAACATCAACATTATCATTCAAAAGGTCAAGGCTATGCGACCCCTCAAAAATAATCAATTCAAATTCAGGTGTTTTGACTGTATACATCATTTTATCTCCCACAGATAGTCCCAGAGCGTTTATAACCTGTTGTTCAGTTCCTTGAAGCGGAGTACAAGAACTAGAGATAGTGTCCAACCATTGGTAACAATTCCCTACGTATCCACTTCGCGTTATCTGCATCCCATACGAAGAATTGAGCAATACCTGCATCCTTTAAGGATTGGTCGTCCTCACCCGAAGGAGGCGACAATTCAAAACCTATGCCTATGGCATTGCTACCTTCCACGGTCTCCAGGGCTACAATATAAGGTGAAAGGAGTTCGGTAATGGTAAGTCCTGTACGATGCGAGATTTGAATTACTTGATCTTCATCGAAGTTAAGAAGCACAAAAATGCCGGGGGGCTCTTCGTGGACATGAACGAGCACTTGAATGTCGGACGTTCCAAGCTGAGCCAATGCAAACAACGATCCAAGATTGGATTGCTGCCAGCTAGTCTCAGGTATAAGAGAACAAAGCCCGATGAATATCCGCCTCTTTGCCTGATCTTTTGTCATTTTGTCTAGATAGACAACGCAACCTACAGTTGGATGACTTCCGATCATTTTATCGGTATCCCTGTGCGATAGTGAGCCAATGGGGCAGCTGTTGCTTGCCAGGCTGATTCGAACATTCCGTCTAGCTGGGTGACGACAACCTTATCACCAGTCAGATACCCCGGATCAATGCAGGGGGCTTGCGCCTGGTTGCTCACGTAGCCAACCGACCCAATAGGCCGTCTGACTGCCTAGCAAGCCAGGACTTAGCGGACCGTGTCGCGCCTGTCATCAGGGGGCTATCTCTACAAAGCGTAGAGCCTTCCGCGTATTTTACCTGGCTAGAAGGCGTTTGTAGCCAGAACCTTGAGGCCAAGCCTCACGAACACGCGCTTATCGGTGAGCAGAAACCGTAACTCTCAGCATGGCTGAGGGGTGCCTTTGCTCACTGTCCATATTACCTGATAGGCTCTCTAACCGGAAAGCCTATCTCGAAAAACTTAGGAAAGGAGTCGGGCAGGGAGTAGGGCATCGGTGCTGAGACATCGAGCCTGAACCGGACGCTGCGCGTAGCGCGAAGCATAGCAATTCCTCCTCCGCCTGAAGCACAGGGGGCTCCTTGCTATATCTTTATGAAACAACCGATCACTTTCCGATAGGGTGCTTGCCAGACTTCGCTGGCGTTGGCAACATGGTCGGTTAGATCGTTAGCGGAACTGCGAAGGGCAGCATCGTCACAGAACCTGTATAACTCTACTATGCCCCTCGCCGAGCAAGGATGCTTTGCAATTTCTATAATGATCTCTGTCGCCATAATCCATCTGCTGCTCCAAAGGCTCGCCACATAACTTTTTCTATACGCTCTAAACATAGACCATTCTATTCTATAGGGGGTAAGAACAATTCACCAGGCTGACTATCATAATCAAAGAATAGGCACTTAAAAACGGTAACCTCACCAGGTTCAGATAATTCAAGATTTACATTCTGTACACGCCTTCTAAGAATATCATCACTCAGTAACACATATCCTTTTTGTTTAAAAAACTGTTGGATGAATTTCTCGGCCTCTGAATTATTTATTAGCTTGCCATAGGGAGCTAATAAGCGTTCGAGGATAGATTCAGACCTCGGTTCTAAGATACGTACTTCTTGCTGGTATGTGTAATATTTGGCAATTATACTGACGTGTAGCCACATCCAGTTTTGAATTTTATTCAATTTTGCGTTTATTATGCTATCTTCTCCGGTTTCCTTCATCATCCACATGGGAGCTATTTTCGTATGATCAGGTTGGATGATATTTTGATGTAACAGAACCAAATATGAATAGCACCTGTCATAATCGAATGTAGTAGTAGCTCGATAAACAGGGCAGTTCAAAATTGTGCCCAAATGTGTTATGGGTAAATCGAAACCATTAGGTTTGGCTGCCAAAAGCAGATGCTGGATAATTGATGGATCCTTATAAACCTTTATAATATCCATCTTCACTTTATGCGTGAGATTTGTATCTTCTTCGGCCATTTGGTTCTCCTTAATTTAGGCGGGAATCTTCTTTAGTTTCTATGGCTTAGATATCGGCCAGCCATGAACGCCGTTTTTAGCGACGCGCAGATCAATATAGCGATACAATACATCGCATATCTCCTTTCGACGCCCCAGCGAGCCATTTGTGCCGCCATTATATCAGATTTCTGGCTTTTAGTCGCTGCAGGGACTAGAGGGTGTTTTGAGCTTTTTGGGGTTTGCTTCGAGTAGAAGGATGTATGTCTACTCGAAGACATGAAGCTATCCTCAATCCCGAGATGTACGTCAGCCTGATAGCTGGAGACAGCCTCTAACGGGGCGTAACCAGGGTTATATAGGTCCGATTCTTTCATGAGGCGCGGCCTCAGGCAGGGTCAGGTTCTTGTTGAGGCAATGCGCTGCGTTGACGCCTGTCGAGTAGGTATGTTATACTACGATTGGATAGGGGACCGATCGGGGTTCCCGCGTCCAGGGAAGGAGTGTCTTTTCCGCTATGCGGTCGTATCCGGATGAGCCGGACATCATTTTGCCGGGCGGCGAGCCGCTGCGGCGTCCGGCGAAGCGGTGGCCCTACGTCCTGCTGGTCGTCGCGTTTCTCTTATTCCTCTTCGCCCACAACGCCGTCCCCCTCTATACGGACTGGCTCTGGTTCGGAGAAGTCGGCTACCGCAACGTCTTCACGACCACCCTCCTCGCCAAGACGGCGATGTTCTTCCTGTTCGGCCTCCTATTCTTCGTCCTCTTCTACCTCAATGTATGGATCGCGCGGCGTCTGGCGCCGCCGCGCTCGGAGCGCTTCCTGATCGAGCAGTTGGGGCCGCAGTGGGGCCGGACCGTTCATCGCATCATCGGCTGGGTGCTGCTGGCGGTCGCGATCTTCCTGAGCCTCTGGGCGGGACGCATCGCCGCCGACTACTGGGCCAACGGACTGGAGTTTCTCCACGCCACGTCCTTTGGCCGCAGCGACCCCGTCTTCGGCAACGATCTCGGCTTCTACGTCTTCCGCATGGCGTTCCTGCGCTTCCTGTGGGGCTTCCTGCTGAGCACGCTGCTCCTGACCGCCATCGTGACCGCCGCCATCCACGTGCTGGACCGCGCGATTCCGTCGTGGGAGCGGCTGCCCGACATCGCCCGCGGCGTGCGCGCGCAGATTCTCATCCTGCTGGCTGCGCTGGCGCTGGTGGTGGCTTTCGGGACCCGCCTGGACGCCTTCGACCTGCTCACCAGCGATAACGGCGTCTTCACGGGCGCGGGCTATGCGGACCTGCACTATCGCCTGCTCGCCATCAACGCGCAGACCTTCGCGCTGCTGCTCACCGCCGTGCTCTCTATCGTCTCCATCTGGCGCGGGCGGTACTATCGCTGGCCGCTGATTGGCATCGGGATCTGGCTGTTCGCGCTCATCATCCTGGGCGGGATCGTCCCTTCGGCCGGGCAGGCGCTCACCGTGACGCCCAACCAGTTCACGATGGAGCGGGACTACATCGCGCGCAACATCGCCTTCACCCGCCTCGGCTTCGGCCTGCAGAACGTGCGCAGCGTCGCCAACTTCCCCGCCGACGAGAGCCTGACGGCCGCCGGATTGCAGGCCAACCGCGCCACGCTCGATAACGTGCGCCTGTGGGACTACAACTTCCTGGGCAAGGTCTACGCGCAGCTCCAGACGGTCAAGACTTACTACAAGTTCGAGAAGGACCTGCCCGACGGGACGCAGACCTACAACATCGACATCGACCGCTACACCGTCGGCGGACGCTACCGGCAGGTGATGCTGGCGGCGCGCGAGATGGACCCGAGCGGCCTGCCCGCCGAAGCCCAGACCTGGCAGAACCAGAAGCTCGGCTATACGCACGGCTACGGCCTGGTGATGAGCCCGGTCAACCGCGTGCTCCAGGGCGCTCCGGATTACTTCATCAAGGACATCCCGGTCACCATTACCCCGGACGCGACCGAGCTGAAGGTCACGCGGCCCGACATCTACTACGGCCAGCTCACCGGCGACGCCGTCTACGTGGACACCGCCCAGCAGGAGTTCGACTATCCCTCTACCAGCGGCCCGAACGGAAGCAACAGCCTGCAGGACCACTACACGACCTATCAGGGCCGGGGCGGCATCCATATCGGCAACTCGGAGTTGGCGAAGCTTGCGTTCAGCCTGCGCCTGGGCGACGCGAACGTGCTGCTGGCGCGCAACTTCACGGCCAACACGCGCGTCCTGTTTCGCCGGGACATCCGCGAGCGCGTCATGACGGTCGCGCCTTTCCTACAGTTGGATAACGATCCCTACCTGGTGGCCGATCCCGATAGCGGGCGGCTGGTCTGGATACTGGATGGCTATACGCTCTCCGACCAGTTCCCGTATTCCACGCCGAAGGAGATGCCGGTTGGGCCGGGCGGCTACATCGCTCCCAACTACATCCGCAACAGCGTCAAGGCGACCGTGGACGCCTACGATGGCACGGTCAACCTCTATCTGGCCGATCCACAGGACCCGATCGCGCAGACATACGCGCGCATCTTCCCCGGCCTGCTCAAGCCGCTCTCCGCGCTGCCGTCCGGGCTGCGCCGGCACCTGCGCTATCCCGAAGACCTTTTCCGCCTGCAGCGGTCGGTCTATGCGACCTATCACGTGGACGATCCGCGCGTCTTCTATCTCAAAGAGGACGCCTGGGCCATTCCGGTCGAGCCTAACGCCGACCCGAATTCGCCCGGTACGCCCGCGCAGATGGAGCCCTATTACGTGGTGATGCGCCTGCCCGCCGGCACGGACGGACCCGGCGCCAACCTACAGGAAGAGTTCCTGCTCATGAGCCCGCTGGCGCCGATCCGGCGCGAGGACAAGAACATTCTGGGCTGGATGTGCGCCCGCTGCGACGGCGACCATTACGGCCAGCTCGTCCTCTACCGCTTCCCGCAGAGCGTGTCGGTCAACGGCCCGTCCCAGATCGTGGCGCTCATCAACAGCGATCCGACCATCTCGCCGCAGTTATCGCTGTGGCGCTCCGGCGGCTCGACGGCCACTTTTGGCAACCTGCTGGTCATCCCGATCGAGCATTCGCTCCTCTACATCGTCCCGCTCTACATCGAATCGACCTCTTCGGGCAACAAGCTGCCGCAGTTGCAGAAGGTGGTGGTCGCCTACGGGATGCGCGAGGCGCACGTGGCGATGGGCAATACGCTGGACGAGGCGCTCTCGGAGCTGTTTGCCGGCTATAGCGCGCCCTCAACGCCTTCCACGACGGCGCCGACGCCGCCCGGCTCGCCGCCTTCGACCGCCGTGACGCCTTCCCGCGTGCCGCCGGACGTGCGCTCCCTGATCGACCAGGCGACCGCGCAGTACGATCAGGCGCAGCAGCGGCTCAAAGCGGGCGACTTTGCCGGCTATGGCGCCGCTACCAGGCAGTTGGAAGCTACCTTGAAGGCCCTGCGGCAGGCGGCCGGTGGCAGCCGACGTTAATGGAATCCAGGGTGGGCAAAATAAACGAAAACATTGCCTCCATTCATCCCAAAACTATTCTTGTCGTCGCAACATCGGGAGGCGCTGACCGATCCGCAGGCGTGGCAGGATAATCCCTTTGCCACGCGTGAGGCGCGTCGGGACCTCCGGCGCAAGCAGCCTGTCAAGTCGCTGGCCTGGATGTGCGGCGCCCTGTTGGTCCTCGGCGGGCCGGCGCTCTGGGGCCTGCGATGGCTCTACCGGGAAGGCTACGGCATCCCCTGGTATCTGGGCGGAGACCTCGGCGCGGTTCTGTGTATCCTGGTGAGCGGCATCCATATCTGGCTTATCGCCGGGGCGGCGCAGAAGCACACGACCAACCTGCTGACCCAGGAGGCCGCCCGCAACACGCTTCCCAGCCTGCTCCTGCTGCCGCAGTCCCCGTTTCAGACGATCGTACAGACGGCGGTCTATCCCTGGCGGGCGGCGATGCGCATCGCGCTGGTCCTGCTGCCGGCCTACGTCCTCTGTGTCGGGCTGGACGGTATCTCCTGGGCCGACCTCATGATGCTCTATCTGGTCTTCGCGATGACGGCGGTCTCGTTTCCCGTCTGGCGAAGCCCGGCCCTGACAGCTACGGGCACGCCGGCAGCGGCCCCCGAGGCCAGCGCGAAAACCGCCGGTATGCAGGGCCAGACGACCGGAGCGACGGGATCGAGCGGCTCTTCACCGGGCGGATGGCTGGCGCTGGGCTTTCTGCTGCCGATGTTCGCGCTCTTCTCCGCGCTGGTGTCCCGGCGTGGGGTAGGGGGGATGCTCGGCGATCTGCACCGCTACATGCCCGACTCCATCATCGTATTGCTGCCTTCCTCGCTCCTGTCCTGGCCGCTCCTGATGGCCCGCGCGCTGATCACCCCCTTCGAATGGTTCGGCTGGCCCGTGCCGCCGCTGCCGTTCGCGCTGTTTCTCTTCGCGCTGGGCCGCTACGTGCAGGTGGTGCGGACCAGCGAATATCTGAGCGTGGGCACGTACCGGGATCTGGCGCTGCTGCCGACCTATCTGCCGCGCCGCCGGCTGGAGGGCGCGCTGCGGATCGCCGGGGCGCTGATCGCGACGGGCTATCTCTGGCATTGGGCGATTCGAGATGGGGCGCTGGCGCTGCTGGCCGCTTCGACGGACCTTGCCTCGCCGGGGCTGGCGGGCTTTTTGTACGCGCTGCTGTTCGTGGCGGCCTGGCGCGGGATGGTGCGGGCGGGCCAGTTGGGCGGCTGGCTGCGGGAAAGCCGCTCGCCCGTCACGGCGGCTGCCGTCCGCTCCGTCACGCTGCGCTCGGCGGCAGTGTTCTTTTGCGCGCCGTTCCTGTCCGCCCTGGCCTTCTACCTGGCCTGCTGCGCGCTTTCGAGGACCCCACCGTTTTCCCGCCCGCTGGTCGTGATGGCGGGCGAGATGCTGGTAATCGCGCTGGCGGGCGCTCTGCTCAATTTCGGCGCCAGCCGCTTGTTGGGCTTGCTGACCCTCCTCTGGCCCCTTGTCCTGATCGGGCTGCTGGTCTTCGGTCCGCCGGAAAGCTATCGGGTCATGCTGCTCAGCCCGACTCTGGGCCTGCTGCACCTGAGCCGTTATCCCCTCGTACTGCGCCTATGGGCGCTGCGCCCGAGCTTTCTCTGGTGGATGTGGCCGGTGGACTGTGGGCTGGCGGGCGCGTTTCTGGCGCTCTGCGCCCTGCCGCGGACTGCGCGCAGTCCCGCCAGCGTGCCCGAAGGGGCGCTGGCGCTCGATCCGACGAAAGTCGGCTCCGAAGTCTTTGGGGATCCCCCGCTTACTAAAACGGCGACCGCCGTCCGGTCCGAATCGCCTCTGACGCTGCGCTTCATCGCCGCCACGCAGCGGTTCGGAGACAACGCGCTGACCACGAAAGAGCTGCGGGTCCGCCTGCGCGGCAGGCTGCATCTTAGCTCGCTGCGGCGGACGTTTCTGATCTATCTTGTCGTTTCGGGGATACTGGGCGTGGGGCTGCCCGCCATCGCGGACGCCTTCGGCGGCGGGGTGGCCGCTTTCCTCTATGGCGATGCTGCCGCCACGGCTGCCGGCCCGGCGGCCAGCGTGCTTGCCTGCTTCTACCTGGCGCTGCTGTTCGTGGCGGCCGGGGCCGGATTTAGCCTGCTGCTAGCTTTTGCGGCGGAGCGGGAGAAGGCGACGCTCGGCTTCGTGCTGCTCTCGCCGATGCGCTCCCGCGCGATCGTGCTGGGCAAGATGGCGGGGATGCTTCTGGCCGCCAGTCCGGCGCTTCTGACGCTGGGCGCCTGGACGCTCCTCCTCTCGCTGTTCCTCCTGCCGGCTCTAGGAGCGATCAGCCTGATCGCCTGGATCGAGATGGTTCTGATGGCGCTGAGCCTGGCCGTCTCGATCGGCACGGTCATGCTGGCGATCGCCAGCCTGTTTCCCAGGGCGATCTCGCCCGCGAGCATGGGGCTGCTGGGGTGGGTGGTGCTGCAGGCTATCGCGCAGATCGGGTTTCATTCCTCTCGCTACCTGCGCCATTTAGCCAGAAATGGCACCACGCTTGCGGCCGGGCAGAGCGGCCTCTTCTGGCTTGTCACCGGCTTTGTCTGCCTCCTGTTTGCCCTCCTCGGATTCCTGACCGCCGTCTGGGGCGTGCGCCGGATGCGCAAGGGCGACATCGCCTTCGCCGCCTCGAAACAGGAAAATTAGCCGCCGCTATCGAAATAGCCCTCCAGGCCCCCACCCCCGACCCCTCCCCCAATAATAGGGGAGGGGGGACGAGATTACTCTCTGGTCCCTCTGCTTACGGCTTCTCTTGCCTGCAAGCGGAGGTACAAGAGAGCAACAGAGTTCCCCCTCTGCTTACGAAGGAGAGGCAGGGCCGATACGGAGCGTGATGAGATGGGGGTGAGGTCTGGTAAGACCGGGGATCAGGTAAAGGAAAACGATGCGCTTCGGAACACTTATAACACCGCTGCTGATCCTGATCGTCATCGGGGCGATCTGGTACAGCGAGGACATCACCACGCCGCATCCGCAGCCCGGCCCGGTCCACATCACCTATTGGGAGAAGTGGACCGGCTTCGAGGCGGACGCCATGCGCGATGTCGTCAACTACTATAACCGCTCGCAGAACAAGATTCACGTCGATCTGCTTATGGTCAGCAGCATCGAGAACAAGACCCTCATGGCTACCGCAGGCGGCAACCCACCGGACGTGGCCGGGCTGTATGGCCCTAACGTGGCCCAATACGCCGACGACCACGCCGTGATCCCCCTCGACGACTACTGCCGCCAGTACGGCATCGATGAATCGCAGTATATCCCCGCCTACTGGAATATCGGCTATTACCACCATCACATCTATGCCCTGCCCACCACGCCGGCCTCCACGGCTCTGCACTACGACAAGACCATGATGCAGCAGGCCGGAATCGACCCGAACGATCCTCCGAAAACCATCGAGCAACTGGATGCGGACGCGGCCAAGCTCACGAAGACGGACGCGCAGGGACATATCCTCCAGTCCGGCTTCATGCCCTCCGAGCCGGGCTGGTGGAACTGGGGCTGGGGCTATATCTTCGGCGGCAAGCTCTGGAACGGCAAAGACAAGATCACCGCCAACGATCCCAACAACGTGCGCGCGTTTAACTGGATTCAGTCCTATGCGAAGAAGTACGGCGTGACCGAGCTGCAGACCTTCCACAGCGGCTTCGGCAACTTCTCCTCGCCACAGAACGCCTTCCTTTCCGGCAAGGTCGCCATGGAGCTGCAGGGCGTCTGGATGTCCAACTTTATCCAGAAGTTCGCGCCAACCCTGAAATGGGGCGCCGTGCCGTTCCCGTATCCCACCGACCGGCCCGACCTGGCGAACTCGACTTTCGTGGATGAGGATATCCTGGTCATTCCGAAAGGCGCAAAGCATCCCAACGAGGCGTTCAACTTTATCGCCTTCGTGGAGTCGCAGAAGGGTATGGAGATGCTGTGTCTGGGCCAGCGCAAGCACACGCCGCTGCGCAAGGTCAGCCCGGAGTTCTGGGCGCACCACCCGAACCCCTACATCAAGCTCTTCGCCTCGCTGCCCTACAGCAAGAACGCTATCTCGCCGCCCAAGATCGGGATCTGGCCGGAATACGGCTCTGAATTGAACAACGTCTTCGACGAGATCAGCCTGATGCAGAAGACGCCTCAGCAGGCGCTGGATGACGTGCAGGCGCGCATGCAGGCGAAATGGGATGAGTATCAGCGCCACCTGCGCCTGCGAGGAGAAGCCGAATGATAACGATAATGCGCCGCCGTGAGAGAGGCACAATGACCGTGCGCCGCCGCGAAATCGTAACGGCCCTCCTGTTTGCCTCGCCGTGGATTATCGGATTTCTCATCTTCATGCTCTATCCGCTGCTGGCGTCGGTCTACTACAGCTTTTGCGACTACTCGGTACTTCGCGCGCCCGTCTGGATCGGCATGGACAACTACACCGACCTGTGGCACGACGAAGTCTTCTGGACCACGCTGCAGAACACGTTCTGGTACGCGCTCATGGCGATCCCGTTCGGGTTCCTGGTCACGCTGTCGCTGGCGCTGCTGCTGAACACGAAGGTGCGCGGCATGGCCCTCTATCGAACCATCTTTTTCCTGCCCTCCCTTCTGCCGGGCGTGGCGCTGGCGGTGGTCTGGATGTGGGTGTTCAACGGCGACCACGGCGTGCTGAACGAGGTCTTACGTGCCCTCCACGTCCCCAATCCGCCCAACTGGCTGGGCGATCCGCACTGGTCCAAGCCGATGCTGGCGCTGCTGGGCATCTGGAGCGCCGGCAACGCGGTCGTGATCTATCTAGCGGGCCTACAGGACGTGCCGCAGCCGCTCTATGAGGCGGCCGACCTGGACGGCGCGGGATGGCTCGCCAAGACCTGGCACGTGACCCTGCCGATGCTCTCGCCGGTCATTCTCTTCAATCTGATCATGGGTATCATCGGGACGCTGCAGGTGTTCACGGCGCCCTATGTCATCTCGCCCGCCGGCTCGCCCGCCCGCTCGATCTACTTCTATACGATGTATCTCTACGACAACGCCTTTATCTATCACAAGATGGGTTACGCCTGCGCGATGGGCTGGATCCTGTTCGTCATCATCCTCATTCTGACGATGGCCGCCCTCAAGATTTCCGAGCGGCACGTCTACTATGGAGGTTCTTAAATGGATACATTAAATGTCGAGGTGATAATTTCCGCATTTCAAGCAATGATAGTATTCGGATTTATCCTAACATTTGTTCGCATGGTGAAGTTTGGCAAGCGCACTAATGCCAACCTATCAGACGCAAATCAAAAGGAAATTTTTGAAATGCGAAGTGCGAGCATATCCGCATTTGCCACCATGCTTGTTACAGTTGTGCTTGCACTTTTTCTCAGTGCAATACCTATGGTTCTTATCGGTAGCGGTGGGCTTTTGATTGCAGCTTACTTCGACCGTGAGGCCGAAAGGATTAAGAGGCATTACCCCAGGGGTAAGACCTCCATGTACACACCGGTAGTGCTGCACCTGGTCCTGATCGCCTGCTCCATCGTCTTCCTGGTCCCGCTTTTATGGATGCTTTCGACCTCCCTGAAGACGCTGGATCTGACCATGAAGCAGCCGCCGGTCTGGATCCCGCCGCATCTGGAGTGGCACAACTACAAGGACGCGTTCCTGTACGAGAGCAAATCGCTGGGCTACATCCCCTTCCTCATCTACGGGCGCAATACGCTCCTGCTCTGCATCCTGACGGTCAGCGGGACGGTCGTCTCGAACGCGCTGGTCGCCTACGCGTTCGCGCGGCTGCGCTGGCCGGGCCGTGATCTCGCCTTCGCGGTCGTGCTGGCGACGATGATGGTCCCGTTCCCGGTGCTGATGGTGCCGCTCTACACGCTCTTCCGCGCCTTCGGCTGGACCGGCACGTTCCGCCCGCTCTGGATTCCGGCCTGGTTCGGCAGCGCCTTTTTTATCTTTCTGCTGCGCCAGTTCTTCCGCACGATCCCCACCGAGCTTTCCGAGGCAGCCCGCATCGACGGCTGCTCGGAATGGGGCATTTTCCGGCAGGTCGTCCTGCCGCTGGCCAAGCCGGCCCTGGCGGTCGTAGCCCTCTTCACCTTTATGGGCACCTGGAACGACTTTCTCGGCCCCTTAATCTACCTGCTGGATCAGAAGACCTTCACGCTCTCGCTGGGACTGCAGTTCTACCAGAGCCAGAACGGGGGCACGGACTGGAACCTGCTCATGGCCGCCTCGACGATGGTCATCGCCCCGATGGTCATCCTCTTCTTCTTCACCCAGAAGCAGTTCATCCAGGGCATCGCCATCACCGGCCTTAAAGGCTAACTTTGAAAAAGCCGTTCTGGCATACTGTGAGTATGATTACTGTTACGGTCGAAGACATGCAACGCGATTTGCCCGGCTACCTCAAGCGCGTCAGCGAAGGCGAAACCCAGCTTATCGTCCAGGCGGATAAACGCATTGCTGAAGTCAAACCTATGGCTCCTGTTACCGCCCAACCACACCTCTGCGGCCTGTGTGCCGGAGAATTCACGGTGCCTGCTGACTTCGATGCTCCGCTACCGGAAGACATTTTGGCCGAGTTCTCTTCGGGCGGCTAAAGCCGCAGCCCCTGGGGCTCCTACTCCATGCCCCAAGTCGCCCTTCGGCGACTGGCACCATAGACTTTTCCCTCATCCCTGAGCCAGTAGCGACTAGAAGGGAGAGGTTAAGCCTTGCAGTGGCAGTCCGCGAAGGCGGACTTTGTGCCTTTGTTGCTGCGGCTTTAGCCGCCCGAATTGGTTTCGGAAAGTGGATGGCAATATAAGCTGCTATTAAGACTCTTGTTAAAACCGCTTGCTCAGGCGCAGGCCAAAGGTGCGGTTTTCGGGCTGAATCCAGGGCGTCAGGACCAGGCCGTGGTGCTGATACAACTCCCAGCGCGAGACGCCATAGCCGAGCGCGGCCCCGGCGAGCACGTCGCCGACCGTATGCCGGTGCAGGGTAAAGCGGGATACGGAGATCGCCGTCGCCCCGGCATACCAGTAGATGGCGTCTTTGGGATGGAAGGCGCTCTCCATGGTCGCAATGGAAAATGCGCCCGTGGCGTGCCCGCTGGGGAAGCTGTCGTGCGCGTTGGAATCGGGCCGCTTCTCCTTGATCAGATCTTTGAGTCCTTCCGAGAGCAGCAGGCTGACCCCCAGGGAATCGATGGCGCGGAGGGTATGGTTTTTGCCCTGCTGATGGTCCGTCAGCAGCGGCAGCCCGATGCCGATCACGCCATAGGCGATGGTACCCGGCCCAGAGAGGAAATTGCCGATCTGCCGGCCGGTACTATCGGCATGGGCCGGGGGCGCTGCCAGCGCGCATAACAGCAGGCTGGCGAGATGCAACGGTCGTCGAAAATGCATTTGCGCGTGCTCTCCTTGGAAGTAATGGGGTTTTAGCTTCGTGAAGCTTGCGGACCCAGGCGGGCCGCCTCTTCCTCCAGCATCTGCTTCTGAAGGCGCTCGCGCTCGGTGGCGACGCGCTCGCGCGGGCCGGTCGGTTGAAAATCTAGCCGCTTGACCCCCAGGCCGCGCAGCACCGCTAGCTCGACCGGGGAGAACTCCTCGGGATTCTTTCGGTTGAAATTCATCGGCTCTTTGAGGGCGATGGGCGGATTGGTCAGGAAGCGCGGCTTACCGGAAAGGTTCTGCGAGGAGGCGTGCAGCACGAACGGGTGCAGCAGCACCACATCTCCGGTCTGCCCCCGGAACTCGATGATGTCCCGGCATTGCGTAATGAGTGAGCCGAAGTTAAACTCCCGCAATATCGTCCCCTCTGGGTGCGCCTGGAGATACCGCGCCACTACCGGCACCGAGTCGCAGGCGGCCAGCGTCCCGCCGCCCTGCGGCCCGACGTCGGTCCAGTAGACGAGGGTAAGCAGTCCTTGCTCCGGGCTATCGAGGAAATGGCGGAAGAAGTCGCCGTCCTTGTGCCAACCGGGCGACTGCGGCGAAGGATCCTGCCAGGGACGGTCGGCCCCGATGCAGAAGTTGATGATGAACCCGTCGCTCATATAACTGGGGTCCTTGATCCTCTCCTCTCCGCCCAGCAGGTCGCACGCCGCCGCCCACGCTTTCGGCGCCAACTCCTTCCAGGTCGCGAAGCGGACGCTCGGCATCTGAACGCGCGGCTTCTGCCAGGTCGTAGGGGCGTTCGGGTCCAACCCCAGCCGCTTCCAGGCGTGCGCGACCCACTCTTCCGCCATCTCGCGGGGAAAACAGTCGTGCAGGACCACGTGCCCGCGCGTCAAAAACTGCTCTATCTGCTCCTCGGTAAGAACCTGTCTCTTCATGCTTCCTCTCTGAATAGCTTGGATTTGCGCCTTAGATTTCGCTGCCCACCCCCTGTCCCCCTCCCTGTGAGCGAAGCGAACGAACCAGGGAGGGGGAACAGCCTCCCTATCTGGTACCTCTGCCGATCTGCCGATGGAGGATAAATGAGGCGGGCTATCGAACAATCAATAGGCAACTGTTTGAAGAATGTAGAACCAGGCGAACATGCCTTGTTGTAAAGCCCATGAATAGATGCATTGGCATGGGATGAGCTACCCGTAGGATGGAGGCAATCAATCAGGAATGGCGTTAGACTTGGACTTCCATAACTCCGATACATTATATGCAACACATGGTTTGCATGCCTTTGCGGCTAAATTCCCTCCGCAGTTGGCTGCTTGGGCGATCGAGAGATTTAGTCATCCCCAAGAGATAATCTGTGACCCGATGGCTGGTAGTGGCACAGTTCTGATCGAAGCATGGCGGCTTGGCCGAAAGGCCTGCGGTTTCGACATTGATCCATTGGCATGCCTGATCGCCCGAGCCAAGTCAACGCCAATCGATGTGAATCTACTATGCTGGTATAACGCAAAGTTGCTGACTGTCATCGCCGGGCTTCGCGAGAGTCAGGTCGAAGGTCTTGCTGCAGGCACGATCCCTGAAGAGTGGTTGGCAGAGTTCCAGCAGCCCAACCTTCCTAGACTGGATTACTGGTTTATGCCACAGGTGCAGGCCGCACTATCCTTATTGAAAGTCGCTATGAAACGCGTAGATGCGCCGTCTGCTGTTCGGACTCTTTGGCAAGCTCTCTTCTCCTCGCTTATCGTTGCCAGGACCAGCGTGGCCAACGCGCGCGACCTTGTCCATTCACGGCATCATTTTCACGCACATACAACGCCGCCCGACACTCTGGAACGCTTTCGGCGCCGGCTGGTCCAGGCGGAACGACAAATAGGTGACCTCATGAGCCGCAGGGTGGGTTCTAGCGACAACCCATCACCAGCAGTATCCTGTGCGGATAGCAGGAATATTCCACTCGACGCCGAAAGTGTTAATTTAGTCGTTACCTCGCCACCCTACTGCAACGCGCTCGATTATACACGTGCACATAAATTCGGAATCGTCTGGCTGGCGGAGGAATTAGGCGTCGAATTGGACGCCTATGTACAGCGCGGGCGGGACTATATCGGCAGTGAACGCGGCATCAAAGGACGTAAGGCATTGCCGACCGGAGTAGCCGAAGCCGACTGCGTCTCTGAGCGTGTGAGGGCGGTTGATCCAATGCGTGGGCATCTCGTTGCCCTCTACTTTGCGGATATGGCACGCATCCTCGCTGAAGTAGGACGCATTCTTTGCCCTGGTGGCCATGCTGTACTTGTTGTCTGCCCCTCCAATATCCGCCGTATTCCTATCCCATGGCACGAAGCATTCGCCTCGATTGCCGAAAACGCGGAAGCCGGCTACCGTATGCGTGCTGTCGAAACAATCCAACGCACTTTGGACGACCGGCGGAGGATACTGCCTTATATGAATGCCGGTCAGCAACTGGCGGGCCGTATGAAGATGGAGTATGTTCTTGTTCTGCGAAAAGAGGCCGCGCCATAGGGGAATATAGACATGCTGCCTCGCAACCGCCCTGCACGCGAAACAGAAGCGCGCCTCTATTTGCGGCTTCTGGCACGCGAAGCAGACGCTCCTTCTGATTTGGCCGACGCCTACCTCGGGCCGCTACTGGATGCTCTGCATTCTCACTTTCCCGACATCCCTGATCTGACGCTAGTAGACGACATTGTTGAGAATACCTTGCTCCGTTTTCCGAAGGAACCTGAGAAGTACAATCCTGCGCGCAGCTCTCTTTGGACCTACCTGTACATGGACGCCCTAGGAGACATCAAGAACGCCTTAGACAGCGCAAAGCGGCAGGAGAGAAAGTTGCGGCTGGTCTCACTGGATCGGGATGTCGCAGAATCAGAGCCGGATCGGAAAGGAGAATTAGAAGAGATGATGATCCGTCAGGAAGTACCTGACTATCTGCCCGATGGCGTGGAGATTCATGAGGTGCGTGCGGAGGTGGAGGTCATTATTTCTAATGCGACCGATCTGGCAGTGGCGGAGTTGCAACTGGCGGGCGAGCGCAAGACGGAGGCCTATGCAAAGGCATTAGGCATTACGAATATGCCAGTCGACGAGCAGCGCCGCCGCGTCAAGCAGGAGAAAGACAAATGGCGCGCCCGGTGGCGCCGTCTGGGAGTGAAGTTCGATGCGCAATGATAACAAGCCATCGCATAAGGCGTTACTGCAGCGCACTGCTCTCCGTGCCGAACACGACCCCTTTTATCTAGCTTCAGCGTTGGCAGCCTATAGAGAAGCGGAGCAGATAGATGATACCTTGCTCGCTGCTTTCCTGGCCTGCACGCCTGACGATTTACCGCGCCTCGCACTCTGCCGACGTCCAGGTACGCTTGGCCAAGAGGAGTTTCATGCAGACGTGACGCAGATCGCGGCCCACTTCGGACTGCACGCCGACCGGTTGGCCGGGCTACTGCGACGTGTTGACTTCTTGGAAGAGGCCCGCAGGCCGCATGCCGCGCCGGAGGAGCAAGCCCTTCTTCTGGCCGCGCGCGACGCAGAGGAAGCGAAGGACACAGAGGAAGAAAACGCTGAAAAGAGCGGTGCAAAGGGCGGGGAACCTTCGGCATGAGCGAAACGTGGATGGAGGAAGCAGCGGAGCGTCTATGGCGGGCTGCAGGAGGCGTGCCATCATTCCCGCGCAACATGGAGAGCCTTGTCTCGTTCGCCCTGCCCCTAGACGTGATCCGGTTACCTAAACTGACCGTACGGGCAGCCGAAGACTGGATCGTACAGCGGCGTGGAGTGTGCCACCTGCTTTGCCAGAATCGGGCTTTGTGCGGGTGTGTGGTCGCCCTGCGTGGGATAGGCGTGGTCTTTCTGGACGCTGATGATCCCTCTGATGAGCGGCGATTTACCCTTGCGCACGAAATCGCCCATTTTCTCCTCGACTACCTTTTCCAGCGCGAGGCCGCGCTGCATGCGTTCGGCCCGACCATTCGTCCTGTTCTAGATGGTGATCGCCCCCCTACCACAACGGAGCGCCTCCATGCACTTCTGGCCGACGTTCCCCTGGGTCTGTTTATCAATCTGATGGAGCGGGAGGCAGATGGACGCATCGTGCGCGGTCCTATCTGGAATGCCGAAAATCGCGCCGATATCCTCGCTATTCATCTCCTCGCCCCCTTCGAGGCCGTCCGCGCCCATCTGTCCATTGTCCCTAAAGAGACCGAGCGTCTCGCGTTCGAGCAGGATGTCGAGACGGTTCTACAGAACGTCTTCGGCCTGCCATCTGTCATCGCCCAGGACTACACCCGCTGGCTGTGGCAGCGGCTGCATCGTCCCTCCAGCCGCGACTGGCTGGGTCTTTCCTGAAAAGCCATGTCGCACTTTTTTTCTTTGTTCGGAAAGGGAGTCGAAGGAGGTTTTGAGATCCCATGAATGGCGATAGCGACGAATCAATTCTCGACGCCAGCACATTTCAGGATACCTGCGGCGAATCGCTGGAGTCAGTGCTGAACCTGGATACCTGGGAGCAGGATCCGAACCTAGCGGACCTGTGCCGCCGCATCGAAGACGAGATAGAAAAAGCTGTTCAGGATGAAGATGAATTGAGCCGGGAGGCACGTCGGCAGGTTGCGGCTGTTCTGAGCGATCCCACACGCCCCGGCGCACCGCCTAGCGCCGGTCTCTACCGTGTCTCTAAGGAAGACCTGCAGCGCGTCTGGCGGCAGGTACTCTTCAATGGTGCGGTCGAGGTATGCGACGGAACGTGCAAGCCGTTCGAAACTCTGCCCATTACCATCACGCAGATTGGCGTCTGCCTAGCCTCCTACCAGGGCTGCGTGCAATCGTACGCGCACCGGATCTACCAGCGCGACCTACGCATCCGCAGCGGCGACTTGATGAACGATCTAATGGCCCTGCTCGACCGGCGGAAGGCCCGAAGTCAAGACGATGCCGAACGGGCGCAGGGCATCTCCGTCCTGGCCCGGCGCGGCATTCTAGCCTATGCGGAGCGCGCGGCGCTGGCCTACAAATCGGACGCGCCGTGGCGGATGGGACATGGGCATCCGGCTCCTTTCGAACTGCTGACCGGTTCGGGAAGCATGGAACTGCTGCGGAGCAGTCTCTCTATGTTGCGTGATCTGATCGCCGGGCATAAACGATTCGTCTTCGTGCCGTCAGAGGCGGCGGACAAGCGGCTGCTCACCCTCGGCTACGCGCTCCGGAGCGGCGAGTACGCCATCATCACGACCGCCCAAACGCAGATGACCAACATCGTCGAAGGCGGTAAATACAATCCCGACGACGGCAAACGCGCCCTTAGGTTTTGTGAGGAGATCGGGCCGCAGATCGCCATTGGGGCCTATCGGGTGTCGGTGTCCGCGCCACCCTATCTTTTCTACAGCCATGTCGAGCATAGTCACGAGGCGGCCTTGATCGCCCTGGCAGACAGCCTCCTGCTAGAGTATCGCGGCTTCCCACTTTTGATTGATCTAGCTGATCGGCTATGCCGCGCCTCCTTCGGCAACGACATCTTCGAGGACGCCATCCAGAGTGCCTACGCCCGCGCCGGCGCGCCGTTTCGCTTCCTGGGTGAGCGTCAGACACGCGATTAGGAGCATTATACGGTGGAAGACAAAACCAACGAACCGAACGATCAGGCTCTGGAACAGCAGCCCAACCGATCTCTGTTCAAGTCCGCCCGGCCTGTGGTACGTCCCTCCAATTCGAATGGGGACACATCCAAAGAGCCGGAAATCGATCTCGATAGCGTTCCCACCGACATCTTCGCCCGCTTTGAAAGCGTAGCGGAAGAGGCGGGTGGCGAATTCGAGGAACCGGAAATCTATCGTGATTCGGTGGCGCGCACCATGTTCGACACGCCGCAGAGCAAGGACAATACCGTCACCCTTGTCCTACCTTCCGGCAATATCGAGCGGCTGCCCACTCAGTCGCTCGTCCGCATTGAGAGTACGGACGGCAGGCGCTATCTCGGTGTCATCGTCGAAGGCCCATTCGCCGAGCCAGACGGTCTGCGCGCCGATTCGCCAATCGTTATCACTGTGACCGTACAGGGAAGCATCTTCATGCCGAACTATCACGGGCGCGTACAGATTGCCATTCTGGGCGAGCAGACGGAGGATGGAATGATGCCACCACGTTTCCGCCCTCTGCCGAATAGCCCTGTCTTCCCGCTCAGTGAGCCGGAGACAGCGCAGGTCTTGCAGATCGCGCCGGACGGTCCGGCGATTCCGCTCGGCTACGCCGTTGGGCATGAGAACTTACCGGTCGCCATACCCGCTGATAAACGGGGTGTTCTGGCGCGGCACATGGCGATCCTGGGTACGACAGGCGGAGGCAAGACGACGACCGTCTCCGGCCTAGTGAATAACTTCCAGAAAGCGAATCTAGCAACCGTCCTCATTGACACGGAGGGCGAGTACACCGTGATGAACGATCCGACCGACAAAGAGAAGATGCAGCGACTTCTGGCGCGGCGCGGCCTGAAACCGGCGGGCGTCCAAAGTACCGTCATCTATCATCTGGTCGGCAAGGGCACAGCCAATCCCGGCCATCCACGCCGGTACGAGTTTTGCCTGCGTTTCTCTAATCTGTCGCCCTATCTGGTGGCGGAAATTCTGGAGATGAATGAGGCCCAGGAACAGCGTTTTCACTACGCTTATGACATTGCGCGGCGAGTGCTTGCCGATCTAAAGATCTATCCGACCAACGAGGAGCAGGCAGCCAAACTGCTTGAACTCGACGAACTGGAGGTCGGCTACCCCGGCATGAAATTGGAACATATCTACGACATCGTCCGGGCATGCGCACAGATCGTGAACCATCAGCGTGATTCTGTCGCCTTCTCATCGAGCGACTTTTCGGCTCAACGTGACAGGATACTGAGTATCCTGGATCAGTATTCTGACATGCCAAAACACTGGACCTCCTGGCTCAACGTTCAGGGACGGTTGCGGGGCTTGCTTAACCTCAAGATATTCGACAGCACACGGAGCGGTGTCACACCGCTCGATCCTTCTGCGCTGACGACACCGGGGCAGGTCTCCATCATTGATCTCTCCGGCACCGATTCGCCGCAGGTCAACAATCTCGTGATTGCGGAACTGCTGCGCGGCGTTTTGGAGCGGCAGAACCTCAACTTCGAGCGTGTCGAGAAGAAGCAAGAGGCGTTGCGGCGCACAATGGTCGTCATTGAGGAGGCGCACGAGTTCCTCTCTCGTGAACGCATTCGACAGATGCCGGCACTATTTCAGCAGGTCGCCCGCATCGCGCGCCGTGGCCGCAAGCGCTGGTTAGGACTCGTCTTCGTGACACAACTTCCTCAACATCTGCCGGATGAGGTTCTTGGCCTTGTCAACAACTTCATCTTGCACAAGATCGCTGACAGTGGCGTCATCGCCATGCTCCGCAAATCCATTGGCGGTATAGACGAGAGTCTCTGGCTACGCCTGCCCAACCTCGCGCCCGGCCAGGCCATTGTCTCCATGACAAGTATGGCCCGCCCGCTGCTAGTGGCCATGGATCCGACGCCGTGCCGCCTGCGGATGACGGAAGAAGAGTAAAGGGGAGGCTGCCCATGCGGATTCGCTTTGCCCATATCGCCGATGTTCATCTCGGCAACCAGCAGTACGGCCTGCCCGAGCGATTTGACGACTTCGGGCGGGCTTGGCTGGACGCCATTGACCACGCCATCACCCGTGAAGTCGCGCTCGTCGTGATTGCAGGTGACTTGTTTGAGCAACGCAGAGTTGAGCCGCGAGCACTGCTACAGGCCATTGAGGGGTTACGGCGGTTACGGGCGGCGAATATACCAGCTCTCGCCGTAGAAGGCAATCACGACCGCGCGCTGTACCGTGAAGGGTTCTCCTGGATGGAGTTCCTGGATGCCGAGGGCTATCTGAAGCTGCTCAATCCATGCGTGCCCGGACAACCGGGCTGCCATTATCGCCCCTGGAAGCCAGGCGAGGGCGGCAGTTATGTGGACGTCGGCGGCGCGCGAATCATCGGGCAACCCTATCTCGGCGCATCGGCGGGCCGGGCCATTGAGGAGATGACCTCGCACCTGCGGTTAGAAGGCCGAGGCGCAGCGCAATACCTGATCTATGTCTGTCACGCGGGCGTGGAGGATATTGTTCCGCGTCTCTCCGGTGGCCTGACAGGGGAAGACCTGGATCGCCTGCGTCCGCATGTGGACTATCTCGCGCTGGGCCACGCTCATATCAGTTTTAAGCGCGATGGCTGGCTGTTCAATCCCGGCGCGCTGGAAACCTGTCGTAGCGATGAGGCCGACCAGCAGAGCGGCTTCTTTTACGTGGAGGTGGACACGGAGACTGAGGAGAAGCACCGAGCCGAGTTGATTTCCAACTGGCGGCGGCACTTCCTCCGGCTCTCGTTTTCGATGGAGGATATCGCCTCGCCTGACGCGCTGGCGGTCGCTCTTCCCACCTTCCTTCGTGAGAAGATCACTCCGACCGATGACCTACCTATCGTCGAATTGAGATTGACTGGCATTCTTCGCTTCGAGCCATCGCGTCTCGACCGGGACATACTGCAAGAGAAGGTTCAACAAGTCTGCGATTCGCTGCATGTCGAAATCAAGATCATGGGATGCCCAGAACACGAGCAGGCGAACGGCCACGGTGCGGAGCATTCGCGCGAAGTGGTTGAAAAGCAGGTACTGACCGGTATCTTCGCAAGCGAAGCCGATTATCGAGAGTACGCCAATGAATGGGCCGGGCTTGCTATTCACGTCAAAGAGACGGTACAGCAACTCGATTACGACCCGCAGGCGCTCATTGACGAGATCACACAGATCGCCGAAGAACTTAACGCGCTTCCAGACACGCAGAAGGAGACTGAAAATGCACATTTGTAAAGTCGAGGTAGACAATTTCAAGTCGCACGTGCATAGTGTTGTGGAGTTCAAAACGGGGACGAACGCAATCAGTGGACCGAATTGGGCGGGCAAGACGTCGTTGGTACAGGCGGTGGGGTTGGCGCTCTTTGACTACTGCGGCAGCCGCGTAAAAGACTACATCCGCGCAGGGGAGAGAGAGGCGGCGATTCGCGTGACGCTTGTCTCTTCTCTCGATGAGCGGGAGTATCAGGTCACGCGCAGACTCCGGAGCAGCGGGGCGACGATCGAATGGTCGGTGTCGGATCCAGAACTGGGCCAGACCCTTGTTTCGGGCGAGGCGGACGTCAAGCCGTGGCTCTGCGATCATTTGGGCTTGCGCACGGATGTCTCTCTGCATGATCTGTTCGAGTATGTGGTTGGAACGCCGCAGGGTGAAATGACCTCTGCATTTACGGAACGCGCTGGGCGCGCCCAACGTTTCAACGCGCTGCTGCGGATCGAAGAGTACCGAACCGCCTTCGAGAACCTCCTTAAGGCGGTCAACCATCTGAAAGACCAAATCTCCGATGCCCGTGCCAGCGTCACACGTCTGGAGGGTGAGACGGTCGAATTACCGGAGGTTGAGAAGCAGTGCGAAGCGCTTATGACAGAAATTGGGACTTTGGAAGAGGAGATTCAGGCGCTTGAATCACAAGTTGCGGATCTGAGAGCACAGAGTCAGGGCTATGAAGCGATCAAGGCGCAGTTGGATATTTTGGATAAGAAGATCGGACGTCTGAAACGATGGCTGGCGGTTCGGAATAATGGCCTTGCCAATGCGCGCCACAACCTTATAATGGCCGAAAAGGCAGAGATGCGCCTGGTGGAGAATGCGCCAGGTCACCGCGCCTACGAAGCGGCGGAATCCGAACTGACACACCTCCGGCACCTGCGAGCAGAGAAATATGCCCTCGTGAAGCAAAGAGACGAGTTCCAGGTCATAAGGATTCGAATGGAGGCGGAGATTAATGGGTTACGCAGCCGTCTGACGGATATCGAGAGCACTGAAGCGGAGGCTGTGCGCCTGACTTTGCGTGTTCAGGAGCAGCAACAGCGCGAGCAGGTCGTTCGGCATGCTGAGGAGCAGCTAAACGAGCTGCAGGCCGACCTGCGGGTGGCAAAGGGTGGGCGGAAGCTTAGTGGAGACGGCCTGTGTCCATTTCTTAAGGAGACCTGCCGTAACTTGGACGGATCAGGCCGAACGCTGACCCAGTTCTTCGATGCGCGCCTGCTAGAACTGGAGGAGGCCGTCAGCGGAGCTCAGTCCGCATTGACAGCACGCCAGAGAGAATTAGCGGCGCTTGGTGAAGCGCCCAATGACCCGCGCACCCTCCTAGCCGTCGCCCAACATGATGTTGAGAGCCGGCCGGAGGTCGAACGGCAGATGAATTCGAAAGCGGGCGCTCTCGCCTCATTAGATACGAAAATAAGGGACTACGACGCGAAGTTGGAACCACTCAAAGATGTAGAAAGCGATATTGAGCGCTGGGAGGAAGTACGCAGAAAGAACACTGCCGCGCACAACGCCTGGCTGATCGATGAAGCGACAGCCGCGCAGGTGGCAACCTACCGCGATGCGGTTGGAAGACTGGAAGCAAGCCTGAACTGTATCAACAGAATGTCCGTGGCACGAGAAGCGCAACATGCGGATGTTACTCGGGGTTACGATGCGGAAGCCCATACAAGACTTCTCGCTGAATTGGATACGGCGAAGACCACGCAAGCCGCGAAAACGGCGGCTCGGGAGGAGAAACAGAGGCAGAAGGAGGGAATGGACGCTCGAGTCAATTTGCTACGGCACAAACAAGAGGAACTAAACGCAGTTCGTGCTGTATATGAGCGCCTGCTCGCCGTTCAGAAGCATCTTGAATTTATCCGCAAAGCGATTCGTGATGCCGGGCCGCATGTCAACGAATTGCTGGTGCAACGCATCTCCGATGATGCGCAGATTCTCTTCCGGGGGTTTATTGGCGATCCAACTTTGGGGTTGCGCTGGGAGTCAGACTACGAGATAGTATTGATGAAAGACGGGCGAGAGCGTGGTCTGGCCCCCGCCGCTGGTTCTGAGCGCGTTGCGGCAGTGCTCGCGATACGCTTGGCACTGATGCAGCATATGGGAGAGATACGGCTGGTGTTCTTCGATGAGCCGACCATCCATCTGGACGAGACACGACGTGAGTATCTGGTGCAACAACTAATGGGCCTTCGCTTCTTCCATCAACTCTTCGTCATCAGTCACGACGATACGTTTGAGAAAGATACCGATTACGTCGTCCGCGTCGAGTCGCAAAATGGCAGAAGTATTGTGACGACCCCGTAATCTCTGTCATTGCAGAGACAATTGCTTCTCAGGGCCAGCGTGCGGACGAGTAGATGTTCTTCAAAGAAAATCAACCCTTCGGACAGAAATTACTGTCCCGCGACCACAGCGGTAGTCAAGAAGGAAAGCGGGAAGGGAGCAGCGAAAGAATCCAGGCTTTAGCGTTCCGAGGGGGAAATCGGAGCAGAAAACGAAGAAAGAGGGAAAATGCGTAAAGTAGTCATCGCCGGCGATCGGGAGGCCGAAGTCGTGGAAGTGCCGACCCCGCGTCCGAAAGACGATTGGGTCCTCATGAAGATCCACGCGGCTCCGATGTGTACGGAATACAAGATGTTTCTTTCGGGCCAGAAGAACGAGTACCTGGGCCACGAGGCGGCGGGCGAGGTGGTCGAGGTCGCCGGGCCGGGTCGGGTCCAGGTAGGAGATCGGGTGGTGGCGATGCCGCTGAGCGCCTGCGGCGAGTGCCCGCTGTGCCTGGCCGGGGACTATATCCACTGCGAGCACGCGCCGGACTTCTCCGGCATCCACGGCTCGCCGGAAGGCACGGCGACGATGGCCCAGTATCTGCTCAAGCAGTCATGGCTGCTGCTGCCCATTCCCGAAGGCGTCTCCTACGAGAAGGCGTCCCTGGCCTGCTGTGCCTTAGGGCCCTCGTTCGGCGCGTTCGACCTGATGCGCGTAGACGCGTTCGACACAGTGCTCATCACGGGCGCCGGGCCGGTCGGGCTGGGCGCCATCGTCAACGCGGTCTATCGGGGCGCGCGAGTGATCGTGGCCGAATTCCTGCCCTACCGCGCGCAGTTGGCGAAAGAGCTGGGCGCTGCGGCGGTCGTCGATCCGCGCGATCCGGCGGGCGCCGTCGCGCAGATCAAGGACCTGACCGAGGGGCGCGGCGTGGACAAAGCGCTGGACTGCTCCGGCGTGGTGGAGGCCCAGCGGCTCTGCATCGACGCCGCGCGCCGCAAGGGCCGCGTCGCCTTCGTCGGCGAGAACTACGAGAGAGACCTGCCCATCCGCGTCAGCCCCGATCTGATCCGCAAGGGCCTGACCCTGATCGGCTCCTGGCACTATAACCTGGCTCTCTACCCGAAGGTGATGCAGGTGATCCAGCGGGTGCCCCAGGTCGACCGCCTCATCAGCCACGTGATTCCCATGAGTCAGGCGCAGCAGGCCATGGAGCTTTCGGCCGCGCACGAGTGCGCCAAAATCATCCTGCAGCCCTGGCTGTAAATGGGGCGACTTCATTTTAGTAAACCGGTTTACCGGCGATCCACGGATTTGCTAGTATAATGGATAGGTTACAGGGAACGAGAGGGTTGGAATGGCGCGTCGAGCGAGTGGGCTTCTATTGCTGCTGGTCCTGCTGTCCGGCTGTGGGCGCGGCGGGATCTTTGGCGGCGGCCCGAACCTGAACAAGAATCTGACTCCGAGCGAATACGAGCAGTTGCCGGATTCGCAGAAGATCCGTTATAAGAACGTGATCGTGCGCGTGCCCGATACGTGGGGCGGCGTGCTGCTGCCCTTCGATTCCGGGCCGTACCCCTCTCCGATCGAGAAGACGATCCATGAAGGCGATCTCAACACGCTCATGGGACTGTACAATCAGTCCCTGTTCGAGCTGGAGCATCCTCGCGTCAAGATCGACTATATCAACTTCGACATGTGGGCGGACACCTACCAGTCGCAGTTGGCGGTCGCGCTCTCGGCGCACCGCGCACCGGCCTTCTACGTCGGCCGCAACCTGCCCCAGACCATCGATCAGGGCATGTACGCCGACATCACCGATCTGCTCAACGGCTGGGACCAGGCCAAGAATCAGCCCCAGTCGACCGTGCATGAGGGCATCGTCAATGGCCGCAGCTACATCATGGGCTCCAATCAGATCGGCGCGCTCATCATCCGCTACCGCAAAGACTGGTTCCGCGAGGCGGGCATCTTCAACGAGCACGGCGAGCCGGGGCCGCGCTCGGACTGGACCTATGACGACTTCCGGCGCTACGCCAGGCTCCTGACCGACCCGGCCAAAGGCCGCTTCGGATTCTCCGATATGGAGGGCGACTTCCTGTACAATCAGTGTCACGGGCTGGACCTCTACATTCCCGATCCCACCGGCAAGCACACCTGGACTTTCAACGATCAGGACCCGGACCTCTTGAAGTCGCTGCAAAACGCGCGGGAGATGGTCAACGAGGATAAGTCCGTGCTGACCAGCGTCTCCACCGGGTGGTTCGAGTGGCACCACGATTTCGACGCCAGCCATGCGGCCATGATTCCCAGTCTTGCCTTCCAGCCGCCCCAGGAGAGCGTCGACCAGCCTTACAAGTTCGGCAAGGACAAGCCCTTCAAAGATACGGTCGGCATGGTCGTGCCGCCCACCGGCCCCACCGGCATCAATGGGATGCAGCTCTATAGTAATGCGATCGGCTTCGATCCGACCCTGAGTCCGGAGCAGCTCCGCGCCGCCTTCGACTGGCTCAAGTCCTACTTCTATGGCGATCTCTGGGTCAATAGGATGCGGGAGAGCGCCAAGCTCGCCAAGCTGGAAGGCCGCCAGAACCCGATCTATGCGGAGATGCTGGTGCTGCCCTACAAGCCGGAAGTCAACCTGCTCGACAAGCCGTTGAGCACCGTGTTCCCCTGGGACTATCTGCACGTCTACGACATCATCCATAAGACGCCAGGCCCACCGCTGCCGCGCAATTTCGGCCTGCAAGAGCCGTCGGAGAACGAGATGACGGGCGATACGAAGGCCATGTACTCGGAAGCGATCTCCAGCAACGTGGATCTCAAGTCGCTCATCGCCAAATACAAAGACCTGATCAATCGCACCGTGCTCAATTTCTCCGGCCCGCACGATCGAGAGGAGCTGCGCCGCTACATCGACGCCCGCACGGCGTTCTATCGCCAGTACTATCCCAAATACTACGAGACCGCCTGGAAGCAAAAGCTGGCGACCTACTACAGAGTCCCATAAAGGCGTTGAGCCTCAGGCGTTAGGCATTGGGACCTAACGCCTGACGCCCAACGCCCAACGCCCAAAATGACTTCTGCACACATAAAAGTTAAATACCGGCATCTGGCGGCCTGGCTGTTCACCATACCCGGCCTGCTCGTCCAGTTCTTCTTCGGCTGGTTCCCGGTGCTCTATGCCTTCTCGGTCGCCTTTCAGCGGTACTACTTCGTCAAGCCGTCGGAGTTTGTAGGAGCCAAGAACTTTCAGGACGTGTTTCACGATCCCAATACGTGGACCGGCTTCGAGAACACGTTCTACTACGCTTTCCTGTCGATCCTGCTGACGTTTATCACGCCGATCTTCGTCTCTATTCTTCTGATGGAGATGTCACGGCGGACGATCCGCTGGATGATGATTCTATGGTTCATCCCCGTGGCCTCGACGGCAGGGATTGCCATCTGGAAGTATATGTATCATCCCCGCCTGGGGCTGCTCAACGGCATTCTGGCGGCGCTGCATCTGCCGCAGCAGAAGTGGCTGGACGATCCGCACCTGGCGATGTTCTGCCTGGTGCTGCCGGGATTGATCTTATTCGGGCCGGGACTGATCTATATCGCCGCCCTGCAGAACATTCCGGAGGAGCTGTACGAGGCGGCGGAGGTGGAAGGGGCCGGGTTCTTCCGCAAGATCTGGTTCGTCACGCTGCCGCGTCTGCGCCCGATCATTGCCATGATGCTCATCTTCAGCGTCATTGGCGCGATGCAGGTGTTCGAGCTGCCCTTTATCATGACCGGCGGCGGCCCCGGCTTTTCCACCACCACGACCGTCATGCAGATTTACGGGATGGCCTTCAGCGACTACAATCTGGGCAAGGCTACGGCCCTGGCGATCCTGCTGTTCTTCGCCATCATGGTCCTGATCTTGATTCAGCGCCGCTTCTTCCGCGAGGATATCGATGTCTCCACGTAACTTCGGAACGGGGATCAGGGACAGGGGACCTGGGACTGGGGAAAAGCCCGCGTTGTGGGCCACCACCTCGGCAATATACTCTTGCCGATCCCGAAAAAGGAGAGAACGTTGCCTCTGATTCCGCAAGTAGGCCGCAGGCGGCCCAAAGCGCGGTTGGTGCTGATCGGCATCGCCGCCTTCCTCTGGCTGGGTGTGCTGCTGCACCTGTTCCCGGTCGCCTGGATGGTATCGGCCTCCTTCAAGCCCACCCGCGAAATCTTCGAGGAGCCGTTCCATCTCCTTCCACGGCAGCCCAGCCTGGCTTCCTATAAACTGATGTTCAGCACGGTGACCGCGAACGGCATGAACCTCAACCTGAACGTGTTCCGCTACCCGCTGGTGGTCTACCTGCGCAACAGCATCCTCATTTCGGGTTTAACGGTGCTGCTGCAGTTGCCGGTGACGGCGATGGCAGCCTACGCCGTCTCGAAGCTGCACGGCCGGCGGTCGGCGCTCTGGCTGTTCTACTTCTTCATCGGCACGCTCATGATTCCCGGCCAGATCGCCCTCGTGCCCCGGTTCCTGCTGCTGTCGCACTTTCCCTGGCCGTCGCGCCACGTGCCCCACTTCCCGTTTACCGGCGCGGAAATGCCGACCTACTCCTTTATCGGCACGTACTGGGGGGTGGTGCTGCCGGCGGCTTTCAGCGCCTTCAACTTCCTGCTTTTGAAGGGCTTTTTCGATACTCTGCCGACCGAGCTGATCGAGGCGGCGCGCATCGACGGCGCATCGGAGCTGATGGTTCTGCGCAAGATCATGCTGCCGCTGGCTCGCCCGGTCATGGCGGTGGTTACCTACTTCGCCTTTACCGGCGCCTGGAACGATTTCCTCGGTCCCTGGATCATCCTGATGAGCGAGCAGGGGAAGTGGCCGCTCTCCGTCGTGATCTATAAGCTGCAGATGTTTTTGATGAACTGGCAGCCCAGCCAGGGGACGATGGACCCGGCGATGCAGCAGTTGATGAGCTCCGGAGTCGGATTTAATGCGCTGATGGCATTGGCCGTCATCGAGTCGATTCCGATGTTCATCGCTTTCCTCATCTTCCGGGAGCAGTTGATGCGTGGCATCCAGATCACCGGGCTGAAAGGCTGATACAGGCTAGCGCGCGAGGGAGATTTTAGGAAGGCATAAGCCGATGGGGAGCATAGAAGCGGAATACCGCGCAGTACGGGAGGCCGTCGGGCTGCTGGACCGCGCGGCGGCGGGAAAGCTGGCTCTGCGCGGCAGCGAGCGCTTTTCCTGGCTGCAGGGCATGGTCAGCAATGACGTGCGCCTGCTGGAGCAGGGGACAAAACGTCTCCTGGCCTGTGTCCTGAACGCGACCGGCCACGTGCTGACCGATCTGGCGCTCGTGGACGTGCGCGGCGCGAACCCGCTGGCGTCCGCGCTCGGCTTCCCGGAGCCGGATTTTGTCCTGGCCGATCTGCCGCGCGTCACCCTGGATAAGATCGCCGATCTTTTCGACCGCTACATCATTATGGAAGATGTCGAGATCGAAGACGTCAGCGACCGTCTCGGCTGTTTCTCCCTGCAGGGACCGCGGGCCGCGGATTTCTGGCGCCCGGACGCCAACAACCTTCCGGAGCGCATCCGGGAGAGCGTCTATGCTGTGGAAGCCGACCACACGGGCAGCGGCGGCTGCGATCTTTACTTTAGCAGCACGCAGGCAGAGACCGTTCGGGAGGCGCTAAGGGAAGCCGGCGTGGTGGAGGTCGGAGCGGAAGCGCAGGAGGTCCTGCGGGTCGAAGCGGGAATTCCCCGCTATGGCGCGGAGTTAGACGAGAGCGTCATTGCGCTGGAAGCCGGGCTGGGACCGACGCACATCAGCCTGACCAAAGGGTGTTATGTGGGGCAGGAGATCATTGCGCGAATCGATTCCCGTGGGCATACCAATCGCGCGCTGACCGGCCTGATTCTCTCCGGCGCGCTGCCCGTTCCCGGCGACAAAATCTATCCTCTGCCGACTTCCGAAGACCAGGAGCCACGCGAAGTGGGGCGCCTCACGAGCGTCGTCGCCTCCGCTCCTGCTGCCGGCGGCCGGCCGATCGCCCTGGGCTATGTCCGTCACGAGCACCGCACGCCCGGCACGCCGCTGCTCCTAAGGGGCGAAGCACAGCAGACGGAGGCCGAAGTCGTTTCGCTCCCCCTCAGCTTTTCTTCGGTGTATACCGGGTCAGCTCGTCCATGAAGTTCTCGATGAGCAGATCTTCGGACTCCGTCCAATCGGCCAGCAGATACTCGCGCTCTCCGATGCGCGTGAGAGGGTGCATCACTTCCAAATAGTCGTGGAGCACTTCCGTGCCGTCGGCCAGCAGGACGAAAAAGCCAGCTTTGCTGCGCACGTGCGAGCTTTCGTAGTTGACCCCACCGAAATCGAGGTAGTAGTGGCCGTTGGTACGGCGCGGCTCGTCCAGAGTGCCGAGTAGGACGGCATCGGCATGCACGCGTGCGGCTAGCTGCCGAACCGCGTCGAGGTCCGGCAAGGCAAAATGCGTTCCCTGCATGCGCCCGTTATTCTGAAACAGCTTCTCCGGCGTGAGCTTGAGGTCTTTCATCGCCTGTGTGACCTCGGCGGCGGGAACGACCGTGTAGGGAGTGCGGTCGGCGACCCGCTGTGGCAGCGCCTCCGCCGCATGCGTCTGCAGCTTGCGGAGGTCCGCTAAGTATTTTGCTTTGTTCTGGGCTGCGTTTGGAGGGGTATCGGAGACGGTTTTTTCGTCCTGCGGGTGGTCCTTGCTCAATGTATCCGTCCCGAAAAAGGGAGGGATCACCAGGATGCGCTTGACATTGGCCAGTTGCGCGCGCTTCTTATCGCCGGCAGTGTCGGCCTGCGCGCCGTGGGCCGTCAGAAGCATCAGGCATAGAAGGAGGCTCGGCAGGTAGCAGAGCAGTCTGGGCGTTCGCATGGTCCTTCTCATGGGTCTTTCCTCAAGCATTTCTTAGATTATATCATAAGAGGACTTGCGACGCCATGCGGGCTATTCTTTCTCATGGGCGATCTGCTCGATCTCTGCGGCGTGCTTGTCTCCGATCCGGCGCAAACACTCGGCAAACTGTCGCAGGTCCTCGCTGCGCGCAAACGGCGTCACAAGGATCGCCTGTGCATACATCGAAGCAGCCTCGTGATAATCTCCGATCCGCATCAAGGTCTTGCCCATCGCGCGCAGAACATCCGCGCGGTCCAGCAGATGCTGCGCGGCACGCTCATACCAGCGGAGGGCCTCTTCATACTCGCCGGCCTCGTAGTAGACGTGGCCCAGAGCGACTTCGGCGCCATGCCGACGGACACGAACCGTCTCCTTTGCTATCCACAAGGCAGTCGTATGGTGTCCCAGGCGGGCATGGGCGATCGCCAGGAAAACCTGTATGTCGCAGCCTTCCTGCCTGGCTTGCTCCTCTAACTCCAGGACCGCCTCATAACGCTTCATCCCGAGATAGATCCGAGCCAGCCACTGCGCCTGGACACGCTTGACCAGCGGGGAATAGCTCTGACGTTTTAGCTCGATTAGAGCGTCCTCCCATAATTCGGTCTGGCACACCGTGCCAAGCAGGTGCAGAGGACCTCACCCACCTCCGGCCGCGCACTGCTCCCGTGCCTCTCGGACGAACTCCATGCGCCCCGGCTTTTGTCGGATGATTTCCAGAAAGTCCGGTTGCTGGTTTTGCTTAAAGAGCCGCAACGCGAGCAGCACGACGACGGCCCAGATGGCATTAAGCGCAAAGGCGCCTGTCAGCGCCAGATCGAGCAGAGCGGTAGATCTATTCTTCTGAAGCTTAGGCAGCGCAGCAAGACCGAAGGTCGCATAGACGGCCAGATCAATCCGGCCCTGCATCAAAGAGATCGCCGTCAGAGCGTAGATGACGTAGGGCAGTACCGGCATTGCCGGAAGAGGCCGGGAAGCAAAACGGCGGGAATAGCGCCTGCGCATCCAGAGGGATAACAGGCCGAACAACAATCCGGCGACCGAGCCGATGAGCCAGAGACCCCGCAGGAAATCGCCCAGACGCTGCCAGCCCGCATCCCGCAGCATCCAGGCGACCATACAGAGCGCCGGAATCAGAAAGGCGAGGTCCTCCAGCAGCCAGGGCAACAGCCATATCGGGTGCATCCAATATCGCCGCCGGAATTTACGCCAGAGGGTATTGTGATCGAAGGGTCGATCGGGTTTCGCGCTCATCATCTTCCTCAGTATCCATCTATCTCATCAGACGGAAGAAGGCGATCCCCAGTTTCAGAGCCTGTAAGCGCGACCTAATGCTCTTTTTTCGTTGCGGGCAGTTAAAACTGCGGCCCCTTCCTCATGCCCGAAGTCCCCTGCGGGGACTCCAAACCAAACTCTCCTCCTTTCCCTAAAGGAGAGGGAGATGGGAGGTGAGGTCCGTCCGCAGGACGGTTGGCCGAAGGACAGCCCGAAGGTTCGATAGGGACCCGCAGGTGGGTATTTTAAGGCCCGGCTAAAGGGGCTCAGGCGAGATAGATGCCGGGAACGCGCGTGCTGGGGTAGGAGGCGTGCGGATCGCGGCGCCGGATCACGTCGGGAATGGCGCCCTCCCAGTAGGCGGGAACGGTCGCAGGGCGGTCGTGCCAGATCAGCAGCAGCGTGCGCCGCCCATCACTGTTGTTGGCGCGGGCGGCGTGCAGCACTCGTCCTTCCCCGATGACGAGCGCGCCAGCTTTGACCGGAACGTCGACGGCGTCGGGGTGCTCGCAAAACATGTCCGGATCCGTTTCCGGAACGTAGTAGCCACCCTCTGCGTGCGCCGGGACCAGCTTTTCGTGCAGCGGAATCCGCTTGCGATGCGTGCCGGGAATGACCTGGAAGCACCCGTTCTCGGCTGTCGTATCAACTAGATAGTAGGAGAGGAAGATGTATTGAACCCAGGGCGCTGCGCTGATGGGATCGTTCCAACCGGTCCAGTCCTGATGCCAGTAGAGCGCCGGTCCGCCCGGTGGCTTGCTGAGGACGATGGCGGTATCGCGGGCTGTGAAATCGCCCAGGCCCATCGCTTCCAGCGCGGCCCGCGCCGGCTGCCAGCCGATCAGCCGCGCGATCGCGGGATGGTCGCTGCTCCGCACGTGCAGGTCGGAACCCTGGTACTTCCAGTGCGGTGGAGCCTCCACCGAATCCAGCATGGCGTCCGTCGCCTGCCGCAGCTCCGCCAGAAAATCCGCCGGCAGTATATCCTTGATGACGCAGTATCCCTCCTCGATCAACTGCTGGCGCTTCTCCAGCGCTTTCTCCGGGGATAGCATCTTCGTTCCCTCCTCTTTGCGTGCCTCCGATTCATCTTCATTCTCTGCCAGACTAATTCGCCTCGTTGACGGGTATCTCCTCGTTGCGTGCGGCAAACCCTCATATCACCTTTTCAGGGATGATCTGCACGCCTGCCATAAAATGCCTGCGCGACGGAATTGAGGCGCGATGGAATGCATGTGCGATGGAATTCGTTCCATCGCTTTTAGGCGCTCCCTTCGCGAGGCAGGTGCAAGCAAGCGCCGCTCGCTCGTGTCGCGCCGGGCCGATGGAATGAATTCCCTCGCTGTGAGGCGCTGCGCGCCGGGTGTGCTTCGCACACATTTCCACAGGCGCCTCCTTTGCACTCACTTCCCTGCGAGGATGTCCGGAGGACACCCAGCCGAAGGCTTACAAGCGAAGGAATTTATTCCATTGCGTTTTCCCGGAAAATGCGACAAGAGGATAAAAAGACCGCCCCGTCCGGAGCGGTCCTGGATGTCTTGTCGGTAAAATTCCCTGGCATGCAGGCTGGCTGGTGTCTCAGTGTTGGGATGGCTGCGATTCCTTTCTCCAGTCGGAAGCCATAGCCGCCGGGCCAAAGCCGTGAGAAATCTGCTGCACTTTCTGCTGATCCGCCGGGCTGAGCTTGGAGAAATCCCCCTGGCATTCCCGCGCTTTCTGCTCGAGGAAATTGATGTCCTGCGTGGGCGGAGGGGGCAGCTTGCCCTGGGGCATGGTGAACGCAGCCCAGCCCCGCCAGACGACGAACGCCAGCAGCACTACCACCGCAATCACGATGACTGCCGGCGGCACCTGCTGCTTCTGGGGCTCGGCTTTACTGGAGCGGACGCTCATGGGTCCAATACCTCCTGCAATATAGTACGTGACGAAAGAGAGGCCGTTCCCGACATGCCGGGAACGGCCGGTAGGGAGGAATGTCCGGCTACAGGCCGGGGTTCCACTCCTGGATCTGGTTGATGTTGTTAAGCGTATCGTTTTTCGCCTGCGCGCCTGTGTAGCTGCCGCCCCAACTGGTATTAGGCGCGAACGCATCCCACAGATCGTTCTGCACAGACGCCTGCAGCCGCACGGTCTTGGCATGTCCATCCATGAAGGCGAAATTGGTCATTCCACCGTGATGGCCCTGAATACAGCCGGTCGGCTGGCCGCCTGCGGGAATACCGTCGAGCGTACATTCATAGCCCATCGACTCATCCCAGATGTTCGCAAAGAACATGCGCGTTTCGCAGAACATGATCGTACCGGCCGGCTGCTGGAGTACGGCGATCGTGCTGCTAGGAGTAACGGAAGGCGTTGAGATTGAGCTGCCGGGAGTGACACTGCCCCAGAACATGCCGTTGACGTTGTTAAGCTCGTTTCCTGCCGCGAGGTCGTTGACCGCATAGGAGCGCGGCCAGCGAGTGGTCTCATCGCCCGGCTCACCAGGTCCCCAGCCACCCCAGAAGACGACGGTCTGGGCAGACCAGGCTCCGGAATTCTCCGGGCACTGCTCGATGCCGCCGCTGCCGGCGACCGTGTAGGTCTGGCCGTTGTTGTAGGGCCGCCCGCCGCTCTTGATGTAGGGATCGATCTCATCTTTCCAGATGATCTCTTTACCCGACCACCAGGCGGACGGATCGATAAAGTTGCGCTCGAGTGACGGATGCTCGTCGTAGTCCTGCTCGTACATCATTTCGCCCAGCGCGACCTGTTTCATGTTGGAGACACAGGTGATCTGGCGCGCCTTGGCGCGAGCCTGGGCGAAGACCGGGAAAAGAATGGCTGCCAGAATCGCGATGATGGCGATGACCACTAGCAGCTCGATCAGGGTAAAACCGTGTGTTCGCTTCATTGGTAACCTCCGAAAAATGCGTCTAAAATGTGTCGAGTGAGAATGTTGCGAGAATTAGGAAATAGATCCGAAAAGGAATGTTAGGAGTAAGCCGTTGACCTCCTTTCAGGCAGGCGTGGGCCGGGCGACGGAGCCGCGAACGACCAGCTCGCCCGGTAAAAGAATCTTCTCTCCTGCCGGCACGCCGGCGTGGATCTGATCCAGCAGGCATTCCACCGCGCATTCGCCGATAAGACGCAGCGGCATCTGCACGGCCGTCAGCGGCTGGCGCAAGGTCGCGATGTCCGGCGTCTCGGCGATGGCGGTTATCGAAACCTCGTCTGGAACGGCGATCTGCAGGGATTCCAGCGCCTGCAGGGCGCCGATAGCGATACGACCGTTGCTGCAAAAGAGCGCGGTCGGGCGCTCCGAAGGCGGGCGGCGCATCAGCGCCTCGGTATTCTCGGCCCCCGACCATTCCCAGTATTCCCCGGTCATAACCAGCGATTCGTCGTAGGGGAGTCCTGCCTCGGCCAGCGCGCGCCGGTAGCCTTCCAGGCGCTGCCCACGGCTGGCAAACTCACGGTTGCCGCAGAGGATCGCGATGCGCCGGTGGCCCTGCTGCGCGAGGGCCTGCACGGCGGTGTAGGCTGCGGAGACATTGTCGGAATCGATGACGGTCAGATTCGGGTCCTCGCGATAGTCTCCGACGATGACGAAGGGCAGCCGCCGCTTCTGCAGCGCATGGACGATCGGGCTGTCCGAGCGGGGAATGACCAGGATCAGGCCGTCACAGTGGCCGTCGCAGTAGGTCGGCAGGTTCTCCAGCGCCTCCTGCCAGTCGTTCTCGGTAAAGATGACTGTCTTCTGGCGCCGGCGCTTGTTCTTGTCGAGGATACCGTCAAGCACGGGGCCGAGAAAGGGGTCCGAGGTGACCGACGGCAAAATATAGGCCAGCACCACGCCGATCGTATTCATCGGCTTGCCGGCGAGACCGCGGGCGACGGCGTTGGGATGGTAGCCCAATTCCTGGGCTACCTTCAGGACGCGCTCGCGGGTCTTGGGAGCGACCAGCGCCTCCGTGCCGTTGAGCACGCGGGATACGGTCGCGCGCGACACGCCGGCACGGACGGCGACATCATGTATGGAGATAGAAGCCATGCGTTTCCTTTATGAAACCGGTTTCAGAAACCGGTTTCATAAACATAACACAAGTCGATTCGTTTGTCAAGAGGGTTCGGCAAAAATTTTAAGAAACGGTTAAAATGTAGGCAGGAGGCTGACACATGCCGCTCGAACGATGGCTCGATCGGACGCCGGACCCACCGTCCGATCCCGAGGCGCTCTATACGCGACTTTCCTTTCCGGCGCCCCCAGAGGACCGCCCGTATCTCTATATCAACATGGTCTCTACGGTCGATGGAAAGATCGTCATCGGCAAGATCGGCGGGACTTCCAAAGGCGTAGGCGGTCCGACCGATCAGAAGCTTTTCCGGCGGCTGCAGCATACCTGCGACGCCGCGCTCATCGGCGCGTCCACCCTTCGGGCCGGGAATGTGATCTATCCGCCGGAAATCCCCCGCTTCGTGGTGACCGCGAGCGGGAACGTGCCGCTGTCCAACCGCTTTTTCACCGATGCGCCCGATAAGGCGGCCGTTCTGGCCCCGGAAGATATTCCTCTCGAATCGCGCGCCCGACTGGAGGCGCAGGGAATCATGGTCGTCGCGGCTGGGCATGGCACGGTGGACCTGCCGGCGGCTCTGCGCTGGATGCGCCGGGAGAAAGGGATTCGCTACCTGCTCTGCGAGGGCGGCGCGACCCTCAATGATGCGCTGCTGCGCGCCGGCCTTGCGGACGAGCTTTTCCTGACCCTCGCGCCCAAGCTGAAGGGAGGTGCGAAGATACCGACGACCGTTACCGGCCAGGGATTTCCTCCCGGCCGGTTCCTTGCCCTGACCCTGCTCTCGCTCTACCACGACGGCGACGAGCTCTATCTGCGCTATCGCATCCATCCCGGACCCGAACAGGCTGGCTCCTAGCGCCTCCACAGGTCAAACTCCTCGTCTGACTCCGTCAATAGCTGCAGGAGGGGTCAGGCAGTTGCAATTCAAGAGGAAATCTGTTAACATGGCGGTAGTATCGCGCTCCGAGGGATAAGAGATCCATGAAGGTCGTTACCGCAGAAGTGATGCGCGCTATGGACCGCCGCGCCATCGAGGAGTTCGGAATTCCCGGCGTCGTGTTGATGGAGAACGCCGGGCGAGCGGTGGTCGAGTGCATAGCGCGCGAGTACGGGCTGCTGCGCGGCCGGCGCGTCCTGGTCTTCTGTGGCGGCGGAAATAACGGCGGTGACGGCTTCGTAGCGGCGCGCTATCTGCTTCTGGCCGGCGCGCAGCCCCTCCTCTGTATGGTGGGCCGGCCCGAGATGCTCAAGGCCGAGGCGCGGACGCACTGGGACCTGGCGCAGGGTCTCCACCTGCCGGTCGTCGGCTGGGAAGAAGGATGCCGCCGCTTGCAGGACGAGCGGGCCGACCTCATCGTGGACGCGCTGTTCGGAACCGGCATCAAGGAGGCGCCGCGCGCCCCGTATGCCGAGGTTATCGCCGCGATCAACCAGGCCGGATGCCCCGTCATCGCCGTAGATATTCCCTCCGGCGTCGATTCGGATACCGGCGCAACGCCGGGCGAGGGTATACGCGCGGCCCATACCGTCACCTTCGGCTATCCCAAACTCGGACTGTTCCTCTTTCCAGGCGCGGAATGCACCGGCGCCCTCCACGTCTCCGACATCGGCTTCGACTGGGACCAGTTGGAGGTCGAAACACCCTATCGCCTGCTCGATATTACACCTCACCCCCATCCAATCGCCATCGTCGCCTCAACGGTTCAGCGACCCTCCCCCTCTCCTTCGCAAGGAGAGGGGGAACTCGATTCTTCTCTTACGCCGGGGGCCTGGCTGCGACAGACGGGTCTGCTGAAACCGCGCGCTCCGGAATCGAATAAGGGCGATTTCGGGCACGTCGCGGTCGTGGGCGGCTCGCGCGGTATGGTGGGGGCGCCCTCGATGGTCGCGCGGGCGGCGCAACGCGTTGGCGCGGGACTGGTCACCGTGCTGGTCCCGGCGTGCGCCCAGCCGATGATCGCCGCCAAGCTCGACGAGCAGATGACCGTGCCCCTGCCGGATGACGGTCACGCGCTTTCTATAGACGCTTATGAGGCGATCGCAGAATTTGCAGAGAAGGCAACAGTGCTGTGCGTCGGGCCGGGACTGACGACCACCGCTCCGACCGTGGAGCTCGTGCAGCGGATTTTACAGAAGATCGAGAAGCCGATCGTCCTCGACGCCGACGGCCTCAACGCCCTGGCGCAGCGCCCGGACATCCTCACCTCCCGGCCCAACAGCCCGCGCGCCCCCCTGATCCTGACGCCGCATCCCGGTGAGGCCGCCCGCCTTCTGGGAACATCTATTGCGGACGTGCAGTCAAATCGACTGGAGGCAGTCCGTTCTCTTGCCGGCCGCTTCCAGGCGATCGCCGTTCTGAAAGGCCGCCACACGCTCATCGCCGATCCGTCCGGGAACATTTCCATCAATACGACCGGTAACCCAGGTATGGCGACGGGCGGCATGGGCGATGCACTCACCGGCATCATCGGGGGGCTGCTGGCGCAGGCGGTCGCGCCCGGCAAGGGCGTGGAGGACCCGGAAGCCTATCGCCGCGTTACGGCCCGACCGGAGGACGCCGCCGCCCTCGGCGTCGCCCTGCACGGGCTGGCCGGCGATCTGGCGGCTGCTCAGATCGGGCAGATCGGCCTGGTCACCGGGGATTTGATCGATTGCATACCCGCCGCGATCCGGCGGCTGGAGGAATGGAGATGAGCTGGCGCACCTTCTTGAGGCGAACCCCCTGGCATACGAAGCACCGGCCGCTGATCCTGCTGGCGGCCCTGGCTATTTGCGGCCTGCCGGCCTATCCGGCGCAGGCGCAGCAGTCGGGGCCGAGTGCGCCCGCGAAAACCGCGCCGTCCAGGGGCACGACCGGCGAGAATTCCGGAGACACGGCGACCGCAAAAACGGACAAAACCGCCGGGAAAGCCGCCTCTTCCGCCCCGGCCCCCACCATGCAGATCAAGAAGGAAGCGCCCGGCGACTTTTTCTACCATTTCCTCGGCGTGGGGAATGTCTCCTCCGCTCCGGCGCCGCTGCCCGCGTCCACCGGATCGGACAACGTCGTCGCGCTGGCGCTGCCGCCGGACATCAAGCCGCATAACGCGCAGTTGGAGATCATCGATCTCGGCAAAGGCAACGTCGCCCGGCTGCCGGTCACCACCAAAGGCGTCACCTCCGTGACCGCAGACAGCTTTCAGTACGTGCAGACGCTCAGCGTGCCGGTCCAGTCCGGCGGCAAAGGAGTCTACGGCGCGCTGGTCACCGTGACCGACGGCAAAACGCTCCACGACAGCCATCTGCTCACGCAGGCGGACAACGGCGTGGCGCGTTTCGAGGATGTGCCGATCACCGCGCCGGTCACCGTTACGGTCCTTTACGGCGCGCATCCCTCCAAGAGCATGACGCAGACGCTTACGCTCAATCATCCGGCGGACGGCTACCACTGGCAGACGATGGACGTGGACTGGCCGGACGCCATGACGATCTCTCCGCCGCCCGCTGCCGCCAGGACCGAGCCGATGCCGGTCAGCGGCAGCCCGTCCGAGCCGGCTAGCGGCAGCGCCGCCAATTGGGTCGCCAATATGATCATCAGCCTGCTTTGCGTGGCGGCCCTCGCCTATGGAATTTATTGGGCCTATACTACCGGTCGCATCAAGGGCCTGCTCGATAATCTCGGCATTCCGCAGCAGCCCGCGCCTGCGGGTGGCCCCTCCGCGCCGAACCCGTTCGCCAAGCCCGAAAAGCCGCCGATCCAGTCGATCACGGAGGGGACGGCCGATCCCTTGATCGCCGGGGTAGGGGCCGGACCCGGCGTGAGCGCCGCGCCTGTCGTCGCCGGCTCCGGGCCGCGCCTCGTGGGCACGATGGGGACCTATTCGGGCAACGTCTTCCCGCTGAACGGCGCCGGGGTAGATATTGGGCGCGAACCCGGCAACTCCATCGCGCTTCCGCAGGACAGCAATGTCTCGCGCCGCCATGCCACGCTGCAGGGCAGTGGCGGGCAATACGCTATCATTGATCACAACTCCTCGAACGGCACGTTCGTCAACGGCGTGCGTATTCCCAGTGAGACGCCGCAGCCTCTGCGCCCCGGCGATGAGGTGCAGATCGGCATGACGCGCTTCCGTTTCGAGGCTTAAGAAGGAGCGATCGCATTGAGGTCGCGGATGCTGGTCGGACTGATCGCCGGGGCTATCGGCGGCTTTCTCGGCTATCTGTTACAAGAGAGTCAGATCAATTACAGCGCCTTCATCCATATCAACGGGCGTGTGGAGGATATGCCTGCCTGGGCCGTGCGCACGCTGATCTTCTGCGTAGGGGGCGCCATTGGCCTCTTCCTGGGCACGGTAGACGGCATTGTAGAGGGCAATCCGCGCAAGCTCTTGCGGGGCCTGCTGCTCGGGACGGTCTCCGGAATCTTTCTGGGCGGCATCGGCTTTTACCTGGGCAATCTCTTCTTCAGCCTGTTGGGCGGCAACCCGGCGGTCCCGCAAGAGACGGGCATGTTCTCGTTTATCCACCTGATCATTGCCCGCTCTTTTGGATGGTCCATGCTGGGATTGGCGCTAGGAGCCGGCTCCGCCCTGGCCACGTTCTCGACCCGGCGTGTCTTCTACGGAGCCATCGGCGGCTTTCTGGGCGGTTTTCTGGGCGGCTTTGTCTTCGATCTGGTCGCGGTAGGTCTGATTCCGGCGCAGCAGGCGGTCGGCGCCTCCGGCGTGCGCGACATCGGCGGACCGAGCCGCATGATCGGGTTCACCGTCATCGGCGCGCTCTCCGGCTTCTTCATCGGCCTGGTCAATGAGCTGATGAAGGATGCCTGGGTGAAGGTGCTGGCCGGACGCAACGAAGGCAAGGAGTATCTGCTTGCCAAGCCGATCAACATTCTGGGACGGGACGAGCGGTGTGACGTACCGCTCTTCGGGGATATGTCCATCGCCACGCAGCATGCCGCCATTCGCGCGGATGGCAACCGCCATATCCTGATCGACGCCGGCTCGCCTGCGGGCACCGTGGTCAACGGCCAGCGCATTCCGCCGGCCGGCGAGCTGCTGCTGCGCGATGGGGATATGATCCAGATCAGCGCGCAGCGCATCCTTTTCCGAGAGAAGGCGACCCAGAGCAATGTCGCGCGTCCGGCGACGGACGTGCCGAAATCCCGGCCCGGCCCGGCGTCTGCCGTGCCGATGCCCTCCAATCTGTGCCCCTACTGCGGCGCGCCCAAGGATCCGTCCGGCGGCTGTCTGTGTACCGTGGGGGCCGGCGCGGGACCGGGCGCTCCGGTCGGGGCGGCCAGCCCCGGCATGGGCGCAGCTCCTTCCGGCTACGGCACGCTGCCTTCCCCGGCGATGGGCGGGGCGAATCCGGCGTCTGTGGGGGGACGCAGCACGTTTGCCCCATTGGCCGCCGCAACGGCGCCTGTCGCCGGCCTGGGAACGGAGGCGCGGCAGTTGGTCGGAATCGATGGGCCGTATGCCGGGCAGGTTTTTCCGCTTGCCGGACCGAATATGACGGTGGGACGCGATACCGGACGCGACATCGCCCTCTCCGCCGATAATACGGTCTCGCGCACCCACGCGCGCATCGCCCAGGAGGGCGGGCAGGTCGTGGTCTATGACGAGGGCTCTTCCAACGGCACCTTCGTCAACGGCATGCGGCTTCCTGCGCAGGCCCCGCAGACCCTGGCGCCTGGAGACGTCGTTCAGTTTGGCTCGAGCCGATTTCGATTTGAATGAAGCCGTCGCCAGTTGTCAGTTGCTAGTTGTCAGTTGTCAGAAAATCCGGTTTCCGCTGGCAACTAGCAACTAGCAACTGACAACTTATGAAAGGATAGACGATGGAAGACCGGACACGGATCATAGGCGGACCGACGGGCATGCCGGCGCCCGCCACGACGGTGCAGGGGGTAGGCCGCACGCAGATGGGCCTGGACCCGATGCGCACCCAGATGGGTATGCCGATGCAGACGCTCTCCCTCGAGTGTCTTTCCGGCAACCGCTATGCCATGGCGCCGGAGGTCACCCGCGAGCACGCCCTGGTGGTCCTGAAGGCGAGCGGCCAGCAGTTAGGGCGCCGCGCGCCGATCAACATCGCCCTCTGCATCGACCGCTCGGGCAGCATGGAGGGGGAGCCACTGGAGTATGTCAAGCGCGCCTGTGACTACGTCGTGGACATGCTGGAGCCTAACGACATCCTCTCCATCATCACGTTCGAGGAGCAGGTGGATGTTTTGATGCCTGCGCGCCGCGTCGTCAACAAGGCGCTGGTCAAGGAGCATATCCATCGCCTGGAGGTCGGCAACACGACCAACCTCTACGACGGCATGATGGCGGCCTGCATGCAGATCGCCTCCGTGCAGCAGCAGGCGCCCGGCTACGTCCATCGCGTGCTGCTGCTGACGGATGGGGAGCCGACGGCGGGCTTGAAGGACTTCAACTCGATCGTCCAGCAGGTGGCCCAGCAGAAGGCGAACGGCATCTCGGTCACGGCGCTGGGGTTCGGCAGCGAGTACAACGAGGAGCTGATGGCGGGCATCGCCCGGCGCAGCGGCGGCAACTACTACTACATCCAGCGCCCGGACCTGATCCCCGAAGTGTTCCGCCGCGAGCTCGAATCGCTTTTAACCATCGTCGCCAAGAACGTGCGCGTGCGCTTCAACCTGTCGCGGTGGGTGCAGGTACGCCAGGTATACGGCTTCCAGCCCGCTTTTCAGCATCGCGCCATTGAGGTGAGCGTGCCCGACATCGAGCGCGGCACGGTGCGCACGGTTCTGGCCGAGCTGGAACTGGACCGCCATCCGCAGGGCATCTTCCGCGTGGCGAAGATAGACGTTCTCTACGATGACGTGGTCAATAACCGCCCGGAGCGCGCCTCCACCGACTGCGTCTTCGAGTTCACGAACGATCGGGACCTGCTGGCGGCCAACATCAATCCGGTCGTGCGCAACGAGCTGGAGATCGCCCAGGCTTCGCAAAACCTGCAGCGCACGATCATGGGGATGCGCACGCAGCAGTTGACGGCTACAGGCGCTCTCCAGGAGCTGCAGAAAACACGCGCCATTCTCTCGCAAACGGGACAGACGCAGCAGGCGCAGGAGCTGGACGCGGCCATGCAGGCGCTTCAGCGCGGCGGCGCCGACGTGGAGAAGACGCTTATCGGCACGATCTACGAGCTGGATCAGGGGAAGCGGTGATCTAAAGAGGGCTACGGCTATGAGTGATATGGAATCGACAAGGGTAATCGGAGCGACGACGGGGACGCCGGTGGCGCCGGGCGACCGGACGATGGTCGCGCCGGCGGCGGGAAGCGCCGACGCACTGCGCACACAGATGGGCGGCACGACGACCTGCCCCGTCTGCAAGAGCACGACGCCGATGTATGAGACCTACTGTGGCGAGTGCGGCTTCCTGCTGTCTTCGGCGGTGGCGGAAGAGATCGAGGCGCCGGTCGAAGAGGCGCCAGCGGCCGAGCTGGTCGACTCTCAGAGTGGGAGGCGCTACCGCCTGCGGCAGGGGGACAATACCGTCGGGCGCCAGGGCACGGACGTGCTCGTCGCCGACAGTACCGTCTCCCGAACGCACGCCCGCATCACCATCGAGGGCGATCAGATCACGGTCGAGGACCTGGGCAGCACCAACGGGACCAAGGTCGGGGACAAACGCATTGGAGCGAACGAGCCGACTCCGGCGGCCTCCGGCATGCCGCTCAAGTTCGGCAACTGGCAGGTGGTCCTGGAGGTTCCAGGCAACGTGGCTGCGGCAGCGGCCCCAGCCGCCGAGCAGACGGTGGTCCTTCCCGGCGAGGAGGCCGCGGCAGGCGCCGAGCCTCCCACCGAGGCCGCTTCCGACCGGACGCCTCCGGCAGAAACAGTGGAGGCCGCTCCCGAAGAGGCGCCGGTAGAGACGGCGGCTCCCGTCGCCCTGCTTCGCAAGACGGGCGGCCCTGCCGGCGATATTCCCATTACCGAGGGCACGATCACGGTGGGGCGACGGTCTACGAACACGATCTCCTTGCCGGAGGATCCCTACATCTCCGGCGCGCATGCCGAAATCACCACGGACAACACGGGGACCTATCTGATCGACATGGGCAGCACCAACGGCACCCTGGTCAACGGGCAGAAGCTGACCCCGAACGAGCGCCAGCTTCTGCTGAGCGGAGATGAGGTGCAGATCGGCCAGACGACCTACCAGTTCGAGCATGTCGAGCCGTCCGAAGAAAGCGACCAGATGACCGGGTGAAAAAGCCCTTTTGCCGGGCCGATAAACGACCCGGCAGGAAAAACGACCGTCCTACCGGACGGAAAACCTGGGAGGCTGGTGCCGCCAGGGCCGGGCATTGAAATACCCGTCTCGTGGGCCTTCGGCCAACCGTCCTACCGGACGGAAAAGCTAAGAACAGAAGGGCGTCCGGAGGACGCTTGTACTTAATGCCGGGTCGTTTATCGGCCCGGCAAACAGAATGCAGAATGGCAATGAGCATAAACGACGGCTACAGTAGTACGAGCGCCCCGTCGCCGGACGAGACGACGGCTAAATTCGACCGCAGCGAGCTGGTACGCGGCTGGCGCGAATACGAGGCCCGGATACCCCGCGTGGTCCCGGTCCTCAAATACGCCGCCAAGACGGACATGGGCCAGGTGCGGGAGAACAACGAGGATAAGTTCGACTACTATGAGCCGGAGGACCCGGCCATCCTGGCGGCGCGCGGCAGTCTGTTCCTCGTCGCCGATGGGATCGGGGGGGCGCAGGCCGGGCAGATCGCCAGCGAGATGCTGGTCAAGAGCCTGATCGCCGGCTACTACGATCATCCCGCCGGAGACATCCAGACGGCGATCTATGAGGCCCTGGTCGCCACGAACGATCGTATTCACAGCCTGGCGCAGATGATTCCGGAGCGCTCCGGCATGGGAAGCACGCTGACGGCGGTGGTCTTCGTGGAGGATAGGGTGGTGGTCGCGCAGGTGGGGGACAGCCGCGCCTACTTGATCCGCGACGGTGAGGTTCGGCAGGTCACGCAAGACCACTCCTGGGTCGAAGAGCAGGTCCGCGCCGGCATGTTGTCCCGCGAAGACGCCGAGATGTCGCCGTTCCGGAACGTCATCACGCGCTCGGTCGGCGCCTCGCCTTCGGTCCAGCCCGACTTCTACGTCGAAGAGTCGCGCGTGGGCGATACCTGGGTCCTCTGCTCGGACGGGCTGACGGGACATGTACAAGCCGGCGAGATCGGGCAGATCGCCGCAAGCCACCCGCCCTCCGAAGCCGCCCGCCAGCTCATCGAGCTGGCGAACGCGCGCGGCGGACGCGACAACATCACGGTCTTTATTCTTTCCGTGCGCGACCTGATCCCCCTGCCGGAGATGCCGGCCAATGGCCGCGTGGAGAGCGCGGCGCTCTCTCCGGAAGAGCCGGCGGAAGGGAAGAACGCGGCCGCTCCGATTAGGGAAGAGGCCGGAGAGGCGGCGCGGGGAGGATGGCGCAAGCTGTTCGGGCGGGCCTGATTCTACCTGACCCCCCGCACGACCATGGGGCTAGCGCCCCTGCCTTCCAATCGCCAACGCGCTCCCCATTCCTTTAGGGAAGGGGTGAGGGGCGCACTTATGTCGTCCTGTGCCGTATAGAGAAAAGGGAAACCTGTTTCTTATCCTGCATTTTAATTCATCTCGGAAGAGGCGATGTCCGTAGACCTGATTCGAGGCAGATACCGAATCGTGCGTGAGATCGCGCGCAGCAACGACATCGTCTATGAAGCGATCGACACCACCCTCGGACGCCGTATCGCCCTCAAAGAGCTGAACATCGCCCCCAGCCTGACGGGCCAGGCCCGCCGGGACCGCATCGAGCGGTTCAACCGGGAAGCCCGCGCCGTCGGACGCCTCAGCCATCCCAACATCGTCTCCGTCTTCGACTTCGGCGAGGAGAACGGCCGCCACTTCATAGCCATGGAGTTCCTGGAGGGCCAATCGCTCCGGGACATGATGACGGTGCGCGGCGCGTTTCCGCTCAAGGAATCGCTCGATATCACCTGCCAGGTGCTCGATGCGCTCGCCTACGCCCACGCCAACCGTGTCATCCATCGCGACATCAAGCCCGACAACATCCAAATTCTGCCCGGAGGCCAGGTCAAGCTGACCGATTTCGGCATCGCCCGCCTGACGGAAGAGCCCGCGCTGACCGTTGGCGGCGAGGTCTTCGGCACGCCCAGCTACATGTCTCCGGAGCAGATCGAAGGCCGCAGCCTGGACCACCGCTCGGACCTGTTCTCGCTGGGGGTGGTGCTCTACGAGATGCTGGCCGGGCGCAAGCCGTTCGTGGGCGACAGCGTCATCAGCATCACGTATGCGATCATGCACGCCGAGCCGGCTTCGATTCCGGGCGTCCCGACGGGAATCGAGCAGGCGGTGCGCCGCTCCCTGGCGAAATCTCCGGTCCAGCGGTTCGCGTCGGCGGAAGAGATGAAGCGCGATCTGCGCGCCGCCGAGCAGACGCCCGCCCTCTTCCTGCCGCCGACCGGCATGGGACAGATGCCGCCTGGTTACGGCTATCCGACGGGCGGCGTCCCTGGAACGCCCTCCTACCCACCGGGCGCGTATGGCGGCTATACCGCTCCCCAGACCATGCCCGGCAGCGTTCCGCCCGGCGGCATTCCCGCCCAGATCGATCCGCAGCCCTGGTCCTGGAACAATCCCGGCAGTACCGGGGCCAACACGATCTTCGTGCCGATCCCGCAGGGAATGCCGGTCGCGGACGCCTTCGCGGCGTATGCCAACCCTCCGTACCGGGTTCGCTCGCGAGACATTCCCTATCTGATGACGCCGGCCGGGCGTACCTTCCTGCTGCTGGTCGTTCTGGCGGCGGTGATCGGCGGGGGCATCGCGTTCGGCGTGGTCGGCTTCATGCATAGTTACGACGAGTACAAGGTCAGCGTGGCCTCGCAGAAGGTCGCCGGACTCATCGACCAGGGAGCGGCGGAGTACAACAAAGCCGAGCAGGTCTCCGATCTCGACTCCAAAGCCCACCACTACCGGCGGGCCGCGCAGTTGTTCGAGCAGGCGATGAGCCTCACTCCGACGGACGCGCAGCAGCGTACCCTCCATCATAATCTCACGGCCACCTATATCCAGCTCGCGCGCCTGGGAGAGGCAGAGGGCCAATGGCAGGCCGTGAGCGACTGGTATGAGAAGGCGCTTGCCGTAGCCCCGGACAATCAGGAGGCGCATCTGGGCCGCGCGGCCGCCCTGGAGCGTCTGGGCCGTACAGATGAGGCGGCGCAGGAGCGCGCCGCCGCCCAGGGAGGCGGGAGCGCCGATACGTCGAGTGGGCAGAGCGCGCAGAACTCCTCCAACTCCGATGAGGCGTTCATGGAGGCGCGCCGGGCGCACGCGCGCGACCTGATCGCCGAGGGAGATCAGTTGGCGCAGCAAGGCCACCTGGACGACGCGCGGGAGAAGTGGGCCGAAGCGATGAGCTATGCGCCTGCCACCCCCGAGCACGACGAAGCGCAGCAGCGGCTCCAGGACTACGATCCCACCAACGGCAATTCTGGGGGACAATGAAAGATCTCACCCCTAACCCCCTCTCCTTCGTAAGGAGAGGGGAGAATCGAAATGATGGACAACAGTATCGAAACGCGGATACAGACTTTGATGGCGGAGGCGACGCCCGATGCGGCCGTCGCCCTGCGTGACATCGCCGAATCGACCGCCGATAAGGAGGCTCGCAAGGCGGCGCGACGCGCGCTCTATCGCCTGAGCCAGTCCGGCATCGTGCCGCCGGAACCGGCATCACGCCCGGCGACCGTGGCAACGCCTGCCCGTGAGATCGAGCCGATGCGCGCTTTCGCCAGCGCCTTCGATGGCGCGGGCAACCAGCTGCTGACACTGATATTGCCGGATCCAGATGGAGGCTCGCCGGTCCTCTTTCAGGTGGTGATTAACGACGAAGTCGGGATCAAGGACTTTTTCGACGAGCGGGTGCCGCGCCGGGAATTGGAGAGCCTGATCGCGGGCTACGAGCGCCGGTTCGGAGCGGAGATGGCGCTGGCCGAGATCGAAGCGGATTACGGAAAGTGGCTGCTGGCCCAGGCACGCGAGATCAACCGCCGTCTCGGCATCGCCACGCCGCGCGGCTTCCTGACCTGGCTGCCGCGAGTCGGCGAGCCGGAGCGAGAGTATTCGGAGGCGCCGGTCTGGCAGCGGAATTCACGCGAGGAAGTACGCGCCGATCAGAGCTATCCCCGCGATCCGAAGGCGCTGTTCGAGCTGCCCTGGTTCTCGCCGTGGTTCCTGCTGGTCGAAGATGTCTATCCGTGGGTACAGGCCTGGGAACAGGCGGGCCAGAGTCTCGTCGTCCTCTCAGACGCCGTCAAGGAGGAGCGCCGTCAGAAAGTGGTGACGGAGGCGGCGCAGGCGCGCGTGACACCGGAGATGCGGGCGCTCTATTCCCGCCGGCTGGAAGGCTCCGCCGACATCCTGCTGCGACGCGGAGAAGAACAGGCCGCGCGTCAGGCGCTCTATCACGCCCTCTCCCTGGCCGATAATGGGCCTGTGGAGCAGGTCCCCTTTGCGCGTGCCCTCGTCGAGCGTACACTCGAAGCGGCCCTGGCGATGATAAAGGAAAGACAGCAGCGATCTTCATCAAGATAGAAAGCGAGCACGTGAGCGAAAGCAGGCTGATACCGATCGACGTGGGGCGCAAACAGCCCTACCTGTTAGAGATAACGACCCAGGATGTCCCGATGCGCCATCTGCCGGAGCCCTGGCACGGCGCGACCCTGGTCCATTTGAGCGATCTGCACTGCGGGTTCGGAGGCACCGACCCGGTTTACGAGGAGGCCGTCGCGCAAGTCAACGCGCTTCAGCCGGATCTGATCGTCTTCACTGGCGACTACATCGACGATCATCCCGTGCCGGCGGACTATCCTCTGGTCGATCTGTTGCGCCGGTTTTCGGCCCGGCATGGCCTGTTCGCCTCCTTTGGCAACCACGACCACCGGCGCGGCGTCGTCGGAACGCGCCGGCTGCTGGAGCAGGCGGGCGCGCGCATCCTCAATAACGAGAGCGTGCGGCTGGAGGGCGGCCTGTGGCTGGCCGGCATCGACGATCTGTTCGAGGGGGAGCCGGACATCCGGCGCACCCTGGCCGATATTCCCGCCGAGGCGACGACCGTTCTCCTCTCGCATAATCCGAGCCTGATTAAGAAGGTGAGCGACCACGACGTGCTCATCCTTTCCGGCCACACGCACGGCGGCCAGATCGCCCTGCCGATCCTCACGCCTAAGCTCGTCTGCCTGTTCCATCTGCGCGTCGCCCAGGTGGCCGGATGGTACCGGAACGGGCGCGCCCGGCTCTACGTGAATCGGGGATTGGGGGTCACCGGACGGCCTTTCCGGTACAACTGTCCCGCCGAGATCGCCGTCTTCCGCCTGGTGCCCGATACGACGGATCGTCCTCAAGCGGAAGAAGACCGTCTGCCGGAAGCCGAGCCGGCAGGCCGGCGCTGAGCCCTTCGCGTCATGGTCTCCCCGGACGCTTCCGAGCCGCTGCGCCCACCCGAATCCCTGGCTCGGAAGGTCCCGCTGGTGACGGTGGCCGTTCCCATCGGAGAACGGGACTGGAAGGTCACCTGCGTGCAGAGCCAGGACGCGCTCCTCGACGCGGCCGAATCGTTCGCGCATTTCCCCTACGGCTTCCTGCTGTGGGAGTCGGCGGTCGGGCTGGCGCGCCTCCTGACCGCCCGCCCGGAACTGGTCGCCGGCAAGCGCGTGCTGGAGTTGGGCGCGGGCGCCGGCCTGCCGGGCATCGTCGCGCGCTTCCTGGGCGCCGAGGTGTGGCAGACGGACCATCAGCCGGACGCTCTGGCGCTAGCCCGCTTCAACGCCGCGCAGAACGGCGTGGAAGGTCTGCAGAGCTTCCTGGCGGACTGGTACGACTGGTCCCATGCCGCGCGCTACGATGTCCTCCTCGGCGCCGATATCCTCTATCAGCGCGACGCGTACTATCATCTGGAGCGCATCTTCCGGCAGAATCTGGCCCCCGACGGGAAGCTGTTGCTTTCCGATCCGACCCGTCCCCAGGCGATGGAGTTCGCCGCGCATCTGGAAAAGTCCGGCTGGCGGATCGCTCTGGAGACAGATCGAGTCTTGCTCGAAGAGACCGGTCGTGAGAGCCAGCCGGTCGAAGTGGCCCTGCTGCTCGGGACCCGGCGCGCCTGACCCTCTCTTTTTCTCCTCCCCTCTAGATTGTCTACCCGGCAACACGGCCCGGCTTCCTTGCGTATGGAACAGGGAGAACGCATTGAACGCTTTCGAGGCATAGACCTATGAATAACCTAAAAACCACCATTTTGTTGGCGGCCATGACGGCGCTGTTCGTGGCGATCGGCGGCCTACTGGGCGGGCGCGGCGGCATGGTGATCGCCTTCCTGTTTGCGCTGGTTATGAATTTTGCCAGCTACTGGTACAGCGATAAGATCGTCTTGATGTCGCAGGGCGCGCGGGAGCTGCAGCCCTCGGATGCGCCGGAGTTGTTCCGCATTGTCGAGGGGCTAACGGCGAAAGACGGCCTGCCGATGCCGCGTATCTACGTGATCCCGGCGGCGCAACCCAACGCCTTCGCCACCGGGCGCGGTCCGGGACACGCCGCCGTCGCCGTGACGCAGAGCATCATGGACCTGCTCACGCCTGCCGAGCTGGAAGGCGTGCTCGGCCACGAGCTGTCGCACGTCAAGAACCGCGACGTGCTCATCAGCACGGTCGCGGCGACCATTGCGGGCGGCATCAGTTTTCTGGTGCAGATCGCGCAGTGGGGCATGATTTTCGGCGGCTACAGCCGCGACGACCGCCAGGGCGGCGGCAACCCCATCGCCTTGCTGCTGTCGATCCTTCTGGCGCCGATCGCCGCGCTGATCATTCAGATGGCGATCTCCCGGTCGCGGGAGTTCGAGGCGGATGCGAGCGGGGCGCGCCTGAGTGGCAAGCCGCTTGCCCTGGCGAGCGCGCTTCAGAAAATCGAAGCCTATGCGCAGCAGCGCCCGCTGCCGGTCAATCCCAGCTACGCGCAGCTCTACATCGTCAATCCGTTCACGCCGCAGGGGTTGGCCGCGCTGTTCCAGACGCATCCTCCGACGGCGGAGCGGATTCGCCGCCTGCAGGAGATGGCGGCGGCCTAATCCTTGCATTAAGCCTGTACGTATCGCTAGCTTGCTAAAATAAACCACCCGCTCGCTTTGCTCTCCCTGCAAGCGTGTGCCTGCTGCCAGCTTGCCGGAGATTGAACCACCCGCTCGCTACGCTCGCTAGAGACACAGAGGCACAGAGGAAAAGCCAATGCGAGAAAAGCCAAAGAAAAGAAGAAGAGACTGGTACGAGAAGAGAAGCCTGTGCCTCTGACCGATAACAAGACAGATCACAGAGAAAAACGACCCCGCTATAGGACGAATCGGCTTTTCTCTGTGATCTCGCTCGTCATGAGTACGAGGGAAAGGCTTGCTATACGTACTGCCTGATTCTGTTTTTCTCTTGGCTTTTCTCGCATTGGCTTTTCCTCTGTGCCTCTGTGTCTCTAGCGAGCGTAGCGAGCGGGTGGTTCAATCTCCAGCAAGCTGGCAGCAGGCACACGCTTGGGGTCGTGCGTAGCGAGCGGGTGGTTCAATTTCTGGCAGGTTAGGAGTTTGTACGGGTTTGCAGCAGAAGCCAGTCGGCGGCAGCGGGAAGGTCGGGAAAGACGCGGTCGGGATGGGGAAGAGGAAAGGTGGTCGGTTCGTAGGAGGCCGTGTGGCCGGTGAGGACAAGGATGGTATGGCAGCCGGCGGCATGGCCGGCGGCGATGTCGCGTGGGCTGTCGCCGATCATAGTAGAGGCCGATAGGTCGAGGCCGTGTTCGGTGGCAGCCTGAAGGAGCAGGCCGGGCAGGGGCTTGCGGCAATCGCAGCCGTCGTCGGGATGGTGAGGGCAGGCATAGATGGCCGTCAAGGCGCCGCCTGCTGCCTGAATGTTGGCGTGCAGGCGCGCGTGAATCGCCTCCAGCGCCGACACGCTGAGAACGCCGCGTCCGACTCCGGCCTGATTGGTCACGACGACGATGGGCCAGCCGGCAGCCGTCAGCCGGGCGACGGCAGCCGCCGCGCCGGGCAGAAGCTCAAGCGCGTCCGGCTGCGTGATATACGCGCCGGTCTCCGCTGTCAGAACGCCGTCCCGGTCGAGGAAGAGGGCGGGGCGCTTCATGGACTCTCTTGTTGGGCGCGCTGCAGCAAAGCGGAGAAGAGGATGTGCAGCAGAATCATGTGGACGTCTTCGATGCGCTGCATGTTGTCGCTCTCGACGACCAGACAGTGCTGAGCGGTCTCTTTGAGCTTGCCGCCCCGGTAGCCGGCCAGCCCAAAGGTGACGGCGCCCTTCCGATTGGCGGCCTCGATGCCATTGATGACGTTCATCGAGTTGCCGCTGCCGCTCACCCCGATGACCACGTCCCCCGGCTCCGCCCAGCACTCCACCTGTGGGGCAAAGACGTTCTCCCAGGCGGTATCGTTGGCCCAAGCCATCAGGAGCGGAGTGTTGTCGGAGAGGCAGAGCGCCCTTAGCGGCTTGCCCGCCTCCAGGTGGATGTTTTTGGAGAGGTCGTTGCAGATGTGGCTGACGCTGCTGCTGGAGCCGCCGTTGCCCATAAAGAGGACCCGCCGGCCGTTGCGCCAGGCTTCCAGCAGGGTTTCCACCATGCGGTCTACTTCCGCTGCATCCACCTTTTCCAGCAGCGACTTCACGTCGTCTAAATAGGCATGCACGAAATCATTTGTTTGCAAAATTGTAGTTGCTCCTCGATTACCAGGCTGGCTGTTCGGCATCCTTAATAAGCCGTCTATTCAGTCTACCATCCAGGGAAAGGACTTTGATATCTCCCAGGCCATCGCCATATGATTGACCGAGGTAGGCGATGAACCGTCCATCGGGGGAGAAGCAGGGATCGACGCCATCGTTTGCCAGGAGGCGATTTTGGAGGACGATCGGCCTCCCGTAACGATCCTTGCCGACGCTCAGGACGTGGATTTCCCAGAAGCCCGATCCGCCTAACCTGCGGATGCCATAGGCAAGAAAGCGCCCATCCGGCGACCAGGAAAGATGTGTCACGCCGTAGTTTTCACGACTGCCACGAAAGTTGGGATCATCAAATTGAGCGGGGGCCGCGATACGAGTTACATCCCATTCCCACGCATCCCAGGCGCGCTCCTGATCCCTACCTTTCCGTTGTCCACGCTCGGCCACCCAGATATCGCCATTCCGCGTAAACGCCATCTGTTTGCCCGATCTGGAAAAGGCGGGAGCGTCGTTGTCTCCAAAGCTATAGTAGGCTCCCTGCTCTAAGAGGTCGAAGAGCAGGGTTCCTGTGCCGGTCAGCGGTGACGAGGGCGAAACCTCGAACAGCGAGGAACACAGGAGCAGATCGCTCTCCTTGTCTCCGGCCCGCCGCACGGGAAACTTTTCCCAGTGAGAATAGGTGATCAGGTTATCGGTCGGGTTCCAGGCAAGGTTGATGTCATCGTCATCGGGGGAAGACTGATCGATGCCGGAACGCGGCTTCCAGTGGCGTGTCAGGCGACGTGGATGGCTGCCGTCCGCGTTGGCGACCCAGATGTTGCCGGCCCGAACGAAAGCGATCCGCTTCTTGTCCGGCGACCAGCAGGGCGCGCTTGCGTTCCGGAGGAGCAGCCTCTGGCCCGTGCCGTCGCCATTGGCGACCCAGATGTTGCCGCCACGGACGAAGGCGAGCTTCCATGCCCGTAAAGGCTCCGGCGCTTCCGGGCGTGTCGCTTGTGGAGAAGCCTTTGCGGCTATCAGGCAGAAGAGGAGCGCCGCCGCAAAACCGAATTTCATAACAGACCCCCACTATCTGAGAGGCCGGAAAACAAGAAGGCGTCCTAGCTACGTGGGAGAGAGCCGTCTATACTGCTCCAGGGTGATCGCATAGTCATACTGGCAGATAGCGCCTGTCTTCCGATCCTGCTGCTCATCTATGCGCTGCATCCCGATCTTCTCCATCAGGCGCCAGGAAGCGATGTTATCCGGGCTGCAGTCGGCCTGGAGGCGGCGCAGATGAAGCTCCTGAAAACCGAAACGGAGAAGCGCACGGCCTGTTTCCGTGCCATATCCCTGGTCCCAATAGGCGCGGTTCAGCATCCAGCCCATCACCCCCTCATCGAACGCCTTGCGGATAAGCAGAAGCGCGCACTCCCCGATCAGCCGCTCCGTTTCTCGCAGGGTCACGCCGAAATGGTAGCGGAGGCGCGGCTCCTGCTTCCTGTCCGCGACCGCTCGGGAGAGCAGATCGCGCACTTCCTCTGCGGTATTGGGGTCGGGGAAACGCTCGTAGCGTTTGACCAGCGCATCGGAACGATAGGCATATACGGCTTGCCAGTCGCTTTCCTCCATCTCCCGGATATGCAGGCGCGGCGTGAAAAGCGTCACCTGTCTCATGCTCCCCTCCCTAAAAACATGATACCTGAGAGAGGGATCCGCGTCTGAATCGCTGACTCGCTCCGACCCAGCAAATCGGCCGGCGGCTCTTAGGCCGCTCCTAAAGCGGTTTATCCTGCATCAAAGGTACTCGAATCCATGCCAACCAACACCTGTGCTGTTCACCGAGCGCTGTTGCAGACAGAGACCTCGCCCCTTTCTTACGACCGCAAGAACGGCGCCTTTACCGGCTCCATCACCATTACCAACGCCAGCGGGCAGGCGATCTCCGGGCCGCTGACGGTCGTAGTGGCCGGCTTGAGGCCACTGACCGTTCTTGAGAATGCCAGCGGCCTGCATGGCCGCGATCCCTTTCTTCGTGTGCCGCTTCCCGGCGACAACCTGCTGCCGGGCGGCTCGGTCACCGTGCCGGTGACGTTGCGCAAGCGCTCTTTTCTGGCTTTGGGCGCGGTGCGCTTTCAGGTCAAGACGCATTGCGGCGATTTCCGGCCCAAGCAAGAGAGGGAAAAGGGAAAAGTGAGAATTTGTGGCCCGTAGAGGCCGCGATGGGAAGAGAGAAAAGGGGAATAATGAGGCTTTCGTAAGCGCCACTATTCCCCCTGCCAGAGAAGCGCCGGAAGAGAAGCCGCCACAAGAGGCGCTTTCCCTTCCCGGCATTGCGTTAGTTGGAAGCCACCAGGATGCTGACGGCCCAGCGCGACAGGAAGCGGCTATGCTGGTCCGCCGCGCGAATCCGATCGGCCGTCGCGTTGGATACGATCAGGTCGTCATGTCCCGCCCCGGCGACGTCTAGCGCGCGGACCGTCAGAGGATGATTGCCCGCCCGCCGGGCGCTATCCTCGCTGGAGTCGTAGGAGGCCATGCCGCGATCCTGCAAGTAGTCCATGCTGGGAACGTGGTTGGGATTAGGATAGAGGACGTTGCCGTCCTCATCCAGGATACGCGGACTCATGGTGCGCTCCAGGGGCAGATCGCGCGCGTCGATGAGCAGGCCGGTGAAATGCACGCTCTCGACGTCGTCGTTCTCGTCTCGCGGGGCGGTCTGCTGCGCATCCAGCGGCATCCGGATCAGCAGGCCGCCGACGAACGCCCAGGTGGCATCCGAGCGGGCATGCAGCGGCTGATCGGCAGACCACCAGCCCTGATCGACGGCCGCGGCGACATAGGGCTGGCCCCAGAGCGGAATCTGGTCGGCGTCCGGAGGCATCTCCCGGCGAGACGTGTCCCGGAAGGAGGCGATCTCCTCGCGGGGAACGGCCAGCTTGACCAGGGCCGTCAGCGCGCGCAGGCGGGAGACGGGCGCTTCCGGGTCCATCTGGGAGAGGGCATGCCCGTTCTGGGCGTGCATCCGCCGCGCCACTTTCCGGATCAGGACCGCCAGGTCGCGCTCGGGCACCAGGCTGCTCGGACGGGCGTTATCCGGAACCAGGCCCTCTTCCTGCAGCGGCCCCAGAATGTCGCGCGGCGCCTCTCTCGGCGCTTCCCGCACGGGCGGGGGGGTGTCTTCGCTGTCCGCGTTGTCCGGAGGTGGCGGCTTGGGCGTATCTTCTTCCGTCCTAGAATCGGCCGCGTTGTCATCGGCCTTCACGGCGCTGCTACCCTCCGCCTGCAGGCGGTCCCGGATCCGGTCGGCCAGATGGCGGGTCAGGGTGCGCAGATCGCCCTGATCGCCGGTCTCGCTGAAAGCCCCGTCCGGGACGCGCTGGCCGGTATCCGCCTCCAGAAGGCGGGTGCGGATCGTGATCTCCTCGTCGCGGATGCGATAGTCGCCCGTGAGCAGGCGATCGGCGCGGAGCGTGCGGCCCAGCCGGCGCAACTGCGAAGAGGAGAGCGTGTCGCCTGGCGCCGCGTCCAGGTCGTCGAGCGCCTGACGGACCTCAGAGCGCGCGACGACGTGAATCTGGTCGGAGTGGGAAAGGGCGGTCCACAGCGTGGACGCGATGAGATGGCTCATCTGCCGGTTCGATCCGGCAAAGTCGAGAACGGCGATCGATGACTCGGACGCCGCGCGAGGCTCCGCCGTGTCCTGACGTGAGGCGGAGGCACGGGACACGGCGGGCAGCAGGATAAGGACCAGGCTGCTTAAGAGCAAACGGTGCGTGTGCATCAGTACCCTCCTTAGTGGTGCTGGCATTCGGGAAAAACCGGGCGCTGATGTCAAAAACGTTACGCCCTGGACGTAACGGCGTGACAAACTATTTTCGCCTGCCCGCCGCTGAATCCTTCTCGAATTTTATGCCGGAAAAAGGAGAGACCGCGCAATAAAAAGAGCCTCGCGGTTTTTACGCCGCGAGGCTCCTCCTTTACGCTGCGTACCCGCAGCCTAATGGGTCGTTGTCGTCGTCGAGTTGGTCGTGCTGCTGCCGGTCGTGCCGCCGGCGCCTCCCGTATCGGTCGCCGCGCCGGCGCCGGTGCTGGTTGTGCCTGTGGTCGTGTTCGTGGTGCTATTCGTCGTCGAGGTTCCACTGCTAGGCACTTTGTTCACGACCGTCGTATGGCTGGAAGGCGGGGTCGCGGGGGTGTTCACCTCCTGCTCGCAGCCGAACAAGCCGGCCAGGCAGAGCGCCGCCGCGCCGATAAGCAGTATGCCTTTGTTCTTCACCGAACTCCCTCCTTGCGCCGCCTCCGGGCGGCGCTATCTCGATAGCGACCTGACGATCAAGCCGCCAGTCAATCCTGTACGTCTGAACAGTGAGACCGGGCGAGAGGGAAATTATGTTCCAGAAAATGCGCTGTTAGAAGGGAGACAGCGGCGCCTGTTAGGGACGACTCAGTTTACGAACGGCTCAGGCAGTCGCGGCCTGGCGGGCGGCGTTCCTTGCGGCAGAATAGTCCGATTCCAGCCTCGGCCCCTTACAGGGAGGTTTGTTCAGCGTTGGCAATATGGCGCATGGCTTGTAAGCCGCGCGCCAGCCGGCCGATGCCCTCCATGGCGGTCTGTGGGGAAAGGGCGCCGTAGGCGACACGCAGCGAGCAGCCGGCCTCCATGCCGAAGGCGTCGCCCGGCAGGACGGCCACGCTATGCTCGCGAATCAGCCGCTCCACCAGCTCCATCGGGCGGGCGTTCGTGTGGACCTGCAGGAGGAAATAGAACGCGCCGTCTGCCGGGGGCGCGACGCAATGGGGGCGGAGCGTGTTGAAGGTCTCGACGGCCATCGCCCGTACCTGGGCGAGCGCGCCTAAATGCTCCCGGCAGTAAGCCGCGCCGGCCGAAAGCGCGCCGATCGCCGCGTATTGGCAGATGACCGGCGGACAGATGAGCAGCGTATCCTGGATCTTCTCTACCGGCTCGAAGAGGTGTTCGGGCAGGACCAGGTAGCCGATGCGCCAGCTCGCCATGCCGTACGCTTTGGAGAGCGAGTAGAGCGAGATCGTGTGGCCGGCGCTGTCGGGGAGGGAGCCCGGCGAGAAGTGGCAGGCGCCGTCGTAGGTGAAGTACTCGTACGCCTCGTCGGAGATGTGGTAGAGGCCGTGCCGGCGGCAGAGGGCGTTGATCTCGCGCAGGGCCGCCTCCGGGTAGACGGCGCCGGTCGGGTTGTTGGGGGAGACCGTCACGATAGCGCGCGTGCGCGGCGTGATGGCGGCGGCAATCGCGTCCGGCTGCAGTTGGTAGCGCGCATCGGTAGGCACGATGACCGGACGGCAGCCCGCGATGGCGATCGCCATGTGGTGGTTGAAGTAGTAGGGCGCCTGCAGGATGATCTCGTCGCCGGGATCGGTGATCGCCAGCACGGCGCTCTGGAACGCCATGTTCCCGCCTGCCGTGACCACGACGCGCCGATGCGTCTCTATCGGGATGCCATTCTCCGCCTCCAGCTTGGCCTCGATGGCCGCGACCAACTCCGGAATACCGTGAACGGCTCGATATTTGTGATTGTCCGGGTCGGCCAGGCACCGCTCGATCTGCGCGAGGGCTTTCGACGGCGGGCCGTAGTGGACCACACCCTGCCCGAGTGAGATCGTGCCGGGGCATTCGCGCACCATCCTGGCGACTATGGGGATGACCGGGTCCTGAACGGCCTGCATTCGTAGGGTCTCTTGCACCCTGTGGCTCCTTTTCTTTATATTGTACCTAACCGGTTTTATGCTATATTTTCATAACTTCGCATCCATTCCCATCCTGGAAAGGCCGATTCGATGCTGGCGCGTTTTTCCACCGTCGTTCTCCTCGGTTGTTTTCTCGCCCTTTCGCCGCGCGGCGCTCAAAGCCAGGCCGGGGGATCGCCTCCACCCGCGGCGAAGCGGCCGCACACCTTGACCGGCGAGTTCCGAATGGCTCGCCTGCACTCGCGATTTCTGACGGCGAATCCGAATCGCGACATCATCGTATACCTGCCGCCGGGGTACGAGACGGAGAAACGAAAACGCTATCCCGTGCTCTATATGCAGGATGGGCAGAACCTTTTCGACGATGCCACATCTTTCCTGGGAGAGTGGCATATGGACGAGACGGCGCAGGCGCTCATTCCGGCGAAGGAGATCGCACCGCTTATTATCGTGGGCATCTATAACGCGGGCCTCCATCGGATCGACGAGTATACGCCGGCCCGCGACCCGAAGATGCGCATGGGAGGCCAGGCGGACACCTATGGCCGCATGCTGGTGGAGGAATTGAAGCCGTTCATCGATCGACACTATCGCACGCTAAAGGATGCTTCTCATACCGGCCTGGGAGGGTCTTCCCTCGGCGGCCTGGTCTCGCTCTATCTGGGCCTCAAGTATCCGGGGACTTTCGGGAGGCTGGCCGTCATCTCGCCCTCGGTCTTCTGGGCCGACCATTCCATCGTGCGGCAGGTACAGACCCTGCCTTCCAAATTGCCGCTGCGCATCTGGCTGGACATCGGCACGGCGGAGGCGCCCGATCCGGACGATGCCCGGTCCGTGGTCCAGGATGCCCGGCAGTTGCGCGATGCCCTGATCGCCAGAGGATGGCGGCTGGATGTAGACTTGAAATATGTGGAGGCGGAGGGAGCCAAGCACAACGAGCAGGCGTGGGCGCAGCGTGTCCCGAACATATTGAAGTTCTTGTATCCCTACTCAGAATGATTCCCTCTTACGTATTGAACATAGAGCCGCTTTTCTTTCGGTCGCATTACCTGCGAAAAGCACGATGGACGAAAGTCCTTCGCTGGGAGGCGCTATCGCGCCGGGTGTCCTGTGGACACGTTCTGCTGCCGGGTTTTTCGTCCGAAGGCCCTACAGACGGGTACTTCCGTGCCGGGCACCGGACACCCAGCCGAAGGCTTTATAGCGAAGGAGCGCATTCCTTCGCGCTTCTTTACCGGGCTTCCCAGGAGTGAGGATGTCTGCCGGCGACGCTGCCATAATGTTAGATGGAAATAGCCTGACCCTGGAGCAGATGGGGACCATCGCCGGGGGCGCGCCCGTCGCGCTCGCTCAAGAGGCGCGCCGTCGGGTCGAGCAGACGCGCCGCTGCGTCGAGCAGATCGTCGCGCGCGGGGATGTCGTCTACGGCATCAATACGGGCTTCGGCGCCCTGGCCGACGTGCGGATCGCGCCGGACGAATTGCGCCAGCTTCAGCTCAATCTGCTGCGCTCGCACGCATGCGGGGTGGGGGAGCCGCTCTCGGCGCCGGTCGTGCGGGCCATGATGGCGCAGCGCGCCAACGTGCTGGCGAAAGGCTTTTCCGGCTGCCGGCCGGGAGTCATCAAGACCCTGATCGCTTTGCTCAACGCGGGGGTGCATCCGGTGATTCCCTCGCGCGGCTCGGTCGGGGCGTCGGGCGATCTGGCGCCGTTAGCGCACCTCTCTTTAGTTCTCGTTGGTGAAGGCGAGGCGGATTTTCAGGGCGAGCGGCTGCCGGGCGGAGAGGCGTTGCGCCGCGCGGGCGTAACGCCACTGGTCCTGGAGGCGAAAGAGGGGCTTGCGCTGCTCAACGGCACGCAGGCGATGTGCGCTGTGGGGGGATTGGCGCTGCTGGACGCGGAACGCCTGACCAATACCGCCGACATCGCCGGCGCCTTGACCCTCGACGCCTTGCGGGGCACGCCGGTCGCTTTCGATGCCCGAATTCAGGCCGCGCGCCCGCATCCGGGGCAGGCGATCAGCGCCGCGCGTCTGCGAGCGCTCATCGAGGGCAGCGCTATCCGTGAATCGCACCGGGACCCGGAGATAGACCCGCGCGTCCAGGACGCCTATTCGCTGCGCTGCATGCCCCAGGTCCACGGCGCCGCACGGGATGCGCTCGCCCACGTCCGGCAGATCCTGGAGATCGAGATCAACAGCGCGACCGACAATCCGCTCGTCTTTGCCGATGCGGGCGAGGTGTTGTCGGGCGGCAACTTTCACGGCGAGCCGGTCGCCCTGGCCCTCGACTATGCGGCCATCGCCGTCGCCGATCTGGGCACGATCTCCGAGCGGCGCGTCGAGCGGCTGGTCAATCCGACCCTGTCCGGCCTGCCCGCGTTTCTGACGCCCTATCCCGGCACGAATTCGGGCCTGATGATGGCGCAGGTGACGGCTGCCGCGCTGATCGCCGAGAACAATGTGCTGGTCCATCCGGCCACCGTGTTGAGCCTGCCCACCTCGGCCAACCGGGAGGACCACGTGAGCATGGGCATGACGGCGGCGCTAAAGTTCGCGCAGGTCGTGCGGAACGTGGAGACCATCCTGGCGATCGAGCTACTCTGCGGGGCGCAGGCGCTCGAATTTCTCAAGCCTTTAGAGCCGGGTCCGCATCTGGCGGAGGCCTATCGGCGTGTGCGGGAGGTGGCACCGCCGCTCGAAGCGGATACCCCACTGGCGGGGTATATCGCCGCTCTGGTCCCGGTCGTACAGGAATTAGGGGAAATGAAGATTATGGGGAGCTAACGCTGGTTTGTCGGGCGACTGAAGTCGCGGCAACAACGGTACGAAGTCGCCCTTCGGCGACTGGTACTGCCAGGCTTTTCCCTCGCCCCTAAGTCTGATGAGGCTAGAAGGCAGAGGCAACACCTGACAGCGGTAGTCCGCGCAGGCGGACTTGGTGCCTTTGTTGCTGCGGTTTTAACCGCCCGAATCGATAGGGAGCACCGGGAGATTTGGGAGGTCGTGGGATGGCTACAGATATATTAACCAAGGATGCTTCTGGATTAGAAGAGCTGCTGGCGGGGAAGGCGCATATTCCGCTGCGGGCGCCGCGCGGTACCGAGCTGCATTGCAAGGGATGGATCCAGGAAGCGGCCCTGCGAATGCTGCTCAATAACCTGGACCCGGAGGTGGCCGAGCACCCGGATGAGCTGATCGTCTACGGCGGCTCGGGCAAGGCGGCGCGCAACTGGGACTGCCTGCGCGCCATCGCGCGCACGCTGCTAACGCTGGAGAACGACGAGACGCTGCTGGTCCAGTCCGGCAAGCCGGTGGGCGTTTTTCGATCCCATCCGAACGCGCCGCGCGTGCTGCTCGCCAACTCCAACCTGGTGCCCGCCTGGGCCAACTGGGAGGTGTTCCGCAAGCTGGAGGCCGAGGGCCTGATGATGTTCGGGCAGATGACGGCGGGAAGCTGGATCTACATCGGCACGCAGGGCATTCTGCAGGGCACCTATGAGACCTTCGCGGCGGTGGCCCGCAAGCATTTCGGCGGCTCTCTACGGGGCACGCTCACGGTGACCGCCGGCCTGGGCGGCATGGGCGGCGCGCAGCCGCTCGCCGTCACCATGAACGAGGGGGTGATTATCGCCGTCGAGGTGGACCCTACGCGAATCCAGCGGCGGCTGGAGACCGGCTATTGCGATGTGGCCGCCCATTCCCTCGACGAGGCGCTGACTCTGGCTCATGCCGCGCAGGAGAAAGGACAGCCGCTCTCCATTGCACTGCACGGCAACATCGCCGAGGTGATGCCGGAACTGGCGCGGCGTGGCATCGTTCCCGACATAATCACCGACCAGACCGCCGCGCACGATCCGCTCCTCGGCTACATTCCGATCGGGTTGACAGTCGAGGCGGCGGCGGACTTGCGAAAGCGCGATCCAGATGTGTATCTGCGCCATGTGTACGATTCGATAGACATTCACGTGGACGCCATTTTAGGATTGATGCGCCGGGGCGCGGTTGCCTTCGACTACGGCAACAATCTGCGCCAGGTCGCCAAAGACGATGGCGTGGAGGACGCTTTCGCCTATCCGGGTTTCGTGCCGGTCTATATTCGCCCACTCTTCTGCGAGGGGAAGGGGCCGTTCCGCTGGGCTGTGCTCTCCGGCGATCCGGCGGACATCCATCGAATTGACGACCTGATCCTGGAAGAGTTTGCCAATGACGAGCCGCTCTGCCGCTGGATTAAGCTGGCGCGGGAGCGTGTCCACTTCCAGGGCCTGCCCGCGCGCATCTGCTGGCTGGGCTACGGTGACCGCGCCCGCCTGGGTCTCAGAATCAACGACATGGTAGCGAAGGGCGAGCTGAAGGCGCCCATCGTCATCGGGCGCGACCATCTCGACTGCGGCTCGGTCGCCTCGCCGAACCGGGAGACCGAAGCCATGCGCGACGGCTCCGACGCCGTCTCCGATTGGGTCTTCCTGAACGCGCTCATCAACGCCGTTGGCGGGGCATCATGGGTCAGCGTGCATCATGGCGGCGGGGTCGGCATCGGCTTCTCGCAGCACGCGGGCATGGTAATCGTGGCCGATGGCACACCGGAGGCGGCTGTGCGGCTGGAGCGCGTCCTGACGACCGATCCGGGCGTGGGCATTATCCGCCATGCCGATGCGGGCTACCCGGAAGCCCTCGCCACAGCGGAGGCCAGGGGAGTCCGCATTCCGATGCGAGAGGCGTAGATGCACGTCGATCTCCTCATCCACAATGTCGGGCAGCTCGTAACGGTCGCCGGTCCGCCGGGGCCGCGGGCGGGCGCATTGCAGGGCGAATTGGGCATCGTTGCGAACGGGGCCGTCGCCGTCTCCGGCGAGACGATCGCGGCCGCCGGGCCGGAGGAGGCGGTCTTAAAGTCTCCGGGCATCGACGCGCAGACCGTGGAGATCGATGCTGGGGGCGCGGTCGTCACGCCCGGCCTGATCGACTCGCACACGCACCTGGCCTTTGCAGGTACGCGGCAGAACGAGTTCGAGCTGAGAGTGCGTGGCGCGACCTACGAGGAGATCATGGCGGCAGGGGGCGGCATCTACGCGAGCGTCCGCAGGACGCGGGAAGTTTCTCTGGAGCAACTTGCGGAGAATGCAGAGTCCCACCTGCGGACGATGCTGGCCTACGGCACGACGACCGCCGAGGCGAAGAGCGGCTATGGGCTGGACCTCGACACGGAGATACGGCAGCTAGAGGCGCTGCGGCTGGCAGGAGAGCGCCAGCCGGTCGAGGTCGTGCCGACCTATCTGGGCGCGCACGCCGTTCCGCAGGGCATGGAGCCGGACGCTTACGTAGCCTGGATGGAGGCGGAGGCCATCCCGGAGATCGCGCGCCGGGAACTGGCCTGTTTCTGCGACGTCTTCTGCGAGCGAGGGGCCTTTACCCCGGAGCAGAGCGAGCGCATATTGCGCGCCGGGCAGCGACATGGATTGCAGGCGAAGCTCCACGCCGACGAGCTGGCCGATACCGGTGGGGCGCTGCTGGCCGCTCGGCTCGGCGCGGTCTCCGCCGACCATCTGCACTGCGCCAACGAAGCGGGCCTCAAGGCGATGGCAGAGGCCGGCGTGATCGCTACCCTGCTGCCGGGCACGGCCGTCTTCCTGGGCCTTCCGCACCACGCCCCGGCCCGCCGCATGGTCGAGATGGGCGTGCCCGTCGCCATCGCCACCGACTTCAATCCCGGCACCTGCTACAGCGAATCGCTGCCGCTTATGCTCTCCTTCGCCTGCACCCAACTGCATCTCACGCCTGCCGAGGCGCTGGTCGGGGCGACCCTCAACGCGGCGTATGCGGCCGGTCGTGGCGACCATCTGGGCAGCCTGGAGGCGGGCAAGCAGGCCGACCTGGTGATTTGGGACGCCGACGACTACCGCCTGATTCCGTATCACATGGGGATCAATCTGGCGAGAAGCGTTATCAAGCGAGGTCAGATCGTTCTACGGCAACCCCTCACCCCCGTCCCCTCTCCCACAAGGGGCGAGGGGAGCTAAACTGGAAGCTAGGATGCTCTGCTGTAAGGCTTTATTGCCCAGAAGCATAGATTCGAGAGAGCAACACAATTCCCCCTCTTCGAACCTTCGGGCCGCGAAGCGGATTCACGGGGAGAGGGGGTAGGGGGTGAGGGCCGTACGCAGGACGGTTGTCCGAAGGACCCACAGACGGGTAATTCATTGCCCGGCTAGAACGGCCGGCTAACAGCAACTAGGAAGCGAGCAGCATGCTTATAGAATGTGTTCCAAACGTCAGCGAGGGACGGCGGCCCGAGGTAATCGAGGCAATTAGTGGCTCTGTATCCTCGGCGCCAGGCGTGATTCTGCTGGACCGGTCTGTAGATGCGGATCACAACCGGATGGTGCTCACGCTGGCCGGCTCTCCAGAGGGGCTAAAGGAAGCGATCCTGCGTCTCTATGCGGCGGCGCTGGAGCACATCGACCTGCGCGAGCACCGTGGCAGCCATCCGCGCATGGGCGCGGTGGACGTGGTCCCGTTCATTCCCATTCGCGACGCGACGATGGAGGACTGTATCGTTCTGGCGAATGAGGTCGGGCAGGCGGTCGCGGAGAAGTTCGGCGTGCCGGTCTATCTCTATGGGCAGGCGGCCACGTCACCCAAAAGGCGGTCGCTTCCGAACATCCGGCAGGGGGAGTTCGAGGGGCTGGCGGAGAAGATGGCCGATCCGGCCTGGAAGCCGGATTTCGGACCCGACCGGCCGCATCCGACGGCCGGCGCGTCGGCCATCGGCGCGCGTTTCTTTCTGCTTGCCTATAACCTGCAGTTGGACACGCCGGATGTCAAGGTCGCCGACGCCGTCGCCCGGTCGGTCCGCGCGCTCTCCGGGGGGCTGAAGAACGTCCAGGCGATGGGCGTGTTCCTGGCCGACCGCAACCAGGCGCAAGTCTCCATGAACCTGCTCAACTACGCGCAGACGCCGCTCCATCGCGCGCAGGAGCTGGTCAAGGCGGAGGCGCGCCGTTACGGGGCACGGGTCCTTACGAGCGAGATCATCGGCCTCATCCCGCAGGCCGCCCTGCTGGAAGCCGCCGCGTACTATCTGCAGGTGGAGAACTGGGACCCGAATCTGGTTCTGGAGAACGCCATCCTGCAGAAGCAAGCCTCCGAAGGCGGCGTTTCCATGGGGGTACCGGAATCCGGTGCGGCGGGCGGTTTCGCGCGGCTCTCTGTGACCGGCTTTCTGGACCGGCTGGGCGCGGCGCAGGCGACGCCGGGCGGGGGCAGTGTCGCGGCTCTGGCGGGCGCGCTGGCTGCCGCGTTGGTGCGCATGGTCAGCGGCCTGACGATGGGCAAGAAGGGCTTTGAGGGAGTCGCGGAGGAGATGGCTTCCTTGCGCAACCGGGGCGAGACGCTGGCCGCCGCGCTGACCGCTGCCATCGACGAAGACTCGGCGGCCTACGAAGCCGTGATGGCTGCCTATGGGCTGCCGAAGGGGAACGATGCCGAGAAGGCGCAGCGTACCGAGGCGATTCAGGCTGCCATGCAGCAGGCTGCTGAAGTGCCTCTGCGCGTCGCCGAGATGTGCCGGGAAGCGGCGGAGATGGCGTTGACCGCCCTCCGGCAGGGCAACCCGAACGCCAGCTCCGACGGCGCCGTCGCCCTGCTGCTGGCGCTTTCCGGTCTGGAAGGCGCCGCGCTTAACGTCGCCACCAACCTCGACGCGATCCAGGACCCCGAATTTATCGCCGCGAAGCAGCAGAAATTGGAACAGCTCTTCACGGAAGATGCACGCCTGCGCGCCGCGATGTGGACTGCCGTGCGCGAGCGCATCCGTTCTCTTCCCTCTTCGTAAGGGTTCTCCCTTTATCTTGTTCGGGCGACTTCCGTCGCCCGAAGCGAAATGTCCGCAAGAACTCCGTAGGAGAGAACGAGCGTGGGAACTTTTGGAACTATTTCGGCCTATCATTTCCTTATAGAGATTAGAGTCGGCAGTGAAGTCTGTAACGGGAACTTGGCCCGCTGCCGTTCGTAAATGGAGTAGCCTGCACGCTTGGCCGAGAACGTTGCTGCTGACGTCAGGACTATCGTTGCCGTCGAATCCCATGCCGGGTTCCCTGGGGTCGCCCCACCCGAGATTAACCACGATGCCAAATCTCAATCTGATCACCGTGCCCGCCAGCCACCAGCCGGAGACGCTGTTCGCGCTCGTAACGAGCGGGCTATCCAGGCAGCAAAAGAGCCTGCCCTGTCGCCTCTTCTACGACGCCGCCGGTTCCCAGTTGTTCGAGCGAATCTGCGCGCTGCCCGAATACTATCTCACCCGGACCGAGCATCGGATTTTGGAGGAACACGCCGCCGAGATTGTCGCCGCGCTTGGCGACGATATCGCGCTGGTCGAGTTCGGCAGCGGCAGCTCCTGCAAGACCCGGCTCCTGATCGAAGCCGTGCTCGCCTGGCAGCGCCATCTGCATTACACTCCCATCGACATCTCGCGCCAGTTCCTGCATGAGTCGGCCCTGGCCCTCCAGAGCGATTATGAGGGCCTGGCGATCACTGCCATCGCCGCCGAGTATGACGACAGCCTTCAGGCGCTGCCGGATCATCACGGCCCGCGCCTCTTCCTGTTCCTGGGCAGCAACATCGGCAACTTTACCCGCGAGGAGGCCACGGGTTTCCTCGAACGGATCGCGCGGCGGATGCAGCCGACGGACCGTCTGCTGGTCGGCATTGATTTGATGAAAGACATCCGGCTTATCGAGGCGGCCTATAACGATTCGCTCGGCGTGACGGCGGCCTTCAACAAAAATATCCTCTCCCGCATCAATCGCGAGATGGACGCCGATTTCGATCTGGATCGGTTCGAGCATCAGGCGCCCTTCATAGAGCGGGAGGCGCGTATCGAGATGCGTCTGGTCAGCCGCCGCAAGCAGACGGTCCGCCTGCCTGCGGAGAATCTACAGTTCCATTTCGAGGCAGGAGAATTCATCCACACGGAGAACAGTCACAAGTATACGCTCGGCGGCTTTGGCGCGCTGTGCGCTTCCGTGGGCCTGGAAATTCAGCAGACCTGGCAGGACGAGCGTTCGTGGTTTGCCGAAGTTCTCCTGAGACCCAGATTATGAGTCAGGCAGCCCGGAAGGCGGCGATAAAAAGCGATCTGGAGCAGGCGAGAGCGAAGACCCTCTGGCTGCTCGACTTCGTGCCGGACGACTTCCTTAAGGTCCGCGTCCACGATTTCTATAGCCCCATCGGCTGGCATTTCGGCCACATCGGCATGACCGAGGAGTACTGGGTCTGGAATCGCGCGCTGGGCCGTCCTTGCCTGAACGAACCGTTGAGCTTCCTGTTTGCCAATCTTCCCGAGAACCCCAAGGACAATCGCATTCACCTGCCATCCCGTGCCGAAATGGTGGACTATCTGGCGGAGACGCGCTGCCGCGCGCTGCAGACGCTCGAAGAGACGGATCTGAACAGCGACGACCCGCTGATCGCGGATGGCTATGCCTGGGAGTTCGCCTTTCAGCACGAGTGCCAGCATCAGGAGACGATCACGGAGCTGCTGCAGCTCATTCACAAGCAAGTCAAGATTTACGAATACACGGCGCCTGCGTTCTCCCCGTCTCCACCGGCTACGGATATGGTCCTAATACCAGGGGGAACGTTCCTCATGGGATCGGATGACCGGCATGGCTACGATAATGAGAAACGCGCCCATCTCGTCGAGGTCGCTCCGTTCGAGCTGGATAGAACGCCGGTCACGGCGGGGCAATGGCTGGCTTTCATCGAGGCGGATGGGTATAAAAACGATCGCCTATGGCGAGATGAAGGATATTTCGGATGGGCCTTGCCGAATCAAATTTCAGCGCCGGAGTACTGGCGCAAATCGCCGAGCGCCGAGAGTGGCTATGTCTATATCGGCCCGACCGGTCCGCGCCCGATCGATCCGGAGGAGCCGGTCTGCGGCATCAGTTGGTATGAGGCAGATGCCTATGCGCGCTGGGCCGGTAAGCGGCTGCCGGAGGAGGCCGAATGGGAGTATGCAGCAGCCTATGATCCAGAGACCGGAGAATCACGCCGGTATCCGTGGGGAGAGGAAGAGCCGCGGAAGCGTCACGCCTCGTTTGGGCTGGCGGCCTGGAAGCCGTCGCCGGTAGGCAGGCGTCCGGAAGGCGCCAGCGCCTTCGGACTGCTCGACATGGCCGGTGGTGTCTGGGAATGGACGACCTCGCCGTTCTTGCCCTATCCGGGCTTTGAGGCGTTCCCTTACGACGGCTACTCCAAAGAGCACATGGACGGCAATCACTTCGTTTGCCGGGGTGGCTCCTGGGCGACGGCGGGGCGTATCCTCCGGTGCAGTTTCCGCAACTGGTACGTGCCCACCTATCGCCAGGGACTGCTCGGCCTGCGGTGCGCACGATGAAAAACAGTTGTCAGTTATTAGTTGTCAGTTGTCAGAAAAACCGGTTTCAACTGGCAACTGACAACTGGCAACTGACAACTGCTCTTCTGCAAGGAAGAGCGCTATGATCGAGTTGAAGGGAGTCAGCAAAAAGTACGGCGATACGGTCGCGCTCACGCCTACGGACCTCTCCATCGAATCCGGCAAGACCACGGTGCTGATCGGCCCGAGCGGCTGCGGCAAGTCCACGCTGCTGCGGCTGATGGTCGGGCTGCTGGAGCCGACGACCGGGACCCTCACCTTCGAGGGCACGCCCATCACCCCGGAGAATGTGCTTACCCTGCGCCGCCGCATGGGTTACGTGATCCAGGACGGCGGGCTGTTTCCTCATCTGACGGCCGCGCAGAACGCGTTGCTCATGGCGACCTACCTTCGCCGTCCCGCTTCCGAAATGCAAACGCGGCTCAAGGAGCTGTGCGATCTGACCCACTTTCCCCCGGAAGGTCTGGACCGATATCCGGTCGAGCTTTCCGGCGGGCAGCGCCAGCGCGTGAGCCTGATGCGCGCCCTCATGCTCGATCCGGACGTGCTCCTGCTCGACGAGCCTCTGGCCGCTCTGGACCCGCTGGTGCGCGCCTCCCTGCAGACCGATCTCAAGGAGATTTTCCGGAGGCTACAGAAGACGGTCGTCCTGGTGACCCACGATATGGCGGAGGCGGGCTATCTGGCGGACAAGATCGTGCTGCTGATGGAGGGGCGAATCGTCCAGCAGGGGACGCTGGAGGATCTGCGGGAGCGACCCGCCAGCCGGTTCGTCTCCGATTTCCTTACCGCTCAGAGGAGTCTCGTTCAGCTATGAAAGCTCTGCTGGTGCTTTTCTTTCTTGTCTTTAGCAGTGTGCAAAGCGTTGCGGCGCCGATTGTGGTGGGGTCGAAGAAGTTTACGGAGTCGTATGTGCTGGGGGAGATCGCGCGGGGCTTGCTGGAGAAAGCGCATTTTACGGTCACGCATAAGCAGGGCATGGGCGGCACGGCCATTTTGTGGAACGCGCTGAAAAGCGGGGCCATTACCCTCTATCCCGAATACACGGGGACCATCGGCGAAGAGATTTTGAAGGTGAAGGGCAACATGTCGCCGGGGGACATGCAGGCCGCGCTGGCCCGGTACGGAGTCGGGATGACCGGCGATCTGGGCTTTAATGACACGTACGCGCTGGTGATGCGGGCGGATCGAGCGAAGGCGCTGGGCATCGCGAAGATCAGCGACCTGCGCAGTCATCCCGATCTGGTGGTCGCCGTGACGCACGAATTTCTGGGACGGCAGGACGGATGGCGCCCGCTGACGGCCCGCTATGGGCTGCATATGCGCAACGTTCGTGGGATCGACCACACGCTGGCATACGTGGCGCTCGCCAACGGCTCGATCGATATCACGGACGCCTATTCGACCGACGCGCGCATCGCTGAGGATAAGCTGACCGTCCTGCAGGACGACCTCGGCTTCTTTCCGCAGTACAAGGCGGTCTTTCTCTACCGGCTGAACGCGCCGCCGCTGGCGGTGGCGGCGGTCCGGACGCTGGAAGGCAACATCGACGAGCCGCTGATGATCCGTCTCAACGCCGCCGCCGAGCGCAGCAAGGACTACACCCAGGCGGCGGCGCTCTATTTCCGGGAGAAGGGGCAGCCCATCGCGATGCCGCGCAGCACGCCGCCGCTCTCCCGTATCGGCGCCTGGACTCTGCAGCATCTGGAGCTGGTAGCGATCTCGCTGGTCGCGGCCATTCTGATCGGCGTGCCGCTGGGCATCGTCGCCAGCCGTCCGGGGCCGCTCAGTCAGATCATTCTCGGCATCACGGGCGTCATTCAGACCATTCCCTCGCTGGCGCTGCTGGCGCTGCTCGTGCCCATCAAGTTTCTGGGCATCAGCCCGGCCACGGCCGTGGTCGCGCTGTTCCTCTATAGCCTGCTGCCTATCGTGCGCAACACGGCGACCGGCCTGCAGGAGATCCCGCAGCCGCTGCGCGAGTCGGCGGCCGCGTTAGGATTGCCGCCCTTCGAGCGGCTTACCCGCATCTTCCTGCCGATGGCCTCGCGGACCATCCTGGCGGGCATCAAGACCAGCGCCATCATCAACGTGGGGACGGCGACCCTGGCGGCGCTCATCGGCGCGGGCGGGCTGGGGGAGCCGATCATCAGCGGCCTCAACCTCAACGATAACAACACCATTCTGGAGGGCGCGGTCCCGGCGGCCCTTCTGGCGTTGGTAGTCCAGTTCCTCTTCGACCTCCTCGACCGCCTCCTCATTCCGCGCGGCCTCCGCTTGCAGGCGACCAAATAGACAGAAGATCGGACCGGCAGGCGGTATCAGGTGACTTCGACCCAGCGGCGCTCGGCGCTGGCCCGGAGGACGGCGTCGATGACCTGCTGGGCGCGCCAGCCGTCTTCCAGGCTGGGAGCGACGTGGCGCTGTCCGGTGCGGATGGCTTCGATCCAGCGGTAGGTGGTGTTCGTAGGCGTGTGGCGCCCGATGCGGAAATAGTCCTCGTTCTCCTCGCGCGCCGGGTCGGGTGGGACCGTGCCCTCGACCGGGATCGGCTCCGGCCGGTTTGCGCCCCGCGGCATGCTCAGCAAAAGAGTCCCGGCATGCGTGGCCGTCCAACTTAAGACGCCTTCGGTGCCGTAAATCTCGATCTTCTGGCTCTGCCGTCCCGCGCCCTGCCAGGCCATCCAGCTTGTGTGGAAGATACCCTGCGCCCCGCCGGCCAGTTCGGCCAGGAACGCGCAGGAGTCGTCGTTGCGCGGCCCGACGCGCGGGTCTTCGGTGCGCAAGAGGTCGGGCACGCCCTCCGGCTCCGGGGCGTCCAGCACGGTCAGAGAGTGGGCGCAGACCTGGGAGAACTCGTCGCCGGTAATGAAGCGGGCCAGGTCGATGAGGTGGGAGCCCAGATCGCCCAGAATACCGGCGCCGCTGCGGGCGCGCAGGGACCGCCAGCCGGGACGTCCGCGCAGGCCGTAGCTGCCGTAATAGTGCCCGGTAACGTGCAGAGGCGTGCCGATATAGCCTTCTTTGAGGAGGTCGCGAAACCGCTGCACCGCCGGGTTATCGCGGTAGGGGAAGTCGGTCATGCCGACCAGGCCCCGCGCGTGTGCGGTCTCCGCCATCTCCCGCGCCTGCTCCGCGTTCAGCGCGACAGGCTTTTCACAGGTGACGTGCAGGCTGCGGCGCAGGGCAGCCATCGTGGCCGGATAGTGCAGATCGTTCGGTGTGCAGACGATCACGCCATCCAGCGGCGCGTTGTCGAGCATCGTCTCCAGGTCGGTGTAGGCGACCGCGTGAGGGCCGTACTTCGCGCGCACCTCTGCCGGATCGCGCTCCTTCTCCCCGCATATTCCGGTAATCTCGGCGCAGGGATGGCCCTGCAGCGCGGGCAGGTGCCAGAAATCGACCCACCAGCTCGGCCCGATGATGCCTACGCGCACCCTTTCCATACCGCTCTATCCTCCTCGCTCACGCAGCTTACATCGTGATTTGCACCGGCGGAGCATTCTACAGGATAGCGGTGTTGTCCTGCCGAACGGGAGGGATAGAGAGGGAGGCTTTCTCAATAACATCTGGCAGTCAGCGGAAAGGAAGAGGCCGGCTTATGGCCCTTTCCGCTTCTGGGCCTGCTCCATAGGGGTTTAGTTTGAGATCGCTCGCTTCGAGAGCAGCGCGGCCACCTTATCGTGCTTCAGACGCTGGGCGAGCTGGAGGGGCGTGGTGCCGTGATTGTCGGGAAGGTCCGGCTTCGCGCCGGCGGCGAGCAGCAGCCGGGTGGGCTCGGGGTCCGGCCGTCGTGCGGCGTATGCCAGGGCGGTCTGCCCGTCCTGGTCTTTCACGTCGATTTTCGCGTGCCGTTGCAGCAACAGCGCCATCATCTTCACATGACTGGTCTCCGCAGCCAGCATGAGCGCCGTTCGCCCGCGGGTCGGATCCACTAAGTTCGGGTTCGCGCCGTGGGCGAGCAGCAACGCGGCGGGTTGCGGAGCATCATAAATCGCTGCGTACATCAAGGGAGTATTGCCCCGCGCATCGAAGACGTTGGGGTTTGCCCTTGTCTCCAGGAACAGGCGAACAAGATCGGTGCGCTGGCTTCTCGCCGCGCGCAGTAACGGCGTCTCGTGGTTCAGCCCCACCTCGTTTACCGAGGCGCCGTGTGCCAGGAGCGACTTGACGACGTCGATGCCGGCTTCGCGGGAAGCGAAGACGAGGGCCGTGTCGCCATCGCTGGAACGCCCGCGAGGGTTTGCGCCGAGCGCGAGGAGGGCGCGCACCTTGACGGGATCTTTGGAGACGAGCATCAAGGCTGTCTCGCCGGAAGTGCCGCTTGCGCCCTCCGAATTCACATCGACGTGCGCCGCGCGCAGCCGGCCGATCCAGGCGGGGTCCTGGCAATACTTCGCCCAGATCTGAGGCCATTCCCCACCGGCCGGGTCGACTCTGGCGCCATGCTGCACCAGAAAGCTCCACATCCGCGAGTCGCCGGCGTCGGCTGCGGCCGCAAGAGCGCCACCGGGCGGCCAGGCCGCGTTCACATCGGCGCCGCGCTTGAGCAGGTCCTCTACCAGGTCTGTTCGGCCGGTGGCCGCGGCCGCGACGATGGGCGGCGCATCCCCCAATCCTTTAGGGTTGACGTTTGCGCCGCGCCGTAAGAGATCCTGCTCGATCTGCTCTACCTCCGGCGAGTCGCCCTTGCCCGGCGCCATGTGCGCGATCGCCGCCGACAGCGGAGAGACCCTGGGTGGATTCACGTCTGCGCCATGCGCGAGCAGATCGCGCGCGAGCACAAAGTCCCCCTGAGACAAAGCCCAGTCCAGCGGCGTAAAGCCCCCACGGACCAGTTGTGTGTTGGGGTCTGCGCCTGCCTTGACAAGTGCATCGGCAGTGTCCGGGTGCTTCGCCCCGATCGCCGCCGCCAGCGGACTTGCGCCGTCAGGAGCCTTGTAGTTCGGATCGGCAAACCGATGGAGGAGCGCGCTCACCGCAGCCGTGTCGCCCGCTTTCGCTGCGTCGATCAACTGCTGGGACACACTTTCACGGTAGCGGCCAGCGCCATAAACGAGGAGGATGAGGACCAGGACAATAAGGAGCGCTGTGGAGATCGCTCGTCGCGACTTGAGCATGGGGATCGCCTCCTAGGCGTTACTTATGCGCCCAGCCTGACTTATGCGACCAGTCGGAGCCAGCCGGGTTGGACGAGTCCAGGTCGAGCTTGAGGTGGGTAACGTTGGGACCGTGGAAGAAGACGTGCAGGTTGCCTTCCTTCCATTTCATGAGACGCAGCGAGGCTGGATCCGAGTGGCAGGAGGTACACTCCGCCGCGGTCAAGACGTGAGGCGGCGGGTTATCGCGCGCCCAGAGGGCGCGCGCCTCGATGCACACGATAATGACAGCGGCGACGCAGATTACGAGGGCTGCCGTACGCGGGGTGATCTGGCTGTTCATAGAGTTCTTGTCGAGGGATCGGCTCTCAAGCGCATAAGTTCGAGCTACTACCGGCTCGGCGCGCCGAAGAGCCGCTCCCATGCGATGGGGCCGCATCGGGAAATGGCGTTCTGGGACGTATGCCATGAAGGGCGGCGCGTCAACGATTCGGGCCGGATTTCTTCGACTGCCAGTGAGACTGGACGGATGCTTGAGGCAGTGTATCGCCCTTGGAACCGAACGACCGCCATCCTAGAAAGGCTATGAAGGCGAGCAACAGGATCACGGCGAGCGCGATGAGTCCCGGCTTGACTTCTTTTTGCATGCGACGTCTCCTTGTACCCGAAAACGGCAACGGCGGCGCAGATAACGAGGGCTGCCGCGCGCGGGGTGATCGGGCCGTTCCCAGTGTTCTTGTGGAGCTCCTGTCAGGCGCGCTCATAACTGCCGCCTGACAGGAGCTCCGGGTTGGCTGCTGCGTCAATCGTGCATCGTGCAGTTGGTCGAGCCGGGCGCCGCATTGCCGCACGGCTTGTCGAAGTTCGCGTCGAAGTAGGCGCCGATCTGCCCGCATGTCAGCGTGGGGATCGGCAGCGAGTCCTGGTAAGGCGCTCCGTCATCGGCAACGACGTTGTTGGGATCGGAGCAGTAATCGGTGATCAGGGACGTATTGCGCGGCCGGATGAAGCGGCCGTTTTCCGATCCTGACGTAAGGTAGCCGCCCTCCTCATACACATTCTTGGAGTGCCCGTCTACGAACGCCACATTGAATTGGCCGTTATGACGAAGGGACTGGTTCGTCGTGCCGTTCCACGTGCAGGCCAGGAACGTCATCGCGAAGCCCATCCGAGGCGTGTCGTAGCTGTCGCCGAACGCGAACGTTTGGGCCGGCGCCTGGATCTGCGCCAACGAGATTCCGAGCTCTACGTACTGGACTCCACCGACCGTCTGCTCGACCTGAAGCAGTCCCCCGCCGCGGGTGTTCAGCGGGCCGCCGTTATAGCCGTAGCCTTCGATTCGAGCGTTGTTCGGCCGCGTGCCATCCGGCATTTCAAAACAGCCGTCGCAGAAGTCGTTTCGGTCCGGACAGTAGAGCATCTGGATGTTCTTCATGTACGGGTACATCGGAAACCACCAGTCATGGTCGGGGCCGACAAAGAGGGTGGTCTCATCATAGTCTTGCACGTACATCGCGAAGGCGAGGCCCAACTGCTTGGTGTTGCTCAGACAGGAGGTCCCCCGGGCCTTCTCGCGGGCCTGGGCGAAGACGGGGAACAGGATGGCTGCTAGAATCGCGATAATGGCGATGACGACGAGCAGCTCGATCAGGGTGAATGCACGGGTTCTGCTTCTCAATGCCTTGATCCTTTCCAAGCGCGCGCTCTCCTTTTCAAGCGCATGCGCTCCTTGAGGTTGGTACAGGGAAAGCCTTGCATGTGGCCTCCGGCACGCGGAGCCGCCGGAGGAATTCTCTCGTCTCGTTTCAATCCTCGGCCGGCGGCGCCCCTCCCGCGGCATAGAACAGGGGAGCGATGCGCACGATCTCCGGCGCGTCGTCCTCGCCGCGCATCCGGCGGCAGAGATGCTCCGCAGCGATCTGGCCCATCTCATGAGCCCGCTGCACGATGCGATGAACATTGCCAGGCAGATAGGGTACGAAGGGCGGGCAGTCGTTGAAGCTGACGATCTCCAGATCATCCGGAACCGCCATCCCTAACGTCTGGCAGGCCTGCAGTACCGCCGATAGAATATAGTCGTGGGCGCAGAAGATAGCCGTCGGGCGGTCCGGCGAATGCATGAGCGTGAACAATGCATCCTGGATCGCCTGCGAGGGATGTACGGGGTCCCGCGTGGTCACGTCGTAGGGAAACTCGCGCACCCAGCGATGAATATCCGCCGCACCCTGTTGAAGCATCACCTCCCGATAAGCATCATAGCGTTCGCGTAAAGAAGAGATAGCCATCCGGTTTACCGTGAAATGGGCGATTCGCCGGTGGCCCTGTTCCACCAGAAACTGGAGCGCCTCTCGCGTCGCTCCGTAGTTGTCGGAGAGCACCGCGTCGGCGTCCACGTCGGCAGGCATACAGTCCAGGAACACGATCCTGGTTCCAGATCGAATCAAGGCGTTGAGGAGATCGGTATTATGGGGGTCGCACGTCGGGATGCAGACGATACCATCTGTCGTGGTCGTTAGACGCTCTAACGTTTGCGCCTCACGCACGGAATCACAGTGGACATTGCAGAAGAGCAGGTCGTATTCGTCCGGCAATCCGGTGCGGATGCCGGACAGGTATTCCTGCTCCAGAAAGTCGCCGGTATGGATCAGGACGGCGATCTGGCCCAGGCGCGGCTTACGCGAATCGGCGACGAAGGTGCCCGCGCGCCGCTTGCGCACCACCAGTCCGCTGCGCTGCAGCTCGTGCATGGCGCGATGCGCCGTGCCGCGCGACACTTGCCACTGCTCGGCCAGCTCCGTCTCGGAAAGCAGCGCCTCGCCGGAGGAAAGCTTTCCGGTGGAAATATCCGCCCTGATCGCGTCCGCGATTTTTTTCCAGTGTGGTGTGTACATAATGAGGTTAGAATGAATAAACCTTAAGGTTATTGTGAGCTTAAGCCTAAGTATAGTGATTCCTCGCTCGGATGTCAATCACTTTTTTTCGGCTGCTGTTGGCCGTTGGCAGGGCAGTGATCGAAGCGGGCGGCTGAACCGTACGAAGGCATGGATGGAAGGTACCAAAAAGCCGACAAGAAGGCTTTGGTATAATAGCTTGAGTCGGTCGGATGGAGTCAGCGGCTATGAGGAGTGGAAAGTGAAAGCGGCGGCGCGTTTTGTGGAGGTGTTCTCGTCCATTCAGGGGGAAGGGGTCCTTGTCGGCCACCGGCAGGTGTTCGTGCGCACGTACGGCTGCAATCTGCGCTGCACCTACTGCGATAGCCCGGAGACCCTGAAGGAGTCGGGTTCACCTTCGCACTGCCGCGTCGAGGAGCCGCCGGGCTCTTGGACGTTCCGCCGCATTCCCAATCCGGTGCCGGCGGAGGCGCTGACGGGCATCGTGCGCGGCTATCTGGCCGAGCCGCACCACTCGCTTTCCATGACCGGTGGCGAGCCGCTGTTGCACGCCGCGTTCCTGGAGCGCTGGCTGCCGGACGTACGCGCGCTCGGCCTGAAGGTCTTCCTCGAAACGAACGGCCTCCTGCCGGACCACCTCCGCCGTATCCTGCCGCTGGTGGACTACGTCTCCATGGACTTCAAAGCGCCCACGGCGACCGGCCTGGACCCCGAAGAGACCTGGGCGCGTCACCGGCGCTTTCTGGAAGTCGCGAGAGAGACCTCCGTCTACGGCAAGCTGGTCGTCACACCGGCCACTACCGAGGAAGAGCTGGATGCGGTCGTCGCCCTGATTAAATGTGTAGACCCCGCCATCCCGCTAATCCTCCAGCCGGTCACGCCCTTTGGCTTCGAGCCGGAGACCGTCGCGCCCGGCCGCATGATCGCCCTGCAGGCCCGTGCTTCCCGCCATCTCGACGAGGTCCGAGTCATTCCCCAGACTCACAAGATGCTGAAGCTGCTTTAAGGCTTCCCTGACTCCCTTTAGGGAAGGGGGTCAGGGAAGCCTCACAGATACCCGCCGACAGCGCCCAGATTGTTGCGGGCGAGAGTTTCGCGGGTGTCGTCCTGGCGCAGATTGGCCTCGACATTGCGGTTCAAGATATTCTCTTCGATGAGGGTGTTGTCGGCGTTGGACAACTCGATACCGACGCGGTTGTCCTGAATGTCGTTCTTGCGGATCGCGTGGTCGCGCGGGCGCGTCTCCGGCTTGCCGGACGCCTCTGCCGGCAAAGAGCGGATGCCGTGGTCCTGATCGGCGGCGATACGGATGCCTTTGCCGTTGCGAGTAAACGTGTTCTCCTCGATGTTCCAGTCGTAGCTGGTCCCATTCTCCGGAAAGAGCGCGGCGAACGATTCGACGTGCTTGGTCCAGATCAAAATGCCGTGCCCGTTGGCCTGGAAGGTGTTGCCCCGCACGGTAAAGCCGTGCCCGTTCTCCACGGCGATTCCCGCCTGCCGGTTCAGGATCACCCGGTTGTTCTCGACGGTCGTATCCCAGGAAAAGCCGAGCCAGAAGCCATAGTTGCAGCGGTCCGCGAAGTTATTGCGGAAGATATTGCCCCGGCTGAAGGTGGCCTCGAACGCGATGTTGGGACTGAGCGAGGCATCGTTCTCCTCGAACAGGTTGTCGTCACAGCCGACCTTTCGGCCATCCGGAGACAGGCCCGCCAGAAAGAAGCCGTCGCCGCCCAGGCGGGCGGTGTTGCGCCGGAACGTATTGCGGCAGGAGCGATGGACGATCAAAAAGCCTGCCGCGTCCGCGCCCATGTGGCCGTAGTGCCGCCCGCCTTCGCGCGGCTCGAAGCGGCAGCAGTAGTCGGCATGGTTCTCCTCGAACAGGCTGTCGGAGGTATCGAACAGATGGAAGCCGTAGCCGCTGTTGTAGCCGGCCTGATTGCTGCGCACGGTCAGCCGCTCGCAACCATAGGTGAGCAGGCCCGACTGCTGGTGCTGGAGATCGTTGCCGGCGATCAGGCTGTCGGTGACCTCCCAGAGCAGGATCGCGCCTCCATACGCCTCTTCGGGGCCGCGCCAGATGTCCAGGAAGACCGTATTGGGCGGCAGCTCGGCGGTCGCGGTGATCTGATTTCCGATGAGGGTGAGATCTTTGCCGCTGCTCGCGTGGATGCCGTGGTAGTAGTCGCGCAGCCGCACGTTCTTGATCGTCACGCCGGACCGACCTTCCAGCCGGAGGCCCGTTCCGCGACGGTCCCGGCCGATCAGGAGCGCCCCGTTCCCGTCGAAGGTGATGCCATCGGCGACGAGGGAAAGACCGTGCGGCAGATAGTAGACGCCGGGGGCCAGAGTGCAGTCCTCGCCGATCTCCATGCCGTCAGTGGGCGTGACCTGTTTGCCGTTATCAGGCTCGTCGGTGCGTATATCCATTAAATGCCTTCTCTTTTAAGATGGATTTCGCTGCAGGAAGGAAGCCCATGCCGATAAGCGCCTGCCTCTACGATGCCGAAGGATCGGACCGAACGGTCCAGTTAAATAGAGCGGTGATCGACAGTCTCCGCGAGAGCCAACTGCTCTGGATCGACCTGGAAGCCTTCGACGAGAGCGAAGTGCGCCAGGTCGGGGCGCTGCTGGGGCTGAAACGCGAGTCGATCTACGATCTGCTGCAGCCCGTCCGCCGGCCCCGGCTGGACAACTACGGCTCTTACTTCCAGCTCTCTATCGACACCATCCGTGAGGCCGACCATCGCTATGGAGCCGCCGAGCTGGATTTTATCGTCGGAGAGAACTATGTGGTCACCGCGCATCGCGAGCCGGTCGCGTTTTTGAAAAGCTTCGACCAGCGGATCAAGGGAGACAGCCAGCTCGGACAGTTGGACGCGTCTTCCTTTCTGGCGTCGCTCCTGGACTGGCACGTGACCAGCTACTTCCGCGTCGTGGAATCGCTGGAGACGCAGATCGACCGGCTGGACGAGCTGGCGCTGCGTCCGCACAGCGACCGGGACCTGCTGGCCGACCTGATCGTGCTCCGGCGGCATGTCGCGCAGGTGCGACGGACACTGACGCCGCATCGAGAGGTCTACTCCGCGCTCGCCCGCCCGGACTTCCTGGTGCTGGCCTCTTCCGAATCGGCGGGGCATTTCCGCGCGCTCAACGACCGCCTGGAACGGGCCGTCGACACGGTCGAGAACGCGCGGGAGCTGCTGGTCGGCTCCTTCGAGATGTTCACCACGCAGACGGCGCTGCGCACGAACGAGGTGATGAAGACGCTGACCCTCTTTTCGGTGGTCCTGCTGCCGGCCGGCGTGATCGTGGCGATCATGGGCATGACCTTCCGCTCTCCGGTCTACCAGATGGGCACGCCAGGTTTCTGGGCGATGCTGGCGCTGATCGTGATGCTCGGCCTGCTGACCGTCACCATCGCCCGCCGCCGCCGGTGGATTTAAAGCTGAGCGGGTGAAATCTCACCCCTTTACCGGCCGGGTCGTGAACGACCCGTCTGGGAGGCGGCTACGCCGCCAACCGCCCTCCGGGCGGACTTTAAGCGGAGGTCAGAGGCCTCGCCCCCTAAACCACCACGGGGCTCCTGTCACCACGGGCCTTGCGGCCCTGCCTGCCTCTCCTTCGTAAGGAGAGGGGGAACTTAAGGAGTTAGGCCAACCGCCCTCACGGGCGGAAAAGTCCGTCTCTTCACGTGAATCTCGGAATTCAGGACAGGCTCTTAAGCCTTCTCGGCTAGAATCAGAGGCGAATGGCTCGGCGCTTCGACCGTGCGAGGAGAGACGAAGCCTGCCTCCTGTAGCCAGCGGCTCATCTCGCCGAACGAGTAGGTATCGCCCTCCTCCGTATTGACCAGCATGTTGACGGCGAAGATCATGGCGAACGGCGGCCCGCTGTGCTCTTCGTTGGCGACCATCTCGTGGATCGCGATCGTGCCTCCCGGCGCCAGCGCCTCATAGACCTTGCGGAGTAAGGCGCGGCTGTTCGCCTCCCCCTCCGAGTGCAGAATGTGACCCAGCGTCGCGACCTGATAGCCCGTCCCAAAGTCCACTTCCTGCAGATCCCCCGCAATGAAGCGGAACCGGTCCTCCAGGCCGAAACGCGCCGCCATCCGCCGGGTCACCGGGATTACGTCCGCCCAATCGACCGCCGTCACGCGCACCTGGGGCGACTGCTGCGCGAGCGCAATCCCCCACACGCCGGAGCCGGCGGCCAGATCCAGAACGTGGATCGGCTGCTGCGCCTGCGGCACGCCCAGCGCTTTGCCGAGCGTCTGCGCGACCGGATAGCTTAAGGGAAAGATCGCTTCGACAAACTCCTGGAAGAAGGGCGCGCCCTGGCTCTCCTGGTTGACGGAGCGCACGGGTTTGCCGGTGCGCACGATCTCCTCCAGATGCAGCCAGTTGGGAATCAACTGCGCGCTGGTATGCTGGAAGAATCCGCCGTGATAGCCCGGTTTGGTGCTGACCAGGAAGGCGGCGGCCTCCGGCAGAAGGGAATAGCGCTGCTGGCTGTCTTTCGCCAGAAACTCCAGCGCGACCAGCGCGTTCATAATGGCGCGCAGTCCGCGCACGGAGGCGCCCGATTCGGCGCTGACCTGCTCGACCGTCTTCGGGCCGGAATCCAAGATGTCGAAAACGCGGTGGCGAAGGGCGGCTTCCAGGATCAGCGGCGGGGCGAATCCGAAAGCGAACTGCATGATGCGCTCCGGCGTGACTTGAGATGGCGTACCGGACATGAAATGTTGCTCCTCGAGACTTAGATTTTCGGATTAGATGTCGAGGGCCTGGTCGAGATCGGAGATCAGGTCCTGGGCGTCTTCCAGGCCGACGGAGAGACGGATAAGCCCGTCCGAGATGCCGCGCCGCTGCCGCTCCTCGGGCGTCAGCGCGGCATGGGACATGAGCGGTGGGTAGCTGATGATGCTCTCCACGCCGCCCAGGCTGGCGGCCAGAATGAACAGCCTGACGCGCTCCAGCACCTTGCGGGCCGCCGCTGCGCCCTCCTGCATCTCGAAGGCGACCATGCCGCCGAACCCGCGCATCTGCCGCGCCGCCAGATCGTGCTGAGGATGGCTCGGCAGGCCGGGATAGTGGACGGCCGCAACGCGAGGATGGGCTTCCAGAAAGCGCGCGACCGCGAAGGCGTTGCTCTCATGCAGGCGCATCCGAGCCGCCAGAGACCGCACGCCGCGCAGCGTCAGCCAGCAGTCGAAGGGCGCGGCGACGGCGCCGGTGGTCTTCTGCAACTCGTAGAGCCGCCCACGCAGCGCCGGGTCCCGCACGATGAGCGCGCCACCGAGCAGGTCGGAGTGCCCGCCCAGATACTTGGTGGTCGAGTGCATCACCACGTCCGCGCCCAGATCGAGCGGGTTCTGGAAATAGGGCGTGGCGAAGGTGCTGTCCACGGCGACCAGCGCCCCGGCCCGATGGCTAGCCTCCGCAACGGTGGCGATGTCGGTGAGGCGCAGCAGAGGATTGGAGGGCGTCTCGATCCAAACGAGCTTTGTTTGCAGGGTGATCGCCTCCACGAAGCGGGCGGTGTCCGTGGCATCCGCGGAGGCGACTTCGATTCCCGCCGGGCGCAGCACCTCTTCGGCCAGCTTCGTCGTGCCGCCGTAGACGTCCCGCGCCATCAGGACGCGCTCGCCGGGGCGCAGAAGCCGCATAAGCCCGTCCGTGGCGGCCATGCCGGAGCTGAAACAGAGCGCGGGGCAGCCGTCGGGCGCGTTTTCCAGAGAAGCCAGGCAGGTCTCCAGCGCCGAGCGGGTGGGGTTTCCGTAGCGGATGTATTCATAACCGGCGCGCATCACGCCGGGCGATTCGTAGGCATAGATGGCGCTCAGGTGCAGCGGGGGCGACACGGCGCCTACGGACGGGTCCGCCTCCTGGCCGGCGTGGATCGCCCTGGTCGAGAACTGCATGGCCTCCTCCCTTCGTTACCGGGCCGCCCTCACGAGCGGATTTTAAGCGGATGGGAAGTTGCTTCTCCTCCTGAATACCGCTTCAATATACCAGAAAAATATTTTTCGGAAATACTTCACCGGTGTGAACATTTCACGTCCCTGTTCGTATACAATAGTAGTGTATTCCCAAAACCTGCACGGGCGTGTCGTCTCCGTGCCGCCTTATGGAAGAAGGAACCATCTTATGGGTACAATGCCGCGCAAGCCGCAGGCCGAAACGGAGAGCGTCGCAAACGATCAGGAGGCGCTTGTCTGGCTGGAAGCCATGCTTCCGCGCATCATGCGCCGGCTGATGGACTCGGAAAACCTGGATATGCCGCTGCTGCAGTTGCCGCTGGCGCAGTTGCGGCTGGCGCAGGCGCTCTATGATCCGGAAAGCGAGCCGGAGATTTTGACGGCAGGCGAGACGATGGGCCGGCTGAGCGAGCGCCTCGGCGTACGCCAGAATGCCCTGACCCAGGCGGCGGACCGGCTCATCAATCATGGGCTGGCGGAGCGGCTCAGCGATCCGCGCGACCGGCGCGTGGTGCGCCTGCGCCTGACGCAGCGAGGGCGCGAGTGGGTCGAGGCCCGCCGCGCCCGCAGACGAGCGCGGCTCAGTCAGTTGTGGTCTCTGCTGGATCCACGTGAGCGGCTGTCCGTTCTGCAGGCAGTACGCACGCTGGAGGCCGCCGCAGATCGCCTGGAGAAAGCGGGCGCGGCCGAACCGGCTTCGGGAGAACCGGAGCGCAAGCCGCTGCCTACCATTGAGGAGACTCTTCGCCGCTTTACCCTGGGCGCGGTGACCGATGCCGCCGCGCCGATCAAAGCATAGCCCTTATTTCAAGATCGTGTTTTCCGAGCCATCGGAAAAGGAGATAACCGTCATGGCTTCCGTATCTTCGCCCGCGCCTTCGGCACGCAGGCGTGTAAAGCAAAAAACGCGCGCGCTGCCCACCATCGTGACGCTGGTCGTCCTCGTCGGACTGGGCTGGTGGGGATGGGCCAAAACCCACCCGGCGGAGAATCCGCTCAACAATCTGGTGACCGCCACCGTCACGCGTGGGGACTTGACCGAGACCGTCTCGGCGACGGGCAGCATCACCGCGCAGACCGGCGCGGAAGTGCATATCGGCTCCCAGATCACCGGCACCATCAGCCATCTTTATGCCGACGTGGGGACTTACGTCCACAAGGGACAGGTCATCGCGCAGTTGAACCTGCCGGACATCCAGGCGCAGTACGACCAGGCTCAGGCCAACATGCTGGACGCGCAAACGAAGCTGCAGCAGCAGCAGAGCGGCGTTCAGCAGGTAAAGGTCCAGACGAGCAGCTCAATCTCGCAGGCCCGCGCGGCGCTCAACAACGCGGAAGCGCAGCTTGCCGCCGCAGAAGCCAATGCGAATCAGCAAAACGCGCAGACGCCCACCGATATCGAGCGTGCCCGGACCGCGCTGACCGCTGCGCAGGCAGCGCTCTCCACGGCGCAGTCCAACTACAAGCAGGCCCAGGCCAGCGCCAATCTGCAGATCTCTACGGCGCAGGCGCAGCTCACGCAGGCGCAGGCGAACTATAAGAATTCGACGATCACGCTGGCGCGCGACCAGGCGCTCTTGAAGCAGGGCTATGTCCCGCAAAGCCAGGTAGATACCGACGTGGCCCAGAACACGGTCAACCAGGCGCAGGTAGATTCGGCGCAGCAGAACGTGGCGCTTGTCCGAACGAATGTGGCCGCCGGCCTCCAGTCGGCGAAGGACCAGGTGACGCAGGCGCAGCAGAACGTCGCCTCCGCCAGAGCCGCTCTGACGGCGGCGAAGGCCGAGCCCTACCTGAACGCTTCCAAGGCCGCCGCCGTCAATAGCGCGCGCGCCGCCGTCGGGCAGGCGCAGGCGAACCTGCAGGCCGCCATCGCCAACTCCGCCAACGATGTCCTCAAGCAGCAAGACGTCGAGCAGGCCAGGGAGCAACTGCAAGCCTCCAGAGACCAGGTCGCCTATAGCAAGGCGCAATGGGATAAGACCATTATCCGCTCGCCCATCTCCGGCACGGTCCTGCAAATGGCCGCGCAGCAGGGCGAGACGCTGGCCGCAGGGCTGTCCGCGCCGACGGTCATCATCGTTGCCGATCTGAGCCGCCTGGAAGTGGATGCCTATGTAGACGAGACCGACATCGGCAGCATCCGTATCGGGCAGCCGGTCGACATCAAGGTCGACGCGTTCCCGCAGCATACGTTTACGGGCCGCGTATTCAAGATCGCTTCCGGTTCGACGATCCAGTCCGGCGTCGTGACCTACGACGTGTCGATCTCCATCGACAAGACCCCCCACCGCTTCCGCGGCAGTAGGGGCGGCAATAAGGCCGGTGGATTTGGAAACCGTGCCAATTTTGCGGCCGGCGGCGCGGGTGGACCGGGCATGGCGGCGAACGGCGCCAACCAGGCCGGACAAGGACCTGCCGGTGGCGGCCAGCGGCGTGCCCCCCAACTGAAACCGGACATGACGGCCAGCGTCACCATCTATACCGGCACGCGCCATAACGTGCTGCTGGTGCCCTCGGAGGCGGTGAAACTGGGTACAAGTGGGGCTACGGTCAACGTGCTGACGAAAAAGGATGGCAAAATCAACATCCAGCCGGTCCGGGTCCGCACCGGCGCCAGCGATGGCGTCAACACCGAGATCCGCGACGGCCTGACGGAAGGTCAGACCATCGTGCTGGCCGGCTCGCTGGAAGGGCCCGGCGGACGCGGTTTTGGTCCGCAATCCCCATTCGGTCCGCAAAACCGGGGTGGCGGCAATCGCGGCGGTGGTGGCGGCGGTGGCCGTGGCGGCGGCAGAGGCGGTTAGCGCCTGACCCCCAGCCCCCTTCCCTTAAGGGAAGGGGGCTAAAGGAATCATCATCCGATGCTGAGGACTCTAAAGCGCAATCAAAAGCAGGCTCCGACAGAGGTATCGAAGGAGCCGCTCTTGAAGCTGCGCGACATCCATAAAACCTATATCATGGGCGACCAGGAGGTACGGGCGCTCGATGGCCTCGATCTGGACGTCTATCCGGGTGAGTTCGTGGCGATCATGGGGCCGTCCGGATCGGGCAAGTCCACCTTGATGCACATCATCGGCTGCCTGGACGTTCCTACGGAAGGCTCGTATTATCTCGACGGCGTGGAAGTCGCCGAGATGGACGACTACGAGCTGGCCCGCATCCGTAACCAGAAGATCGGCTTCATCTTTCAGGGTTTTAACCTGCTGGCCCGCACGACGGCCCTGGAGAACGTAGAGCTTCCTCTGCTCTATGGGAAGAAAAAAGACCGCACGGACCGCGCTATCGACGCCCTGGAGCGGGTGGGCTTGGGCGACCGCCTGGACCACCGGCCCAATGAGCTTTCCGGCGGCCAGCAGCAGCGCGTGGCTATCGCCCGCGCCATCGCCTCCGATCCCGCGCTGCTGCTGGCCGACGAGCCGACCGGTAACCTGGCCAGCCAGCAGAGCGAGGAGATCATGCAGATCTTCCAGGAACTCAACGACGAGGGCCGCACGGTCGTCATGGTCACCCACGAGCCCGATATCGGCCAGCACTGCAAGCGTATCGTCCATATCCGGGACGGACGCGTGGTCGATGACGAGCAGGTGCAGGAGCGCCTGATCGCCAGCGAAGTCCTGGCCCAATTGAAAGCGGAGCGCGAGCAGCAACAGGCGTCGCGCAGCCCGGTCCCGGTGTCGTAGAGGAGCAAAACGATGAATCTGCTTGAAAGCATGCGGGTCGCCCTGCGTGGACTGGCCAGCAATAAGATGCGCACCGCGCTGACCATGCTCGGAATCATCATCGGCGTTGCCGTCGTGATTCTGGTCGTCGCCATCGGGCAGGGCGCGCAAAAGAACGTCGAAGATGCGGTCAATTCGTTAGGGACGAACATGCTGATGATCTGGCCCGAACGCTCGCGGGTCCGGCTTACGGCGGCTACCCATTCGTCCACCAGCACCAATACGACGTCTACGAACTCGACCAGCTCCAGCAGCGCCGGCGGCGGTGGCGGGGGACAATCCGATAACCGTCTGACCCTGGATGACGCCAAGCTGATCGCCCAGAATTTTCCCAAATCGATCGCGGCGGTCGCGCCCCAGGTGCGCTCCAACGTCCAGATCCGTATGGGCGCCAATAACTCGACCACGAGCGTGATCGGCGCCACGCCCGACTATCCGTTCGTCAACAACGCTTCGGTAGATCGCGGCCGCTTTATATCCGACTACGATATTAACGGCAGCCTCAAGGTGGCCGTATGCGGCACCACCATTGCCGATAAGCTGACTAACGATCCCACCACTGACCTGACCGGCCAGACGATCTCCATTAACAACCAGGACTATACGGTGGTAGGGATGCTGGCGCCCAAGGGCGCAGGCGCTTTCGGCCAGGACCAGGACGATATCATCATCGTGCCGATCACCACGGCGATGCACCGCATCTTGAACACGCCCTATATCAGCTTTATGTCTGTGCGCTGCACGACCCAGAAGATGATGCCGCTGGCCCAGGAGGAGATCGCCGATTTCCTGCGCGCCCGCCATCATCTCCAGCCGCCGTTCCCGGATAACGACGACTTCAATATCCGCAGCCAGACGGAGCTGATGGCCCGCCAGGAGAGCATTGCCACGACGATGACCTCGCTGCTCTCGGCGGTCGCCATCATCTCGCTGATCGTGGGCGGCATCGGGATCATGAACATCATGCTGGTTTCGGTGACGGAGCGCACTCGCGAGATCGGCATCCGCAAGGCCATCGGCGCGACTCCGCGCGACATCCTGCTCCAGTTCCTGATCGAGGCCTCCATCATCTCGATCCTGGGCGGCATCTTCGGCATCCTTCTGGGCATCGGATGCTCGAACCTGATGTCCTCCATCGCGCATTGGAATACCATCGTCAATCCGACCGCGGTGGTCGTCGCCCTCATCGTATCGGCGGGCGTGGGTTTGTTCTTCGGAATCTATCCGGCCAATAAAGCCGCCGGACTGCATCCTATCGACGCTCTGCGTTACGAATAATCACCCGGCAGAGGAGGACGATTGAGCAAGGATCTACGCTCCGGGCTAGAGGATACCGGCCTGGAGGAAACGACCCTGCAGGAGACCGCCAGCAATGGCCGCATGACCTCGCTGCCGGTAGATACAGTTCGCTTAGAAGAGGCGGCGCGGCGCGCGAGAGCACGCCACTCCGCCTTCTATGCGCTCTCCTTCCGCAATTTCCGGCTCTATTTCGTCGGGCAGTTGATCTCGGTGGCCGGGACGTGGATGCAGACGGTGGCGCAGCAGTGGCTGGTCTACGATCTGACCAAGTCGGCGGCCTGGCTGGGGATCGTCTCCGGGGCCAGCGCCATCCCCTACGTTCTCTTTGCCGTCTGGGGCGGGCAGATCGCCGACCGCTACTCCCGGCGCGCCACCCTCGTCTGGACGCAGACGGTGATGATGCTCCTGGCCTTCGTGCTGGCCGTGCTGGATGAGCGCTGGTGGATTCCGATCCAGCCCTGGCACATCGCCGTTCTCTCGGCCATCTCCAGCGTCGTCAACGCCTTCAACATGCCGGCGCAGCAGGCGTTCGTCACCGACATGGTGGACGACCGGGACGCGCTGGGCAACGCCATCGCGCTCAACTCCCTGCGCTTCAACCTCGCCCGCTTCATCGGGCCGATCCTGGCGGGCGCGGTATTGGCGAAAGTGGGCGCGGCGATGTGCTTCTGGCTCAACGGGCTGAGCTTCATTGCCGTCATCATCTCCCTGCTGATGATGCGGCTGCCACCGTTCAAGCCGCATGAGGATAGCCAGCCCGTCTGGGAAGGCTTTCATTATATCTGGAAGACGCCCAGCGTCCTGCGGGTCATCGCGCTGATCGGCATCGGCAGCCTGCTCGCCTGGCCCGTTTCGACGCTCTATCCCGTCTTCGCCACCAACTTTGCCCAGGCGATCCTGGGCAAGGCGGCCACCGCGGCCCGCGTCTCCAGCTACAGCGCGGTCACCCTCAGCCAGATCATGGCGGTCAACGGCATCGGCGCGGCATTAGGCGGGCTGGCGCTGGCAGCCCTGGGCGAGAGGATTCCCCGCCGGGTCTCGGTCTACGGCGGGGCGCTTCTATTCTGCGTGGCGCTGATCCTTTTCTCCTCCGCTTCCGCCTACTGGATGGCACTCGGAGTGCTGCTGTTGAGCGGCTTCTTCATGATCGTCTTTGCGATCAGCTCGAATACCAAAGTTCAAGAGGATGCTCCCGACGCGCTGCGGGGCCGGGTCATGGCCGTCTATTCGCTCGTCTTCAACGGCCTCTTTCCGATCGGCGGCCTGGAGATCGGCTTTCTGGCCGAGCATCTCAATGCCGATCTTGCCGTATGCATCAACGCCTCGGTCTGCCTGGTCCTCGGACTCGGCCTGCTCACCTGGATGCTGATGGACCGCCGGCAGCCCGTTCGCTAAACCTCACCCCTTGATCCCCTCTCCTTCGGAAGGAGAGGGGGAACGGTTTGAGCCAGGAGGTATCCGATCATGCAGCCGGAACAGGGAGATAGCCTCTACGAGGTCATTTTGCGGATCGCCGCCGTGCCGATCCTCGCCCTCCTGATCTTCTTTAGCTGGGTGATCATCAACTACCTCATGAATCCACGCTGGCAGCAGGAACGGCGCAACCGGCAGATCCGCAAAGCGGTCGCCGCCCGTCAGGCGCGTCTGGCCCGCTCCCGGCCTGCGGACGAGCCAACATCCCCCGACGAGACCAAAACTCCTTCGGCCTGACGACTTCCCACGTGAAGTTTAATCATCAACAGCAAGCTGGACCAGACACTGACGAATCCATTGGATAAGTTCTTCCTCAGATAATTCTCCAGCGGCAAGGCGCAGGAACGTCTTATACTTTTCCTCTTGCGTCGCATCGATGTCGTATCCATTCAGCATCAAAAACGTGCGGCAGACGACCAGTGAGACGCGCTTGTTGCCATCTGCAAAAGGATGATTGCGTGCAATGCCGTAGGCGTAGGCGGCAGCCAGAGTCACGATGTCTGGCATCGGTTCACCATAAGCCAGGAGATTACGCGGTCGGGCTAAAGCAGAAGCGAGCGCATTCGGATCCCGCACGCCAGGCAGCCCGCCATGCTCGGCTAGTTGACGCTGATGGATCGCCCGCACAACATCCTCTCGAATCCAGATCGGCCCCGCCATTGGACTATTCCGCCAACTTACGCAAGACATCCCGGTCCTCGCGCATTACGCGCTCGGCAGCCTCCATCTGCATGGCAAACGCCGGATCATAGGGCGTGAGCTCTATACCGTTCGGCGTCTCCACAACATACAGAACATCCCCTTTCTTGACGTGCAGCCGCTCCAGAATCTCTTTAGGCAGCACGACACCAGTAGAATTTCCGACGGTAGTCAGTTTCAAAGCGGTCATCGCATGCTCCTAGCAGAACCGAACGTTATAACATTTATTATAATGTAGTCGCTGGTAAATCGTCAAGAATGTTGCCCTACAACGTATATGGCTAAGCCCGATTGCTCGGTAAGCTACCATTATGGCTGCAGTTTGGAAGGCAGCCCAATATGAAGGGCTCGGGCCTTGCCATCTGGGAAGTCATTATGATCGCCAGGCACTTTGACATGGATGTTGAGCGTATGGCAGAAGGCTATCCCTACCCGGTTGCAAACATCAGGGCAGCGATTACCTTTTATGAAGCTCATCGGGAAGAGATCGACCAGGCGATAGAAGACAATCATTTCACCTACGAGGAGTTGAAACGCCTTCTCCCGAACGCCCAGATACTGGAAGTTTCGTGGGAAGAATCCGGCGAGGAGCCTAAATCTTGATACGACCTCTTCTCCCTTACAAGTTTTAGGAACTGTCAATCCATGATAGCACCGGCGACAAGGTTGGCGAAGAGGCGGCGCAGGCGCAGAACTCCCGTACCTTCGCCGGGCTGGTAGACGCGGTTGGTCAGCAGGAGAAGGATCAGGTTGGTTTTCGGGTCCAGCATGAGCAGCGTGCCGGTAAAGCCGGTATGTCCGAACGTGTGGGAGGAGAGCAGGTCGCCCCAGGGCAGCATGCCGTTGGGAGGCGTGAACCACCCGATAGAGTGCCCGCCGATCGCCGGATCGATCTGGTTTTCGGCAGCCAGACGGCGGGCGCGGGGATGGAGGATCACCGGCAAATCTGGCGGAGCGTAAAGAAGCGCGCGCGCGAAGCGTGCCATGTCCGGCGCGGTCGAGAAAAGGCCGGCATGACCGGCCACGCCGGCCAGACTATGCGCGTTGGCATCATGCACTTCCCCGACCAGAGTCCGGCCTTCGCGCCAGGAGCAGTTGGCCGTCGCGGCGATTTCAGGGTGCAGGGATACGTCCGGGCAATAACCGGTGCGCGTCATGCCGAGTGGCGCAAAGATCGCTTCCTGCGCCAGGCGGTCCAGCGACTTGCCCGTGACACGGGCGAGGATCTCCCCCAGCAGGATGTAACCCAGATCGCTATAGACGTAGTGCGTGCCCGGCTCGGTCTCCAGGGGCATCGTCAGGATGGCTTCCAGGGCCGAGGCTGCCTCGGTCTTGTAGAGCGGCTTCCAGGCGGGCAGCCCGCTGGTATGCGTCGCCAACTGCCGCAGCGTGACCGGCCCGACCGGCGCCTCCTTCGCTTCCGGCAGGAAGTAGGCGACGGTCATCCCCAGATGCACCAGGCCCCGCTCGACGCACTGCAGCAGCAGCGTCGCCGTGATCGGCTTGCTGACCGAGGCCATGTCGAAGATCGTCTCCAGCGTAGCCGGAACAGGCGGTGTCGCCTCCGGCTGGGCGAAACCGAACGCGCCCTGTGCCGCTACCTTACCGTGCCGCACGACCATATAGACGGCAGCCGGATACAGCCCCTCCTCTCGGCCCTGCTCGATCAGGTCCTCGACCTCTCGCAGCCGCTCGCCGTCCATCCCGACCACCCGGCAATCCTCCCCGATCATTTCGCCCCTCCTCAAAGCCTATACGTACTGTCAAGTTGCAGAAAATGTCACCACCCGCTCGCTACGCTCGCTAGAGCCACAGAGCACACAGAGGAAAAGCCAATGCGAGAAAAGCAAAGAGAAAAACAGAATCAGGCAGTACGTATAGCAAGCCTTTCCCTCGTACTCATGACGAGCGAGATCACAGAGAAAAGCCAGGGCTTGCTATAGCGGAAGCGTTTTTCTCTGTGCTCTCCCTTTGTGGATAGCAGAGGCATAGGCTTTTCTAATTGCACCAGCCTCTTTGTTCTCTTCTTGCTTTTCTCGCCTTGGCTTTTCCTCTGTGCCTCTGTGTCTCTAGCGAGCGAAGCGTGTGGGTGGTTTATTTCTTGCAGTCTCACAACAGGCACAGGCCTGGGTTATTTCAGTTTTTCTGCGATGCGCCGCACCACCCCCGCCGTCTGCCGGCGCCCGGTAATGATGATGTCGATGTCGCCTCCTGCCAGGGAGCCGGCCACGTAGACACCGGGAACGTTCGTCTCGTAGGTTTCCGGGTCACGCTGCGGGCGTCCGTCCGGCTGCAGACAGAGGCCCATCCTCTCGAAGAGGGCGGTATCCGTGCGCTGGCCGAGCAGGGCGAAGACGAAGTGGGCGGGAATAGGGTAGGGCTCTCCGACCGGCTTGCCGCCGAGAGGATGTTCCGGGTCGTATTCAGCAGGCTGCAGCCAGGCCGTCTCCGGCTCGATTCGGGCCACGATCGCCCCCACGCGCAGATCGACCTTCTTCTCCTCGACGGCGATCTCCAGATCGCGCACCACGAAGGGGCGCAGATGGCTCTGGTAGGCCACGGGCGGGCGGCGCATCGCGAACGTCACCCGCGCCCCCGCTTCCGAAAGCGCCAACGACGCATAGACCGCCGAGTTGCCTCCGCCGACCACCAGGGCATCCATGCCGAAGAACTCCGTCGGCTCGTGGAAGCGGCTAATCACGTGCGGGAGGGAAGCGCCGGGGCAGGTGAGGCGGTTGGGCACATCCCAGACCCCGGAAGCCAGCACCATGGAACGACCGCAATAGACGCTGCCGGCATCCCCGTCCGGCTCGCGCACCGTCTGCAGCCGGAACAGGTCGCCTTCCCGCCGAAAGTCGGTGATGCGCTCCCAGAGGGAGAGGTTAAGGTGGCGGGCACGGACGACGGCGCGGAAATACGGCAGGATGTCCTCGCGCGTCGGCTTGTCGCCGCCGCGCATTGGGAAAGGCACGCCGCCGACGGCCATTTCGTCCGGCGGAGAGAAGAAGCGCAGCGTCTGTGGGTACTCGACGAAGGAGTGCGCCAATCCCCGCCGATCGAGGATTCGATGGGTCAGCCCCAAATCCTGCGCGGTGCAGGCTGCCTGCAGTCCCGCCGGCCCCGCCCCGACGATCAGAACGTCTACCGTCTCCTTGTCGGCTCTCTGTTGTTCCTGGCTTTTTGCACTCACGCTAGCAAGACTCTTTCTATCCGGTTAGGGGTGAGGGCCTATAAGGGAACGCCTTTCTGAATTATACGCTCCGGGACCTGTTTTGACTTCCAAACCTGCCAACTGCCTGTCGCCTGTGGTAAAATGATCCATCCTCCTCACGGAAACACCGTTTTCGAAGAGAGCAGAAGGCGGCCAGGCAGCCATGATCGTCCCCGACCGAGAAGAATTTATCTCCCGCGCCCGGCAGGGCAATCTGATCCCCGTCTACCGGGAGATCCTCGCCGATCGGCTGACGCCCGTTTCCGCCTTCGAAAAGTTGACCGCGACGGCGGATCCCGGCGGCAACGGCTGCGCGTTCCTTCTGGAAAGCGTGGAGGGCGGCGAGCGCATCGGGCGCTATTCGTTTTTGGGCAGTGACCCGGCGCTGATCTTTCGCAGCAAAGGCAACCGGGCCACCATTCAGGAGGGAAGCCGGACACAGACGGTCGAGATCGCTCCCGGCGAAGACCCGCTCACGCTGCTGAAAGAGCTGCTGGGGCGCTATCGCTACGTCGAATCGCCCGACCTGCCCCGCTTCTGCGGCGGCGCGGTCGGCTTTTTCGGCTACGACGTCGTGCGCTTTTTCGAAGCCCTGCCCGATAAGAACCCCGACGATCTCAACGTCGACGACGCCTGCTTCCTCTTCACCGATACCCTCCTCATCTTCGATCACGTCCGCCATCGTGTCACCGTCCTCTGCAACGCCCACGTCACCGGCGAGGCTGGCCTGGCCTACGACGAGGCCGTGAAAAAGATCGAAAGCCTGGTCGCGCGCCTGCGGGCGCCACTGCCCGATTCGGCGCCCTTTTCGCCCCACGCCCCACGCCCCACGCCCCACGCCGTATCTCTGCCCGTCCACGTTGAATCGTGCGTTTCCAGGGAGGCATATGAGGCGGCTGTGGAGCGATGCCGGCAGTACATCCTGGCCGGGGACGCCTTCCAGATCGTGCTGTCGCAGCGGTTTAAGGTGGGATTCACCGTGCCGCCGTTCGATCTCTATCGCGCCCTGCGCTCGGTCAACCCGTCGCCCTATATGTACTACCTGACGCTGGGCGAGCGCAAGGTGATTGGCACCTCGCCGGAGATCCTGGTGACTGTGGAGCGGGGAGTCGTGCGCGTGCGGCCTATCGCCGGCACGCGCCCGCGTGGCAAAACGCCGGAAGAGGACGCGCGCCTGGAGGCCGAGCTGCTCGCCGACGAGAAGGAGCGCGCCGAGCATATCATGTTGGTCGATTTAGGCCGCAACGACATCGGGCGCGTCTGCGACTACGGCACCGTTCGCGTGGACGAGCTGATGAGCATCGAGCGCTACTCGCACGTCATGCACATCGTCTCCAACGTGACCGGCCGCCTCTCCGCCGACAAAGACGTTTTCGACGTGCTGCGCGCCTGCTTCCCGGCAGGCACGGTCTCCGGCGCGCCGAAGGTGCGGGCGATGCAGATCATCGACGAGCAGGAGACCACCCGCCGAGGCTTCTATGCCGGCGCCGTGGGCTACTTCAGCTATTCCGGCGACATGGACATGGCGATCACCATCCGCACCATGCTGGTGGACGGCCAGACGGCCTGGCTTCAGTCCGGCGGCGGCCTCGTCGCCGATTCGGTGCCCGCCAACGAGTACCAGGAGTGTGTCAACAAGGCCCGCGCCCTCGTCCACGCCATTGAGATCGCCGAAGCCGGCCTGGAATAAACGTTTGGAAGGAATATTCCCATGCAACACCCCCCATACACTATTTTGTATTATCCTGATTTCGAACCACCAACAAGATGGCTTGTATCCAATCTCCTGGTTGTCGATCAGGTGGTTTGCATTATTCCTGAGCCAGAGAGGCACAAGGACTCGCGAGTGCTTGCCCGACTAAAGGAGCGACTTCCTGCCTGTTTTGGCTCTCCTATCTCGCCTACAAACGAGGACATCTTTGTCCGGGAAGATGATCTTAACCGGTTCGATAAGGCGTTTGAAGTAATTAGCCAGCAATTCCATCATGCTAAACCGAAAGTTCCTTAAGATCAAAATTAAACGTGTCAACTATCAAACGATTATATTAATTTTGGTCTGCCGTCTTTGCAAGATTTGAATATGGAATGATCGTTCGCCCTATATCTATCCCTCAGCTTGTACTCATGCTATAATAAAGGCGATGGAGTTCGAGGAGAAGAAAATGGGGTACTTATAGACTTGACGCACCTGGACAGTAGGAAGCCCGGAGGCATCACGCTTCCGGGCTTCGTGCGGACTGAACTAGACCTCATTGGTACTCTAGGAGTAGTTGGTTTTGTGCCCGCTTGTTGGTACTCTATCGAGAA
>DASRCN010000054.1:0-6999 GCA_035653075.1 Chthonomonadaceae bacterium | reverse complement strand
CACGGCCAAGCCTTTCTCCCTCTTTCTCTAATCCTGTCCATCCAGTTCCTCCTATCTAAAACTCTGGTTTTTCCTCTGTCTTTCTCTTTTGCTTTTCTCCGTGACTCCTCCGTGTCTCCGTGCCTCTAGCGCAGCGGGTGGTTTATTCTGGTGGCTGGTAGGCTATGGAACGGCAAGAGTTAGCGGAGGCGATCAAGCGGCGGGCGCAGGAACTGGGCTTTGATCTGGTAGGCATCACGGGCGCGGAGCCGTCGGTTTTTGCCGAGGAGTATCGGGATTGGGTATTGCGCGGCTATGCCGGGGAGATGGAGTATCTGACGCGCAACCTGCATCGCCGCCTCGACCCGCGCGAGCTGCTGCCGGATGCGCGCTCCATCCTCGTCGTGGGCATGAACTACTATACGGACGCGGAGGAGGGTCCGGGCACGCCAGCCGATGCCGACCCGCAACGCGCTCAGTTTGCCCGGTATGCGCGCGGCGACGACTATCATGACGTGATGGTCGCCAGGCTGCGCGAACTGCTGGCGTTTCTCAAGGCAGAGGCCGGCGAGGGCGCGGAGGGGCGCGTCTATGTGGATACGGGGCCGTTGCTGGAGCGCGAGGTCGCCCGGCGCGCGGGACTGGGCTGGTTTGGCAAGAACACGATGCTCATCAACACGCGACGCGGCTCCTATTTCTTCCTGGGGGAGATCCTTACCAACGTCGCGCTGCCGGTAGATGAGCCGGCGCGGGGAGGCTGCGGCACCTGCACCCGCTGTCTGGACGCCTGCCCGACCGGAGCCATCGTCGCGCCTTTTCAGATAGATGCGCGCCGCTGTCTTTCCTATCTCACCATTGAACTCAAAGGCAGCATCCCGGAGGAACTGCGGCCCGCCATCGCCGCCTCCGGCAACCGCGTGTTCGGCTGCGACATCTGCCAGGAGGTCTGTCCGTTCAATCAGCGCCGTTCTGTCGCGACGGATGAGCCTGCTTTTCAACCCCGTGAGGTTACGAGGAATCCTCGGTTGGTGGACTTACTCCGGATGTCCGAGGAGGAGTTTCGGGAGAAGTTCAAGGGCAGTCCGGTGAAGCGGGCCAAGCGGCGCGGCCTGCTGCGGAATGCGGCGGTCGCGCTGGCAGCGTCGGACGACCCTGAAGCGGAGGCCGCGTTGGAACGGGCCGTTGCGGATGACCCTGAACCGCTCGTCCGGGAACATGCGGCGTGGGCGTTACAGAGAATACAGGAGCGGAAGGAGCCTTTAGCAAAGGAAGGTTCCCCTATAAATTTATTCCGATAAATTTGAATAACTGGGTCTGGATACGAGAGGTTCCTCCCAAACGGAAGCCGGAGAAGGAAAGGGACGTACATAATGCGAATCGTTGTGACTCAAGGAGGAGACAACATGAGCACGATCCGCATCAGTTCCAATGGACGCTATTTCACCAACCACACAGGGACCCCCTTCTTCTACCTCGGTGATACCGCCTGGCTGCTGTTTCAACGGCTCGATCACCCGGAAGTCGAGGCGTATCTCCAAGACCGCGCCGACAAGGGGTTCACCGTCATCCAGGCCTATGTTATCCGAGGGCTTGGCGAGCGCCATCCGGACGGACAGATCTCGCTCCTTGGGGAACCTCCACTCCTCGACCGCGACCCGACCCGGCCCAACGAGGCGTTCTTCCGCAATGTGGACTACATCATTAACCGGGCTAATGAACTCGGTCTGGTGATGGGCCTGGTCGTCGCCAAGTCCTGGCACGTCAACTCCCATCGGGAGCAGGTGTTCGATGCCCAAAACGCCTACTCCTTCGGCAAGTTCCTCGCGGAACGCTACAAGAAGAACGCCGTGCTCTGGTACGTCGGCGGCGACTCGGCCCCGGGCAGCGATGGGGCCGTCTGGGTAGCAATGGCCCGGGGCCTCAAGGACGGAAGCGAGGGGAGCCATCTGGTCTCCTATCACGGTCATGGACATACCTCTTCCTCCTATTGGTTCCATGATGCCGACTGGCTGGACTTCAACTCAATTCAGTCCGGACACGGCTGGGCTACCAAAACCTACGACTACATTCAACACGATTACAGCCTGTCTCCGGCCAAGCCGACGGTGGACATGGAGCCGCCCTACGAGAATCACCCCACCGGTCCCGATACGCCTCGGATCACCTCGCACCAAGTTCGGAAAGGTGCCTACTGGGCGATGCTGGCGGGGGCGGCGGGACACGGCTATGGCGCTCTGGATATGTTCCACCTCTACAAGGACGACGACGGTCCTTTCCCGCGCAACGGCTTCCGGCAATGGCGCACGGCAATGGCCTATGAAGGCTCACGGCAAGTAGGGCTGATGCGTCGGCTCTTCGAACGGCGTCCCTGGTACAAGATGATCCCCGATCAGTCGGTCCTGGCCGCAGGCCAGGGAGAAGGCGAAGACCACGTTCAGGCTGCCCGCGCCGAAGACGGCGGTTTTGTCGTCGCCTATGTGCCTTGCGGCAAGCCCGTCAGCCTTCGGATGGGCAGCATAGCGGGGAAGGAAGTCAAAGCGCGGTGGTATGATCCCCGGCAGGGAACCTGGGTCTCCATCGGGCGGTATGCCAATACGGGCGTGCAAGAATTTGTCGCGCCGTCCCAGGGCGATCAAGAGGATTGGGCGCTGGTTCTTGAAGATGCGGCAAAAGACTACTCGGAGGAGTAGAGACACGAGCAGAGAGCCGGTTTACTAAGAAATTTTCCGCAGCCTCCTAACTCTGGCCTGTCCGGTGTCCGTTTTCCGGCAGCGCCAACGCAATGCCAAGCGTTAGACCGCCGTCCAGAATCAGCCCCTGACCGGTAATGTAGGGCGCCTCCTCCGAGGCCAGAAACAGGATCGCGCGGGCGATCTCCCCCGGCTCCGCGAAGCGATTCAGAGGAATGTTCTTCCGATAGTCGGCTGCTTCTTCGGGATTATCCAGAAGGATGGCGGCAAACGGCGTGTTGACGACGCCGGGCTGAACGGCATTGACACGTATCCCGAAGGGCGCAAGGTCGATCGCTGCGGAGCGTACGAATGCCATGACCCCGCCCTTCGGCATGTTATAGGCCGCGAGATTCGTCTCTACATAGAAGGCATTTGTAGAGGCCGTGACCACCATCGCGCCTCCACGCTCCTTCATTGCGCGCCCTGCCTCCTGAACGCAGAGAAACGTCCCGGTGACATTGACGTCCAGCGCGCGCTGCCACCGGTCGTCATCTATCTCCAGGAGAGGCTGAGCGCCGGTGACGCCCGCGTTCGCGATCAGAACGTCGAGCGCGCCAAACCGGGTGATACAGGTCTCGACATCGCGTCGAACATCGGCGCGCACCGAGATATCGCCTGTTACGGCGACCGCGCCCAGCGCCTTTGCGGTCGCCGTGACCTGGGCTTCGTTCCGGCGGCAATCCAGCAACGCGCAGGCTGTGGGCAATACCGAGGAGGTAGTCCATTGCCGGATAAGCCCTCTCGGCGCGCGTCTTCCGATCTGGCTCCAGCACGCAGTGACCCTCATAGCCCATCAGACCCCGCAAGCGGAGACCGTCCAGCGCGGCGACCCACTCCGCTACCCGCCTGGCCTCTTCCGGCGAGCGGACACCGCAGCGGTTCATGCCGGTATCCACTTCCACCAGGATACCGATCTCGCTGCCGGCGGCCCGAGCCGCCGTCACCAACTCCTCGGCGTTTGCCGTGTCGTCTACAGCGACCATGATCCGCATTTCGCGCGCCGCCTGCGCCAACAGACGGCATTTTTCCGGCCCGACGATCTGGTTGGCGATAAGGGGATCATCGAAGCCGGCGTGGCTTTCCTGTGCGTCCGCTAGGGCGCTTAGCCGTAGGCCCCATAGCCGGGGGTTGAAAACCTCCGATCCGTGCCGGGCATGGAAAATACCCGGCTAGAGGGCGGCTGCGCCGCCGACCGTCCTTCGGACGGAACACCTGGCTTGGCTGTGCGTCCGCCAGGACGCCTGGCCGCAGGCCCTAGAGCCGGGTACTTTCAGTGCCCGGCGGCGAGGGCGGAAAATGGAAGGATCCTGCTCCCCTAGCTCGGTCCGCAGGAATCATCTGAGAACAGAGGGAAACCTCCTGCAACGAGGAGGGAGAACGAACCCTGAAGAGCCTGTTCCTGCAGGTCGGGCAGGCGCTGAAGGCTTTTCGCGCCTATGTGGAAGGGCTGAAGCATGAGACTCCCTTTCGCGCGACCGGAAGAGATCATGGATGAATATCTGGAATATTGCCGGCAGTCTGTTGTTATCTACGGGCCTCACGATGTGGGCGCAGCCGAGGAACCTGGAGAGCGCGACGCCGAGCGTGCGCGTGGCGTGCGTGTCGCCCGTCACGCCGCAACCGCACCGACCGGGAAACGCGGTCATCTTCTACGATGACTTTGACCGACCGCCCGACCAGGAGCCGCGCTACTTCGAGTACAACTTTTCAGCCCCGCAGAATCGGGGCGGTGGGTCTGCGTCGAAGCGCACATCCGGCTGAATACTCCCGGTCGGAGCGACGGTGTGTTCGCGCTCTGGGTAGACGGGCGGCTGGAAGCGTCTCGGACAGACCTGGACTGGCATGGCGTCTGGAACGACTACGCCATCAACGCGGTGTTTCTGGAGAACTATTGGAATCAAGGTTCTGGAAAGCGCCAGGCCCGCTGGTTCGATGATTTCGTCATCAGCACGCAGCCCATCGGCCCCCTGATTGCGGCGAACCCACCGTCAATTACACGCACGCCGGGAAGCGGCCTTGCCGCCTGGGAAGCGCAGGCGGCGACGGACCCGCAGGGGAAGGATGTCGTTTGGAGATCGAAAACGCTGGCGAGTGCGGCGCGAGGCCTGGTCATAGACGCGGCGCATGGCACATTTATGGGCAGTCGTGCGGGAAAGCGACAACTGACCGCCGGCGCAACGCACTGGCTCCGGCTGCGGGAGCGAAACGCTTCCGGCGTCTGGTCTGACTGGACAACATGGCACGCGCCGCTTCGGACTGCGCCTTGAGGGGAGAGTGAGGAAGAACCTTACGCCCCCCGGAACCCTAGAGAGGAACTGCTGCTATGGCTGCCCCCTGCTGTGACCGCCTTCCCAACCTGCGCTTCCATGCGGAAGGCTACCTGGCCGAGTATTTGCATAACATCAGCCAATACTGGCTCAAGGTCGCTCCCTTCTCCAATCCTGGCTTGCTGGAGATGTTCCGGGACCGGGATCGGCTCCCCTATCGCAACCTGGTCCCCTGGGCCGGCGAGTTCGCGGGCAAGTATCTGACCGGCGCGGTCCAGGTGCTGCGCCTGACAGGCGATCCCGGGCTGCACGGGCTCCTCCAGGAGTTCGTCGGCCAACTCCTCGCGCTCCAGGCCGAGGATGGCTACCTGGGTCCCTGGCCCAAGCCCTGGCGTCTGGCTAACCAGGCGCCCAACGCGGCAGGAGAGGGCCAGACCTGGGATACCTGGGGGCACTATCATCTGATGCTGGGCTTGCTCTTCTGGTATGAGCAGACCCACGAGCAACAGGCCCTGACCTGTGTGCAGCGGATGGCTGATCTGCTCTGTAGGAAGTTCCTGGGCGACAAGCAGCCTCGTCTGGTGGAGACGGGCTCTACCGAGATGAACCTGGCTCCCGCCCATGCGCTGTGCCTGCTCTATAAGCACGCCCGTGTTGGGCCGTATCTTGATCTGGCGCTCCAGCTTGTAGAGGAGTTCGGCGCCACAGACGCTGCGGGCAAGCCGCTGGCCGGCGACTACCTACAGCAAGCTCTGGCAGGCAAGGAGTTCTTTGCCATGCCCAGGCCGCGCTGGGAGAGCCTGCATCCCATTCTGACCCTGGCGGAGCTGTACTACCTGACGGGACAGGAGCGGTATCGGCAGGCTTTCGAGGCGATCTGGTGGAGCATCGTCAAGCTGGATCGGCACAATAACGGGGGGTTCTCCTCCGACGAGCAGGCTCAGGGGAATCCCTATCATCCGGGCGTCATTGAAACCTGCTGTACCATTGCCTGGATGGCTCTGAGCGTGGAGATGCTGCGCCTGACGGGCAATCCGCTGGTGGCCGATGAGCTGGAACTGGCAACCCTCAACGCGGTGTTGGGCCTGCATTCGGTCACCGGACGCTGGGCCACCTACAATACGCCCATGGATGGAGTGCGCCAGGCCAGCACCCACGCGCTCGCCTTTCAGGCCCGGGAGGGCACGCCCGAACTCAACTGCTGCAGCGTCAACAGCGCCCGGGGGTTAGGAATGCTCAGCGACTGGGCGCTCATGCAGGACGCGGAGGGACTGCGGCTGCACTGGTACGGCGCGGGAACGATGCTGGCTGGCTTGCCCTCGGGCCTGTCGGTGCGGCTGACGCAAGAGACCGACTATCCATGCGAGCCACGCATTCTGCTTCAGGTCGATCCCTCGGAACCGACCGCCTTCGCCTTGAAGCTGCGCATTCCCCAGTGGTCCGAGCAGACTGCCGTGCGGGTCAACGAGACGCCCGTAGAAAATGTCCCATCGGGCGCTTACCTGACCCTCGACCGAACCTGGAAAGCGGGAGACCGGATCGAAATCCTCCTGGACTTTGCCCTCCACTACTGGGTAGGCGCACGGGAGTGCGCGGGGAAGGTCTCGGTCTATCGCGGACCGGTGCTCTTGACCTACGACCGCCGGTTCAACGCGATGGACCCGGACGCGCTTCCCGTTCTGGATGCGCGGGGGCTGAGTGGAAGCCGGATTGCCTGGTCGGGCTGGCTACCTCCGCTGTTGCTGCTGGAGTTCCCAACGGGCGATGGATCTAGGTTGCGACTCTGCGACTTTGGCAGTGCGGGAGAGGGGGGCAGTCCCTACCGCTCCTGGCTGCTCGTGGACAACATACTGCCATCAGCCTTTTCCCGACAGAAGCCTCTGCCCAGCGGCCGGGAAGTGAGCCGAGGAGAACGGTCCGATTGAGTGCCTACCCTGCTAGCCACTGGTCCAGCCATGCGAACGCCTCCGCCTGCATCGGGCCGTCGAGCTTGTGACCGCCCGGATACAACGAAAGGCGGA
>DASRCN010000053.1:0-26858 GCA_035653075.1 Chthonomonadaceae bacterium | reverse complement strand
GATCGGCTCCGAAGCCCACCGACCTGTCTGTGAGGCCATGCGCGCCCGTCTGATCCAGCGCATGGTTGAAGCGGGCGAAGCGGCTCCGGAGATCCAGCCTGCCCCAGTCAACACGCTTATTCAGAACCGGCGCGTTCTGCCTGAGGAGATTATTTAGACACAGCGTTAAAACGCCGTGCTGAAACACAAAACCCGCCTGCGCGGGTTCCAACTTCTAAACAAGTCTCCCCTCTCCCAAATTTGGGGGAGGGGCCGGGGGTGGGGGCCTCAGGATTTCAACCCCATGTTCAGGGAGTAAGGGCGCATATGAAAACCATCATGGTCATGTTCGATTCGCTCAACCGGCATCTGCTGCCGCCTTATGGCTGCGACTGGACACACGCGCCCAACTTCTCCCGTCTCGCTCGGCACGCCGTCACCTTCGATACCTCCTACGTCTGCTCGATGCCCTGCATGCCGGCCCGCCGCGACCTGCACACCGGCCGTCCCAACTTCCTCCATCGCGCGTGGGGACCGATCGAGCCGTTCGACGATTCCGTGCCGGAAATCCTTACGCGCGCCGGCGTATATACCCACCTTGCCAGCGATCACTACCACTACTGGGAAGATGGCGGCGCGACCTATCACAACCGCTACAGCTCCTGGGAGTTCTTTCGAGGGCAGGAAGGCGATAAGTGGCGCGGCCAGGTCGCCGATCCGGAACTGCCTCCCAACGCGCTCGGCCGCCTTTCCCAGATGGAGCCTTATGGCCGCCAGGACCTCATCAACCGGGAGGCGATGCGCCGCGAGGCCGACCGGCCCCAACCGCAGACCTTCGCCGCCGGACTCGACTTCATCCGCCGCAATGCCGATCAGGACCGCTGGTTTCTTCAAATAGAGACCTTCGATCCGCACGAGCCGTTCTTCTCCCACCGCCGCTACAAGGACCGCTATCCCTACGATCCCGACGCCTGGCATTTCGATTGGCCTTTCTACCAGCCTGTGCAGGAAACGCCGGAGCAGATGCAGCATCTTCGCTATGAGTATGCCGCGCTGCTCTCCCAATGCGACGCTTATCTCGGCGACGTGCTCGACGCGATGGACGAACATCATCTATGGGACGATACGATGCTCATCGTCTGGACGGATCACGGCTTCATGCTGGGCGAGCACGGCTGCTGGGCCAAGAACTGGATGCCGTTTTATGAGGAGATCGCGCACACGCCGTTTTTCGTCTGGGACCCGCGCAGCGGCGTGCGCGGGGAGCGACGCTCCAGCCTGGTGCAGCCCGCCATTGATCTGGGACCGATGTTGCTGGATTTTTTCGGTGTAGAGCGCCCGCCGGATATGCTCGGCCACGCGCTGAACGGAGTCGTCGCCGACGACACGCCGGTGCGCGAGGCCGCCATTTTCGGCACGCACGGCGCACAGGTCAACGTCACCGATGGCCGCTATATCTATATGCGCGCCCCAGCCGGCAAAGAGAATCAGCCGCTCTTCCACTACACGCTCCTGCCGACGGAGATGCGCGGCTTTCACTCCGTAGAGAACCTGCGTTGCGCCGAGCTTGCGCCGCCTTTCTCCTTTACGAAGGGCTGTCCCACGCTGAAAATCCCGGCGCAGTCCGAACGGCACGGCAGGGTGCTGGAAAATTTTCTCTGGGACGTGCAGAGCGACCCGCATCAGGAGCATCCGCTCGACAATCCAAAAATCGAAGCGGAGATGATCGGCCATCTGATCCGCCTCATGCGCGCGTGCGACGCGCCCCCGGAGCAATTCACACGCCTGGGTCTGAGGTGACGGCTATGACCGCCTTCCATGTCATGACAAAACCAATCGGGCCGATCTGCAACCTGGACTGCCGCTACTGCTTCTACCTGGAAAAAGAGGCCATGTACCAGCAGGAGGGGCGCAAGGAACAGCCCTCCTGGCAGATGCCCGACGACGTGCTGGAAACCTACATTCGCCAGTACATCGAGCAGCAGGACGTTCCGGAGATCAGCTTCGCCTGGCAGGGTGGCGAGCCGACCTTGCTCGGCGTGCGCTTCTTCCGCAAGGTAGTCGCATTGCAGCGCCGCTACGCCGGCGGCAAGCGAATCCACAACGCCCTGCAGACCAACGGCACGCTGCTGGACGACGAATGGGGAGCGTTCCTGGCCGAAAACGATTTCCTGGTCGGCCTCAGCATCGACGGCCCGCGCGACCTGCACGATACCTATCGCGTGGACAAGCAGGGCCGGCCAACGTTCGACGCGGTGATGCGCGGCTTAGACGTTCTCAAGAAGCATAACGTCGAATTCAACACGCTCACCGTCGTCCATCGCGCCAACTCCCAGCAGCCGGAGCGCGTCTATCGCTTCCTCAAGGAGATCGGCTCCGGCTACATACAGTTCATTCCGCTGGTCGAGCGGGCCGCGCCGGGTCCCCTCCCCACGGCGAACGGCCTGATTCAGATTTCGCTCGCGCCGCCGCCAATATCCGGCGAGCCGCGCTCCCCCGTCACGGAGTGGAGCGTGCGCGCCGAGGACTGGGGCCAGTTCCTCGTCACGATCTTCGACTCGTGGGTCCGCGCCGACGTCAGCCGTATCTTCGTGCAGCACTTTGACGTGGCGCTCGGCATCTGGGCGGGCGCCGGGTCGTCGCTATGCGTCTTCTCCGAAACGTGCGGCAAGGCGCTCGCCGTCGAGCACAACGGCGACGTCTACGCCTGCGACCACTACGTCTATCCCGCCTACCGCCTGGGCAATCTGCGCGAGAAGCCGCTCGGCGAGATGGTCTCCTCGCCGGAGCAGACCCGGTTCGGCAGCGATAAAGCGGACACTCTGCCTCGCTACTGCCGGCAATGCGAGGTGCGGTTTGCCTGCAATGGCGAGTGCCCGAAGCACCGTTTTATCCGCACGCCCGACGGCGAATTCGGCCTGAACTATCTCTGCGCGGGTTACAAGCGGTTCTTCACGCATATCGACCCCTACATGAAAACCCTGGCGGCGCTGCTGCGGGCGGGACGCGCCCCGGCGGAGATCATGGGCTTGCTCGCGCGCCAGGAGCAGCAGCGCGCCCTGCGGACCACCGGTCGCAACGATCCCTGCCCCTGCGGCAGCGGCAAGAAATACAAACAGTGCTGCCTGAAATGAGACACGCATGAACATCCTCGTCTTCATGACAGACGATCACGGGCAGTGGGCGTCCGGCTGCTACGGCAACCAGGAGGTACAGACGCCGAACATGGATTTCCTGGCGGAGACGGGCGCGCGGATGACCAACGCCTTCACGCCCAGCCCGGTCTGCTCGCCGGCGCGAGCCTGCTTCTTCACCGGACGGCTCCCTTCCCAGCACGGCATTCACGACTGGATCAAGGAAGAGAACCGCACCCTTCCCTGGATAGAGCATGAGAAACCCCTGCCGGCGGTTCTGCAGGAGGGCGGCTACCACACCGGCCTCGTGGGAAAGTGGCACTGCGGGCGCAGCGATCTACCCCACGCCGGCTTCGCCTACACCTTCAGCCACGCCACGCATCAATTCCCGCACTGCGGCGAGTTCCGGTTTTTGGAGAACGGGCAGACGGTCGCCTTTCGAGGCCAGCAGGCCGCGAAGGTGACCAGCAAGGCGCAGCAGTTCCTCCGCGAGCGCGACCGCAGCCGGCCCTTCTTCCTCTTCGTCGGCTATGTGGATACTCACGCCCCGTTTGAACGGCATCCGGAGCGACTGGCGCGGCGCTATCGCAAGGCATCGTTCGTCGATATTCCGCAGGAGACCTATCACGGCCCCGGCCGCATCGTCTTTTCCCTCTCTCAAGATGAGATGAAGCGGCGCGAAGAGTTGGCGCAGTACTATGCCGCCGTCACCTACATCGACGAGCAGATCGGCATCCTGCTGGACGAGCTGGAAGGCACGGATGACCTGGACGATACGCTGGTGGTCTACACCTCCGATCACGGCCACATGAACGGGCATCACGGGCTGTCCACCAAAGGCAACGCGACCGTGCCGCAGAACTTTTTGGAGGAATCGATTCGCGTGCCCTGCCTGCTGCGCTGGCCGGGTCCCATTCAAGCCCAGCGGTCCCACGACCTCTTTGTCGATCACTGCGATCTGTTCCAGACCCTCCTGGATGCAGCGGGCTGCCGGGAGACGGAAGAAGCGGCAAAACGCCGCCATTCACCTGGCCGCAGCTATCTGCCGCCACTTACGGGCGCTGCGATGGAAACGCCCTGGCGCGCGGAGCAGTGTTGCGAATACGGCAACGCCCGCATGATCCGAACGGACCGCTACAAGCTGATCGTCCGTTACCCACCCCATTCCGAGCGTTTCTCTGACGAGCTGTACGACCTGCAGGAGGACCCGCGCGAAAACGTGAACGCCATCGCGGATTCGAACCGGGCGGAGATCGTAGAGGAGCTGCGCGCCCGCCTGGAGTCCTTTTTCGACCGCTATGAAGAGCCGGAGCGTTCCGGTCGCGACATCCTCGCTCGCCCCATTCACAACCCGAACGAGCCGTGGCGCGCTCCTTTGACAACGCCGCGCCCTTAAACGAATTTTTGGTCGCCTGCAGGAAATGGAAGAATTATGCCTGAATAATTGCCTGGATGTGGCATAACAAGGCAGCAATCTGCCGCAAGGAAAGCAAAGATCGTTCCTAATACCAGAGCCTTTTCCGGGAGAGCAGCGCCATGACAGATCCCACACCGCCATTCGATCCGATACGCTACAAAGAGACGACGCGCGACCAGTGGCAGGCCGCCGCCCAGGCATGGCACGCCTGGGGGCCGGCTTTGCGCCGGTGGCTGAGACCGGCGACGGAAATCCTGCTGGACATGGCCGAGATCGAGCCCGGAAGCCGGGTGCTCGACGTCGCCGCCGGCGCCGGCGACCAGACAATGATGATCGCCGAGCGGGTCGGCCCGACCGGTTACGTCCTGGCGACCGATATCTCCGCAAATATCCTGGAATATGCGGCCCAAGATGCGCGCGATGCCGGGCTGACCAACGTCGAGACCCGCGTGATGGATGGCGAGAACCTGGAACTGGAGAGCGAATCGTTCGATGCCGTTATCTCCCGCGTGGGCCTGATCTACTTTCCCAACCGGCAGAAGGCGCTGTCCGAAATGAACCGGGTGCTGAAGCCTGGCGGCCGTGTCGGAGCCATCGTCTACTCCACGGCAGAGAACAATCGCTTCTTTTCCATTCCCATCTCCATTATTCGCCGCCGTGCCAATCTGCCGCCTCCCCTGCCGGAACAGCCCGGTCCTTTTAGCCTGGGCAGCCTGGATATTCTGGGAGAGGCTTTTTACCGGGCCGGCTTTACGGACGTGCAGACCCGCAAAGTCTTCGCGCCGCTGCGCATGGAATCCGCCAAAGAGTGCGTCCGCTTCGAGCGCGAGTCGTTCGGCGCGCTGCAGCAGATGCTGTCCGGTCTCCATGACGCCGAAAAAGAAGCCGCCTGGGAAGAGATCGAGCGAGAGCTGCAAAAGTTCGAAGTCGCAGACGGCTTCGAGACCCCCGCCGAATTGATCGTCGGCGTGGGCTTCAAATGAGGCGCCGTTAAAGCCCCCACCCCCGGCCCCTCCCCCAATTCTAGGGGAGGGGGACTCGATTATTCTCTTATGCCTCTGCCTAAAGCTCCTCTAGCAGCCTACAAGCAGGGACAGAGCTAAGGCCATAGCTCCCCTCTTCTACAAGGGCCGAGGGGATAAAGAGTGAGGGGTGCAGCGGCATCAGATAGGAATAGAATCTCCCCTCCCCTAGAATTGGGGGAGGGGCCGGGGGTGGGGGCCTTAGCGAGGCTTGTTACGAGTGCATGCCGACGATCTGCCAGGTGGGCGGGACCTGATAGGGTTTGGAGAGGTAGCCGCCGCTGAGGAAGTCGGTCCCCCTCATGAGCCAGTAATAAACGCCGCCGTTATCCTCGTTTTGCCACAGAATATCCGGAGAGCCGTCCCCGTTGAGATCCGGAACACCCACGATCTGCCATTGGGTGGGAACCTGGTACGCATCGACAAGATAGTTCCCGGAGATAAAATCGATGCCGTTCATGAGCCAGTAATAAACGGCGCCATTATTCTCGTTCTGCCAGAGAATATCGGGAGAGCCATCGCCATTGAGGTCCGGCGTGCCCACGATCTGCCACTGCGTGGGAACCTGATAAGGATCGACAAGGTAATCTCCGCTGACAATGTTCGGGCCTTCCATCAGCCAGTAGTAGACAGCGCCGTTATTCTCGTTTTGCCAGAGGATGTCCGGCCAGCCGTCGCCATTCAAATCCGGCGTGCCCACGATCTGCCAGTCGGTCGAAATCTGATACGGGTCCAGGATGTAGTCTCCGCCGGTAACGGTCGTGCCGTTCAGAGTCCAATAGTAGACGGCGGCGGTCTTCTCGTTCTGCCACAGAATATCCGATTCGCCATCCCCATCGAGGTCCGGCGTGCCCACGATCTTCCAGCCGTCCGGAATCTGGTAGGGGTCCACCAGATAGTCTCCGGAGACAAATTGGGCGCCGTTCAAGAGCCAGTAGTAAATCCCTCCATTATCGACGTTCTGCCAGAGGATATCCGGCTGGCCGTTAAAATTCGGCATGGCCTGACTCCAGGCCGGAAGGAAGAGGAGAAGGAAAAACGCCAGCAGGCCGAACCCGCCCCGCTGAAGAATTTTGCGGTCCATATTCATGCTCCTTTACATGGAACGAGCGGTGATGATAGGCAAGAAGGCGCCTGTGGACTCTCAGGCATGCCATCTCTTCTATTAAGAAACGCAGAACGGCCCAAAACGTAACAGGCCGGGAAAAAAGGATTTCTCACAACGTATTTTTCCCGGTTTTCGGTTCGCACGGGCACTTTTTATTGCCTTATTTGCACCAACTTCCAGCGCAGGCACCTTATGAGTAGTTTACCGGGATCAGGAAGAAGAAGGAGAGCTTTTCCTGTGATCGCCCCAACAAACGTACATACGCCTGTATCGCTAGCCCAGTCTTCGGCAACAGGTACAGAAGGGAACTCGCCTCCATGTTAGGAAGATGGCCGCGCCTCCTCGCGCCTGCGGCGTTCCTGGTCCTGGCTGTCGCCCGGCCTGCTGCCGCTCAATATATCCTCACCGATCTCGGTACCATCGACCAGGTTTCCGGGCACGGCAGCTGCGCGTACGGCATCAACGCCTCCGGCCAGGTGGTCGGCTGGGCTGCCGCTGCGGGCGGCAATCCCCACGCCTTTCTCTGGAGTCCCAATCTGCCGAACACGGCTACGGGGACGCTGCAGGACCTGGGCACGCTGGGCGGCATGCAGAGCGTCGCCTACGGAATCAACTTCTACGGGCGGGTCGTCGGCCAGTCCGCGACCGGCGCGGTCGATGGCAGCGGCAATCCGATCCTCCACGGGTTTTTGACCGAATCCAACGCCGCCATCGATCCTCAGACCGACGATCTGTACACGCTGGGCGGCAATAACAGCGCGGCGTTCCGCATCAGCGACAGCGTCCTGGTCGCCGGCACGGCCCAGGACGCCAACGGCGTCTGGTGGTCTACCCTCTGGGACGGCGCAACGACCCAGAACCTGGGCGCGCTCTCGTCGAGCGTCACGCCGATCGACGATCAGGCCAACGGAATCAACGCCTCCGGTCTGTTGGTCGGCCAGTCGATCACCAATAGCGGCGTGGATCACGCCTTCCTCTATAACGGCAGCATGACCGATCTGACGCCCTCCCTGACCGGCTCCAGCGCCGCCACGGCGATCAATGCGAGCGGCCAGGTGGCCGGCGTCTACACCAATCCGGCCACCAATGAGCCGAGCGCCTTCGTATGGACGAACGGCACTCTGACCGACATCGGCACGCTCGGGATTTCCAGCACCGCTCACGCCCTCAATAGCTTCGCTCAGGTCGTCGGCGAGTCGGCCACTTCCACCAACGGAACGCACGCCTTTCTCTACCTCAACGGCGGGATCATCGATTTGAATACCCTCCTGCCGGCCAATTCCGGCTGGACGCTGGTGAGCGCGTACGACATCAACGACGGCGGGCAGATCGTGGGCGTGGGAAACGGTCCGAACGGAAGCCATGCCTTCCTGCTGACCCCCTCGCCCGCCGTGAAATCGATCTCCTGCATGCCCGGCAGCCCGGTGGGGAGCAAGACGGCAACCGGCAAAGTCGTTCTGACCGCTGCAGCCCCTGGCGGCGGAGCGATCGTCAATCTAGCCAGCAGCAATACGACGGTGGCTGCCGTGCCCCAGACCGTCACGGTCGCCGCCGGAGCCACCAGCGCCACCTTTCCCATCACCACGACCTATGTGTCCACTCCCACGACGGTTACGCTGACGGCGGCGCGGGCCGTCACGAAGTCGCTGACGCTGACGGTACAGCCGATCTCCCTGTCTAAATTGACGCTGACGCCGTCCACGGTGACCGGCAGCAATTCGGTCATCGGTAAGGTGGGGCTGAACGGCCCCGCCCCCCTCGGCGGCATCGTCGTCTCGCTCAGCAACACCAATCCGGCAGCGACCGTGCCGAGCAGCGTCACCGTCAAAGCGGGAGCGAGCAGCGTGAGCTTTACGATCAAAACCGTCGCCGTCACGACCTCGACCACCGGGACGGTCACCGCCAGCTACAACGGCGTCACCAGGAGTGTCCTACTGACCGTGCAGCCCATTGGAGTCAAATCGCTCACGCTCACGCCGTCCTCGGTCACGGGCGGCGGCAACAGCACCGCCAAAGTGACCTTGACCGCGCCGGCAGGGCCGGGCGCGGTCACCGTCAATTTCACCGACAACGACGGATCGATCACGCCGTCCATACCCGCCAGCATCACTATTCCGGCGGGATCGACGAGCGGGACCTATCCGATCACGACCCGCGTGGTCACCACCACCACCCAGGTGACCATCCACGCGGCGGCCAACGGCATCAGCAAGAGCGCGGTCTTAACGGTGAACCCATAAGACCTCACCCCCCCGCGGCTGCGCCTATCCCCTCTCCTTCGTATGGAGAGGGGGAATTTGGCTTTTTTCACCCCCTCATCGAACCTTCGAGCCCCGAAGGAGCGATCACCCACTCTCCCCCTCAGCCTTTTGGTTTGCCCCGTTCGTCGTAGTGGTTGAAGTCGAAGACGTACGCCCACCAGTTGTTGAGGCGGCCATCCGGCGCTATCCCCTTCGCTTTCGGGAGCCGGCGAAACCACCAGCGCAGGTAGTTGCGCTGGTAGTCCGGCCCGCCCCAGCTCTGACAGTTGACGGGGGCTGCCTTGCCGGTCAGATGCGGATAGCCCAGCCAATCATCGGCGGTGCTCTGCACGGTGCGCGGATTGGCGTAGTCGTAGTCGTGCTCGGCGTTCGGAGGCCAATGGCAGGTACCGACGGCGGCCACGCCGTGCGATTGCGTGTAGTTGGCGGCAAACCGCGCCCAGGGCGTATCCAGCTTGTCCACTTCCCAGCCGCCATAAATACGGCTCATCGTGCTCTCCGTGCGATGGCATAGGTCGTGGAGCATCTCGGCGACCCCACGCTCGTAGTTGAACCCCATAATGGCGAACGCCCGCTTGGCCGGCACTTTGTCGTAGACATCCCCGTTGATGTAGAAGGCGCCGGGACCGGCCATCGCCGACTCGCTGTAGCCGAAGTACGGCCCACCGAAGAACCAGACTTCGTCCACCTCGCCGCTGTCGATGCGCGGCAGGACGCCATAGTCCTGGAACGTCTTTGCGTAGTCCGCCGTGTCCGGCTGATGCCAGCCCTTCTTGGCCCGCCAGTCCGCCATGTATTGTTCCGGGGTGTAGGTAAAGCCGTCGATCTTCGTGTGGAACGTATCGATCGTTTTCCAGTCCACGATCTTAAATCGAATGAATCCCCCGCTGGCCTGGCGCACGTCGGCGATGTAGCCCTCGGCCAGTTGGCGCGGATCATTAAAATGGCAGACCTCATGCAGCCGCCGGTTGCCCTCCTGAGGAATGAGCGGATCGAAGTCGAGCACCAGCACGCGAACGACAAGCGGCCTCTGTGCGTGATGTTGCGGTCGCGCCGAAGCCGCCAGGGCCATTACCAGCAGCAGTCCTACCAGACAGATTTGGCTTAGACGGGTCATCACAACGGCCTCCATAATAGTCCCTGCCTCCTGATTCGGGCGACTGAAGTCGCAGCAACAAAGGCGCGAAGTCCGCCTGCGCGGACTACTGCTGCAAACTTTTCCCTTCGCCCTTGAAAGGGTAGCGGGAGCAAGTCGATTGGAGAAGGAGAGGCAAGGTGAGGGAGGAAAAGTTGGGTCACCCCCTTCCCTTAAGGGAAGGGGGCCGGGAGGTTCGGTAAGCACGGCAAAGGCAGGCCTACCTGGCGTCGGCGAGCGCGCCCATCGGATGCCAGGGCGGCAGCGCCACAGGCTTGGTATCCAGAATTTTGAGAATGTCGGACGAGAGATGCTTCTTATCGACGACGACCTCATAGTTGTACTCGTCGAACCACTTGTCGGTCATGACCATGAAGCCCTTGTCGCCGTTCTTGTCGCCCCAACTGTTCTCCACGCGCCATTTGCGGGGGCGGTCCTGATCGTCCAGATCCACGCCGGTGAAGACCATGGCGTGGTTCATCGCGCTCACGCCGTAGTCCAGCCGCTCGGCCTTGTTCAGGGTGAAGGGCGTGCCATAGATGTCCTGATAGTTGAACAGCTCCACGTCCATGAGCCCCAGGTCGCGGTCGAACATCTTTCCCACGTCGCAGCCGAACCAGACGGGCTTCTCTGCCTTGATCTGCTCCACCGCCGCCCGCTTCATCACGTCCAGATCGACGTTCAGGTACCGGGTGATCCGGCCCCCGACCACGTTGCCCAGATAGCTGATGGTGTAGAGCGTATTGAAGGGCGTGGCCTCGGTGGGGCAGTGGATGAGACAGACCATCGAATCCAGGTCCACGGGCACATGCTTGGCGAAGAACTCCTGCGGGGTCAGGACCCCGTCCCGGTGGAACTTCTTGTCCTTATCGCGCCACTGCCAGAGAAACTCTTTCGGCGGCTCGCCCAGGTGGATACAGAGCATCCGGTAGACTTCGGCCAGCATCTCGGCCTTGCGCGCCCGCAGCGATTCGGCGGAGGCGCCCTTCTGATGCGCCTGCCGCAGCCGCGCGCCATACTCGCGCAGCTTGAGCGTGATGCGGTCGTTCATCATGCCGCTGGCGCTGCTGCTCTCCGTCTCCGGCATCACCTCCTTGGGCACGACGCCGTACTTTTCCACCAGGTTGACGAACATGTCCCACTGCCCGCCGTCCTGGATGGGGTTGGCCATCAACCAGGCGATCAGGCGGCCGTCCTTGTCCTCGTCGAGCGTCTGGAGAATGCTTTCCAGGAAGTAGTTGGACCGCTCCAGCTTGTCCCAGAAGAACTGGTAGTTCTGCGACAGCTCGAAGTCTTCCATGCTCATGTTCTCGGCCGCCGCCATGCGGAACAGGTTCAGCCCGGCAAACATCCAGCACCGGCCGCTCGCATTCTGGCTGGTAGCCGCTCCGGCCTTGACCATGTGCGAGAAGGTATGGTTGTTGCGGACCACGGCCTGCCGGTTCATCGCCACGCTCTTGACGGTCGTCTTGGTGACCGCGTTCATGGCGATGCGGTAGCGCGGATCCGCCTCAAAGGCTTTTCGGAATCGCTCGATCTCTTCCCCGCAAATCTCCGTGCAGGGTGGGTCCTGGGTTGCCAATGACGTAATCTCCTTAGGATGCCATCTATGCCGGCTGCAGTGCCGGCAATCCCTTCTATTCTAGCATATTCCTGCGTTCGCTCGAATGTGCATTTTCCGTTTATGTCACGCCTGGCCCGCAAGGCCGTTATGGGATAACGAAACGATCGAATCCCGGCTTCTCGAAAAGGTATCGTTAAGAATAGCAGGGGAACAAAACCGAGTCTGCTTCGTCTTTACGGGAAAGCCTGATACGGTAATATCAACCTGGGTGGGCGCCACAGATGGCATCCCGCACCAATAAAGGAGAGGAAATCAGAACCATGCAGATCAAGAATTTTCGCTGGCAGTGGGCGCTTGCAGCCCCCATCGCTCTAAGCATGCTGGGCGCGACGCTTTCGGGTCCGGCCCTGGCGCAGACCGGCCGCCAGAAATATGAGAAGAAGGAGGCCGCACGCGAGCAGAAGCAGGATATTAAGGGCGCTCAGGAGCATGCCCGCCTGCGCGCTAGGAACGCAGCGCGCGAGCAGCGACAGGATATCAAGGGCGAGGAAGAGCACGAGCGCTACATGCAGAAGTACGGTCATGCGCCCGGTCATAAGATGACGCATCACCACGCAAAGCGCCATAACACGAAGCGCCATAACACCGACCGGGACCACGACAACGACCGGCACTAAACAGAGCCTCCGGCAGGGCCGGAACACCTGAAAAATGGAACGGCAGGGGCGCCTGCGCCCCTGCCGTTTTTCTATAGCCCCTGGGCTTTCCTTCATCGGCCGATGTGGCGACGCAGTGGATCGCGCTCCCAGAGCGTAAAGCCTAAGCGTGCATAGACCGCTTCCCCAGCCCCGCCCGCTTCCGCAAAGAGATAGGTGACCGTATGGCCCCTCTGCAGCGAGTCGGCCACTGCCCGCGCCACCAGCGCCGAAGCCACGCCGCGCCGGCGATATTCCGAGCGCGTCACCACGCTATCGATCCGTCCCCACCCTTCCGCCGCGAATAGCTCGCACGCGCCTGCAGGCCGGCCCTCCAGCAGTCCGAGATAGAGACGGCAGTCCTGCGAACGCGCCTCGTGCTCGGCGACCGCCCGCCACATCGCCTCCTCCGGGTCTCCCGCCAGATCGCTGACCTGCGTCTCGATCCAGAGGCGAGCCTCCTCCGTCTCCGGTTCGTTCGGTACCAGGCGTACTTCCGTGGGGCCGGAAGGTACGTGAGGCGGCTCGGCATGCGGGTAGCGCAGGAGCAGGTTCGTGCCGATAACCGGCGTCACGCCCAGGCGTCGCAACGCCGGCCCAATTCCCTGCGCCTCCGTGACCGCGTCTACATCCGCCACCACCGGCAGGCTGCGCGCCCGAAAGAAAGCGATCACCTCGCGCGCCGCCGCCTCCGGCCCTCGCCCGTCGTCACGCAGGCGCAGGGCGCGGTTGGCATCGTGGTAGTCCGGCAGGGCGGGATTGGAAAGGAACACGGCGCAACATGTCTCCTGCCTCTGCGCGACGATATCAAAGTAGCGCGCCTCGTGATCGATCAGCGTTTCCAGCCAGTCTTCCATGCAATTACCTTTCCCCAGAGGCAGGATGCCGTAAAATCCTCCTGGGTGAGGAGAGAGTTAGGAAACAAACCTGGTTTCTCCTGCGTCGGAGAGCCGAATAAAACGCGAACAGCCGCAGGCGCCGACAAATACTTACGAACTCAGGAGATAAAATGAAAGATCGCCCTCCGGATTTCTATCTGGCCTCCAGCGAGGGCTATGGTATAGAGGATTCGAGGAAAGCCTGGCGCATCAAACGTCTGCAAAGTGACTTTCGAGACGACTTGCTACTGATTGAGATAGACCCACCGCTCATCGGCCAGCATTACGGGCTTGGGGAACAAGATGTCCATCAGGTCATCGTGGCTACACGCCATAAAGGAGCCTCCCTATTCCCGATAAGCGCGTGGCCAGTATACGTCTATGTGTTGCTGCCGCTTATAGCCAATGTTGAGGAGCGAGATAAGATATACCATTCTGAATACCAAAACATTGCTTGGGCAGAACTTTACCCGACGGTGGCAGCCGCCAGAGAGAAAAGAGTGTAATGGGGCGCGAGGCTGTTACCAGGGAGCGAGGTCGAGACTGATGTCGAGGGCGGGAGCGGAATGGGTGAGCGCGCCGACCGAAATAATATCCACCCCGGTCGCGGCGATGGCGGCCACGGTCTCCTCGGTGACGCCGCCGCTGGCCTCGATGGCGACCTGGCCGTTGACCAGGGAGACCGCCTGCGCCAACTGAGCCGGGTTCAAATTATCCAGCAGCACGATATCCGCTCCGGCGTTCAGCGCCTCCTGCACTTGATCGAGCGTATCGCACTCCACCGTGACCGTCATGATATGGGGCGCCTGGGCGTAGGCGTTCTGAACCGCCGCCGTAATCCCGCCGCCGGCCAGGATATGGTTGTCCTTGATCAGAATGGCATCATAGAGGCCGAACCGGTGGTTGAAACCCCCTCCGACCCGCACGGCATACTTCTCCAGGGCGCGCAGGCCCGGCGTCGTCTTGCGGGTGTCCACGATGCGCGCCTTCGTTCCAGCGGCCAGAGCCACGAACCGCGCGGTCAGGGTCGCGATACCGGAAAGCCGCTGCACGAAGTTGAGCGCGACCCGCTCGCCGGTCAGAATGCCCCGCGCCAGACCGCGTACCCGGCAGAGGGCATCGCCCGGCTGCACGACGGTCCCGTCTTCTACCTCCATCTCGACCCCCACCGGCGGGTATATCTGGCTGTAGACCTCCGCGACCACCGGCAGCCCGGCCACCACGCCGGCCGCCTTCGCGACCATCGTCGCCTGGGCCTCCACGTTCTCCGGCACCGTAAAGAGCGTGGTCAGGTCTCCCGTGCCGATGTCTTCGGCCAGGGCGCGGCGCACAATTTCTGCGATTTCGGGAAGATAGGTGGACATAGACATTGCTCTTCTCTATCAGGCTGGCAGTTAAAACTGCAGCAACTAAGGCCCGAAGTCCCCTTCGGGGACTACCCCTCCTATAGAATTCCCCCTCTCCTTCATAAGGAGAGGCAGGGCCGATACGGAGCGTAGGCGCGAAGCGCCGTCCTACGCACAGGAAGGCCCGTGGTGAGGAGGGGTGAGGTCTTCAGGAGGTGAGGGGCTGCCGCCGGAGGCGGCCGATCAGGACCTCACAGGGCGCGCGACTGAGCAGCATGTCGATCAGACGTTGGAACTGATCGTAGTCGTCGCCGATGAGCGGCTCGCTGGTGGCGCCGAGCACGACGATATCCGCCGGATAAGACCGGATCGCCGCCAGGATGCCGTCTCCCGCCTCGCGCACATGCTCGATATGCTCGCTGACCGGCAGATTATACGGCCGCGCTAACTGTAGAGCCCGCGAGAGCGCCTCCTGGGCCGCCCGCTCTTCCTCCACCAGCGGCGCGTTCAGCGGCAGGGTGCGCGCCACCTCCAGGAAATAGACCAGTTGGATCTCGTGCCGTCCGGGACGCGCCACGCGCCCGGCCAGATCCGCGCCGTAGCTCAGGTCCAGATCGGCCAGCAGCGGGACCAGGATCAGGCTCTTGCGCTTGCCCGCTTCCGGCCCGGTCGTCGGTGTGGGCGTCCGCTGCGTCATACGCCGCAGCGATTCTCGCGCCGATTCCACCGATTCGGCGATCGGCAGTTGCGAGCGCACGCCCGGCACGGTCTTCAGCACGTTCATGATCTGCTGGGGCAGGCTGGCGACGATAATACGGGAGCGCGCCGCCTCGATGTCGCGCATCGCCTCCAGGAACGTTTTGGCGCCGTCTTCGGAAATATCTTCCAGGCGCGAGCAGTCCACAATGATGCCTTCCGGGTGCTGCTGCAGGGCCATGGCCGCCGCCGCTTTGATAGTCAGCCACTGGTTTTTGTGCAGCGACCCGGACAGGCGCACCACGTCATCGCGGGTCTCAATGATCATGCGCGCCCGCTCCCTGCGCGTGCGGCTCCGGAACCGGAGCCATCTCCTCGGCCAGCGCATCCATAGGCGGCGGCTCGCCCCGCTGCTCCAGATAGTAGCGCACGTTCGTCACCACCACGCCTTTGCGGCCCAGTAGCGCCAGCTTCACGCGCAGGCCGGTGTTGCCGTGCAGCAGGGTATGCCACCACTTCGTGGGAACAAACTCCGGAATGATGATGGTGACCAGATGGTTGCGCCGCTCCTGCTGCACCGCATCGAGATAGTGCATTAAGGGAGTCATCAGGGAGCGGTACGGCGAGCTGAGGATCACCAGCGGCACGTCGTGCGCCCACTCTTCCCAGCGGGCCTTGATGAGCGGCGTCCGCTCCGGTTCCGTCTCGATGTAGACCGCGCGGCAGTCGGGCGAGAGCGAGCGCGCGTACTCCAGCGCCGGCATGATGCCCCGGTGCAGACCGGGGACCAGCAGCAGGACCGTGTTGTGTATGGGCGCGCGAGGCGGGATGTAGTGCTTCAGGCTGAGCTGCTCGGCCACGTCGGCATAGTGGCGCTGGATCTTCAGGAACAACCAGACGAGCAGCGCCACCAGGAGGATGACCATCCAGGCGCCCTCCAGGAACTTCTCATAGGCGATGTCGAGGAGGACGATGAAAGTCGCGCAGGCGCCGATGCCGTTGATGATCGCCTTACGCAGCCAGCCCGGCCCTTTCTCTTTGCGCCAGTGCTGTACCATGCCGCTCTGCGAGAGGGTGAAAGCCGTAAAGACGCCGATGGCGTAGAGCGGGATCAGCGCGTCCACGCTGCCGCGCTTCATGACGATCAGGAGGGCAGCGAACAGGCCCAGCAGCAGGATGCCCTTGTCGAAGACCAGCTTATCCCCCAGATTGGACAACTGGCGGGGCATAAAGCGGTCGCGGGCCAGGATCGAGGAGAGGCGCGGGAAATCCGCGTAGCTGGTATTGGCGGCTAGCACCAGCACGGCGGCCGTGAAGAACTGCGTCAGATAGTAGGCGACGGCCCAGTGACCGCTCGTGCCGAACACCGCTCCGGAAATCTGATCGATGACTGCGTCGGCCGTCTGGCCTCCGGCTTCCCAATAGACCACGTGCAGCTTGGTCGCCAGCCAGGAGATACCCAGGAAGATCGATCCCAGGATCACGCCCATCCAGATGAGCGTGACGGCGGCGTTGCGGGATTTAGGCTCCTTGAAGGCCGGAATGCCGTTGCTGACCGCCTCCGTACCCGTCATGGCCGAACACCCATTGGCAAACGCCCGCAACAAGATCACCAGCCCGAACGTCTCCGCTGCCTGACCGGGCCTCCAGGTCTGATTGACCCAGCTCGTCTGGAACTGCCAGTGGAAGAGCCAGGGTCCCAGCAGGCCGATGGCGATCATCAGGTAGCACATGAACACGAAGCCGTAGGTGAAGATCGCGAACATCGCCCCTGACTCTTTGAGGCCGCGCAGGTTGGCGAAGGTGAGCAGGGCGATGAACAGCAGGCACCAGAGCACCAGGTGATTGAAGTGCAGCCACTGCAGCCAATGAGGCAGAGGCAGACCTTCCAAGTTCTGCACGCCCGACGCGATGGAGACGGAGACGGTGAGCACGTAGTCGATCAGCAGGGCCGCGGCGGCGATCAGGCCGGGCAGGACCCCCAAGTTGTCTTTGCTGACGATGTAGGAGCCCCCGCCGCTGGGATAGCCGTAGATGGTCTGCTGGTAAGAGATGACCACGATCGCCAGAAGTAACACGATCAGCCCGGTGATGAGCATCGTGTAGTGCGTGTACTCCTGGGACCGGGACGCCATCCATAGACCGGCCGCGCCTAACGCCAGCACGATCTGCTGGGTGGCATACGCGACCGAGGAGATGGCGTCCGAGGAGAAGACCGGAAGGGCCAGGATCTTGGGAAGCAGGGTATGCTCGGCGTGCTCGCTGGCGATCGGCTTGCCAAACAACCACTGGCGGATGCGCCGGTAGAGCGATTGACGCTGAGGCGGCACCGGAAGGAACGGCGCCGGTTCTTGCGATTCGACCGGAGGTTTTGTCTCGATCATAATGGTTCACCACATCGGGAGAATCCGCTCCGGCAAGCGGTTCCGCTGTCGCCGAAGAGGATCAGGTCTGCATGCAGCAGCATCTTGCTGCAACTTGTGGCATCTATGCCCCGATTATACCTCCATTACGTATCTATTCCACGTATTGCTCCTGTTTGCAAACAGGAGCCTGCTGCGTTCTGAATCGGGCGTACCCGGCACGAGTTTCCGCGCTTATGCCGGATTTGACGGCATATTATAGGCAAACAGTTCCGCAGCTATTATGACCTGTTTCGCTTTCCATTCGTCAAGAGCAACCGGGGGAATGAATGCGCGATGGATTGCATCTCTTCTATAAAGCCTTCGGCTGGGTGTCCTGTGGACATAGACCTCCCCCGGCCCCTCTCCTTGGCTCTTGTCGGACGCCTGCGGCGGCGGCTCGTGTCGGCACCCCCCAATCGCCGACGCGTTCCCATTCCCCTCTCCTTGCCGGGGCGATGCTTATCAGGAAGCGTGTCCGGAGGACACCCGGCGCGCAGCGCCTCACAGCGAAGGACTTTAGTCCATCGTGTCTGTGATGGAAGGCATTCCCTCGCGTAGATGCCTGCAGGTAGAATGGGGAACGATGGAAAAGGGAAATACCCTGAATCTGGGGCATGGGCCGATACCGCTGCCCGCCTTCCTGCCGGATGCCACATTAGGGGTGGTGCGGGCCGTCGATTCGGCGGATCTGGAACAGGTGGGCGTGCCGGCGCTGGTGATGAACGTCTTCCATCTCATGCAAAAGCCCGGTTCTTCCACCATCCAGGCGCTGGGCGGACTGCATCGCATGGCCGCCTGGCCCCACCCTATCCTCACCGATTCGGGCGGCTTCCAGGCTTACTCTTTGATCCGCCAGAACCCGAAAGCGGGCCGCATCGGCGAGGAGGGCATCCGATTCAAGCCGGAAGGCGCCGAGCGGGAGTTTGCGCTGACCCCCGAAAAGAGCATCCAACTGCAGATGGCCTATGGCGCGGACATCGCTGTCTGCCTGGACGATTGCACCCATGTCGAGGCGCCCTATGCCGAGCAGGAGGCGGCTGTAGAGCGCACCATTCAGTGGGCAAGACGGTGCAAGCGAGAATTCACGCACCAGCTTCAGCAGCGCAAGATCGATTCCGCCGGGCCGCGCCCCTGGCTCTTTGGCGTGGTCCAGGGCGGCGGCCACGAAGATTTGCGCCGCCGCTGCGCCGAAGCTCTGCTGGAGATCGGCTTCGACGGCTACGGTTACGGCGGCTGGCCGCTCGATAGCGCGGGCGCTTTGCTCGCGGAGATGCTGGCCCTGACCCGGTCCTTAATCCCCGTCGCGTTCCCCATGCATGCGCTGGGAGTGGGACAGCCGGAAAACGTGCTGGCCTGCGCCCGGCTGGGCTACGATACCTTCGACAGCGCCCTGCCGACCCGCGACGCCCGCACCGGCCGTCTTTACGCCTTTACCAGCTCGCCTTTCGATCCCGGCTTCCGCCTTATGGGCGACTGGCGCCGCACTGTCTACATCGACGACGACAAATACATCAAATCCACCGCTCCCATTTCCCCTGGCTGCGACTGCCCTGCCTGCTCCCGCTACACGCTCGGCTACCTGCGCCACCTCCGCAAATGCGGCGACACGCTCTTTTTCCGGCTGGCTACCCTCCACAACCTTCGCTTCATGATGCAGTTGATGGCCTTGATCCGTATTGAGTCTTAGGTTCCCGCCGTTAATTTTTCAACAGATGGCCGATTGAGCGCCTGATTGACGTAGGAAGGTAGGATAGCTCTTATGGATAGGAGTATCCATGTTGACTTTAACGCTCCGGCCAATGCCGGCCTTTTGCGCTATCTAAGCCGGTCTTCACGCCGGACCAGATCCATGTTTTTCACACGCGATCGGCCAGGCTGCTCTCCGAATGAGGTCGCTAAGCCGTATATCAATCTGGGCACGCATCCGGACGTGGTGGAACACCTTTGGGATGTACTGGGCAAGAGGCTCCCGCGAGACTGTCGCTGGGTCGTCTATGGATCGCCCGTTCTGGCCTGTCCTTCCACCGGCATCATTTTTGCGTTTGGAGGCGGCACCCTTTATGCGCTCCGGCTGCCGCCAAACGAGTTCGAGCAGGCGCTGCGCGCCGGCTTAAAGCGCCTTCTGGACTATCGCGAAAAACCTGAAATGGGTATGGAAGCTTTCCGGTTTGATTTAGACACTATCGGACCGGGATGGGTGTTTGGGAAATTCCTAAAGGCAGAAGAGGCCTGGTGCCAGGCCGCCTATCGGGCCGCAATGGATAAAGACGGCATGCAGCGACTTGTGTATCCCAGTCCAGCGAAGATCAAGCAGATTGCGGATGCGGTCGCTGAGCGGATGCAAAGGCTGAAAGAAAGAACGACGACTGGTTTCAAGGAGGAGATGTATGTAGATTTCGATGCTCCGGCCAATGGCGGAGTTTTGCGCTATTTGAGTGACCCTGAGCGTATTCACGAGGAGCGTTTGCGAATAGCTATTCGCAGTCAGCCCAGTTGCTCGCCTGCAAGACTTCCTGCACTGTATGCGAATCTTAGCATGGCCCCTCCCACCCTGGACCGTTTATGGGGTGAACTGACCGAAAAGCTGCCGGAAGATTGTCGCTGGATCGTCTATGGAGCGCCTGTTCTGGTGCATCCTTCTTCCGGAGTTATCTTTGGTATTGGAGTCAATTATAAATTCATTCACTACGCGCTCCGGCTGCCGCCACGAGAATATCAGAAAGCGCTGGCTGCCGGCAACAAGCGTGTATTAGAGTCTCCCGGCAATGCCAAGCTGCGCATTCCATCTTACCGGCTTAGCCTGGAGGATTTCGGAAAAGGATGGGTGTTCGGATCGACGAATCACGAAAACCCGCCCCAGGAAGAGCAAGATTGGTGCCTGGCAGCCTACCAACAGGCCGGAGGCGAGAACAAGAGCGCCTTTGCTGAATTAAGAGGTGACGCAGTTGATGGGCCTGATCCGTAATCAACTCTATGAAGAATTCTCCACAGACCGAGCAGTCGATTGATGCCCTGGTCGCCGCCGTGCAGCAAAGTCCTAAGTACCGCGCGGTCAGTCCCGACCTGATCCGCCGCGTCGGTCTGCGAGAGCTGGCGGTGCGGCACGGTCTCAAGGAGGCGATCAAGGAGACCAAGAACACCCTGCACCAGTTCGCGGGCGCCTACCTGGACCGCAAGACCCGCTATGCCAAGTGGCTGGAACGCCTCTCTGACGCATCCGCCGATTCAGAGCGTTTCCGTCAATGTTGCCGCGAGATCATGGCCGCCCACGCCTCGACGCGTGAGCGGCTGCCCATTCTGGAAGAATTCTACACCACCACGCTGGCGCGCCTTGGCCCGATTCATTCCGTCCTGGACGTGGCCTGTGGCTTCAACCCGCTGGCGATTCCCTGGATGCCGCTGGCGCCCGGCGCCGTCTACACCGCCGTAGACCTCTACAGCGACCTGGCCGCCTTTCTGAACGCCTTCTTTCCTCTAGCCGGCGTATCCGGGCAGGGGCTGGTCGGGGATGTCGGCACGGCGCCGCCCACAACGCGGGCCGAGCTGGCGCTGGTGCTCAAGGCGCTTCCGCTCCTGGAGCAGTGGGACCGGCAGGCAGGCCTGAATCTGCTGCGCGCCCTCCAGGCCGATTTCCTGCTCGTCTCGTTCCCTACGGCCAGTCTGGGCGGCAATAGCCGCGGCATGCTTGCCAACTACGAAGCTCACTTCCACGATCTGGTACGTTCCGAACCGTGGCAGGTCGAGCGGTTCGCCTTCGCCACCGAACTCTGCTTCCTGGTGCAAAAATGCGCGTAAGGTACGATCTTCACCTGCATACCGAGTTCTCTCCGGACTGCGATACGCCCCTGGAGCGGATCGAAGCCCACTGTCTTGCGCTGGGGCTGACCGGTATCGCCGTCACCGACCACAACGCCATCAAGGGCGCCCTGCGCCTCCGCGACCAGGCCCGCTCGCTGCAGGTGATCGTCGGCGAAGAGGTCTCCACGCCCGACGGCGACGTGATCGGCCTCTTTCTGAAGGAACGGATTCCGCCGCGTATGCCGGCCATCCTCACGATGGAGGCGATTCACGCGCAGGGCGGCCTCGTCTATCTGCCCCATCCGTTCGATCGGCACCGCGCCCGGCGCACCGGCGGCGCGTCCCTTGCGTCCGTGCTGCCTTTCGTCGACATCGTCGAGGCGTTCAACGGCAAGGTAGGCCGCGCCCACTACAACGATCAGGCGGCGGCGTTTGCCCTGCAGCACAACAAGGTGGCCGCAGGCGGCAGCGATGCGCACTCGCTGCGGGCCATCGGCACGGTCTATACGGAGTTCGAGGCGCCGGAGCCGCTGCCGCCGCCGGAGACTTTTCTGGCCTGCCTGGCCGATGCCGAGTTGTTCGGACGGCGGCGCAGCCCGCTCGGCGGCTGGTTCGTCCTCGGGCGGCGACCGCTCAGCATGGCGCTGCGGCGGCTGCGCCGCCGAAAAACCTGAACAAATGTCCGATCTATTCCTTCTTATCTTTTAGGTCCTGCCCGTTTCCGTCCCGGATGCGGGCTTCAGGATCGTTCTTGAACGGATAAGAAGCGGAAATGACGGCAATCATACCTACGATACCAACAGCCATCGATCGCGAAACCAGAGGCGCGCGGCGCTGCCTGATCCTGGCCAACCCAAAGGCCGGTGGGCTGCAGTTCCGAGAGCTATTTGCGGCCCTGCCCGGCCGGATGTGGCGGATACTGAGGCGCCTGCCGGCGGCAGAAGCGGACTCCATCCCGTCCTCCCTGCCGCTTCTGGCGGCCGCGGCCGCGGAAGCCGGCCTCGAAGCCAACGTCGAGCCGGTCCCGCCACCGGCGCAGTTACCGGCGCTCCTCCGATCGGCAGAGGCCGGGGGGTTCGATACCATTGTGGCGGTCGGCGGGGACGGCACCGTCCGCAATATCGCCCAGCATCTGGTCGGCTCGTCGCTGCGACTGGGCATCCTTCCGATGGGCACCGCCAATAATGTCGCCCATGCGCTGGGGATTCCCTTCGACCTTGCGGGCGCGCTGCGGGTCCTCGTCGAGGGCGTCGAGCGCAGAATGGACGTGGGGCATATCGGCAAGGAGTATTTTTTGGAGGCCGCAGGCGTGGGCTTGTTCGCCGATGCCATCCAGGCGTTCGGACCGGAAGAGCCGCGCAACTATCAGCTCTGGCGGCTGCTCAAGGTGTGCGGTCCGCTCTGCTGGAACCCGACTTCCCGTCACCTGCGCCTGACCGTAGACGGCAACGAGTTCCAGGAAGAGGTCCTGATGCTCGCCGTCGCCAACGCCGCCTACCTCGGCGCCGGCATGGAGATGGCGCCCGGCGCGCGACTCAGCGATGGCCTCTTCGACGTCATCCTCGTCGGGGCCATGACCCGCTGGGAATTGATGCGCTTCGCCCGCGCGCTGCGCTCCGGACGGCACCTGGACCTGCCGAAAGTCCACCGCCTGCAGGCGCGCGCCGTGGCGATCCGGCGCATCCACCGGAGCCATCGCCCGCTCCCCGTCCACGCCGACGACCACATCGTCGCGTATACGCCCGCCACTATCGAGATTGTCCCCGGCGCCCTGCGCGTCCTCGCTCCGTCCTTCGTCTCCAATACTCCTTCCGTCTGAATCACGGATCGTCACCGATGTCACCGATTTCACGGATCAAGACTCGCCAGTCCGTGATCCTTTTTGGGTATACTCTAGGTTGCGCCGGAAAATCTGGCATTTTCCAGATAACGAGGACGATGAAGGAGGAGACGCCGCATGGCCTATATTATCACCGAACCGTGCATCGGTGTTAAAGATAAATCTTGCGTGACCGTCTGCCCGGTAGACTGCATCCATGAAGGCGTCTACGAGCAGGACGGAACGAGCTACGATATGCTCTTCATCAATCCGGATGAGTGCATTGACTGCGGGCTGTGCGAGCCCGAGTGCCCGGTCACGGCCATCTTTGCCGATAGCGACACTCCCAAGCAGTGGGAGAACTACATCCAGATCAACGCGGACTTCTTCCGCAATAAATAAGGGAAAGTTGTCAGTTATCAGTTGTCAGTTGTCAGAAAATCCGGTTCCTATCTGACAACTGACAACTGATAACTGACAACTGCTTTTAAGACCATGCCGGCTCGCATCTATACACGCAGCGGAGACACGGGAGAGACCGGCCTGTTCGGCGGAAAGCGCCTGCGCAAGGACGACCTCCGCGTCGAAGCCTACGGCACCGTGGACGAGTTGAACGCCATCCTGGGCGCCGTGCGCGCCCAGGGGCCGGAGGCCGAGGTCGATGTGCTGCTCTCCGGTATCCAGAACGACCTGTTCCTTCTGGGCGCCGACCTGGCGACTCCCACGCCGGAGGACACCCATAAAGGACGCATTACCGTCGAGCGCGTCGGGCCGGAGCGGGCGGCGCGGCTGGAGCAGGCCATCGACCGCTATGAGGCCGCGCTGCCGCCGCTGACCCAGTTCATCCTGCCGGGAGGGCATCCTGTGGCGGCGGCGCTTCACGTGGGACGGGTCGTCTGCCGGCGCGCAGAGCGCCGCTGCGTGGCGCTGGCCGGCGCCGCGACCGACCTCAATCCGGAGATCCTGCGCTATCTCAACCGGCTCTCCGACCTCCTGTTCGTGCTGGCCCGCTATGCCAATCACCACAACGGCCTCCCGGATGTCGTCTGGCAGCCTTGAGCGCCGTTCTGTTGCCCAACCGCTTTCCGAAAGGAACCTGCCTCTATGCGCGCCTTGCGTTGCCCCCTTCGCCCTGGATTCCTGATTGCGATCGGTCTGGGTATGGCTGCCACACAGGCGCAAGCCCAGCAGACCGGCGCGCCCCTGCCGAGCGATCCGGCGGCCCTCGCCCTGCGCGCGAAGATGGTCCAGACCTATCGCAGCCTGCGGTCGATCCGGGAAACAGTCGTCCAGCGGCAATGGGCCGCCACGCCCGACAAGGCCTCTACCATCAAGATCGAGCTGCGCTTTCGCCGCCCTAATCGCGTCTATCTTTATGTAGATTATCTGCCGGCAGGCCGGCAGATGGGGCGCTGGCAACTGGTCTTCGCCTGTGACGGCCGAAGCCTGATCTTCTATAACAGCGCCAAAAACGAGTTCCAGCGCTTTAAGGCGCCCGCTACCCTGGAGAACCTGGTCCTGCCTGCTTCGCTGCGCGAGCCGGAAATCCCCATCCTGCTGAAGAATAGCGACCCGTTCGCGGAGCTGGAAAAGACGGCGCTCGTGCGCTACACATCCTCTTTTGTGAATTCTTCGGATGGGAAGCAGGGACCCTCCGCCTTCGATGTGCTCCTGCTGGATGTACGGCAGGGAGGAGCCGATCGGCAGTTGCGGTATTCTCTCGCCGCCAGCGACCACCTGCTGTACCGGTGGTCGCTCGCCATCCGGCCCGATTCGGGGCCGGTCAGCCCGTTCCAGGAGGCGGAAACGGCATCCAGCGTCACGGCGGAGTATACGCAAGTCGAGGCGAATCCGCGCCTGACCGATGCCGATTTCACCTTTACGCCGCCGCCCGTGGCAAAGGAAATTTCGTCACCGCGCCATAAACGCTGAACGGGGGCAAAAAGCCCCGGCTATAATTCCCCCTCTCCTTGAGAAGGAGAGGCAGGGGCGCAAGCCCCGTGGTGGTTCAGGGGATGAGGTCCGCCCGAAGGGCGGTTGTCCGCAGGACCCCCAGACGGGCCGTTCACGGCCCGGTAAATGTGAGCGGCGGGTTTTCTTAGGAGAGATTCATGCGCAGACAACATGTCGCGCAAAATGGGAAAAGCCGATTCCGGTCCGTCCGGCTTATTGGGGCGCTGCCACTGCTTGCAGCCGGCATGGCGCTCTGGATGGCCGGCGGCAGCGTGCCGGCAGCGGCGCAGACGGCAAACGGCCGCGCCGTCCCTTCCGCCTACGATCCCCGCGCCTTACAACTGCTCGACCGGATGGCTGCAGCCTATGCCCACCTGTCCACACTGGAGCAGACGACGGAGTTCTCCTCGTCTCTGCTGCCTCTGACACCCACCCCGGCGACGGACGGATCGACGCCCAAATCAGGAAGCGAGCAGCCGAAGCTGCAGCGCACGCTGCGTCTCTTGTTCGAGAGCCCCAACCGCCTGCGCCTGGAATCCAGGGATACCGATCCGAAAACGAACCAGCCGGTCGTCTCCCAATGGGACAGCGACGGCAAAGAGTTCTGGAGCTACGCGAGCGATACGCGCACGTATACCCATGAGAAAGCGCCCAGGCACATCCACGACTTTCAAAAGCTGGCTACCCTCAATTCCGGCACGCTGGAGATGACGATGCTGATCGGCATCAACCCCTTCGCCAATCTGCGCAATGAGGTGGACAGCGTCGCCTGCACAGGCACGGAGAGCGTGCACAATGTCGCGACCGACGTGGTCGTGCTCAAGAACGAGACGGATCAGGAGCGGACGGAGGTGCGGTTCTACATCGGCAAAGAGGATTCCCTGCTGCGCCGGTGCGTGATCGAGACGGTTCCGATCCTCGCAACGCCTGCCGCATCCAACAAAGTCGGTGATGCGCTGGACGAGCTGGAGGAGCAGGCCGCGCCGGGGACGCCGCCCACGCCCTCCGCCCCGCTGCCCATGAAAACCCGCATCGCCTACGATAACACGATCAACCTCCATCCGGCGTTCGACGTCTTTACGTTTGCCTTTAAGGTCCCCGACGGCGCCAGCCTCTATATGCCGCTCGATCCGCATCAGGGCCTCAGCCTGAAGTACCCGACCACCACCCTCAGCCTGCTCGATCGCCTGAAAGCAAAAGCGAAAGGCCATAAGCTGCGCATCATCCGCTGAAGTCCGAAAGCACGACTGCCTTGACAGTACGGAGCGGGCCGGAGTACAATCAGGAAGCGCGATGGGGGATCGTCCAGTGGCAGGACAGCGGTCTTTGGAGCCGTTAACCCTGGTTCGAATCCAGGTCCCCCAGCATCTGTTTGAAGGAAAGCTCCCTCCCCCATCCAATTGCCGACACGCTCCCCCTTCCCTAAAAGGAAGCGGGTGACTCAGAGCCTGTCCGGGAACTCGGTATTTCCACGAGCCTCCAAGCTTTCCCGTCCGCAGGACGGTCGTCCGAAGGACCCCTAGACGGGTATTTCCACGCTTGCTGTGAAATATAAGCAGGCGTGGAAGGCATCGCTGCCGTAGAGTTAGTTATCTTTCTTTGGCTGGAAAGGAGCTAACTCATGGTCGACATCGATACCTTCCTGACC
>DASRCN010000052.1:0-12598 GCA_035653075.1 Chthonomonadaceae bacterium | reverse complement strand
AGCACCATCTCGACGATCTCCATGGTGGCCGCATCCGTAACGCGCAGCCCGCCGACGAAGGAGGGCTCGATGCCCATCTGCTTCATGAGGGCGCTGATCTCCGGCCCGCCGCCATGCACCAGGATCGGGCAGATGCCGACGTAGTGCAGCAGGACGATATCCTCCATCACCTGCTCTTTGAGCGTGTCGTCCACCATGGCGTTGCCGCCATACTTGACCACGATCGTCTTGCCGTAGAACTCGCGCAGATACGGCAGAGCCTCGACAAGAACGGCGGCCCGCGCCGCCGGATCCAGCATCAGCATGACTTACTTACCTTCACGTATGATATTCCGCGTTGATACGCACGTAATCGTAGCTCATGTCGCACGTCCAGACGGTAGCCGCTTCCTCGCCCATGTTCAGGTCGAGAAGAAGACGTATCTCGTCTCCCGTCAGGTAGCCGTGCGCGGCGTCCCGGTCGAAGGGAACGCTGCTGCCTTCCGAACAGACGACATGCTCTCCGATACGCACCTCCACCTTATTGGCATCGAAAGGAACGCCCGCGCGCCCGGCAGCCATGAGCAGGCGGCCCCAGTTCGGATCGTTGCCGAACAGCGCGGTCTTGACCAGCGGCGACTCGCCGATCGTTTTGGCGATTCGATGCGCGCTCTCCCAGGTCGCAGCGCCCTGCACGACGATCTCCACGCGCTTGGTCGCCCCTTCGCCATCGCGGGCGATCTCCTTTGCCAGGGCGATGCAGAGACGCGTCAGAGCCTCCACGAAATCCTCGAACGCGGCGCCCGGCCGCGAAATCTCGCCCTCTCCCATGCCGGAAGCCAGCAGGAGGCACATATCGTTGGTGCTGGTGTCCCCGTCGACCGTGACGCTATTGAACGAAGGCGCCACCGCCCGCGACAGTGCCTCCTGGAGCAGAGGCGCCGGCATCCGTACGTCGGTCGTCAGGAAGGCCAGCATCGTCGCCATGTTGGGCGCGATCATTCCCGCGCCCTTGCACATGCCTCCGAAGCGGATCGGGGCGACCCACTGGTCGGAATCGGCCTGCACGGCGCGCAGTTTCGGGCGCGTGTCCGTGGTCATAATGGCCTGTACGGCCGCCTGATCGGTTTCGACGCCGCGGTCCAGGGCGGCCACTGCTGAGGTAATGCCCGCCTCCAATTTCTCCATCGGCAGGAGGTGGCCGATGATGCCGGTGGAGGCCGTCAGGACCTGATCCGGCGCGACATGCAACTGCCGGCTGAGCCATTCCGCCATCGTGCGGTTGTCCCGGTCGCCCTGCTCGCCGTTGCAGGCGTTGGCGTTGCCCGCGTTGACCACTACCGCCCGCGCCGTGCCGCTGCGCGCTACCCGCCGCGAATACTGCACGCACGCGGCCTGCACCCGGTTGGTCGTGAAGACGCCCGCGACCGCGGCTGCGCTGTCGCTGACGAGGACGGCCAAGTCGTTCCCTTCGGTCTTAAGGCCACATCGCACGCCAGCAGCTACAAAGCCCTCTGGGAAGGTGATGCCTGCTCCTTCTTGTTCTTTCCAGACTGTTAAGGCCATAGTCCCCCAAAATCCAGCCCGTCCGTCTCGGCGAAGCCGCACATCAGATTCATGTTCTGCACCGCCTGGCCGGCGGCGCCCTTGACCAGGTTGTCGATGGCGGAGACGACCGTCACCCGGTTCGTGCGCTTATCGACCGCCAGGCCGATGTGGCACATGTTGCTGCCGAGCGTGTGCTTGGTCGCCGGCGGAGGATCAGAAACGACGGCCACGAACGGCGCATTGGCGTAAAACTCTTCATATAGGGTTATTAAATCGCCCGTATTTACCGGCTCCCGAAGGTTGGCGTAGCAGGTGGCGAGAATACCCCGCGCCATCGGAATGAGATGGGGCGTGAACGTCACCCGCAGCGGGATGCCCACCCAATCGGAAAGGACCTGCTCGATCTCCGGCGTATGCCGATGCGTTCCGGCAATCTTATAGGCGCTGACGTTCTCCGCGACCTCCGGAAAGTGGTAGTCCAGGCTAAATTTGGCCCGTCCCGCGCCGGAAACGCCCGATTTGGCGTCCACGATCAGACTCTCCGGATCGAAGACGCGGCGGTGGAGTAGCGGAGCGAGGGCCAGGATGGCCGCCGTTGGATAGCAGCCCGGATTGCCGACCAGCGGAGCGCTGCGAATCGCCTCGCCATAAATCTCCGGCAGGCCATAGACCGCTTTCTTGTTCGCCTCCGACGCCGCGTGGGGCATCTTGTACCAGGATTCATAAAGGTTCGTATCTCGGAAGCGGAAGTCGGCGGAAAGATCGATCACCTTGCAGCCGGCTTCCAGCAGGCGCGGAGCCATCTCCATCGCCTTGCCGTTCTCCTGCGCCAGGAACACCACGTCGCACTCTGCAGCCGCAGCGCCATCGCCATAGGACTCGAAGCACAGATCGGTCTGCTTCGCCCAGCCCGGAAATCCGGCCGAGAGTGGCTTTCCGGCGTAAGTCTCCGAAAAAGCGCGCCGCAGCGTCACGCGTGGATGCCGCGCCAGCAAGCGCAGCAGCTCCCCGCCCCCGTATCCCGACGCTCCGACCACGGCGACATCCAGCATAACGTCTTGCTCCTTCTGCCGTAGAATCAAAAAACCGCTCCTTCCAGGGGAGCGGCGGTTGCGAAGAGCTTCAGAAATAAACAAGCCGCAAGCTTCCCTGGCTTCGGGCTAGCCCACGGCTCTCACTCGTCCGACGACGCGCCGCGTGGGCTAGGCCCTGGCACGCGCGCGGCGACGGCTGAAATATGCGGTTTTGATGGAACCTTCTGCCATCATACAGCCTATATCGTCGTAAGATAGCATAAGTATACCCGATCTCTTAGGTGGGTTGTCAACAGGATGACCCGCAGCCGTCCAAACAGGTTCTGAGAACCTTACGTTCCCCCTCTCCTTACGAAGGAGAGAGGTCGGGGGTGAGGTTTAGGTGAGGAGTTTGCCTGGACGGCGGAGAAATAGGCGGCGATGAGCTCTCCCTTACAGACCTCTCTCGATCGGCAGACGCCTTACGTGGTCCGCAAGCTGGCCGCGACCGACTCAGCCGCCTTCGCTCGGCTCTGCCGGAAGCACCCTATGCGGATGCTGACGCCCCGCCTGAACATCGAATACTACGGCATGGACGTGCCCATCATGCGCTCCTGGGGCGTCTTTGGAAGGGACGGCGCGGAGATAGTCGGCATCCTGCAGCGCTTCCGCAACACGGTCATCGCCTCCGATGTGGATGGAGAGTGCGGTCCCGCGCTGGCCTCGGTGATCGATACCCTGCCGGGTGTTGCCGGTATGCGCGGACCGGTCGAGACCGTCAGCAGTGTCCAGGCGGCCCTGCGCGTCTACCGGCCGACCGATTGGGAAGAGAGCTGCTTCCTGCGCCTCACGCATCCGCCCACCTGTCCGCCCGCGACGCTTAGCCTGGCGCGTCGCGCCGTTCCCTCCGATCTCGACAAGCTGGCCTGGCTCTACGGCCAGGCCGGTACGATGTATCGCAGCCGGGACAATGTCGCCGCCAAGCTGGCTGAGCCGCGCGTCTTCGTGGTAGAAGAGCCGGCGACCGCCCTGCGGCCTGCCCGCATCGTGTCGTGCGCGCTCCTGAACGTGGAAGGACGCGATGCGGGGTTGATCGGCGGAGTGTTTACGCTGCCGGAGGCGCGCGGAAGAGGCTATGCCGCCGCCTGTACCGCGGCGATCTCGCTGGATCTGCAGCGCGACGGCAAGCTGCCCTGTCTCTTCTATGAGAATCCCGTCGCCGGGCGCGTCTATCGCCGCCTCGGCTTCGAAGACGCCGGCCGCTGGGCCTTACTCTTCCTCTCCGCTCCAGGGGCACGAGCATGAGGCTCTGGCCCACGGGGTTGAAACCCCGGTCTGAAATACCAGACCCGCTAAAGCGGGTTGGTGTCCGCGCAGGCGGACTTTGTATCTCAGCGCCGGGTTTCAACCTGGTGAAAACGGGCTTCAACGCCGTGGTCTTATTGTTCCTCCTGTGCGGCAGGGCGCCAGGGCAGGGGACAGCGCCCGCCGTCGATCCGCAGACCGGCATCGTCCACTCGCAGCGGCTGGAATCGGGCGTGCCGCTGGGCGGGATCGGAACGGGCACGTTCGAGCTGATGACCGACGGCACGGTCTCCCGCGCCACGATCAACAACAACTGGAGCCATCCGACCGGCGACCTGCCGGCCTGCTTCGCCGCCCTCTGGGCGCGCAGTGGAGAGCGCGCCGTCGCCCGCGTCCTCAGCCTCCACAACCCCTACGGGCTGCCGGCAGTCTCCAAACTGGACTACGACGGACTCTACCCGCAGGCCGTCCTCACCTTTCCCGGCGACGACCTGCCCGTGTCGGTCTCCCTGCAGGCTTTTTCGCCGCTCGTCCCCTTCGACATTCGTAACGCCTCCTTTCCCGCCGCAGCCTTCATCGTTTCGGTCAAGAACCCGGCGCCGGTCCCGGTCGAGATTAGCCTTGCGCTCTCCTGGGAAGACAGCCTGGGCGTAGGCGGCACGCCGCAGGGCGCGTTCTCGAATCACACGGGCGATACGGTCACATCCCTTCCCGCTACGGAAGGCTTTTTCGGTCTGAAATTCTCCGGCCCGCCGCCAGCCGCCGAAGAGCAGCGGATGCGCGACAACGCTACCGGCGAGATGACGCTGCTCGCCTACCCGCCGCGCCGGGAGGCGGTCGTGACGACGGCGGGATGGAACGCGCTGGACGCGCGCCCCGCCTGGTGGGAGGCATTCTCCAGCAGCGGCGACGTGGCGGGCAGCGCGCCCACCGGCGTCGAGGGAAAGGTACATCCGGCCGGCGTGGTCGCCGTGCGCCTGACGCTCAAGCCGCACGACGCGGTCGATATTCCTTTCGCGATCGCCTGGTATACGCCCCATCTCTACACGCGCGGCGGCCTTGACCTCGGCCACTACTACCAGACCCTCTTCCCCGATTCCGGCCAGGCCGCGCGTGCGCTGCTGCAGGACTGGCGCACCCTGCTGACCCTCACGCAGGAATGGCAGATGCGGCTGCAGTTCTCCGATCTGCCCCGCTGGCTGGTCCGGCGGCTCATCGACTGCGCCGCGCCGCTGACGACTCATACGGTGCATACGCGCGACGGTCGCTTCGCCTTCCTGGCCGACGTGGGAGGCCCGCGACCGGATACCGGCCAGGTGAACGCGCTGGCCTCGCTTTCTCAGAGCCTGTATGCCGATACGCTGCTGCTCGCCTTCTTTCCCGATCTGGACGCCCGGATGCTCACACAGGCTCAGCAGATGCAAGCGCCGTCCGGGATCCTGCCGCCTTCCCTGGAGACGCTGGCGGACTTCCCGATCCCGCCGGTCCCCCGGCCCTCCATCGGATCCTCTCACGCGCGCCATGTCACCCGGCATCATTTACCCGCTTCGCCCTTGGCGCAGGCCGCTTCCGCCACGGCGAGCCCGCAAGCCGGGCAGGAAACCGGGACCACCGTGCTGTACGTGAGGGATGTCACCAGCGCCTCGGCGTTCACGCTGCAGTTGGCGCAGTATGTCTTCTGGACGGGAGACCGCGACGTGCTCCAGCATGTTTTTCCCGCCGCGCGCAACGCGCTGGAGGTGCTGCTGAGCCACCGCGATGCCGAGGGCCTTCCCAACCTGTCACCCTCCGGGCCGACGTCCCCGGAGGAGATGGATTTTCGCCTGACGCCGGCGGCGGTGACGCTCTGGCTGGCGGCGCTGCGCGCCGGGCAGCGGCTGGCCGATCTGGCGGGCGATAAAGATTTCTTCCGCGAGTGCGCCGAGGCCTTCGCAAAGGCGTCCGCCGGGGGGATAAAGCGGTTCTGGAACGGCCGTTTCCTGGGAAGGCCCGAATCGGTCGGCGAGGTGTGCTCCATTGATCAACTGCTCGGGCAGTGGTGGGCCGACCTGCTGGATTTAGGTCCGCTGCTGCCGGAGGCGGACCTCAGCCGGGCCCTCCAGAGCCTGCAGGCGCTCAACGACCGGGCCATCGACTTTCCTTACGGACCGGCCGCTCGCGTCCGCGCGGACGGCACGCTGCCGCCGGACGATCCGGTGGCGCGAGACTACCTGCTGCCCGCTTCGACGCTGGCCGGGGCGGCGCTGCTTATCTCTCAAAATCGACCGGGCGACGGAATGGCGCTGCTGGAGCGCCTGGAAGCGACGCGCACCGAAAGCCTGCGCTCGCCGTGGCGCGCTCCCTCGCGCATTCGCGCCGATACTGGCGTGTCCGACATGCCGAATCTGGCCGGCCTGGGCGAAGCGGCGGACTGGAACATCCTCTACGCGCTCGAGGGGTTCGCATTCGATTCCAGCGCGGGCCGGCTCGCTCTCGCGCCCAATATGCCGGGTTCCTGGCGGCAGTTGTCCGCGCCGGTCTTCGCGCCTACGTTCCGAGGCAGTCTGCAGTTTCAGCCGCTGGCGCATGGCGGCGTGTTCACCTTCCGCCTCGACCGGACGATTCCCATCGAGGAGACGCCGCCGAAATTATCACTCAGCACGCCCGACCTTATGCTGACGGCGCTGCGCGTGCCCGGCCCGTCTCCCATCTCCGGGATGAAGCGCCCTGCTGCCCCCGAGGCTCATGTCAGCCGGGGACCCAACCCTATCGGCGGCCACGTCACACTCGGGCCTGCCGGCGACCTGATCGTTACCTTCGATGCGCCGCTGGCGCTGGCTATCGGCGATATTCTGGAGGTGGATTTCCATTGAGCTGTCCCACGCCGGAAGGCCGTGGGGTCCGCGCCGTGTACGCATGGCGCAGGGTAAGGCGGAAAGACCAAACACATCCAACAGAGAGGAAGGGAAGAATGCAGTTAACGAGTAAGCGTTTGACCTGCCGGATTCTGCCGGGCCTCGCCACGCTGGGCACGATCGCCTTGTTGGGGGGAAGCCTGATGGTATCTCAGGGCAGGGATGCGCAGGCCGCCGGGCACCAGAGAGGTGGGCCGCCCAGACTCAAGAACATTCGGATCCTGAAAAACATGACGCCGGCCCAGGTGATTGCGGTCATGCGCTCCGTCAGCGCCTCCCTGGGCGTCGAATGCGACTTCTGCCATGTTCGTGGCGACTTTGCCAGCGATGCAAAGGCGACCAAGCACACGGCCCGCGAGATGATGCTGATGACCAATCGCCTGAACACCCATGAGAGGATCCTCTCCAAGCAGGCGACCTGCTACATGTGCCACCACGGCCATGCGATGCCGGAAACCCATCCGCCGGCCGGCGAGCCGGGCGAAAGGGGGGAGCGAGGCGAAGGCGGCGCTCGACCCTGAGGTATGCTCGCGGCGGCGCTTTTTTTAAAAGCGCCGCCGCTTAATTTCAGCGATTTTCCGGTGGGCCGCCTCTGTTAATCGGCTTCCTCCAAATCTTCAACTGCCGAGGCCGATTTGAGGGGTGGGGGAGCGGGCTGTCCGCGCATCTGCTCGTAGAGGCGGGTGAAGACGGCGCGCAGCTCCGCCGTCTTGTAGGGAGGGACGAGGCAGACATCGCACAGCCGTTCCGGAACGGAGTCCGGGTAGTCTTCCGGAGCGATCTCACAGTTGCCTACCAGGCCGATGAGCTTCATGCCGCGCTCCCGCCAGGGCTGCACGGCGCGGAAGATGGCATAGTCGCGCTGCCGGCCGAAATCGCCGGAGAGGATGAGCAGGTCCGGCGGGCGGGGCGGTTTGGCGACGAGGCCGACCGGATCCTGCTTGTTGAGCAGCGCGGTCACCTCCCAGCCCTCCAGGGCAGCCGCGCGCTCGGCGCGGCCCCGGAAGCGGGGCCGATGCACGGCGATCAACACGCGAAACGAGCCGGCTTCGAAAGCAGTCTCGCCTTCTGAACGCCTTTCGACGATCTTGAAATCCCCAGACTCCTGGCGTGTAGGGCGCGGCCTGCCGGCGCGCGAAGAGGGCTTGCCGCCCGGACGCGATCCCGAGCGGCGGGCATGCCCGCCGCTCCGCCGTCCTCCTTTGCCATCGCGCTTCTTGTTCACTTTCCTTCCGCCTTTACGATCTGCTCCTCGACAGGACGCAGCAGGATATTCCTATCGCCCTCGGACCCAAGCGGCTCCAGAGCCTTGATAAGCCGGATCGCGTTGATGGGGATGAGCAGCCGCTCGTTGTTGTTTTTCGTCAGCTCCACCCACTGATCGTCCATATACGTGATCGTGCCTGTGTCGCTGATGTTCGATTGAATCAGATAGTAGATCGCGACGCGGATGCTGCGATAGCGGCGCAAATGCTCGGAAACGGGCGAGGCTCGGTCTTCACCGGCCGGATCCGGGGTTGCCATGCTGTCTTCCGTGATTCCTTTCGATCAGTGCGGGGGAAGGGGCGGCCAGGCCGCAAACTCGCGCACGAAGGCGACCACTTCGGCTGCCGCCGCCGCGAACAGCGCCTCCCCTTTCTCGGAGGTCGCGATCTCCGGATGGCCGAAGGCGCCGGTGCGACTCAACTGGTCGAACGCGCGGGGGACATCCACGCGACTGGGCCGGCTGAAATCGGGAACGTAGAAGGCGGACTCGAAGGGAATATTCGCGCCTCGCGCCACTTCTGGCTTGACCAGCTCCGGGCGGAGGCGCAGGATCATGCTGGTCTCCTGCTCGCAGGCATGAGTGACCATCTCCTGCTCCACGTTCGTCAGTGCCGCGACCTGTTCCGCCGCGATGGTCCACCAACTGCTGAAGGCCAGCCACAGGTCCGGTATCTCCCGGTGGCGCAACTGCACGTCGTAGATCGCCATCCGGCCCGGCGTGATGTTTCCGCCGTGCGCATTCAACAGGAAGATGCGCCGGAACCCGCCGCCGATCAGGCTCTCCAGCATATCGACGAGCACGCGCACGTAGGTGTCGTTGGAGAGACTGACCGTGCCGGCAAAAGCGCGATGATGGTCGGAGGCGCCCACCCACAACATTGGCAGGAACAGGGCCGTCTCTCCCAGTTCCGCCTCCGCCCGCCGCGCGACCTCCGTGCCGATCAGCATATCCGTCAGCAGCGGCAGATGGTGGCCGTGCTGCTCGCAGGAGCCGAGCGGCAGCACCACCACGCGTCCCGCCAGATCCCCGATCTCCGTCCAGTTTCTTTCGCCCAGATGCATCTTGCCCATCCTCCAGTCATCGGCACGGAAGCGCCGTTCTATCATCACAAAGCCTGCCTGCGCAGACTCTCTTGCCGAATAAGGAGCCTATATGCCGGCGGGCCACAGACTCCTGGGATTCTGGTCAGCGCCAGTCGTCGATGAGATAGATGCCGGGCCGGTTATAGCCGGGCGTGTTGGGCTTTTGCATCACGACTCCTTGAAAGTCGCTGCGGAAGCCGTACGCCAGCATCTGGCGATAGGCTTCGTGCCGCGCCGTATTGACCCCGGCGACAAGGCGATTCAGGCCCTGCTCTGCGGCGAGAGCGTTGCACGCATCGAGCAATCGGTCGAAATTCTGCGGCGCCTGGGGTCCTGGCAGCACGGCGCCGAACTTGACATAGCACGTGTCGCTTCCCGCCTCGCTTCCTGGTCCACAATGGCAGACGGCCAGCCCTACCAACTGAGAATGATCCCACAGGAGGACCGTATCGCCTAACTGCTGATCCCGGACCGCCTGAATCTCCCGATGAACATCCAGGCCCTCGAAGAGGGTATTCGTGAGCGTGCGGCAGGCGCTCAGGCCGCCGCTTTGCTCGCCGTCCGGCGTCTGGGAATACCGTGTCCAGAACGCGCCGGGCGTGACCGGCGCGACCGGCCGGGACATGATGGCCGTTAGGAACCGCGGCCAGAAGCCGAACTTCTGATAGAGATAGAGGTGTTTGGGACTATGCGCGAAGGTAAAGAGGCCGGCCTGAGTGATACCCCAGTCAGAGAAAAGCTGCACGACGGGTTCCATGAGACGGCTCGCGATGCCGCGCTCCCAATATTGGGGATGCACGGTCAAGGGGCCGAAAAATCCGACACTGCCCCAATTCGTGGCAAAATTGGAGCCTACCAGCTCGCCCTCGACTTCCGCGCCGAAAGCGGCGGTCGGATCGGCCAGCCAGCGCGTGCGCACGTAGTCGGCATCGCCGGCGAACTGCATGGGATCGGGCAGCCCCAGAAATGTGCCGAAAGCCAGCCGGCAGATGCGATCGGCGGCCGGCAACTCGTCCTGGCGGAGAGGACGGATCGAAACAGGTCTCGTCTCAGCGTTCACACTCGGTTGTGCTTGCATAACTTTCTTCTTACTCCTGCATACACGGTGTCGTCGGCTTGTCGCCTCGTGCTCGTGTTGGGAGGTCACTTCCCTATTCTCGAAGTGGATTCCTGCTGCCCATCGGGAGGGGCAGGAAGCGGCGCGGTTTCCGGCGAATAGGGGGCGGTGAGAGAAGCATTTGCGGAGAAAGGACCCTGGAGATGAGAATTCCCGTCGGACGGATGTGTCTGACGTTATGGATCGGGATCGCGGCTGTAACGCCCGCATTGGCGCAAGAAAAGCCGGACACCCCGCCGGTTCCTCCGGCCGCGCCGGCGCAGCCCGCAAAGGACGCCGTCGCCTCGGACATCAATCCGGCGGCCCTCTGGGACGGGCGCAAGCTCACCCCCTTCCATGCAATGGACTTTCCCAAGATGGTCCGGGCCGCCGCCGCCGACTTCATGGACGATACCGAGTACGTGCTGGGACTGACCGTGAACGGCGAAAGCCGCGCCTATCCCACGCGCTTCCTCTCCTTCCATCACATCATCAACGATAAGGTGGGCGATACGTTTATCACCGTCACCTATTGAATCGTCTGCAATACCGGGGTCAGGTTTGACCCCGTCGTCAACGGCAAGACACTCGCGTTCGAGTTTTATGGCCTCTATAACGGTGTGGTGACGATGTACGACCGCCAGACGGAAAGCGTCTGGCTGCAGGTCGGCGGGCGGGCCATCAAAGGCCCGATGCTGGGCACGGTCCTGAAGACCGGTCCGCTGCTGGATACCACCTGGGCTCGCTGGAAAGAGCTGCATCCGAATACGCTGGTGATGTCGCCCGACACCCCGTATAGCCGCTTCTATCGGCCCAGGGGAGTTCATTCCCATCGCGGCACGTCCGGCGGCTTTCCGGCGCCCTACTTCCAGTCCACCCTGACACGCGGGGATAAGCGCCTGCCGCCCTTCGAGATGGTGCTGGCCGTCGCCCTGTCGGCAGCCTCCAGGGAGCCGTCGAAGACCGGCGCGCAGGACGCTCCGGACATCCTCTATCGCGCGTATCCCCTCCAGGCGCTCAAAGACTCGCCCGGAGTCCTTAACGACACGCTCGGCGAAACGCCCGTCGGCGTGCTTTTCGATGCCGGGGCCGTTTCCGCCACCGCCGTTCGGCGCGTCGTGGATGGCCGGACGCTGACGCTGGAGGCTCGCAAGCAGCCCGACGGCAAGATCGGCGCCTACGATAAAGAGACCGGGACCCGCTGGAACATCGAGGGCAAAGGCGAGGAGGGGCCGCTGGCGGGCAAAGAGATGCCGCGCCTGGACAGCCACCTGAGCGAGTGGTACGGCTGGGTCTCTTACTTCCCGCAGACCAGCATCTATGGCCGCACCGATCCACCGCAGACGGAGATCCTGCTGCCATCCTCCTCAGCCGATCCTTCCCATCCGTCGACCAGGCCATGAACGGGCCGGCTGGCACTCACGCTTACATGGGGGCCAGGAATTCGAGGACAGGGGCCGGAAGGATGGTTACCGTCCATTTCTCTTCTGGTAGCGCAAGCATGCTGGAGAAAGCACATGAAAAGGAATTTGGGCATTTATATACTTCACTAAGCACGGCGATTGCTCGCTTGCCTAGTGAAGTCCTGACAGGGAGGGCCGTCAAGGAGTTCCATTAGTGCGCGCAAAACGCACGGAAAAGTCGGATTTACACCCCTGCTTGAGATCAGCATGGATGTAATTACAGCAAAACAGTTTGCTGTAAAACCGGTTTTGTGCGGTATACTAAAATGAAGAACGCTCTTGTTTTATACATTTCCGCCTAGAGGGGTTTTCCCTCTAGGCGGGAGCGGACGTGCAGGCTAGGGCGGCTTGTGCAGCCTAATCCAGCCTGCCAAGATGCTGATTATCGTCAACACAGAAGCCGCGATAGTCAGCAGTGTGGCAAGGGTGGTCATTCCAGTGACCTTCCTTTCTAGTTGAGCAAGGACGTTTGCCCGTCCTTGCTCAACAATATCACGGTAATTATACTGGTTTGGGCGGAAATACGACAGTAGAATAGTGTCTACGGACGAGGAAACATGGAACAGTCGGCAATCGAACTAAAGGACATACCCGCAGAAGAGAAGCAGGCGAACTTTGAGGCCGTCTTGCGCCAAGTCGTCAAGGTTCCTAAATCGGAACTTGACGCTCGTATTAAGGCGGGCAAGGAAGAGCGCAAGGCCGAACGAGAGAAGAAGAAGGTTGCGCCCTAAGCGGAGGGGGCAAGATACCTCAGATGGCTTTCCGTCAACTGCCGGTAAGTAAGCCGCCGCCCTACTACCTGCCCTAGTGTCTTAGAGCCTGTCCGAAAATTAGGTATCAGGCTTGGTCAGATGGCGCACCATGCGCCTGAGCGATGCCCATCGCAACATCGCCTGGCTGCTTTCGGGATCGAACTCATAATCCTTGCTTAACCGGCGAGGACGGCTAAAC
>DASRCN010000051.1:0-8207 GCA_035653075.1 Chthonomonadaceae bacterium | reverse complement strand
ATATGGTCCTGCGCCAGCTCCCAGGCGGTCAGCTTCATGCCCTGCAGCCGTGGCCGGGTCTCGTCAGCATAAACGTGGAGGCGCTTGCCGGCCTCCACGCCCGCCCGGATGACTCCCAGCGCGGTGCCATAGCCGACGGTGGCGAGCGCGCCCGCGTTGCAGTGGGTCAGGACGCCGCCTTCCTCCGGCAAACGCTCCGCGCCATAGCGTCCCATCTGCCGGTTGATCGCGATGTCTTCCTCCAGCATCCGCAGGGCCTCTCCCAGCAGGGCGTCCTGGATGTCGGCGACGGAGCCATCGGTGTCTGCGGCGAGGGAGACGAGGCGATCGGCGGCCCAGAAGAGGTTGACGGCCGTTGGGCGGGCGGCGCGGAAGGCATCCGCCATCGCGCAAAACTGCGCCAGAAAAGCGTCCCGGCTTTGCGCGGGGATGTCACGGGCGCCCATCGCCAGGCCGAGCGCCGCCGTACAGCCGATGGCGGGCGCGCCGCGCACGATCATGGTGCGGATCGCCTCCACGACTTCGCGCCAGTCCGCCATCTCTACATGGCGCAACCTGTCCGGCAGCACCGTCTGATCGATCAGGCAGACCTTACCGTTTTTCCATGTGACTGTTTGCAGCGGTTCTTGCATTTTAGGCCCCCACCCCCGACTCCCAATCGCCGGCGCGCTCCCCATTCCCCCAATTCTAGGGGAGGGGGGACTGCGTTGCTCTCTTTTGCCTTCTCCCTAAAGCTTCCCTTACCTGCACGCAGAGGTCGCAGCAAGCAGCGCCCCTACAAATTCTCACCTCCGCCAGGCGGGACCACCCCCTCAGATTTTGGCGTGTTCGAGCGCGTGATGGCAGGGGCTGTCCAGATCGAGGGGGATGCGGCGGATCAGGTCGAGGACCACCTGCTTGATGCGCTCGGAATTCTTCTGAAAGACGTGCAGGATCTCCTGAGAGGTGGAAGGCCGGATGCCGTTCTCGCCCATCAGCCCGGAATCGTAATCGGTGATCAGGGAGATGTTGACGACCGCGATCTCCTGCTCCAGAGCCAGATAGGATTCGGGATATTGGGTCATGCTGATGACTTCCCATCCCGCCTGCATGTACCACCGGCTTTCGGAGCGGGTAGAGAGACGCGGTCCCTGGACGATGACGATGGTCCCTCGCTCATGCACGGTGATGCCGTGTTCTCGAATGACCTCGATGGCGAGCCGGCGCAGGTGAGGGCAGTAAGGCTCGGCGGTGCTGAGATGGTAGACGGTCGGGCCATCGTAGAACGTGTCTTTGCGGCCATTGGTGCGGTCTACATACTGGTCGCAGACGACGAAATGCTCCGGCTGGACGTGCAGCTGCAGGCTGCCCGCCGCGCAAGGGCTGATAAGATAGCGAACGCCGAGCGACTTCATGGCCCAGACGTTGGCGCGGTAGTTTATGGCGTGCGGCGGGATGGTATGCGTGCGGCCATGCCGGGGCAGAAAGGCAATGCGCTTGCCTTCCATCTCGGCCAGGAAAACGCTGTCGCTGGGCGGGCCGTAAGGGGTATCGACCTTGATCTCCTGCACGTTCTCCAGCAGGGAATAGAACCCGCTGCCGCCGAAGACGCCGATATCCGCGGCGGGCTGATCCGAAACCGTCATGCTCTCGAAGCCTTTCCTTCTGAGGAGAGGAATTTAGAAAAGCTTTCAAACGCCTCTGCTATTGTACCCCGCTCTCGGCCTCCTTCGGCGCGTCGGCCACCAGGTCGGGCAGAAAGCGGGGCAGGTGATCGAGGGCATCGAGGGCTGCGGCCTGCTCCGCCTCTTTCTTGTTGCGGCCCGATCCCTGCCCGATCACGGTCGTGCCCAGAACGGCCTCGGCGACAAAGACCTTTTCGTGGTCGCGGCCCGTCTCGCTGACGATACGATAGATGGGAGCTTTGCGGAGGTGCGCCTGCGTCTGCTCCTGCAGAGAGGACTTATAGTCCCGGCGGTGCTCGTCGGCTTCTACCTCGCGAATCGCGTCTTTCAGCGCCTTCTGTACGATGCGCCGCGCGGTGCGCAGGCCGCAATCCAGATAGATGGCCGCGATGACCGCCTCAAAGGTGTCGGCTAGGATGGAGCGGCGCGTGCGCCCGCCGGAAGCGGCCTCGCCGGCGCTCATGACGACGAAGGCTTCCAGTCCGATCGCCAGCGCCGCCTCGGCCAGCGCGGATTCGCTGACCACGTAGGCTTTCGCCTTCGCTAAGTTGCCCTCGCTGTAGTCCGGAAACAGGCGAAACAGGTTCTCGCTGACCACCAGCCCGACGACGGAGTCGCCCAGGAACTCCAGCCGCTCGTTGCTGTCGAGCGACCGCTCTGCGGCGGCAGAGCGGTGGATCAGGGCCTGACGCAAGAGCGCTTCGTTCTTGAAGCGTACGCCAAGCTTTTCCTGCAGTTGTGCCAGCGCGTCGGAATCCATAGAAAGATAGCCCCCACCCCCGGCCCCTCCCCCAGTTTTAGGGGAGGGGGGACTGGATTGGAAGCTAATATCCCTCCCTCAAGCTTCGTTTGCCTGCAAGCAGAGGTAGAAGAGAACGATCATGTTCCCCCTCCCTGCGAGCGTAGCGAGCGAACCAGGGAGGGGGCGGAGGGGGTGGGCTTACTCTAACCGGCGGATGGCGGCGTCCATGCGCTCCAGGCCCTGCATGATGTTCTCGGTGGAGGTGGCGTAGGACAGCCGGATATAGTCGTCGGCGCCGAAGCCGGAGCCGGGAACGACGGCCACGCCGACCGCTTCGAGCAAGTAGGCGGCCAGGTCGTCGGAGGTCTGGAGAACGCGCTCGCCGGCGCGCTTGCCGAGGAGAGGCGCGATGTTCGGGAAGGCGTAGAAGGCGCCGCCGGGCATCCGGCAGGTGACGCCGGGAAGGGCGTTGAGCCGCTCCACGATGAGGTTGCGGCGCTGCTCGAACGCCTGCCGCATCGTCTCGACCGGCTCCTGGGGACCGTTGAGCGCGGCCACCGCCGCTTTCTGAGAGACCGAAGCGGGATTGGAGGTGGACTGATCCTGCAGGCGGCCCATGGCGGCGATCAGCTCTTTATCGGCGGCGGCCGCGTAGCCGATGCGCCAGCCAGTCATCGCGTAGGCTTTGGAGCAGCCGTTGACGGTGACGGTGCGCTGGAAGATCTCGCTGCCGAGCGCCGCCGGGCTGAGATGCTGGCGGCCGTCGTAGAGCAGCTTTTCGTAAATCTCGTCGCTGATGAGAGTGAGATCGTGCTGGATGACGAGGGAGGCGAGGTCCTTGACGGCCTGGCGCGAGGCGACGCCGCCGGTCGGATTGGACGGCGAGTTGAGCAGGAGCGCCTTCGTGCGCGGCGTGATGGCGGCGCGCACGGCCTCGCGCGTGGGCATGAAGTCGTTTTCCGGCAGGGTCTCTACGAAGACCGGCTTTCCGCCCGCCAGCCGCACCTGCTCCGGATAGGTGACCCAGTAGGGAGACGGGATGAGGACCTCGTCGCCCGGATCGAGCAGGGCCTGCATGACGTTATAGAGCGTGTGCTTGGCTCCGCAGGAGACGATGATGTTCTCCGGCCGGTACTGCAGGGCGTTGTCGCGGGCGAGCTTGGCGGCGATGGCCTCTTTGAGATCGGCCTCGCCGCTGGTGGGCGTGTATTTGGTGAAGCCGCTGCAGATGGCCTCGATGGCGGCCTGCTTGATGTGGTCGGGCGTATCGAAGTCCGGCTCTCCCGCGCCAAAGCCGATGACATCGACCCCCTGCGCTTTCAACGCCTTGGCTTTGGCGGTGATCGCCAGCGTGGGAGACGGGGCCGTCTCGCGCGCCCGCTGTGAAATGCTCATACGATACTTCTTCCTCTCTCGTTCTTGCTGGACCATATTTGCCGGGCATCATAGCCGGGCATGATAGCCGGTCCATGAGAGTCGGGCATCATAGCCGGGCATGAGAGCCGGGCCGCGTTATCCGGGCCGTTCACGGCCCGTATAGCCGGGCATTGAAATACCCGTCTGGGGGTCCTTCGGACAACCGTCCTGCGGACGGAAAGACCTCACCACCCACGGCTGCGCCTATCCAATCGCCGACGCGCTCCCTATTCCCTCTCCTTCGTAAGGAGAGGGAAATTTTGAGGAGTCAGGCTTCTCTTATAATTATGCACCTATTAGGGACAGGATTGCCAGAATCCTGTTGATTTTGCCGGGCCGGGCCGATAAACGACCCGGCATTAAAGACACACCGTCCTGCCGGACGGACCTGACCCCCTTCACCGACCACGGTCTTTGGGGCCCTGCCTCTTCTTTCCAAGGAGAGGGGGAATTCGGATGCGTCCGTGAGGACGCTCGTTTTTAATGCCGGGTCGTTTATCGGCCCGGTTGAGATAAGAGTGGGGTTCTTCTATCGCGCTGCCCTGGCGCGCTCCAGCTCAGGAGGAGGCGCAGGAGCGCGTCCATCACCGCGCCCGTTATGCTGCTCGTTTCCGCCTTCCTGCGGAGGCGCTTCCAGGTCCAGCGCCGCCTCACCCGCCCGGAGACTATCGAAAATCCGCTTGATGAGCGCGGCGGCCTCCTCCGGAGAGCTGGCCGAGGCGACGGGAACGGATTCCGTGCCCAGCATCACCTCGACGAACCAGCGCTCCCCCAACTGAATGAGGTTGATGCGCGAGCTCTGCTCCAGGTTCAGCAAGAAACGGCTCTCATGCTCGTTACGCGGTCGGGAAAAGATCCACATCGTTACGGCTCCTCGTCAATCCCTTCTTCCTTCGGATGTCCAGGCTCGCGTCCGACCCCCCGCTCGTTTCTTCGGACCAGCGTGGGCGCGGTCAGATCGCGCTTCTCCTTGCGCAGCCAGCGCCCCAGATCGTCGAAGAGCGTGTAGACCGTCGGGACGACGATCAGCGTCAGCAGCGTGGAGGTCAGCAGGCCGCCGATGACGGCGGTCGCCAGGGGCGCTTCCAGCTCCGAGCCTCGGCCCAGGGCGAGCGCGAGCGGCACCATGCCCAGGACCGCCGCGCCGGTGGGCATCAGGATCGGACGGAGGCGCGTCGGGCCGGCCGTCAAAACCGCTTCATCCCGCTCGAGGCCGCCAGGCCGGTCTGGAAGGTAGCGATAAGGTCTTCCGCATGTTCCCGGACTGAAGATCAAAAAGTGGGGCTATGAGAAGCGGATTTCGGCAAGCCAAAGCGCCGCGCGCTCCGCTTCTTGCCGGGAAGCGGAGCGCGTGGCAGGAGGAGAGACTACGTCTATCGAAAGGCGAGGGCAGCGAGGGCCGCCGGGCTTATTCTCCGGGTCCGGAGATGTTATTTGCCCAGATGTCGCTTCCTGTCGAGCCGGAACCCCAGATGATATTGCTGCCCCACAGGATGTTGGAGCCCCAGATGATGTTGGCGCCCCAGGTGACATTGGTACCCCAGGTGATATTGCTGCCCCACAGAATGTTGTTACCCCAGATAATGTTGCTGCCCCAGATGATGTTGAGGTTGTTGATGGCGGTGCCCCAGATAATGTTGGTGCCCCAGAGTACTGTATTCAGGTAGATATTGCCCAGGCCATCGGAGACCAGGGTGGGGCTGAGCGCCGACTGCGTGGCCGTGACCGTGCAGTTGAGGGCAGCGGGAATATCGAGGTAGCCCGCTCCGAAAGAGCAGGGATCGTAGAGGCCGCTGGAAAAGCCCCACTTGTCCGCTGAGACCATCAGGCGCGCTTTGACCGTATCGGGGGAGAGCTTGGAATTGGCCTGCAGCATTAGCGCCACTGCCCCGGAGACGACAGGAGCCGACATGGACGTGCCGGAGAGCGTGAAATACTGAGATTGATCGGCAGGACCCCAGGAGCTCTTGTAAGCGCTTAACGGGACGAGGTTGGCGCTGCCATAGGTGGCATCCAGGGTAGAGCTGATGGAGCGCAGCGAGATGACCTTGTTGCCGGGAGCGACGATGTCGGGCTTGAGCACGAGGTCGCCCAGGGTCGGGCCACGGCTGGAGTAGGTGGTGACGGTATCGTCGGGCCGGCTGCCGTCCAGCGATTTCATGGCGCCCACCGTGATGACATACGGATCGTTGCCGGGTACCGTGATGGAGCCGTAGTTCGTGCCCCAACCCTCATTGTCCAGCCCGGTCGTCTGAACGGTGTTGAGCCGTCCGTTATTGCCGGCGGCACAGACGACCACAATGCCGGCCTGCCAGGCCTGCTCGACGGCCTGGCACAACGGATCCAGCGTATAGCTCTCTCCCACCGGATGGCCCAGCGAGAGGTTGAGGACACGGATATTGTACTGGGCTTTGTTGTTGACGACCCACTGAATGCCCGAAATGACGGTGCTGACGGTGGACTGGCCGTTCTGGTCGAGCACGCGCACATTGACGATACTGGCTTTGCGCGCGATGCCATAGAAGGTCTGAATGGAACCGGGGCCACTGGAGGCGTTGCCGCCGCCGGCGATGATGCCCGCTACGTGGGTGCCATGCCCGCAGGGGTCGTCGGCGCCGTAGCCGTCGTTGACAAAGCTGACGCTAGTCAGAACCCGCGAGCCGGGACCACCCGAAGGAATATCGGGATGGCTGCGATAGCCGCTATCGACAACGGCTACGGTAACTCCATTTCCGTTGAGATTGTAAGGAGAAACCCAGGCTGTGCTGGCTCCGCTGGAGCCGACGGTGAACTGGTCGTGTTTGCGGACGACGACATCTTCGGAGAGATGGGAGACGAAAGGCAGATTAGCCAGTTGGGCCAGTCTGCCGGCAGGCACCTGTACGGCCACCGCATGGATGAGGGGCAGCCATTGATAGATGGAAGCGCCCAGCGCGTTGAACTGTGCCTGTTCCCCCGCGGGAAAGCCGTCATTGATCTGCACGATGGCGGAAACCGGGGCGCCGGCCGGTAGAGAGGGGACGTGCTGTTGGAGGAAATGATCGCTCTTATCCTGAAACGCATCGGCCCTGGAGGCTCTCAGGCTGCCTGTCAGCAGGGCGCCTGTTAAGAGGAGGGGGAGCAGGCTGGCTCGCAGAAGGTTGCCCCAGGGGACGGAGAGCGCGCAAGGCGCTGTCCTGGACCGTCGCGAGTCGCCGGTTCTGTTGCCGAACATAGTCTACTCCTTCGTAATCGTCGCAGTTCGGTAACCCGGCGGCCCTACTCTAAGTGACAACTTAAGGAGCGTAGGCCCGTGGCTTTGCGTCCCGCCCTTTCGAGCGGTTTGCCTTTGTCGATTGCGAAGGATGCAGAAGCGCCCCGATAAGGGCGCGGATGAATACAAAGGAGTTATGCCGCTTCCAGGCAGCCGCGCTTCCTCGTTAAGATGCCGGATTTCAGCCGCCTTCTATGAAGATGGTAGGATTACCTGCCGATTTGATTAGACTGGGTTCCAACCCGGTAGTAAGAGGATCGATCCTCCTCACGGTAGTAATCGAGCTTATCAGGAGTTTCTATGCATAGCCTGCCGCGCGCAGCCAAAATCTATCTTGTGGGTGTTTATCTGGCCGGGATTTTGACCTTTGCCTCCGCCGGCCTGGTCGGTCTCTCGCGTTTGCATGCCTCCGCCTGGGAGCCGGGACTTTTTCTGTTGTTAGCGCTCCTGGCCGGCGGGAAAAAGGTATGCCTGATGCGCCATAAGAGCATGGAGGACGTGGGCTCTATCTCGCTCGGGTTCGCCATCACCTTTGCCGCGATCGTGCGCTTCGGGCCGGTCATGGGCATGCTCGTGGGAGCGGTCTCGATGATCAGCGCCGGCCTCTATCCCAAAGTCCAGCCGCTCCATCAACTGGCCTTCAACGTCGCGCTGAACGCGTTCCAGGCCTGGGTCGCCGGCTGGGTCTTTGTCTACGCCAGCATGGGAATGGGGAACGTGGGACCTATCGCCGTCACCGGGGGAGCGATCGCCGCCACGTTGATCTACTTCGCCATCAATACCGGCGGGGTCGCGATCATTATCGGACTCTGTACCCATCAGTGCCCGCTGAGCCTCTGGAAGACGAATTTCCTCTGGATGGCGCCTACCTATTTCGCAGCCGCCGGCATCAGCACCCTGGCGATGTTCTTGTTCGGACAGCATTCCGGGTTTATGCTGGTGCTGATCGCTCCGGTGATTTTCCTTACCTATCATTCGTATGCGGTCTATGCCGCTCGCGCCGAGGAAAAACAGCAGCACATCGAAGAGCTGCAGCTCAGCCAGGCCCAACTGGCCGATCTGTATCTGGCCACCATCAAGAGCCTGGCCTTAGCCATCGATGCCAAGGACCAGTACACTCACCAGCATATCT
>DASRCN010000050.1:0-4966 GCA_035653075.1 Chthonomonadaceae bacterium | reverse complement strand
GACCACTCTTTGCAAGATGGTAGCCATCTCATAGCGAGTGAGGGTGCGTCTTCCCAGGAAGTTGGCATCCGGGGGATAGCCTTTGATCAGTCCTTTGCTGGCTAAGTCCTGGACCGCCTGGTAAGCCCAGTGGCCGGGCGGTACGTCCTTGCCGACTTCTTGCTGTGCTGTGGTGAAAGCGGGCATTGCGAGCAGGCATAAAATAACGCCGCATCGTGTCCATGACCGTCTGCGCAAACGCGTGTCCTCCTCCGAATCAAATCGTTCGGATATGTCCTTGTTTCTTAAGTGATCTTACTTAAGCGCGGGCCGTTCCCCACCGCTCGTGGACGCGCTGTTCCAGCAGCCCGAACACGAGACGGTCCGTGAGCAGGCCGATGCCGATAATGACCAGCATCACCGCCAGAACCTGACTCATGTCGGCCAGCTCGCGGCCCTCCATCAGCAGATGGCCCAGGCCCAGGCTGACGAACAGCAGCTCACCGGACATCAGGGCGCGCCAGGCGTACGCCCAGCCCAGCTTCGCTCCGGTCAGGAGCGCCGGCAGGGAGGCCGGGATCAGCACCTCCGTGTAGAGCGGCAGCCGCCAGGTGCCCATCGTGCGCGCCGCCCGCACGTAGGAAGGCGCCAGATTCTTGACGCCATCTTCCACGGCAACGGTCACGGACACCAGCGAGCCCATAATGACCACGAACAGGATCGCGCGGTCGTTGAGCCCGAACCAGAGCAGCGCCAGCGGCAGCCAGCAGATGCTCGGCAGCGCCTGAAACCCGACGACCAGCGAGCCGATGGTCTCCTGCAGCAGTTGCTTGCGCGCCAGCAGCACCCCCAGCGGAATCCCGATCGCCAGGGACACGAAGTAGCCCAGCAGGACGCGCCGCATGCTCACCAGGGTGGCCGCCAGCAGTGTGCCATCCTTCACGGTCGCCCACAGGGTACGTGCCACCTGCCAGGGCGAGGGGAAGAGCGTCGGGTCCCAGACCTCCCGTTTAGCGATGATGGCCCACAGAGCTATTAAGCAGGCGAAGAAGATCGATCTCCTCAGTACGCTCTTCATCCTCATCATACTCCTCTTCATTCATGCGCGCGTGCCCGGACTTCATGGCATGCGATATCTGCTGCGCCATCCGCGCCACGTCCACGTCGTCGATGTGGCGGGGGCGTAAAATGTCGACGGGGAAGATCTCCTGGATGCGTCCCGGCCGGCCGGACAGCAGCACGACCCGGTCCCCCAGGGTGATGGCCTCGCGGACGTTGTGCGTGACGAAGACGACGGTCGTGCCGAGCCGCTGCCAGATGTCCTGCAGCTCTTCGTAGAGGTCTTCGCGCGTGAGAGCATCGAGCGCAGAGAACGGCTCGTCCATAAGCAGCACCTGCGGCTCGACGGCCAGCGCCCGCGCGATGGCGACGCGCTGGCGCATGCCGCCGGACAGCTCGTGCAGATAGCTGCCGGCAAACTTGGAGAGGCGCACCAGCTTGAGATAGTGCAGCGCCCGCTCGGCGCGCTCTCTGGGCTTGACGCCCATGCGCTTCAAGCCGAACTCGACGTTTTTCTGCACGGTAAGCCAGGGGAACAGCGCGCCGTCCTGAAAGACCATCGTGCGGTCGCGGCCAGGCCAGACGACCCGCTGGCCGTTCATCAGGACCTCGCCCTCGTCCTGAAACTCGAGGCGCGCGATGATGTTAAGCAGCGTGGACTTTCCGCAACCGGACGGCCCGACCAGGATGAGAAACTCGCTCTGGTCTACGTCCAGCCAGATGTCTTCCAGGGCTTTCACGCCGCCGTTACGTCCCTGAAATCGCTTGGTCACGCCGCGCACCGATAGGATTGCCATTGTTTTGCCCTCACCCTCCTTTCCCTCTTCCACTCTGCGGGAGAGGGGAGATTCTACGGGAAGGTGTAGCCCGCTTTGGCGGGCTTTGTGTCTTAGCACCGGGTTCTAACCCGGTGAAAAGGGATTTTAACACCGTGGTTATTTCGCAGACGCCAGGCGGCGCGCTTTTTCGAGCAGGGTAAAGTCGAACAGCCCGGCGATGTCCGCCCCCTTATCGCGCAGATAGCCGGCCTCTTCCGCTGCCTGCATGAAGGCTACGATACTGGATTGGTTGGGGTCATCCGTGAACTGCACGCGCCCCCAGGCGTCTTTCAGCACGTCCGCTTTCAGCGCCTTGCCGGTCAGCCGCTTCAGCTCGGCGTTGACTACCTTTTGGCCTTCTTCCGGGTTTTTCTGCAGCCATTCCGTCTCCCGAAGGTGCGCCTTCAGGAAGGCCTCGACCAACTCCGGGTGCTCGTCCAAAAAGGACTTGCGCACGACGATAACGGTAGTCGTGAAGGATTTGCCCGGCCATAGGTCTCGCTCGTCCACTACCCGCCGCGCTCCGGCGTCGGCGATCAAGCGCGCGGCCCAGGGTTCCGGCACCCACGCCGCATCGAGCTGCTTCTGCTTGAACAGCGCCAGGATGTCCGGGTTTTTGATCTCCTGCAGATCTACCGTGCCGCCTTTGTCCTTCGAGCGCAGGCCGTTGGCGGACAGGAAATGCCGGCACGAGACGTCCTGCGTGCCCCCGAACTGCGGCACGGCCACGCGCTTGCCGTCCAGATCCTTGATGGAGTGGATAGGCACGTCCGCGCGGGCGACGAGCGAAGCGCCGCCGCTGCAGGCGCCGGCCAGCAGCCGCAGCGCCTTGCCTTGCGATTTGAGATAGGTATTGATGGCGGGGCTGGGACCGACGTAGGACATATCGATCGCGTTTGCCAGGAGGGCCTCCATAGCCTCCGGGCCGGCGTTGACGACTTTGGTGTCCAGGGTTGCCTTATCGCCCAGCGCCTTCTGAAAATCGCCGCGTGCTACTCCGGCCATAGCGGGCGCGTGGGTCACGTTGGGGAAATAGGCCAGACGCAGCGTCGTCTTTCCCGACGCGTCCTGCGCCGAGCCGGAGGGCGTGCAGCCCGCGCCGAGAACGGCGAGTCCCGTCAGGCTCAGGGCGAAAATCGCCCACTTTCCGATGCGATGGAGTTGCCTTGAAAAGATCATGTTCTTCCTCATGGGCGTTAGAAAAGCTCTTTTCTAACGCCTACCCGCGAAGCGGGGAACGCCTACTCTTTGGGAGTGGATTTTGCCAGGAGCGTGTCCGTAAACTCCTCGGCCGTGCCCTGATGCTCCCGATGCCGCACGCAGATGTCCGCGAAGTTGGTACCGTCCAGCACCCGCGCCAATGCATCGCGGGCTTCTTTCCAGACGGTCCGCAGCCCGCACGTATCCGGATCGGGGCAGCCGCACTCGTGAAATCCGGAGACGCTGACGCAGCTAATAGGCGCGATCGGCCCATCCATAGCCCGCACCACCGCGCCCAGCGTGATCAGGTCCGGCGGTCGTGCCAGCAGATAGCCGCCGCCCGGCCCTTTGCGGCTCTGGACGAATCCACCCAGCTTCAGCGCCAGCAGAATCTGCTCCAGGAACTTGACCGGAATGTTCTGCCGGCGGGCGATCTCATGGATCTGCACCGGGCCGTGATCGTAATGCAGTGAGAGATCCAGAAGAGCGCGGGTAGCATATTTGGCTCGGCTCGAAAGCATAGTGGATAATAGCCCCTTTAATCTCTATACTCTATCGGGATACTAGAGTAATGGTTCCATAATTTTCGGCTGATTGTCAAGACTACCTGCTTGTTTTTTTTAAATCCGGTAATTTTATCAGCGCATGGAAGGAAGACCATTCACGGGTAAAAACCCCGCGCTAAAACTCAAAGCTCTCTCACCCGGATTATTCCTGTTGTGCTCAAAATGGCTACACTCTGCTGATTCGCGCGCGCTCAGGTGCATAATCCGGGCTAAAGCAGGATCAGCCATGTGGAGTGGCTCCTCCTCCCCACGAACGCAGCGAGCGATCCAGGGAGGAGGAGTGTGGGACAGAGGGAAGGGCCTCCATCGGCCGCACCGGTAGCGATTTAGAGGGGGCCTGCCCTCCTTACAGGTCGCGCCGCCATTGGTTGTGTGTTTCGTCCTGCCACGTAGCTTCGGGCCGCTCGAACTTGACATGGCCGTCGGCAAAGCCGATGTTGGAGCCGTTGGTATGGCGGGCGATCAACCCCGCCTGGGAGACCAGGGCCGGCCAGTTAGGATCGATCGGCTTAACGCCGGAATTGTCCAGCAGGGTCAACTGGGGTGTCAGGCTGCCGCCTCCGAGCTTGCCGTCCGGTCGTTGAATGTCGGCGATGAGGAGCAGGTTCGCCGGGCTGTTGATGGCCGCCTGGGAGACGGTCCCGTTCACTCCGACCAGCGGGCCATAGGGAGCCGCCGCGAGCTGGCCCGAAAAATAGAGGTATGGTCCGCCGGTGGATGACACGCCCGGCATGTCTGCCAGATCGCTTTCATTGATATTAAAGCCGTAGTCGTTCGGCCAGAAGCGAACATTACTGATATCGGCGGGACCGGTCACATGATTGCCCCAGGTCAGCGTAACGCCCGGGCAGTTCCAGACGTTACCGTTCGACAGGCCGCCGGGAATGTAGGCCGAAAGCCGCCCGCGAATGCTGAAAACGGCCGCCTGGGTATCCGTGATGACGCTGCCGGACGGATAGCCTTCTCGCTCGGTGACGGTGGGCAGATAGCGCTCATCATAATCCTGAAGATACATCTGGATGGCGAGGACGATCTGCTTCTGATTGGATAAGCAGCTTGCCTGGCGCGCTTTGGCACGGGCCTGCGCAAAAACGGGAAAGAGAATGGCTGCCAGAATCGCAATAATAGCGATAACGACAAGTAGCTCGATCAGCGTAAAGCCTTTGCGGTAGGAAGTCACGAGAATCTCCTTGTGTCTGTGAGGTAGAGTAGGAAGCTGGCGAGGTGGCAAGTATCTAGGACTTGCCCCTTTTCCAACAACCCCTCCCCGAACCGTGCTTGCCACTTTCGCGGCACACGGCTCTCCAGCATCTCATGCCGATAGAGCCTTAAATGGACGCCCGG
>DASRCN010000049.1:0-52195 GCA_035653075.1 Chthonomonadaceae bacterium | reverse complement strand
AATATGGTCAGGAAGGTATCGATGTCGACCATGAGTTAGCTCCTTTCCAGCCAAAGAAAGATAACTAACTCTACGGCAGCGATGCCTTCCACGCCTGCTTATATTTCACAGCAAGCGTTTCAATGCCCGGCTAAGAAGCCTTAGACAACAGAAATCGTGGGCTTGGTGGCCGGAGGTAGCACGCGGCCGACGATAGCCCGTGTCTGCACACCCTGGGATTCCAGCTCGGAAAGCAGGTGGGAGATGGCGTCTTCGGCAACGCAGATCACCAGGCCGCCGGAAGTCTGCGGATCGAGCAGAAGGTCCCTGCGGACGGCAGCAAGATCCGCGTGGAAGGAGACGGCTTCGGCCAGGTAAGCGCCATTGTCCCGGCCGCCGCGCGTGACGTTGCTCTCCGCCAGAGCTTCGGAGCCGGGCAGAACGGGGACGGCGGCGCTGTCGATCTCCAGGGCCACGTTGCTGGCTCTGGCCAGATGGTAGAGGTGGCCGAGCAGCCCGAAGCCGGTAATGTCTGTGGCGGCGTGGATGGGCATCTCCGCGCCGATGCCGAGCGTGCGCATGGCCTCCGCCGCGCCTGCATTCAGAGTAGACATGCTGCGGCAGGCGGATTCCAGCGTGGCCGCGTCGCATTCGTCGAACTTGGCGGCGGTGGTGACGATGCCCGTCCCGATGGGCTTGGTGAGCACGAGCAGATCGCCCGGTTGCGCGCCTGCGTTCGTGGCGACGTGTTCGGGATCGATCAGGCCGGTGACCGAGAGGCCGAACTTGGGCTCCGGGTCCTCGACGCTGTGCCCGCCCAGCAGCGCCGCGCCGGCCTCGGTGATCTTCTCCACGCCGCCGCGCAGGATCTCCGCCAGCTCGCGCGGGTCGCGGTCCCGGATCGGGTAGCAGAGAATGTTCATGGCCGTCAGTGGCTTGCCGCCCATCGCATAGACGTCCGAGAGGGAGTTAGCCGCCGCGATCTGGCCGTACGTATAGGGATCATCGACGACAGGCGTGAAGAAGTCCACCGTCTGGACGAGCGCAAGGCTCTCCGTGAGACGATAGACTCCGGCATCATCCCCGGTCGCAAGGCCGACGAGTAAATTGACATCGACTGGCAGTTGAATCTCACGCAACACCTGCGTGAGCTGGGCAGGCCCAATCTTGCTGGCTCACCCGGCGCAGCGCACCAGATGCGTCAGCCGGGTCCGCTGATCTACCGGCTCACTCATCGACCTCACCTCCTTCCATTACCCTTGATACTCATAGACGATGGGACGTTCGGCTAGACTGGACAGATATTGCTGCCGGTCGAATACGAAGGGACCAAAGTCATCGTACCGCCAGTGCTGATGACTGTCCGGGCCACGATGCGGCTGCTCGAAATCGCTCCAGATCACGACATCCTCTTGGACGGTGATTTTAGCTTCCATCGGCCAGCATCCGACCGCTCCACAGGAGCATACGAGAAGGGCGGTTTTCTCGTATTCACCTTCCAGCAGGTAAGTGGAAGGCAGAAAAGCTAGGTCTGCCGGCAGGCCTTGATACTGGCCGGCCAGTTCTGGATGTCCTTCCGCTGTTGCGAAGGGTCGTTCTACCGCCGCTACCAGATCGATCAGGTTGACGCCGTTGATATAGATCTCCGCGACCTCACACTGACGCCGAATATTGTATTTACGAATGACGATGTCGATGGTATCCATCGTAATTTCCTGGCTGCTTTCACGGCTTGGTCCGCTCCGGCTGCCAGTCCTCGACATAGATGTTACCATGATGGTCTACACGATAGGTCACGGCCACCGTATCGCCCGCTTCGGTCAGAGCATATTTATCGAAGTGGCTCGTCGTGGCGGGCACGATCCGATCTCCGATTTTGAAGAGCAAATGAAACGGCGCGAGGGGTATTCGGGCCGGATAGGGCGTTCCTCCGGAAAGGACTTTTGCCTGACCCGCATAGAGAGGCGTGGATTCCAGTCCAGGCGGCTTGGCTTCACGGCGATTGAGCAAAACGGGCCATCCCCACAGGAGAAGATAAAACAGCGACAATCCAGGGAGGAACCAGCGCACCAGATAGACCTTTTGCCACCACGTCAGATCGTTCCAGCGGGTTGGTGTTTCCAACGATACCATGCTTGGATGTTTTCTTCGCCCGGATAAAGCGCGAAGCCACTGAACGAATCTCCACCCCGCCAGGCCGGCGCAGGTAGCGAGGCAGAGGACCGCAAGCACAACGACGATCGAGAAAAGCGAGCCGGGCACGATTTCACTCCTCATCGATTCCGGATCATAAGTTGCGTACCGCTTGCGCGATGAAGTCTAGCTCTTCCGGCTCCAGCGTGCGTGGGTCGAAGAGGACGGCATCCGCCTTGATGCGCGCGAAGATCGGCGGCGTGTGGTGGCGAAGATGAGCGGCGATCTCGTCCGGCGAGGGCACGCCATCCAGTGCGCGGAGGGCCACGCAGACGGTCGGAAGGTCCTCGCCGGGCAGGGAGCCGCCGCCTATTTGGGAACGTTCGGGTACGAGCGTGAGAAGGAAGCGATCGGGCGGCAGCGCCGTTTGCAGCTTCGTCTTCAGGCGCTGGGCAAGGCGGCGAAGCTCCGGCTCGGTGCGGGTCAGATAGCGGAGGGTGGGGATTTCGGCAAGGGCGCGGTCCGGCTCGCGATAGAGGCATAACGTTGCCTCCAGCGCGGCCAGAGTAAGCTTGTCCACGCGCAGGGCGCGCGCCAGCGGATGTTTGGCGATGCGCTCGATGGGTTCCCGGCGGCCGAGGATCAGACCGGCCTGCGGGCCGCCCAGGAGCTTGTCGCCACTGGCGGTCACCACCTCGCAGCCCGCCGCGAGGCTGTCTTTGAGGGAGCCTTTTTGGCCGCCGATTCCCAGCTCCGAAGGGGCGATGAGGGCGCCGCTGCCCTGGTCGTCCATGACGGGAAGGCCGTGCTCCTTGCTTAAGGCGGCCAGAGCGGCGGTGGGAACCTCCTCGGTAAAGCCCACGATGGCGAAGTTGGAAGGATGGCAGCGCAGGATCAGGCCGGTGCGCTCCGTGATCGCGTTGGCGTAGTCGGATAGGCGGGTGCGGTTGGTCGTGCCGACCTCGACGAGGGTCGCGCCGCTGGCGCGGATGATATCGGGCATGCGGAACGCGCCGCCGATCTCGACCAGCTCCCCGCGCGAGATGAGGACCTCCCTCCCGGCGGCCAGGGTCATCACCGCCAGGAACACCGCGCCCGCGCAGTTGTTGACGACGGTGGCGTCTTCCGCGCCGGTCAGCTCGCAGAGCAGCCCGCGCACGTGGTCCCGCCGAGAGCCGCGCCGGCCGGTCTCCCGCTCGATCTCCAGGACCGCATGCGCCGCGGCAACCTCCTGGACGGCGCGCTGCGCGGCGGCGGAGAGCCGCGCCCGGCCCAGCCCCGTATGCAGCACGATGCCGGTAGCGTTGACGGCCGCCTGCAGGGACGGCGCAGCACGACGCTGCGCCTCCGCGACGACCCGCTCCGCCAGCTCCGCCTCAGAGGGCGTTGCAACGCCTCGACCATTGCCCGCTACAAGCTCTGCGCGAACCGCTTCCAGCACCGAGCGCGCCGCCTCCGTCAGCACAGGGGCCGGAACACGCGCACCGATCGCGCGGACGGCCGGCGCGGCGAGCAGGCGATGTACGGAGGGCAGACTCCGCAGGGGATTGTTGTCTTCCTTCGTGGCTTTCATTGGCCTTCATATTCGCGCCTGACCCCTCGGTCCCCTTCCCATCACCTGGCACACCCTGAATTGCATTTCAAACAAATACTCACACAGAGCCAGTGTGATTTCGCCTGTAATAGGAACCAGAACGCCCTATGGCGAATGAAAGCCAGACCGTAGGCGCAAGGATGCCGTTGATTTCTTCGGTCCGGTCAAGTAGGGACTCTATAAGTCGCATTCTTGATTCGGTAGCCTTAGAGCCTGTCCGGGAACTCGGTATTTCCACGAGCCTCCAGGCTTTCCCGTCCGCAGGACGGTTGTCCGCAGGACCCCCAGACGGGTAATTCATTGCCCGGCTATATGGGTCGTTTATCGGCCCGGCTACAGCAGACGGCAGGTTTCCGTACAAGCTCTTAGAAGCGCCTTCACCGGCGCCGGCAGAGGAGGAGGACACAGAGCATGCAGGCAGGGTATCGCACCATCATTCCCAGGCCGCGGGAAGTCGTCCTGGAACCCCATGAATTCGCGGACCCGGGACCCGGACAGGTTCTGGTACAAAGCGAGCGGACGCTGATCAGTACGGGCACAGAGTTGACCGGCCTGACGGGCGACTTTCAGCCGGATACCGCCTGGGCACGCTGGATACGCTATCCGTTTGCGACCGGCTATTGCAATGTGGGGCATATAGCGCAGGTCGGAGAGGGGGTCGAGCGCCCCAAGGTGGGAGATCGGGTCGGCAGCACCCTCGAACATGCTACGCATGGGCTTGCCGCTGCGGAGGACGTATGGACGATACCGCCCGAAGTGGATACCGATGCCGCCGCCTTTTCCATCCTGGCGGAGATCGTCATGGGCGGTGTCCGTCTCAGCCGCCTGATGTTCGGGGAGTCGGTGGTCATTATCGGCGCGGGGCTGCTGGGGCAGTTGGCGACGCGGCTCTGCCGGATCGGCGGCGCCTGGCCGCTCATCGTCGTCGACCCGGCGCGCAAGCGCCTGGAATTCGCCCGCGAAATGGGCGCCACCCACACGCTGCCCCTGCTGGCCGAAGAGGCGCGCGAGGAGGTGACCCGCATTACCGCAGACCGCATGGCCGACATCGTCTTCGAGGTGACCGGCAACCCGGTCGCCGTGCCGGCCGCCATGAAGCTCGCCCGAGGGCGCGGTCGCGTGGTGCTGCTCGGCAGCTCGCGTGGCCCCTCGACCATCGACTTTCACGAAGAACTGCACGGCATCGGGCTAGAGGTCATCGGCGCGCACAACCGCGTTCATCCTTCCGTAGAGACGCCCTACAATCCCTGGACCGTCAAACGGCATATCGAGCTTTTCTATGCGTGGCAGGGCGCCGGGGTGCTGGACGTGCGCCGGCTGATTACGCACCGGTATCCAGGCCACCAGGCGCCGGAGGCGTTTCAGATGCTTCTGGAAGACCGGACGCAGGCGCTGGGGGTGCTGCTCGACTGGAGTCAAACATAAACCGCTCGCTCGCTTTAGAGGAGAGCCATAGAGGACAAAAACGTCGCCCTGGACAGTATCAAAAAGTAACATTTTAAGCGTGAGCCAGTCAGAAAACCTCTCTGCACGACAGCCGGGAGAGCCCAGGAAAAGCCGCATGAAAGAAGACACGATAGCGGCGGTGGCGACGCCGCCGGGCGAGGGCGGGATCGCGGTCGTTCGGGTTTCCGGGCCGGAGGCGCGGGCGGTGGCCGCGCGCGTCTTTCGGCCGCACCGGGGCGGCGACCCGCGCGCGTTTCCCGGCTACTCGGTCCACTACGGCGTGTTCCAGGATGCGGAGAGCGAGGAGGTAGCGGACGACGGCCTCCTACTCGTGTTCCACGCGCCCCACTCCTACACCGGGGAGGACATGATCGAGCTCTCCTGCCATGGCGGGCGGACGGCGACGGCGGCGGTGCTGCGGCTGGCGCTGCAGGCGGGCGCGCGGCCGGCGGAGCCGGGCGAGTTCACCCAGCGCGCCTTCCTGAACGGCCGGCTGGACCTGGCGCAAGCGGAAGCGGTTGCCGACGTGATCCGGGCGCGCACCGAGACGGCCCGCCGCCTGGCGCGCCGTCAGCTCGACGGGACGCTCTCGCAGGCGGTAGCTGAACTCAAGGACGAGCTGGTCGGCATCCTGGCCGCTATCGAGGTGACCATCGACTTCAGCGACGAGGTCGGCGATCTGGACTACGACGCGCTGGAATCGCGCATCATTCGGGTGGCGGCGGGCGTCGATAAGCTGCTGGCGACCGCCGGGCGCGGGCGTATCCTGCGCGAGGGGCTGCGCGTCGCGATCGTGGGCCGGCCCAACGTCGGCAAGTCGTCGCTCTTGAACGCCTTGTTGCGGGCCGAGCGCGCCATCGTCACCCCCATTGCCGGCACCACGCGCGACCTGATCGAAGAGGCGGCGGACATCGGCGGGCTGCCGCTGGTGCTAATCGATACCGCCGGCATCCGGCCGACCAGCGATCCGGTCGAGCGGATCGGCGTCGGACGGGCCGAATCGGCGCTGGCCGGCTGCGACGTGGCCCTGCTCGTTCTGGACGCCTCGGCGGGCCTCACGCCGGAGGACATGGCTCTTTCGGAGCAAGCCGCCAGGGAGGCCGGTCGCGTCCTGGCCGCGCTCAACAAGAGCGATCTGCTCGCGCCGGAGCCGGCCCATCGCCTGGCGGAAGAAGCGCGGTCGCGCCTCGGCAGCGCCCTGCTTGTCTCCGCCCTTACAGGCGAGGGGCTGGAGGCACTGGAGCAGGCGCTGGGAGAGATGGCCGCTGGCGCGGAAGGAGGGCCAGGAGAAGCCGCAGATTCCGTGGTCGTCTCCAGCGAGCGGCACCGGCAGGCGCTCGAAACGGCGCGGCGCAGCCTGCAGGAGGCGGAGCGCACGGTCCGCGAGCGGCTGCCCGGCGACTTCATCGCCATCGACGTGCGCGGCGCCTTAGACGCCCTCGGACTCATCACCGGCGAGACCGTGACCGAAGACATCATTCACCGCATCTTCCGCGACTTCTGCGTAGGCAAATGAAACGGAGGCAAGGTTGCCGCTGATTCGCTCGGATGCCAGCCAGATCGTCTATCGCCGCCCGCTGGGCATGCGTATCTTCAAAGGCGTTCTGTCCCTCTTCTTCGGGGTGCTGGTGATCGGGCTTCTCCTGGGATTATGGCCCGATGGGCAGAGCTTCCAGAATCGCCTGCCGGCAGAGGTTCTGGGCCGGTTAGCCAGCCTGTTGCTGATCGCTCTGATGATCTTCGGACTGGCCGGGTATCTGTTTTATTCTGCAGGCCCGGTCGATCTCGACCTGGACTTGACGGCGCACACCTACCGATTCCGGCGCGGCTTTCCGTTTCTGGCGCATTGGGTGAGTGGGCCATTCGACGACATCGCCTGCGTCTACGTGATAGCGGTGCAGAGCCGAGCGTTTACGACCTATCAGACAGTGCTGGGCTGGAAAAACTATGGAGATGCTGCGCGCGAAGATGTGGCGCTGGCCTCGCACGGCAGCCTGGAGGCGACGCAGGCGCAAGCTCGCGCGATGGCGTGGGACATGGGCGTGCCGGTCGAAGAGGATTTGGAAGCGGAACGATCGGCACGCAGCCGCCGTCAAAGCCAACAGCGTTCTCGTCTCCTTTTAATGCTCTCCAGTTGTTGCCTCGGCGGCATGTGCCTGGCGCTCAGTCTGCCCCGGCTCTATGTCACGCACGCCCTGAATAGCCAGGGCCAGACGACCCTTGCAACAGTCGTAGGCAGGCAGATCGGCCAGAGCGGACGTATCCACTATCTCTACCGTGTCCACGGCAAAACCTATCGTGGGGCGGATTACGTGACGGCCAGTGACTACAAAACGCTTCCTGTCGGCGCCCCGGTCCAGGTCACCTACCTGCCGAGCTATCCGCTTACCAGCCGCATCGCGCGCTCCAACACGGCCTATCATGCGTACTTCACGCTCTTCATGGGCCTGGGCATTCTGCTGATCGGCTTGCTTCGCCTGCTATTAAGCCCCCACCCCCGGCCCCTCCTCGAACCTTCGGAAAAACAGAGGAGAGGGGATGAGGGATGCAGGGGCACAAGAGAGTAATAGAATCTCCCCTCCCCAAAACAGGGGAGGGGTCGGGGGTGGGGGCCTATAATAATGCAGATAATGATGAGGAAGGAGGCAGGGAGGCGATGCGCGCGCTGGTCAACTATGAGCCGGCTCCCCATAAAGTCGAGCTGCGGGAGAGACCGACGCCGGAGATCGGTGAAGAGGAGGTGCTGCTCAAGGTCAGCGCCGTGGGCGTGTGCGGCAGCGACCTGCACCAGTGGCATGCCACGCAGTCCTGGCCGGTCAACTACCCGGTCACGCTGGGACACGAGTTCGGCGGCGTGGTCGTGCAGACGGGCCGCAAGGTAAAAGGCTTTCAGGGAGGCGACCGCGTCGTCAGCGAGACGGCCGCCTCCATCTGCGGCGAGTGCGTCTACTGCCGCAGCGGCAGCTACAATCTCTGCCCGAAGCGGCTGGGCTTCGGCTATGGGATGGATGGCGCCATGGCCGACTACGTGCGCGTGCCCGCCCGCTGCCTGCACCACATTCCCGATTTCGTACCCTTCGAGGATGCGGCCATGACGGAGCCGGCCTGTGTGGCCTGCAACGCCGTGATGGAACTGTCGCGCATCACACCGGGCGATACGGTGGCCGTGCTCGGGCCGGGGACCATCGGTCTGATGGCCGTGCAGATGTGCAAGCTGTGCGGGCCGGGCAAGCTGATTCTGGTGGGAACCTCGCGCGATACGGCTCGCCTGGAGGTCGGCCGGCAGTTGGGCGCGGACCTGACCGTGATGGCGGACCAGGAGGACGCGGTCGCGCGAGTCAAGGCGTGCGGCGACGGCTTCGGAGCGCACATCGTGGTGGACTGCGTCGGCCTCTCAGCGGCGCTCAAAACCTGCCTGGAGATGGTGCGCCCGGCGGGGCAGATCACCAAGGTCGGCTGGGGCCGCGAGCCGCTGGGCTTCTCGCTCGATCCGCTCGTGCAGAAGGCCGTCACCCTTCAGGGCTCCTTCTCCCATACCTATCGGACCTGGGAGCGGGTGATCGGGCTGATGGGTAACGGCCAGTTGGACCTGGCGCCCATGCGCCGCCTGTTCCCCCTCGACGATTGGGAGAACGCCTTCCGGACCATGGACTCGCTGGCGGTCGCCAAGAGCGTGCTGATTCCGTGAGTTCCGGGCAATTTCTAAGAATCGGGCGCTTTCCCCTCCCACTCTGGCCGTTTTTGTGGTAGTATCTGTTGGGGTGCGAAAACGGATACGGTTTCGTCACCTTTGCTTGCGCGTCCGGCTTCCGGCGCGGCAGGCTAAACGCTTGCAATGAAGGAGTTGGCAATCCATGAGCATCTATCCCTCCCCGGATAAACTGGATAATGTCGAGAGCAAATATGCCCTGGTCATCATGTCGGCCAAGCGCGCCCGCCAGATCAAAGACAGCGCCCGCCGTCTGACCGAGACGCGCTCTACCAACCCGCTTACCATTGCTCTGGAAGAGATCGCCAATGGAGCGATCATCTCCCGGATGGTGGAAGACCCGACTGCAGCGGCGCATAAGGCCGCGCTGATGCCGGCCGAGCCGAGCCTCGAAGATATCATTGGGGCTGGGCCGGTGCTCGCCATCGAGCCGGAGACCGATTCCACCGCCGCCCAGGCCGCCGCGCTGCGTAGCGCCGAGCCGGAAGGCGAGGAGGACGATCTGCTCGATGAAGACAGCGAGGAAGAGCTGCGCCCCGTAGACGCCTTTGCCCTCGAATCTCCGGAGCTGATCACCGACATCGACGACGAAGAGGACGTCATTCCTCCCGACCTGGAGGATGAATGACCGGCTTCGCAGCCGCCTCTCGGATTTTTGCCTGCAGGCCGCCTCTGAATCCGCCAGAATGAAAACAGAGGCGTAATTCATTGCCTGGCTCAGCCGGCCGTTCAAGCCTTGATGCACGCGTTTCAAAATTCCAAGCCCGCTCAAGCGGGCTTCGTATTTCATCACCGGGCTTTGATCCCGGTGAAACTCAAATCGAACCCGCCCGACGGCATCATACGTATGTTAAGGCAGGGAGTAGAAACGTTTTATGGCGACACAACCGCGAGATTATTATGAGGTGCTCGGCGTTGCCCGGGAGGCGAGTCCCGACGAGCTCAAGCGCGCCTATCGCAATCTCGCCAAAAAATACCATCCGGACATCAATAGGGCGCCGGATGCGGCAGATAAGTTCAAAGAGATCCAGGCCGCCTACGACGTGCTCAGCGATGACGAAAAACGCCGCCAGTACGACCGGTTCGGGCACGAAGGTCTGGAAGGCATGGGCGGCTTCCCCGGCGGATTCGGCATGGGGGGCGACCCGTTCAGCGATCTGTTCGATATCTTCATGGGCCAGGCCACCGGGCGTCGCGGCTCCGCCAGCACGGTCGTGCGCGGCGACGACCTGCGCGAGGACCTGGAGCTGAGCCTGGAAGAAGTCGCCACGGGCGTGGAGAAGAAGATCAAGTTCTCGCGCATGGAAACCTGCGATAGCTGCCACGGCAACGGCGCGCAGCCCGGAACGGACCCGGAAACCTGCCCGCAGTGCCACGGCGCCGGCCAACTTCGGTTTTCGCAGAACACCCTGATCGGCACCTTCCACAGTTCGCAGACCTGCCCGCGCTGCCGGGGGACCGGCAAAGTCATCACGAACCCCTGCAACACCTGCCGCGGCAGCGGCCGGGTCCGCAAGACGCGGGAGCGCACGGCCAAGATCCCGGCGGGGGTCGATACCGGCATGCGGATCAAGCTGAACGGCGAAGGGGATGCCGGCGAGCGGGGCGGCCCGCACGGCGACCTCTATCTGGTCCTCTACGTCCGTGAGCATCCGACCTTCGAGCGGCGGGGCAACGACCTCTATTGCGAAGTGCCCATCAGCTTCCCGCGTGCTGCCCTCGGCGATACCATTGAGATTCCGGTCCTGGGCGGCAAGGAAGACTTCAAAATCCCGGAGGGCACGCAGAGCGGCCAGGTATTCACGCTGCGCGGCAAGGGCATTCCGGACATCAATGGACGCGGCAAAGGCGATCTGCACGCCGTCGTCCAGGTGAAGGTGCCTACCAAGCTGACGGCAGAGCAGCGCGAATTGCTCAAGCAGTTGGCGGCTTCGCTCGGGGAGAAAGTCCCCGATGGCGAGAACCGCAACCTCCTCGGCCGTCTGTTCGGCCAGTAGCGCGGCGAGACGGCAGCGATGCGCTGGGCGGAGATGAGCGTGGAGTGCGCTCCGGAAGCCGTGGAGGCGGTGAGCTACGCCTTCCTTCAGGCCGGCTGCGGCGGCGTGATGCAGCGCGGCGAGAATCCCGTCCTCGTCCAGGGCAGCCTGCCTGTCTCCGACCTGCTGACGCCGCAGATTCAGGCTCTTCGCCGCCACCTCGACCGCCTTCCTGAGTTCGGCCTTCCCCCTATCTATGGCGCCATGACCCTCCGTTACGTCGAAGACGAGGACTGGGCCAACGCCTGGAAGCAGCATTTCAAGCCGTTCCGCCTGGGCCGGCGGCTCGTGGTCAAGCCGAGCTGGGAGACCTATACGCCCACAGACGACGAGTTGATCCTGGAACTCGATCCCGGCATGGCGTTCGGGACGGGCGGGCATCCGACCACGCAGCTCTGCCTGCGCGCCCTCGAAGACCATGTCACCCTCGACATGACCGTCGCCGACATCGGCACGGGAAGCGGCATCCTGGCGATTGCCGCCGCCAATCTGGGCGCCGCGACCGTCTACGCCACCGATATCGACAGCCTTCCCCGCAAGATCGCCCGCGAGAACGTGGCGCGAAACGGCCTGGAGGCGATCGTCCATATTCTGGAGATGGAGGATTTCGACGCGCAGGCCCGCGATTGCGACCTGATCGTCGCCAACATCGTCGCCAACACCATCATCGAGATCGCGCCTTCGGTGGTCCCGCGGCTGAAGCCGGGCGGAATCTTCATCGCCTGCGGCATCGTCGAAGAGCACCACGACCTCGTCCAAGACGCCCTTCGCGCCGTCGGCCTGGTTGCGCAGGAGACGCTGCGCGAGGACATCTGGGGCTGCTTGATCTCCCGGCGTTCCTAATGCACCGCTTCTTCTTGCCTCCCGATCAAATCTGCGGCGATACCGCCTGCATTCTCGGCGGCGATCACCTGCACCTGACGCGGGTGCTGCGCGCCCGCGTCGGGGATGGCCTCATCCTGCTCGACAACGCCGGAAACGCTTTCCAGGCCGTCCTCGTAACACTCGGTAAGGCCGAAGCGACGGCCCGGATCGAGTGCCGGTTGGGTCTGCCTGCCGAGCCGGGAATATTCCTGACGGTGGCGCAGGCGCTGGGCAAGGGCGATAAGTTCGAGCAGGTGATCCAGCACGGCACGGAGATCGGCGCTAGCGGCTTCCTCCCCGTGCGCGCCGAGCGGTGCGTCGCCGATATTCCCGCAGGTAAAGTGGGGGAGAGAGTAGCCCGCTGGCGACTGGTCGCCAAGGGAGCGGCGGAGCAGTCGGGGCGGGCGCGCATCCCGGAGATCGCGGAGCCGCTCTCCTTTACGACACTACTCCAACAGGTCGTTGCTGGAGACTCTCTGGCCCTGCTGCTGCATCCTTCGGAGGATGCCGTTCCCCTGCGGACGTTGCTGGATGGACTGCCGGCGCCCCCGGCGCGGCTGCTGCTGGCCGTGGGGCCGGAGGGCGGCTGGAGTCCGGCAGAGGTATCGGCGGCGCGCGCGGCGAATCTGAGACCGGTGTCGCTCGGCAGGCGGGTCCTGCGCACGGAGACCGCCGCGCTGGTCGCCCTCAGCCAGATCCTATATGCTTTCGAATCAGTTGCTAGTGGCTAGTTCCTAGTTGCTAGTAAAAACCGGTTTAACTAGAAACTAGCGACTGGCAACTAGCAACTTCTTTAGGAGAGTCACGATGCGTATTCTCGGACCGGATGGCCGCCCCATCGAGACCGGACCGCCGGTCTCTGCAGAGACCCGGAAGATGGTGGAGCACGCCAAAATGCTCGCCGACCAGGGCAACCTGCCTGCCGCGCTGCAGCAGATGGCGATCGCGTTCCAGGAGGATGTCTCCTCGGATCTGGTGCTGGATACGACCTGCGCGCTGCTGGCGCGGATGTCGCAGGTGGCGGGCGCGGAGCAGAACCCGGAATTGGAGATGTTCGAGAAGATTCGCCAGAACCGCCAGGATCCAACGGCTTACTACCAGATCGGCGAGCATTTCTTCCAGCTCCAGCAGTCGTTTGTGGCGCGCGCCTTCCTGGGCCGGGCCAAAGAGCTGAAGGGAGATACGGTCGACGAGCTGAGCCAGGCGATCGACGTAAACTACGCGCAGGCGCTCATGGACATGGGCGAGTACGAGGCGGCCATCGCCGCCTTCCACGAGCTCAACGACAAGTACGGCGGTCTGCCGATCTGGCTCATTCTGGAGATGGCGGAGAGCTACGCCCTGCTGCGCCGGATGGACGAGGCGGAGGCAGTCTATCAGATCGCGCCGCCGGAGGCCGCCGCGCAGTTTCCCGGTATGGAGGAGGTCCGCGAAGAGGTCGGCGACCTGCTGGCCCGCGTGCATGACTTCGACGGCGAGGAGATGGACCTGCGCGACTGGTACTACGTGCAGACGCGCGGTATCCTGGTGGAGACGAATCCAGAGGAGGGGTCGGGTGGCCGGTTCGTCTTCTTCCAGCCTACGGAGGAGGAGGTCGCCTACCTTATCGGGATCACGGCGGCCCTGCTCGACACCAAAGGCTACGCTCCCAATCGCATCCTCTGGCTGGGCGAGCAGTCGGAGCCACTCGCGCGCGCGTTTGCCCAGTGGTGGGAAGTGAACGAGGACGACCTGCGCGCCTACCAGCCCGGCGACAACACGGACAACGACGAAGAACTCTCCCTGCTGGTGATGGCCCACTCTTACGACGTGTTCGCCCTGCCGGATCAGGAGGCCTTCCTCGATCTCGCGCAGGCGCGGGCGGGACTCATCACCTTCGCTCTGGACGTGCGCTGGACGGAGCGCCAGCCGATGGTCCCTGACATCGCCGGATTCCTCTCGCAGGTATGCAGTCTGCCCTGGGAGCCGCGCATGCAGATCGACGAGGCCAATCAGACGATCACGCAGATCGAGGAGACACGGGACGCGCTGACGGTCGCCGCCGATCTCGCCAGGCAGTTCCCCAGTGAAGAGGAGTGCGATCAGATCGCCCGCGACATCCTCGAAGATCTGAATATCTGCACGGATCTGATTCTGGACCACCGGGATGGTGATCTGATCCGTCGCCCAATGGTGACTCATTCGCCCGTCAAAAGCCCGAAGTTCGGCTAATTAAAGAGTTGCTCGTTGTTTGTTTCTAGTTGCTGGTGGGTGCCTGCCTGCATGGGAGGCGCCAATCCCACCGGTAAGAGGCAATCCATAACGAACAACGAGCAACTAGAAACTTGCAACTCATGAAAGCCCTTGTTTTCAGCGATATTCGGCGCGTGACGATGGGAGCGCAGCCCGAGCCGTCTCCCGGACCCAATGAAATCCTGCTGCGTGTCAGCGCGACCGGGATTTGCGGATCGGATATGGCCGGTTTTCTGGGCCACAGCCCGCGCCGCCGCCCGCCGCTCGTGCTGGGACATGAGGCGGTCGGCAGGGTGGCCGCGATGCCTCAAAATGCCCCGTCAGATGGCGGCGCCTGGCCCTTTCAGTTGGAGCAGCGGGTCGTCGTCAATCCGCTGATGCCCTGCGGCCGGTGCGCGGCCTGCGCGACGGGAAAGAGTAACATCTGCGCGGAGTGGCGGCTGCTCGGCATGGACCGCGTGCCCGGCGCGTTTGCCGAATATGTCGCCGTTCCGGCCCGCAACGTGTTTCCGCTGCCTGATGACCTTCCCGACGAGCGGGCGGTGATGATCGAGCCGCTGGCGAACGGGGTCCACCTGTTCTCGCTCATCCAAAAGCATAACTTCGGCACGCTCGCCATCTTCGGCGCCGGCACGCAGGGCTGCCTGATGCTCTGCCTGGCGCGGCTGCTGGGCTACCGCGATATCGCCATCGTGGACATCAATCCCCGGAGGCTGGAGGTGGCGCAGCGGCTTGGCGCGAAAATTACCATCGACGCCCGGCAAGCCGATCCGGTAACTGCGGTGCGTGAGGGCTTCGACGGCGCGGGCGTCGGCATCGTCATCGACGCTCACGGCGCCCAGGCGACGCGGGCCGCCTGCGTAGGCGCGGCCAAAAAGGGGGCGGAGATTCTGCTGCTGGGCTTGCATGAGGTCCAGACCGCGCTCGACTTTACCGCCGTCGTTCGCAACGAATTGCGCCTGCAAGGCTCCTTCGCCTATACGCCCGCCGACTTCGCGCAGGCTAAAAAGCTCATCGAAAGCGGCGACGTGGACCTGTCTTCCTGGACGGAGGCTCGCCCGCTGGAAGAAGGCCAGGCCGCCTTCGATACGCTCGCTACCGATCCCGGCGCGACCATGAAAATCCTGCTAAAACCATAGGCCCCCGTCCCCTCCCCTGGAATCGGGGCCTTTATGCTGAGGTAAGTTCTTGCGGTATCTTCAACTCCTCTTCGTCATAGCTTTTCTCCTTCTCTTCGGAAATGTCCCGAAGGCTCATAGTGCTCCGGTTCCCTACCCGATGGTCTACACGCCCGGAACGCCTGCCGAACAGTCCCTGATCGTCAAAAGCTCGGGCGCAACGCTGGTAAATAACGTGCGGCATGCGGAGTCGGGCCAGTTCTGGGTCTATGGCTTTGCGGTCGCCGCCGGCGCTCGCTGCCGCCTGGAGTTGACTCTGGAGGGCGACGCGGCGACTGCGCCGCCGAATATAGAAGTGTTGGGAGCGGACAGCAAGCCGTTGCCGATCCATACCGAGCGCAACCTGGAAGGCGATTTTACGGTGGAATGGACGGCGCCGGAGAAGTGGCCGCTGGGAGCGCGCCAATCGGTCATGATCAGCGCGAAGTCGGGACCGGTCAACGTACAGCGCGTCCAATTCACGGAGACCCTGCCTTCTACCCATATCGCCGGGCTGCCGGACACGGTCCTGCAGTTGATGACACAAGGCCTGCCACCCAACACGCGCCCTTCTGTCTTGCCCGCGCCGGAACGGCCCTATACCATCACACAGACGGGTCATCCCGCCGATCCTGGGCTGGAACTGCAGATAGACGCCCTCTTCGCCTACACCAACAACGCGGCCACCATCGACGGCTGGAAGGCGCGCGGCTATACGGTCTGGACGATGGGCGGTTCCCGCGCCGGCAAGGACTACGCCGCCGCCCATCCCGACGCTGTACAGACCGGCGCGGACGGCAAGCCGATCGCCATCGACGATAGCTTCTACCTCTCTCCGACCGCCGACCGCATCGCCATCGAGCGCAGCTACTACGATACGGCGCTCGTGAACGGCAGCGAAGGCGTCTGCCCCGAAGAGCCGGAGTACTGGGCGCGGGCCGGCTACGAGGGCGCCTTTAAGGCGGCCTGGCAGCGGATCTACGATACGGCCTGGCAGGACCCCGCCGGCAGCGTGGACGCGCGCTGGAAAGCCGGGCAGTTGATGGCCTCTCTCGAAGCGGACCATAACGCGGCGATCCTGCAGGATGCCGCTCTCCGCAAACCCTCGGCGCGGAGGCTGGTCGCCCTGCATAGCCCCATCAACTATGCGGAGTGGGGTATCGTCTCGCCACAATACCGGATCATGCAGAATCCGCTGGTGCAGGAGGTGGTCGGGCAGGTCTGGACCGGCACGGCGCGCACGCCGGCCCGCTATGCCGGTGTCCGGGCCGACCGCACTTTCTCCATCGCTTATCTGGAGTACTCCTCGCTCTATCATCTGCTGCGCGGCACCGGGAAAAAGCTCTGGTTCCTGATGGACCCCCTGGAAGACGCGCCGGGCCTGCCGTTAGCGGATTACAAGAGCCACTACGAGCAGACGCTTGTGGCTTCCCTGCTCTTCCCCGGCGTAGACGCCTACGAAGTGATGCCCTGGCCGGAGCGGGTCTACGGCCACATCCCCGCGGATTACGCGGTCGAGATCGATAGCGTCATTGCGGCGCTGCAGGAGATGCATACGCAGACCGGCGAAGTGAGCGGCAACGCAGCCGCCGAGGACACGATCGGGGTCTTCACTTCCGATTCCATGCAGTGGCAGCGGGAAGCTCCCGATAAAAGCGACTTCGACGGCTTCTTCGGCCTGACGCTGCCGCTGTTGGAGCGCGGCGTGCCCGTGCAGGTCGCCTCCCTCGACCGGGCCGCCGAGCCGGGCTATCTGCGCCCGTTCAAGACCCTGCTGCTCTCCTACGACTATCAAAAACCGCCCGACGCGCGCGCGCAGGCGGCGCTGGCCGAGTGGGTCCGACAGGGCGGCAGCCTGCTTTTCTTCGGCGGCTCGGACGCCTACAACGCCGTCGCCGCCTCGTGGTGGCGCCTGGCGAAGCTGGACACCCCGCAGGCCGACCTCTGGAGCCAGTTGGGCCTGCCCTTGCATGGCGCGGCGGTCACCGCTTCCGCGCCTGCGGAAGACCTCAGCCGCTATCAGGTGATTCTCAAAGGCGATGGGGCGGAGCACAACCTCAAAAATCGCCGCCTCTATACCCTCGATCTCACGAAATTCGCGCAGCCGACCGGCTCGGTGGCCGTGCGCTTTTCGGACGTAACGCCGCAGGACGGCTGGGGCGCCCTCGTCACCTCGGCGGAATTGAGGATCGGCGGGCAGCTCGCCGCCGCGTTTACGGCCGGATCGGAGGTCGAGAACCGCTTTCTGGTCTATGATAACGGCAGCCAGCTCAACGGCCAGGGCCGCTTTGCCGACGGAGACGCGTCCTGGACCTACGAGTTCGACAACCTGCCGCCCGGCGCGGCGATCACGCTTACAGTCGATATGGGTAACGGATTCGAGGTCTCGGCCGCTTCGGCGCAGCCCGATTTCGGCCACACGCTGCTGAATGCGGGAACGGAAGAGGCGCTGGCGAAGGCGCTCCCGCGCCTTCGCATCGGCACGGCCTATCCCGCCACCCTCTATCCACCAATGAGCGATGGGCGTTGGGCGTTCCGAAGGTTCGACGTTGGGGAAAAATCTACTGCTCCTCAGCCTAAACAGGCTATCCATGATGGGCAAAAGAGCGAAGTTGCAGCTCCTGACGCCCAACGCTCAACGCCCAACGCCGAATCAGGCGCTAGCCTGATTCCCCTTTACAACCTGCGATCCGGGGGAACGCCGGTCTGGATGGCGAATGTAGGCCGCGGCCTCGTGCTCAATGTGGGCATCGCGCCTGGCTTTTTCTCGGCGAGCGAGCGCAGCGCGGCGCTGCTGCGCGCCCTGACCCAATATGCCGCCCAGCGCGCCGGAAGCCCTTACGCCGAACCCGGCAGCCTCCGCCTGCGGCGCGGTCGCTACACGATTATACGCACCTTCCGAGAAGCCGAGCCGGTCGAGGGCCGTACTATCGACCTGCTCTCCCCCACGCTTTCCGTCGCGACCCACCGCACGATCCCGTCCGATTCGCTCGCGCTGCTCTGCGACCTGGATACGAATGCATCGCGCCCCTCTATCGCCTTCGTCTCCGGCCGCGTGCAGGCCCGGATCGAAACAGACGCAGAGACCGCCTTCTTCGCGCGCGGCCCGCTCGGCACAATGGGGGTTGCACGCCTCTATGCGGGCAGCCGGCAGCTTCTTGGCGCGCGAGGCTTCGACCGGCTGGGCCGTCCGGTCTCGCTGGAAGCCATTCAGGAAGGCGATACTGTCCTCCTGCGCTATCCCAACGATCCGGACGGCATCGTGGTGCGTGCCGGCTGGCGCTAAAACGGGAACAATGCGAGCAAACAGGACGTTATACGCTCGGAATTGCCCGCCATCGCGGATTTCACCAGGCGGCTAACACGAAATCGATCGGTCATCGTATAGGAGAGTAGACATAGGACGACTGGCACGGGAATTCAGAGCCGGAAAATTTTCCGGCAGGAAATCTCCGGTGGCTGCCGATAATAGGAGGATAGCTCGTTAAAACACCGGGATACGGGCTTAAAAATAGGGTCTAGTCGGAACTGGCGGATTATGATATAATCCAATTGATGGGGCGTTCGCTGATATGCCGACCGCATAGGGCTGCCCCGCCATGGAGCGCCAGCAGTTCCGGCGTCGCTTCCCTTTATGGGACGGCGTCCGGTGGCCTGTTCCTAACAATCGTACGGTCAGATCATGAAGTCGCCGTCTCGGTGGGCAGGGCCACGGCTTCCACCGGGACTTTTTGATTCATCGGTATATTTGGCGGCGCGTATTTCGTCCGCCGGCCGGCCTGTTCTTTTCGCACTACGGCGGATCGGCGCCAGAGGACAGGTGGCACAGGAGGTAGAGATTCATGGGGATTACTATTAACCCATCGGAGTTTCTGAAACAGGTTGAGGAACAGCGCAGCCAGGAGCGGGCGCTGGCCTGGGAGGGCACTTTTGCCGACTATCTGAAGATCGTCTCCGAGAACCCCAAGGTCGCCGACCTGGCGCATGCGCGCAGCTATAACATGATCATGGCTGCCGGCGTCGAGGACGGCGAGGATGGCCAGCCGCGCAAATACAAGTTCTTCCTGGAGGACCTGTATGGCATGGAGCGCACCCTGCAGCAGTTGGTCGAGGAGTACTTGAATCCGGCCTCGCGCCGGCTGGATATTCGTAAGCGCATCCTCATGCTGGTCGGCCCGGTCGGCGGCGGTAAGTCCACGCTGGTGACCTTGATGAAGCGCGGCATGGAGAAGTACAGCAAGACCGATCAGGGCGCGACCTACGCCATTAAAGGCTGCCCGATGCATGAAGAGCCGCTGCATCTCATTCCGGAGGAGCTGCGCCCCGACTTCAAAAAGCAGTTCGGCGTCTACATCGAAGGCGATCTCTGCCCGGTCTGCCGCTATCGCCTGGAGCACGAGTGGGAGGGCAACATCCACAACGTGCCGGTGCAGCGCGTCTTCCTCTCCGAGCGCCACCGAATCGGCATCGGTACCTTCAAGCCGGCCGATCCCAAGAGCCAGGATGTGGCCGAACTGACCGGCAGCGTCAACATCCAGGCCCTCACCGAGTTCGGTCAGGAATCGGACCCGCGCGCTTATAATTTTGATGGGGAGCTCAACATCGCCAACCGCGGCGTGATGGAATTCATTGAGATGCTCAAGGCGGAGAAGCGCTTCCTCTACGAGCTCAACACCGTCGCTGGCGAGCAGACCATCAAGGCCAGCCGCTTCGCACTTATCTATTGTGATGTCATGGTCATCGCCCATACCAACGAATATGAATACAACTCCTACTTCTCCAATAAAGAGAATGAGGCGATGATCGATCGCATCTTCGTGGTGAAAGTGCCGTACAATCTGCGCGTTGGCGAAGAAGTACGGATCTACGAGAAGCTGATCGGCCAGAGCGACGTGCATGACCTGGGCCTCGGCGCCGACGTGGACCTGTCGCATTTCCACATCGCGCCGTACACCCTGCGCGTGGCCTCGATGTTCGCCATTCTGACGCGCCTGAAGCCGAGCAAGAAGGCGGGCCTATCGCTCATGACCAAGATGAAGCTCTACGATGGGGAGAAGCAGGTCGGCGATTGGGACCAGCGCCACGTTCGGGAGCTGCACGATGAGTATCTGGACGAGGGCATGACCGGCGTGTCGCCGCGCTTCATCATCAACCGCATCTCCTCGGCCCTGGTCAAAGGGGGAAAGGCGTACGTCACGCCTATCGACGTGCTGCGCTCGCTGCGCGACGGCATCACCGAATACACCAACAACGAGGAGGAGCGGCGCAAGCTGCTGGGCTTTATCGACGAGGTTCGCAAAGAGTTCGACGAGATGGCTAAGAAAGAGGTCCAGCGCGCCTTTGTCTACTCCTACGAGGAGTCGGCCAAGACGCTTCTGGATAACTATGTCGATAACGTCGAGGCCTACTGCAACCGCGAGAAGGTCAAGCACCCGATCACAGGCGAGGACGTGGACCCGGACGAGCGGCTGATGCGCTCCATTGAGGAGCAGATCGGCGTCACAGAGAACGCCAAGCGCGAGTTCCGCGAAGGCGTGATGCGCTCGGTCGCCTCTCTGATGCGCCGTGGATCGACCTTCTCCGTCTCCTCGGACGAGCGCCTGAAAGAAGCCATTGAGAAGAAGCTGTTCGCCGACCTCAAGGACATCGTCAAGATCACGACGAGCACCAAGACGCCGGACGCCGAGCAGCTTAAGAAGATCAACGAGGTCGTGGACCGGATGTGCCGGGAACAGGGCTACACGCCCGAATCGGCCAACGAGTTGCTCCGCTACGTCGGAACGCTGCTGAACCGGTAAGACCCATCAGGCGCCCACCCCCTTCCCCTCCCCCAAATTTGGGAGAGGGGGGACTTTGATGAAAGCTAATACCTTCTCCCTAAAGCTTCTCCTACCCACGAACAGGGGCACAAGAGAAGAACAAAATCTCCCCTCCCCTAAAATTGGGGGAGGGGAAGGGGGTGGGGGCCTTCGGAAGAGGTGTGAAACTATGTCGCAGTTTTCCTTGAGCGCGGATACCTGGGACCTGCACCGCCGCGCGGATCGTGACCGCCAGCGGCACAATGAGAAGATCAAAGAGGTCATCAAGCGCAATCTGGGCGACATCATCAGCCAGCAAGACATTATCACGGCGGACCAGGGCAAGATCGTCAAAATTCCGATCCGTGGCCTGGAGCTGCCGCGCATCCGCTTCGACGACCAGGAGCGGGAGCGCGTTGGCCAGGGCAATGGCGGCACGAAGCCGGGCGACGTGCTCGGACGCGCGCCGCAGCAGAACGGCCAGGGTACGGGCAAAGAGGCCGGGCATGAGGCCGGCGTGGACTTCTACGAGGCCGAGCTGACCCTGGAGGAGCTGACCGCGCTGGTGTTCGAGGACCTGCACCTGCCCAACCTGGAGGAGCGCGGCGTCAAGCAGATCGTCTCCGAGCACACGGAGTTCAACAGCATCAGCAAGCGCGGCATCGCCAGCAACCTGGACCGCAAGCGCACCCTGCTGGAAGCCTACAAGCGCAACGCGTTGGCGGGCAAGCCGGGCTGGGAAATCCGCAACGAAGACCGCCGCTATAAGACCTGGGAGGTCGTCACCGAGCCGCAGCGCAACGCCGTCGTCTTTGCCATGCGCGACGTCTCCGGCTCAATGGGCGAGTTCGAAGCCTACATCTGCCGCTCGTTCTACTTCTGGATGCTGCGTTTCCTCCGCAAGAAGTACGCCAGCGCCGAGATCGTCTTCATCACCTGCCACACGGAAGCCAAAGAGGTAGACGAGCACTCTTTCTTCAGCCTGGGCGACTCGGGCGGCACGAAGATGAGCGAGGCGTACAAGCTGGCGATGCACATCATCGAGAAGCGGTACAATCCGCGCGAGTGGAATATCTATCCGTTCCTCTTCTCGGACGGCTACAACTGGGGAGACGCCGAGTGTGTCGAGCTGGTCAAGCAGATGGTGGACATCTCCAACCTGGTCGGCTACGGCGAGATCGCCAACGACGTCTGGAGCCAGTCGCCCCATTTCGCGCCGCTCGGCCAGGCCTACCAGGAAGCTTTCGCCGACGAGCCGCGCGTCTGCCTCGTGAAGATCAATTCCAAAGAAGATGTCTGGCCGGCGTTGAAGAGGTTTTTCAGCAAGCATCCGGAAGTGCAGGAAGTAGAATAAGATGAACCTGAGCGAACGCGAAGAACTGGAAAAGTGGATCGACATTATTCAGGAGAAGGCCGTCAGTTACGGGCTGGACTTCTATCCGACCCACTTCGAGGTCGTGCCCGATCACGTCATCTATGAGCTGGGCAGCTATGCCCTGCCCGCCCGCTTCTCGCACTGGACCTTCGGACGCGACTATCACCGGCAGAAGACGATGTACGAGTACGGCATGGCCAAGATCTATGAGATCGTCTTCAATACCGATCCCTGCCAGGCCTTTCTGCTCGACAGCAACTCCATGCTGGCGCATAAGTTCGTCGTCGCGCATGTGCTGGGCCACAACGATTTCTTCAAGAACAACGTCTATTTCGAGCATACGGACCGGGACATGATCGAGAAGGTGCGCGTCCACGGCAACCGGATCCGCAAATACGAGGAAGAGTTCGGGCCGCTGGTCGTCGAGGAGTTTCTGGATGCCGTGCTCTCCATCGAGGAGCATTTCGACGTAGGCCTGACGGCCTCGTTCCGCCACAAATCTCCACAAGAGTACGAGGCGGAGCGCCGCCGACCTTCCAAATCGCCCACCGAATACGATGACCTGTGGGATATCTCCGGCAACAAGATGGGTCCGGAGGCACCCCGGCCGCGCAAGTTCCCGCCGGAGCCGGAGAAAGACTTGCTCGGCTTCCTGCGCGACTACGCGCCGGAGCTGGAAGACTGGCAGCGCGACGTCATCAATATGCTCCGCGAGGAGATGATCTACTTCATCCCTCAGATGCGCACCAAGATCATCAACGAGGGCTGGGCTTGCGCTGTCGGCGATAGCCTGGTCATCACAGAACGCGGATTATCGCGGTTCGACAACCTAGTAGGTCGGGGCGAGAAGCTGCACGTCGGAAGCGGCGGCAGCGGCGCCAGGCATGCTATCACGGATTTTCATAAAGAGGAACAGGTTCCTACCATCCGCATCACCACGCGGCGGGGATACAGCATCGAGGGAGCGCTCAAGCATCGCGTGCAGTTAGCGGACGGTTCCTGGGCTTTCCTCAAAGACCTCAAAGCCGACGATCGTGTGGCGCTCGCCATCGGCACGGAAGTCTGGCCGCAGCAGTCTGTGGCGCTCGATTACGCACCGGCAGAGCCGGACACCACACTTACCGACATCGCCGCCGCAGCGGAAACGTCACTCTGGACGGTGCTGCGCCATCGGGCAGGCAAGAACACGCTCAAAGCGCAGCAGATCGATGCGGCGCTCGCGCAAAAGAGTTACAAAGAGGGCAGGGTTGGCAAGAAGATTACCACGCGCCAATCGCTGCGCCTGCCGGCATTCCTGACGGAAGGATTGGCCCATCTTCTCGGCTATTTTGTGGGGGACGGCAACGTTACCAAATCCGGCATCTGCCTGACCTGCGGCGATACGGACTACGCACAGGAGCTGGCGCAGCAGATCGAGTGTTTGCTCGGCATTCCCGCTACGTTGCGGCCCGATCATACCGGGACCGGCAATCGCTGGCGGCTCGAGGTCCACTCGCGGGAGCTGCTTCGCTTCCTGTCCAGCCTGGGTATCGATCTGAAGGCGCGAGCACGCGCGAAGCAGATACCCGACCCGGTGTTGCGCTCGCCGCGCCCGGTCATGGCCGCCTTTCTACGCGGTTACTTCGATGCCGATGCCTATGCCGGCAAGGGCGGCGTGATCCTCTCGACGGCCAGCCGGGAGATGGCGCGGACCGTCCAGATCCTGCTGCTGAACTTTGGCATTCTCTCCCGAAGTAGGGAGCAGGCGGATGGCTGCGTCCAGGTGCGTATCACGGGCGCTTCGGCGGCCCGCTTCCACAAAGAGATCGGCTTTGACCTGGAGCGCAAGTGTCTGGCGCTGCACCATTACGTCAACGCGCGCCGCTGGTTCTGCCGCGAAGATTCTGCCGATACCATCGTGAAGATCGATCATGGCAAGGCAGACGTGTACGACATCACGGTGGATGAGGCGCACGCCTACGTCGCCAACGGCTTTATCAACCACAACTCCTTCTGGCATGAGCGCATTCTGACGGACCTGCCGCTCACGCCCGAAGAGCACCTGGAGTTCCGGCGCATGCACGCGGCGGTACTGTCGCCCGGCTCGCGCATGTCCATCAACCCCTACTACGTCGGTTACAACATCCTGCACGACATCGAGCGGCGCTGGAACGGCGAAGAGGATAAGGATTATCCGGAAGAGAACTGGCGCGGCGAAAAGCTGCGGCGGCCGAGCGGCGAGGGCCTGAAGAAAGTGTTCGAGGTGCGCCGGGACGAGGCCGACATCTCCTTCCTGCGCAAGTACCTGACGCGCGGCCTGATCTCCAAGCTGGACATGTATACCTACAAGCTGGAAGAGGTCAACGGGGAGATGGCCTGGGTCGTGCAGGATACGGACTGGGAGCGCGTGCGCGATACCCTGGTCGACTCCATGACCAACTTCGGCATCCCCATCATCTACGTGGAGGACGCCGACTACAACCGGCACGGCGAGCTGCTGCTTACCCACGCCTATGATGGCAAGCCGCTCGACCTGGACTACACGGCCCGCACGCTCAAGAACATCTATTTGCTCTGGAAGCGGCCCGTCCACATCGCGACCGTCATCGACGATTCACCGACCATCCTCACCCATGACGGCGAAGAGTTCACACAGGAGCCAGAGGCCGAAGCTTGATCCGATCATTCAGCCGAGCCGTGAACGACCTGACTAGGGGTCCTTCGGACAATCGCCCTGGCGGGCGAAAAGGCGCACAAAGCTGAGACTTCCTGCTAAAACACAAAAGCCATTTGCAGGCTGTACTTTGTGCTGCACCAAGACGAAATGTTCCATCTAGTAGGAAAGCAAGCATTATGAAGGAAGGTATGAACAAACTAATAAACACAGCGTTTATGAAACTCCCAAAGCGCGCCGAGCAAACTAGTGATCGAGCAAAACTTGTGGCGACCTTTGTTGATGTTGGTCCGCTATTTACACTTTTATCTAATATTGACCATCAAGTTTTATATGGTCGGCGAGGAACAGGCAAGACACACGCATTTTCTTATCTGGCTGAGACAAGGAGAGAGCGGGGCGACATAGCAGTCTATATAGATATGCGAACTATCGGATCTACTGGCGGTCTATATAATGATGCATCCTTACCAATTTCTCATCGCGCTACCGGACTGCTAATAGATTCCGTAAAAGCTATCTATACCGGCCTATATGAGTTCTTTGTAGACTTGGCTGAGGAACTTGATCTTTCTCGGACAGGTCCGCTACTCGATAGATTGTCAGATGCAATAACTGAGATAGCTGTTATTGGGACAGTTCAGCGCGAGAATAAAATGCTAGATAGCATCGATACAAGCGATAAATCGAAAGCTGAAGCCTCTCTTAGTGAAAAAGGGCTAAAGGTTTCTTATGGTGAAACAACCGAGCAAAAACAAAAGAATCAGGTGGAGCAGCGAATTACTGAGTCTGGAGTAGCAGAACATCGCGTACATTTTGGCGCGCTAGGGCAAGTGTTCAATGATATCGCGGATGCAATGGGGAACAAACGGCTTTGGGTACTACTCGACGAATGGAGCAGTGTTCCGTTGGAACTTCAGCCCTACCTTGCCGATCTCTTAAAAAGATCAATGTTCCCCGTAGCAAAGATAACTGTAAAGATAGCTGCTATTGAGCAAAGGTCGAGATTCCGTCTTATCACGGGACACGGAGATTATATAGGGGTTGAACTTGGTGCGGACATTTCAGCAGATCTTAATCTGGATGACTACATGGTGTTTGATAATGATGAGGAGCGTGCCAAGGACTTTTTTCAAGAATTACTGTTTAAACATTATAGGGAAACAGACGAGCTTGAACTTGCTTCTGGCCCACAATATTCCGACGAATTAATACGGCACGCATTTACACAACGTAATGTTTTCGATGAGTTTGTTCGAGCTACAGAAGGGGTTCCGAGGGATGCTATTAATATCATCAGTCATGCGGCCCAAAAGGCTCTAAATGACCGTATATCAATGGCACACATAAATACAGCAGCTCGCAATTGGTACCAACGAGATAAGGATGCTGCAATAAAGGCGAACGAAGATGCTCACGATCTTCTGCATTGGATTGTTGACAAGGTGATAGGGGAAAGACGTGCGCGGGCCTTTCTATTGCGTAGCAATATAGATAACGAGCTGATTAATACTCTGTTTGATGCCAGGCTCCTTCATATTATGAAAAGAAATATATCGGCACGTGACCAACCAGGCATTCGGTACGATGTCTATGAATTAGATTATGGCTGCTATGTAGACCTCAAAGGGACTGATCGCGCTCCTCTCGGGCTACTTCAATCTGGAGATGAAGATGAAACATCTTATATTGAGGTACCTCCCGATGACTACCGCGCCATACGACGAGCCATTCTCAACCTAGATGAATTCGTTGGGAGAACTCGGACATTAGATATCTAAACGCTTGCTCCCTGTGGTCCATAGGATTTCCTCATCTAATATAGCTGGCAGGATGCTAGGAGCGGCGGCGCCAGGTGTCGTTGATGAGGATGCTGAGGATCAGGGCGAATCCCCCGCCGGCGGCGACCAGGAAGCAGATCATCGCCAGGCCCGGATAGCCGAAGAGCTGGAAATGAGTCTCGACGCGCATGAGCATGGCGGCTCCAATGATGAGCGCGGCCAACACCACCCCCAGCGAAATTCTGTTGGCGACCTTCTGAAAGCCTTCGATGAGCGTGCTCTCGTCGAAGGCTTCGACATTGATCTTTAACTGGTTCTTGGCCAGCATGTCCAGGATGCGATTGACGCGGCGGGGCATCTCCTCGACAAAGTCGCGGACCTCCAGGGCGGCGGAGAGAGCGTTTCCGGGCGAGAGCTCTTTGAAGGCGCGCTGACGGATGAGGCTGGCGGTATTGCGGCGGATCGATTCGTTGGGATCGAACTCCGGGGCCAGCGTGCGGGCGACCTCGTCGAGATTCAAGAGCGCCTTGCCCAGCATCGTCAGCTCCGGCGGCATCCAGATGCCGTTGTCCGCAGACGTCTGGGAGAAAGCCAGCATCGCTTTGCCCACCTGGATGTCGGCCGATTTGGCGCCTTGCTGCCCGAAAATGATCTCCGCGACCCGCCTTCGGAACTCCGCTTCCTTGAAATCCTTCTGAATATCCCCGATTCCCACCGCAATGTCGGCGGCCTCCTCGCTGTTGCCCTCGCTGATGGCGATCAGTATCTTGAGCAGTTTTTCCTGCAGGGAGGGGGTGAGGTGGCCGACCATTCCCAGATCGATCAATGCGATCCGGCGATCATCCGTAATGAAAACATTGCCCGGATGCGGGTCGGCATGGAAGAACCCGTCCACGAGGATCTGCTTGAGGTAGGCGCGGAACAACTGCTCGGCCAGCGCCTCCCCGTCGATCTCCATCCTCGTTAGTGGGCTGAGCGTAGTGACCTTCGTACCGCGGATATAATTCATCGTAAGCACGCGGGAGGTCGTATAGTCGGCGATTGGACGCGGCACCACGATCCGGTCAAACTCCGCCAGGTTCTCGCCGATTCGCTCCATACTGCGGGCTTCCTGCCGGTAGTCGAGCTCGCGCAGCAGGTCGGCGCGGAACTCGTCAAGAACCTGGGTGAACCGGTAGCGCTCGCCCGCCTGCGTGTGCTTGTCCAGAAACTCGGCGATAGTCTCCAGCGCCTCCATGTCCTCGGCGATCTGCTTGCGGATACCCGGCCGCTGCACTTTGACGGCGACCGGCTTGCCGTCGTGCAGGACGGCGCGGTGAACCTGGCCGAGCGAGGCGGCGGCGATAGGCGTGGGATCGAAGGAAGAGAACGCTTTGGTGAGCCGCACGCCCAGCTCTTCTTCCACGATCTCCCGCACCTCCGAAAACGGGAACGGCTCCAGCCGGTCCTGCAGGCGAGAGAGCGCTTTGAGGTAAGACGGCGGCAGCAGATCGGCGCGGGAGGAGAGAATCTGGCCCAGCTTGATAAAGATGGGTCCCATCTTCTCCAGGTCGTCCGCCAGCTCTTCGGCCTGCGGGTCGGACACGACCTCGGTCTCACGCTCCGACGCCGGCAGCGCCTCTTCCAGGCCGGCTGTCGGCAGCAGATCGGAGTGGCCGTACTTGATCAGCAGGCGCGCAATATCTTTGTACCGTTTGAGATGTTCCGGTTTCAGCGAGATGCCCATAACGCTTTGACACGCAAAAGGACCTTACAGGTCTTGCGGCTCCTTGTAATTCAATCTCTTTACGCAAGGAACACCGAACTGTTCGCATAGCCCCGTGGCGTGCCCGATACCTGGCTGGACGAAGCAGCGGAATTGCTGTACAATGCATAGAGTGCTATCTCCATTCCGGCGCGCGGCTGTTGCGCTGGGCGGAGGCAGGAGAGGAGTATTATCTACGTGAACCATTCTCGCACGACCTTTATCGCGACCGCCGCAACGGTCGCTTTGCTCTTCGGCCTGGGAGCGTCCGCCGTGGCACAGGGCGCTGGCACGGGCAGCCCGCCACCGCCATTCGGCGCCGGAATGCCCATGCTTATTCCCGGCGCTCTTCGACCGGAAGATCCCACGCATTCCACGGAATGGGTCCTGCTGATGGCCCATAAGGAGGTCGGTACGGAGATCGGCCTGGACGACCACCAGCGCGAAGCCCTTGCCGATCTGCAGGCCAAGTCTCATGACGAGATCCTGAGCCGGATGCGCGCCGCTGCCGCAGGCAACCCGGAGGAAGCGAACGAGACACCGGAGGAGCATCGCGCTCAGTTTCAGCAGCGGATGGCCCAGCAAAGAGCCTATATGGAGAGCTTTCCCGCCGAGATGGCGAAGCGAGCGGAGGGAGTTTTAAAGTCCGCGCAAGTCAAGCGCCTGCGAGAATTGGACCTGCAATGGCGCGGACCGCTGGCGCTGGCCGATCCGAAGGTGGCGGATGCGCTGAAGTTGAGCTCGGAGCAGCGCGATAAGGTTGCGGCGGTCCTTCGGGATTATCAGGCGGCTGTCGTGAATATCCGCATGCAGGCCCGGCCCGGCTTTAACGGGGCAGGCACGGTGGGAGCGTCACAAACTGCACCGGCTCCGCCAAGCGTCGAGGAGATTAGGGCCCGCATGACGAAAGCGCAAAAAGAGATCGATCAGGCCCGGCAAGAGGCCGGGGAGAAGACGCTGGCCGTTCTCAGCCCGGAGCAACAAAAGCGCTGGCAGCAGATGCTCGGCAAACCCTTCGCCTTCTAAAAGCAGGGACTAGGGACTGGGGACTTCGGCGCTGCGCGCCTGGGGACTAGGGAAAAGCTTAGCTGCAGGGGGAGATGCCTCCAACAAAGACTTTCACCAGTCCCCAATCCCTAGTCCCCAGTCCCCAATATCTTGTCCACGCGGGCGCTGACATCGCGCAGATAGGCCTCGTCGCCACCGGGCAACTCGGTGTTGAGATAGCCGTGGTAGCCGACCTCCGCGAACGCCCGACGCACCTCCGGCCAGTCCACATCCCCCTCCAGCAGCGGCACGAACTGATAGGTGGCACGCTTGAAGTCTTTGAGATGCACCTTCCTGATGCGCCGGCCCAGCGTGCGAATCCAGTCCTCCGGCCAGCCGAAAATGACCACATTTCCCACGTCGAAATAGACCTGTACCAGCGGGTGCCGGAACGAATCGATGTAGTGGGCAAACTCCAGCGGGCTGAGCAGGAAGTGGTTCCAGACCTCCTCGATGCAGATCATTACGCCCAGCTTCTCGGCGGCTGGGATTAGCGCATGCACGTTTTTGCGTGAGCGCTCCCAGGCATCGACGTAGCGGGTCCGGGCATCCACTACGGCGGGCACCAGAAGGATGTCCTCGGCGCCCATCCATCGGGCGCACTGCAGCGCATGGCGGGCGCTGTCCAGGCCGCGCGCCACGACCGCCGGGTCGGAGCTGGAAAGCGGGGCTTCCCAGCCGCCGTAGATAATGGAGTGGATCGGCAGGCCGGCCTTCTCCGCGGCGGCGCGCATCACCTTCGCCTCGCTTTCGTCGGCGACCGGCGGCGCCTCGACCCCCTCGAAACCTATATCGCGAGCCAGCCGGAACCGCGCCTCCAGGCTCAGATTCTCCGGCAGCATGGTGAACATCACCGATTTCTTCGGCCGTTCCGTTGGCGCAGAGGAAGGGTGGCAGGGCGCTTCGGCATGAGCGCTATCGGCTTCCAGTGCCAGAGCGGCAGCGGTTCCTCCCAGAAATTGGCGGCGGTTGATGGCGGGTTTCATAACGAACCTCCGAAGATAGCCGCTTGTGCAGCGAGCGGTCACACGCCATTATTATGGACGAAAAAACGCGGCGGTATCCACAACACTGGGGATACCGCCGCGGGAGGGAAATCTCCATTTAAAGGAAGGCGCTCAATGAGTCAGGTCGTAGTAGACCTTATAGAGAAACCGCTTGATGGCGGCCTGAAGAGTTGCGCCCGCCGCGAACACCTTGACCGTCTTCGTCCCGTTCGGGCCGGTGGCCGTGATCGTGCCGGTGATGTGGTAGCGGCCATCCGAATAGGTGATGGTCCCCGACCCGGTCAGATCGTAGGTCGTGCCGCTGGTGGTGACGGCCTGCGCGGACGCGGTGAACGTATTGCCATTGAGGGTGACATCGTAGGTCACCTTCGTGCCGTCCGGCAGGGTGTACGAGCCGCTGTAGTTCTGGGCGTGCGCTGCGCCCGGCAGGAAAATAAACCACAGAGCGGCCAGCAAGGCGAGGAGTGAGAGTTTACGCATACCGTACCTCCATTTAGAATAAACACACGCATATAGTATTCTCTGCCATCGCCTGTCTCTCCTTCCCAATTTGCCAATTCGAGGCGAAAAATAGATCAAAAGTTTAGGCCGTGAACCCTCTTGTATGGTCTCCGGAACAGAACGCACGCCTCTCCCGTCTTCCGCATAAGGTGGATTGGCCGGAAGAGGAGACCACTATGTTTAAGAAGGGATGGCCTCTGCTGGGCCTTGGGCTGATCCTGGCTGGATGTTCGCCCCAACAGCAGCAACAGACAAATCAAAACCTGCAGCAAGCCGGGCAGAAAATCGAGCATGGCGCGCAGAACTTAGCCCATAACATCGGGAAGGCGATGAGTAATGAAGATGTGACCTTCCAGGTCAAGAAAGCGCTTGGCGCCAGCGCGAAGCTTAACGGATCTCACATCGACGTCTCTACGCAGGATGGGACAAGTCCCAATACCAAGATAGTTACCTTAAGCGGTACTGTCGCGAATGCCTCTCAGAAAGCGCTTGCGGATCGTATCGTTTCAGATACGGTCGGCTCGAATGTCAAGATTGTAGATGCCATTCAGGTCGGCACGCCGAAAAGCTGAGGGGGAGAGACCTCACCCCCTAACTTACCACGGGGCTCCTGTCACCACGGGCCTTGCGGCCCTGCCTGCCTCGCCTTCGTAAGCAGAGGGGAGATTCAAATTGAACTCTCCCCTTCCCTAAAATCGGAGTGGGGGCTTTTCTCCCGGTCACTCTTCACCCGTTCACCCGGTCAGCATTTTCCGGGTATACTCTCAACCAGATCCCTCGCTGGAGAAGAATCTCATGACCCGAACCCGGTTCGCCCGGTATGTCTGGGGCGTGCTGGCCTACAATCTGGTGGTGATCGTCTGGGGCGCCTACGTGCGGGCCACCGGTTCCGGAGACGGATGCGGCGGACACTGGCCTTTCTGCAACGGACAGGTGATGCCCCTGAAGCACTCTCCGCTGGCCACCCTCATCGAACTGTCCCACCGCCTCTCGACCACGCCGCTGCTGCCTCTGGCGCTGCTCACCCTGGTCTGGGCGTTTCGCATCCTTCCCCGCCGCCACCCGGCCCGCCTGACCGCCATTCTCTGCCTGGCGTTCACCTGCACGGAGGCCCTTTTTGGAGCCGTCCTCGTGCATTTCCGGCTGGTGGCCCATAACGATTCGGCGCTCCGCGCGCTCGTGATGGGCGCGCACCTGACCAATGCCTTCATGCTGCTGGGCGCGCTGGCCCTGACCGCTTTCTGGGGTTCCGATGCGGGATCGTTGCCTCCTTCGTCGGGTCAGGGTGGGGGAAGTAGTCCTCTCCTTCCCCGGTTTCGCAATCAGGGGGTCATCGGGCCGGCGCTCCTCCTTGCGCTGGCGGCCACGCTGCTGCTGGGCATCAGCGGCGCGGTGACGGCCCTTGGCGATACGCTCTTTCCTTCCAAAAGCCTGCTGGCCGGGCTGCAGCAGGATATCTCCGCGACCGCTCCACTCTACATCCGCCTGCGCTGGATCCATCCGCTCATCGCCGTGTCGGTCGGACTGTATCTGGTCTTGATTGCCGGGCTGGTCAGCCATCTGCGCCCGACGTCGCTCGTGAAGCGGATCGCGCGCTGGGTCGCGGGCCTGTTCCTGGCGGAGTTGGGAGTAGGCGCCCTGAATCTGGTCCTGCTGGCGCCGGTCCGAATGCAGCTTTTCCATCTGTTTGTGGCGGACCTGCTCTGGATCGCCGTAATCCTGCTGTCGGTGGCGGCGCTGGCCCAGGAGTCGCCGCGTATCGAGCTGCCGGAAGGAGCGCCGGAGGAAGCGGTCGTCGCCGCCCGCGTGACCCATGCGGCTACGTGGCGAGACTATCTCGCGCTCACCAAGCCTCGCGTCATCAGCCTGCTGCTGTTCACGACGCTGGCGGCGATGGTCATCGCGGCGCACGGCTGGCCGGGACTGAGCCTGTTTCTGGCTGTCGCTGCGGGCGGCTACATGGCCGCCGGAGCGGCGAACGCCATCAACATGGTCATCGACCGCGACATCGACATTCGCATGGCGCGCACGTCCCGCCGGCCTACGGTCACGCAGACCATTCCAGCCTCGAGGGCGCTGCTGTTCGCCTTCGGGCTGGCGCTCGGCTCGTTTGCCCTCCTCTGGGGCGCGGCCAATCTTCTCACGGCCATGCTGGCTCTAGCCGGGTTGGCCTTTTATGTGATCGTCTATACGCTCTGCCTGAAGCGGCGTACCTGGCATAATATCGTCATCGGCGGAGCGGCCGGCGCGTTTCCGCCGCTGGTGGGATGGGCGGCCGTTACCGGGCATCTGAGCGTCCTTGCCTGGTACCTGTTCGCCATCATCTTCGTCTGGACGCCGGTCCACTTCTGGGCGCTGGCGCTGCTCATTAAAGACGACTACGCGCGGGCCGGAATCCCGATGCTGCCGGTCGTCTATGGCGAGCGGGCCACGGTCCTGCAGATCGGCCTTTACGCCATCTTGACCGCGATCATCTCCCTGCTGCCCTTCGCGCAGGGCAAAGTCGGCTGGATCTACCTGGTCGCTGCGCTCCTGCTCAACGCCTCGTTATTGGCGCGCAGCTTCCAACTCTATCGCAGCCCGGAGCGGCGGCAGGCCGTCTCGTTGTTTCACTACTCGATGATCTACCTGGCGCTCCTGTTTCTGATCATGGCCGTCGACAGCGCGATTCGGATTTAGTTACCGGGTCGTAAACGAACCGCCTGACAGGCGGCTTTGCCGCTTCGCGTTCCAGCACGGGGTTTTAACCCCGTAATCAGGGAACCTTTTGGAACAGGGGACGTACTAGGGGTGCCATACGGCCCGTAAGAATGCGGGGGCACTGTATACAAGGACGTAGAGTGTGTGCTATAATCATGCGGTCAGTTCACCTGACCGGCAGGCCCAGACTGAAATCCTGGTCTTCCGGCTCTGCCGCCGAATCCCCGTGCGGATTCTCCCATTCCGACGCTGAGAAACCTTAGCGCCCGCCTGATAGGCTGGTCTTACGCCCGGTATCGTGAAAAAAGGCACAATCAGCCGGAGTCTGTTCTTGACTCACCGGATAGGAACACAGGTATACTTCTTGCGGTTCGGACCGAGCGCACGCCTTCGGCTTCGCCCCGCTGATTTCCCTGAAGGATAGTGAGCACCAGATGGCTCAGGTCTTTTCTCCCATCCACAACACGCTGGCCCGCCTCAGTCTCCTGGCGGCTCTGGCTCTCCCCGCCGTAATCATCGTCGCCAGCAGTGCCGTCACCCGCTCCCCGTATGGTACCAATGCCAAGGTCGTCCTCGACCAGCCGGTGCCCTTCAGCCACGAGCACCACGCTACCGAGCTGGGAATCGACTGCCGCTATTGCCATACCAGCGTGGAGACCTCCGAGACCGCCGGCGTGCCCCCCACGCAGACCTGTATGACCTGCCACTCGCAGATCTGGACCAACAGCCCTCTGCTGGAACGCGTGCGCCAGAGCTACTATACCGGCGTTCCGCTCCAGTGGAACAAGCTCAACAGCGTCCCGGATTTCGTCTACTTCAATCACAGCATTCACATCAACCGGGGGATCAACTGCAACGTCTGCCACGGGCCGGTCCAGCAGATGATGATTACCTACAAGGGCCGCTACTTCTACATGGCCTGGTGCCTCAAGTGCCACCGCGAGCCGGAGCGTAACATCCAGCCGGACGGCGCCAAAGCGGTCTTCCAGTTGTATCAGGACTACCAGCGCGGGGATCTGAAAGACGCCAGGGAGCGCGCCCTGGCCGATGGCGAAGAGTACGATCCCACCCCGGCAGAGGTCGAGAAGGGCCGGCAGACCCTAGAGAAGTACCATATGACGGCGACGAAGAAACAGCTTACGGACTGCTGGACCTGCCACCGGTAGGAACAGGGTGTTAGGATTACGCATCCATGCAGAACAACGAACACAAACGGCTCGACCTCAAGGAGGTCCGCGCGAAGCTGGAAGGCAAGCGCGGTCCGCAGTACTGGCGCTGCCTGGAAGAGCTGGCGGAAACCGAGGAGTTTCAGGAGTTCCTGCTGGACGAGTTTCCGCAGCAGGCGCGCGGGCTGATGCCCGAGATGGACCGCCGCAAGTTCCTGATGCTCTCGGCGGCGTCTCTGGCGCTGGCCGGTCTCTCGGGCTGCCGCTTTCTGCCGGCGCGCAAGATCGTGCCGTACGTGCAGCGCCCCGACGAGATCATCCCCGGCAAGCCGCTGTTCTATGCGTCGGTCCATCCTTTCAACGGGGACGCCATCGGCATCATCGTCACTAGTCATGAGGGACGGCCCACCAAGATCGAGGGCAATCCGGACCACCCCGCCAGCCTGGGCGCCACCGACGCGATCACGCAGGCCTCTATCCTCAATCTCTACGATCCCGACCGCGCCCAGAACGTAACCAACCTCGGCCAGATAAGTACCTGGGACGACTTCCTCAAGGCGGCGCGTGACACGCTGGCCCGACCGGGCGGCGGCGCGGGGCTGCGCATCCTGACCGGCAACGTCACCTCCCCGACCCTGGCCGATCAGATCGCCACGCTTACCGGGCGGTATCCTGGCACGAAATGGCACCAGTACGAGCCGGTCAATCGAGACAACGTCTACGCCGGCACGCGCCTGCTCTTCGGCGCGCCGCTCAATCCGGTCTACCGCTTCGACCGGGCCAACGTGATCCTGTCGCTGGATAGCAACTTCCTGCTCTCTATGCCCGGCCACGTGCGCTATGCCCACGATTTCGGAAACGCCCGGCGCGTGCGCTCGAAGGCGGTCTCGACCAACCAGCCGGCCCACAACACGATGAACCGGCTCTATGCTATCGACAGCATGCCGAACATCACCGGCGCGATGGCCGACCACCGTATCCCCGTTCGGGCGAGCGAGGTCGAGGCCGTCGCCTTCGCGCTGGCCCAGCAGCTCGGCGTGGCAGGCGTGACCGCGCCGGGACCGCTGCCCGCCTCTGTCCCACCGCAGTGGCTCTCCGGGCTGGTCCAGGATCTGCAGGCCAATCGGGGCGCCTGCGTCGTCGTGCCGGGCGATCACCAGTCGCCTGCCGTGCATGCCCTGGCGCATGCCATGAACGCCGCGCTCGGCGCCGCCGGCACGACCGTCGTCTACACCGATCCCGTCGAGATTTCTCCTGCCGACAACATGGCCTCCCTGCGCGATCTGGTCAATGATATGCAGGCCGGCAAAGTCACGATGCTGCTCATTATCGGCGGCAACCCGGTCTACGACGCGCCGGTCGATCTCAATTTCAAAGATCAGTTGACCAAAGTCCCCCTGACCGCGCACCTGGGACTCTTCGATGATGAGACCTCCGCCCGGTGCCGCTGGCATCTGCCGGAGACGCACTATCTGGAAGCCTGGAGCGACGCGCGGGCCTTCGACGGCACCACCTCGATCGTGCAGCCGCTGATCGCCCCCCTCTACGACAATCGCTCGGCCCATGAGGTGCTTTCCGAGTTGACCGACACGCCGGGAACGAGCCTGGATATCGTGCAGGGCTACTGGCGCCGTACCCGGCCGTCGCCGACCTTCGACGCCTTCTGGGAGAAAGTAGTCCACGACGGCCTGATACCCGGCACCGCCTTGCCGGCCCGCACCCCGGCAGCCGGCCGAGCCGCCGCCATCACGCCAAGTCCCCCCTCCCCTAGTATTGGGGGAGGGGCCGGGGGCGAGTACGAGATCGCCTTTATGCCCGACCCGACCATCTGGGACGGTCGCTTCGCCAACAACGGCTGGCTGCAGGAGCTGCCCAAAACGCTCTCCCGGCTGGTCTGGGACAACGCGGCCTTTATGAGCTTTGCTACCGCCGAGGCGCTTCACCTGACCACGGAAGACATGGTTGCCCTGAACTATCGCGGGCAGACCCTGCCGGTGGCCGTCTACGCCATGCCCGGCCATCCGGACAATGCCGTCACCATTTCGCTGGGATACGGCCGGGAGCGCGGGGGGCGCAACGCCGAGGAGGCGGGCTTCAACGCCTATGCCCTGCGCACCAGCGACGCGCCCTGGTTTGGGCCGGGACTGAGCATCACCAAGACCGGCGGCCGTTATTTCCTCGTCGGCTCGCACATGCGCAACAGCATCAACATGGCGGGCCGGGACCCCGTTCAGCACGCGACGCTGCAGGACTTCATCAAGAACCCGGACTTCGTTCGGAACGATGCTGAGGTCCATGATCCGCCGCTCGACGAATCGTTCTATGGAGATGCCCACACCCACGAGCACAAGTATGAAGGGTTCGGCACGTACGCCTGGGGCATGTCCATCGACAACAACGTCTGTATCGGCTGCAACGCCTGCGTCGTCGCCTGCCAGGCCGAGAACAACATACCGGTCGTCGGCAAGGACCAGGTGTCGCGCGGTCGTGAGATGCACTGGCTGCGCATCGACCGCTACTTCGGAACGGGCCGTAGCAACACGGATTATCTGGCCAATCCCCGAACCTACTTCCAGCCGATACCTTGCATGCATTGCGAGCTGGCGCCCTGCGAGCCGGTCTGTCCGGTTGCGGCGACCGTGCATAGCGCCGAAGGCCTGAACATGATGGTCTACAACCGCTGTGTCGGCACGCGCTACTGCTCCAACAACTGCCCCTATAAGGTCCGCCGCTTCAACTTCTATAAGTACGCGGCCGGGCAGCCCAACCGCATGCCGGGCAATTTCGACCTGCCCACCATTCAGTTGGTGGCCAATCCCGAAGTGACCATCCGGGGCCGCGGTGTCATGGAGAAGTGCAGCTACTGCGTGCAGCGCATCGACATGGCGCGCATCGAGGCCAAGAAAGCCGACGACGGAGCCGGGCGCGAGATCCAGGACGGCGAGGTCCTGACCGCCTGCCAGCAGGCTTGCCCGACCAACGCCATCGTGTTCGGTAATATCAAGGATGCCAACAGCCAGGTCAAAAAGCTCAAAGACGAGCCGCAGGACTACAGCCTGCTCGGCGAGCTGAACACCCGCCCGCGCACGACCTACCTGGCGAAATTCACCAATCCCAACACCGCGATCGACCCGGCCGATTCCGCGGAAGCAGAAGAGGTGGCAAGTTGACCGACGACCAAACGCCTGGACGAGTTAAAGAACCGGTGATCTACCAACCGGCAGGGGCGGTGGTCACCGAAACGCCGCTCATCACGGGAGAGCACAACTACCAGACGATCGACAATACGATCGGCAACGTCGTGCTCAACCAGAGAGGGCATCCGGCGCAATGGTTTATGGTGTTCGGCGTGGCGTTCCTCTGGGTGAACATCATGCTGGTGGCCTTCTGCTGGCTGCTCTACAAAGGCGTCGGCATCTGGGGCATCAATATCCCGGTCGGGTGGGGCTTCGCCATTATCAACTTCGTCTGGTGGATCGGTATCGGCCATGCCGGAACGCTCATCTCCGCCATCCTTTTGCTCCTGCGGCAGCAGTGGCGCAACTCGATCAACCGGTTCGCGGAGGCCATGACCCTGTTCGCGGTCATGTGCGCGGGCTTGTTCCCCTTGCTGCATACCGGACGCCCGTGGGTGGCCTACTGGCTGTTCCCCTACCCGAACGTCCTGAGCATGTGGCCGCAGTTCCGCAGCCCGCTCGTGTGGGACGTGTTCGCGGTCTCGACCTATATCACCGTCTCGGCGTTGTTCTGGTATCTGGGCCTGGTTCCGGATTTCGCCACCATGCGCGACAAGGCGCGCGCCAAGCCGATCAAGATGCTCTTCGGCATGCTGGCGATGGGCTGGCGCGGTTCCGCGCAGCACTGGTGGCGCTATGAGACGGCTTACCTGATCCTGGCCGGCCTCTCTACGCCGCTCGTGCTCTCCGTCCACTCGGTCGTGAGTCTGGACTTCGCGGTCTCGATCATTCCGGGCTGGCACGCCACCATCTTCCCGCCCTACTTCGTCGCTGGAGCCGTCTACGCCGGATTCGCCATGGTCATCCTGCTGGCGATCCCGATCCGCGCCTGGTACGGCCTGAAAGACTTCATTACCATGAAGCACCTGGACTGGTGCGCCAAGATCATGCTGGCGACCGGCCTGGTCGTCTTCTATGGGTACCTGACCGAGGCGTTCTACGCCTGGTACGGCGGCGACCGGTACGAGTTCGCGATCATGCACGACCGGTGGTTCGGCGCCTACTGGCCGTCCTACTGGCTGCTCATTCTCTGCAATGGGCTGACGCCGCAACTGCTCTGGAGCAAGAAGGTGCGCTATAACGTTCCGGCACTCTTCATTATCTCGCTCATCGTTAGCCTGGGCATGTGGCTGGAGCGGTTCGAGATCGTCGTGCAGAGTCTGCACCACGAGTATATGCCCAGCTACTGGGGCATGTACTATGGGACGATATGGGATTACGCGACCTTCTTTGGTACGCTCGGCTTCTTCACGTTCATGATGTTCCTGTTCGTGCGCTACGTTCCGATGATCAACATGTTCGAGATGAAGGACCTGCTCAATCGGATCACGCACTTCCCACGCCACGCGCATGAAGGCGACGGGCACGAGGAACCCGGCCTCGGCGCAGCCAAGGAGCACGCTTAGCCATGGCAGCAGAAGCGGCAAGGGTATCTCCCATCTACGGCCTGGTGGCCGAGTTCGATAACCAGGACGATATCCTGGCGGCGGCGGCGGCAGCCCGTAAAGCAGGGTACAAACGCATGGACTGTTACACGCCGTTCCCGGTGCATGGTCTGACCGAAGCGATGGAGTTCGAGGACGCCCGGGTGCCCTGGACGATCTTCATCGGAGGGCTCACCGGCATGTGCGTTGGGTATGGGCTTCAGTTCTGGATCAACTGCATTGAGTATCCGCTCAATGTCGGAGGCCGACCCTACCATAGCTGGCCCTCGTTCATCCCGGTGACCTTCGAGTGCATCATCCTTTTCGCCGCTCTGACGGCGGTGCTGACCGTACTGGGCTACAGCGGGCTGCCGCGGCCTTACCATCCGGTCTTCAATACGCCCAACTTCGAGACGGCCTCGCAGTACCATTTCTTTCTGGCGATCGAGGCCAGGGATGCACACTTCGATATCGTAAAGACTCGCGAATTCCTGGAGAGCCTGCATCCCCTCGCCGTTTCCGAGGTGGAAAAATAGACCTCACCCCCTCTCCTTCGTAAGGAGAGGGGAACAGCCGACCTTACGGGCGGACCTTAAGCGGACTATGAAGCGAACAGCGATACGAAAAATCTGGACCTTGCTGGCTGCCGCGAGCGCGGCGGTCCTGCTGGCGGGCTGTCACGTGGACATGTGGATCCAGCCGAAGGTCAAGCCGCAGAGCGAAGCCGCCTTCTTCCCGGACGGCCAGGGAGAGCGGCAGCCTGTGGTGGGTACGGTCTACCGCTCGGAAGCGTACAACCAGCTCTGGGCGAGCAACCCGGCCATCAACGGCGGCCTGCCGACGAACGGAACGGACTACCTGCGCACGAACAACCCGATCTTTTCCGGCGTCTCCGGTAATAAGTACGTGACCCGCATCCCGGACGCGGTCGTGCGCTCGTTCCCCAGCTTCAAGGCGATGCTGGAGCGTGGGCAGGACCGGTTCAACATCTTCTGCACGCCCTGCCACAGCCGCCTGGGAGATGGACAGGGATTCATCGCGCAGCGCGGCTTTGCTTTGCGCCGCCCGCCGGCCTCCTATCATACAGACCGGCTCCGCAAGATGCCGATCGGCCATTTCTACGACGTGATCACCAACGGCTACGGCACCATGCTCAGCTATGGCTCCCGCATCGAGCCGCGGGACCGCTGGGCCATCGCCTCCTGGATCCGCGTGCTTCAGTATAGCCAGGACGCGACCATGAACGACGTGCCCGCCGACCTGCAGCAGCCACTCCAGCAGAACGGAACGGTCCTGATAAACCCGGATACGGGACAGCCAGTCACCTCACAGCAGCCGGAATAACAGCCATGATCTCGAACACAGAAACGCGCGAGCCACTGCCCGCCCTCTACTCGACCCTGAGCGTTCTCGGTCTGATTCTGGCCGTGCTGGGAATCGCCGGCTGGGTGATCGGCCTGCTCACGAACAACGTGGCGGAGTGCATGCGCTCCTATCTGTTCGGCTGGATCTTCTGGACGAACATCGCGCTGGGCTGCTTCGTGCTTTCCATGCTCGCCAACGTCGTGCGGGCGAACTGGGGCTATCCGGTGCTGCGCCCCTTCGAGGCGGGCAGCAAGATGCTCTGGCTCATGGCGGTCCTGATGATTCCGATCTTGATCGGCCTGAAGTATATCTATCCCTGGATGGACCCCGTCCAGGTGGCTGCGGACCCGGTGATGCAGAACCGCCACGCCTACATGTCGCAGACCTGGTTCATCATCCGCGCTATCGTCTATTTCGCCATCTGGCTCATCCTCTCGACCCTCATCAACCAGTCGTCTATTCGGCAGGACGCCAGCCGCGATCTGGATGAGGCGCAGTGGCGCGTCAACCTCAGCGCTCCCGGCATCGTCATCTACGTCCTGACCGTCACCTTCGCCATGACTGACTGGCTTATGTCGCTGGATTCGCACTGGTTCTCGACGATCTACGGCTTTATCTTCTGCGATGGACAGATTTTGGGGGCGTTGTCCCTGATCGTGCTGATGGTGATGGCGGCGCGGTATTTCAACCAGTTGCCCTATAACGACGCGACGGTCAGCCGTTCCTCCATGCGGGATCTGGGAAACCTGATGCTGACCTTCACGATGGTATGGGCCTACTTCGCCCTGTCTCAGTGGATCATCATCTGGTCGGGCAACCTGACCTTCGAGGGTCACTACTACTGGATACGGCTCGAAGATCCCGGCCTGCTGGTGATGGGCTCGTTCATCGTCTTCGGCCAGTTCTTCTTCCCGTTCCTGCTGCTGCTCTCCAGCCGGACAAAGCGCACGCCGTTGTTTATGGCCGGGGTGGCTGCCTGGATCCTGTTCGTGCGGATCATCGACATCTTCTGGATGGTCAAGCCGATGTTCCTGAGCCACTATCACCTGCATATTCCCTTTACGCCCTGGGATGTGGCGGCTTTCTTCGGAATCGGCGGACTCTGGCTGTTCGGGTTTGTGTGGGCGCTGCGGGCGCACCCGATCTTCCCGCGCCATAACCTTTCCGTACAGGAGGTGCTGGAGCATGCGTAGAGATCCTCACGCGCCGGAGCAGCCCGTTCAGAACTTCGTGACGGACCGGCCGTATGAGACGCGCGACGTCAACGTGGGCGTTTTGGTGCGCTGGCTGATCCTGCTCTTCGTGATCGCGGGCCTTTCCTCTCTGGTGACGTTTTTCTTCTACGGCCTGCTGACAGGCTCGAAAATTGAGAAGCAATACCAGTTCCCGCTGGAGACATCGCGAGCGATACCGCCTGGCCCGGTGGTGCAGGCTTATCCCATGCAGGACATCAAAGACTTCCGCGCGAAAGAAGATGCGGCGGTAGAGAGTTATACACTCGACAAACAGACCGGACACGTCCATCTTCCGCTGGAGACAGCTCTCGATCAGATCGCGGCAAAAGGGATTTCGGCGATCGAAGGACCGGCCAACTCGTCCGCGCCTGCGACCGGCACGCCGCCCGCGCTGAATCGCCCCGGCGCCCCGACGTCTCCGGGCGCTTCGACCACACAGGGCGGCTCGCCGCTCGTCACGCCGCCCGCGCTGGGGACCACGGAGAACCGGGTGAACATGCAGCCTCGCCGATCGCCCAACCAGCCCACCGTTCCCGGTACGGCCCGTCCAGGCGAGCGGGGCGGGGGAGATGTCATGACTCCTCCCCGGCATTGAAATGCCGGGCAAAACCTGACCCCCTCCTCACCACGGGCCTGACGGCCCTGCCTCTCCTTCATAAGCAGAGGGGAGATTCAGGGAGGTGGGAGTCCGCGCAGGCGGACTTTGTATCTTAGCACGGGGTTTTAACCACTGTGGGATAGGTAAGAACGATGTTTGTACGCAAGTCTACAAAATGGATGCTGCCGATGGTCGGCCTGCTGGCGGTCTGCGCCGCCGGCAGCGCGCGGGCGCAGCTTAACCCCTCGCAGGGCGGCCTGGTCGACGTGGCCCGCCAGGTCGGCCTGGACCAGAAGCTCAACGCGCAGTTGCCGCTGGATACTGTCTTCCGCGATGAGACGGGCAAGCTCGTCTCTCTGAAGTCCTACTTCGGTGATAAGCCGGTCGTGCTGGTGCTGCCCTTCTACAAGTGCCCCGGCATCTGCACGACGGAGCTGGAAGGGATGGTCAAAGCCTTCCGCTCGCCGGACCTGCATCGCAAGCTCGGCGACGATTTCGAAGCGGTGACCATCAGCATCAACCCCAAGGAGACACCGGACCTGGCCGCGGCCAAGAAGAGTGAGTACGTCCAGCTCTACGCGCACCCGAAGGCGACCGATCCGTCCGCCGTCGCCGGCTGGCACTTTCTGACGGGCGACCTGGACTCGATCCACAAGGTGACCCAGGCGGTCGGGTTCCGCTATTTCTATGACCCGAAGACCGATCAGTACGCCCATCCCGCCGGGCTGATCGTTCTGACGCCGCAGGGCAAGGTATCTCGCTATCTCTACGGCGCCATCTACCGGCCCTTCGATCTGCGGCTGGCGCTGGCGGAGGCATCGCAGAACAAGATCGGCTCGCCGGTCGAGCAGATCCTGCTGCTCTGCTACCATTACGACCCGGTCCGGGGTAAGTACGGCCTGGTCGTTATGAACGTGGTCAAGCTGGCCGGGTTTACCACCGTGGTGCTGCTGGGCGGATCGATCCTGCTGATGGTGCGCTGGGAGAAGCGGCATGCGAATAAGCCGCCATCCAAAACGGACCGGCCTTTGCCGCCAGCGGACGCATGAAGAGAGAACACTCCGTCTATGAACAACCTGCCTTTGATGCCTGAGGAGGCCGGTAATGCCTGAGGCTTCTACGCTTGCCGGACAATCGGATGCGCTGTTTTTCACGCTGGTCGCCCTGTCCGTGCTCTTCACGGTGGGCGTTGGTCTGGCGCTCATTATCTTCGCGCTCCGCTACCGGCGCGGCGCCAACGTGGATCGTTCGCGCCCGATCAACGAGCACCATCTCCTGGAGATGACCTGGTCGATCATTCCGCTATGCATGGGGCTGGGCATCTTCGTCTGGGGCGCCATCCTGTTCGCGCAGTTTCGCCAGCCGCCTGCGAACTCAGAGGAGATCTTCGTTATCGGCAAGCGGTGGATGTGGCACTTCCAGCACCTCAACGGCATCCGCGAGATGAACGAGCTGCACGTGCCGGTCGGCAAGCCGTTCAAGCTGACGATGATCTCGCAGGACGTGATTCACGATATGTTCATCCCGGCGTTTCGCGTCCACCAAGACGTGATTCCGGGTCACTATACAGACGAGTGGTTTCAGGCGACCGAGCCGGGCAAATTCCACTTCTTCTGCTCTCAGTACTGCGGAACGAATCACTCCTCCATGACCGGCTACGTTTACGTAATGACCCCTGCGGACTATGAGGAATGGCTGCGCCGCGGCGGGCCGGAGGGCGAGACGGTCACGCCGGGCAGCAAGCTAACGCCGCTGCAGGAAGGCCAGCAGCTCTGGAACGATAAAGCGTGCGGCACCTGCCACGGCCCTACCGATTCACCGCGCGCTCCGTCGCTGGTTGGCCTTTTCGGCCGAACGGTCCATCTGGCGAACGGGCGGACCCTGACGGCGGACGTCCAGTACGTACGGGATGCGATCCTCAATCCGGAGAACTATCCGGTGGCCGGCTATCCGCAGACGATGCCGAGCTATAAAGAGCTGACCGAGGAGCAGATACTCGACCTCGTCGCCTACATCCGGTCGATGGGGGCGACTGGCGGCAAAGCGCCTCAGACCGCCTCAGCCACTACAGCCGCGACCGGCACCGCTATAAAGTAGGCGTTAGGCGCTTCACCCGCTTAGCGGGTTGGCGTTAGACGTTGGGAAATGTCCGATCCCCAACGCCTAACGCCTAACGCCCAATGCCCATTAAGTGAGGAAATACGAATGGCCTCGATAACCGCTAGACCCGGCGAGCTTCCCGGAGAATTTCCCGAGGAAGGGCATGTAAGCTACCTCAACTGGAGCCACACGCTACGCTCGTGGCTGTTGACGGTAGATCATAAGCGCATCGCCGTGCTCTATCTCGTCTCCATTACGTTTACCTTTGCGCTGGGCGCCGTCGCCATTGGCTTAGTCCGCCTGGAGCTGACGCAGCCAAACGGGCTGTTTTTGGAGAACGATACCTATAACAAGATGTTCAGCATGCACGGGATTCTGATGGTCTTCTTCTTCCTTGTACCCTCGATCCCGGCTACTCTGGGTAACTTCCTGCTGCCCATCATGGTCGGCGCCAGGGACCTGGCGTTTCCGAGGCTGAACCTGTTAAGCTGGTATCTGTATATCATCGGGGCTTTAATGGCGATCGGCGCTATGCTCTTCGGCGGCGTGGATACGGGCTGGACCTTTTACACGCCCTACAGCAGCATCTACAGCAACACGAACGTGACGGTAACGATCCTGGCGGTCTTCCTCGGCGGGTTCTCCTCCATCGCCACGGGCATCAACTTCATCGTCACCACCCACAAGATGCGCGCGCCAGGTCTGACCTGGTTCCGGCTGCCGCTGTTCGTCTGGGCGATGTATGCTACCAGCATCATCATGGTGCTGGGCACTCCGGTCGTGGCCATTACGCTGTCGCTGATCGTGGTGGAGCGGGTTCTGCACATCGGCATCTTCGACCCGGCGCTGGGCGGGGACCCGGTCCTGTTCCAGCACATGTTCTGGTTCTACTCGCACCCGGCCGTGTACATCATGATCCTGCCGGGCATGGGCGTCATCAGTGAACTGATCGCCTGCTTCTCCCGCAAACGGATCTTCGGTTACAGCTTCGTCGCCTTCTCCAGCCTGGCGATCGCCATCATCGGTTTCTTCGTGTGGGGCCACCATCTGTTCGTCACCAGCCAGTCCATGTATGCGGGCATGGTCTTCTCGATCCTGAGCTTCCTGGTGGCGATCCCCTCGGCCATCAAAGTCTTCAACTGGACGGCCACGATCTATAAAGGGCGCGTCTGGCTGGCATCGCCAATGCTCTACGCCCTGGGCTTCATCGGGCTGTTTCTCATCGGCGGACTGACGGGCCTGTTCCTGGCTACGCTGGGCACGGACGTACACTTGCACGACACCTACTTCGTCATCGCGCACTTCCACTATGTCATGGTCGGCGGCGCGATCATGGCCTACCTGGGTGGGGTCCACTTCTGGTGGCCCAAAATCACCGGGCGGCTCTATCCGGAGGGGTGGGCCAAGCTGGCTGCAGGGATCACGTTCATCGGATTCAACCTGACTTTCTTCCCGCAGTTCGTCGTGGGCTATCTGGGCAACCCGCGCCGTTACCATATCTATCCAGAGGAGTTCCAGGTCTGGCACATCCTCTCGTCCGCCGGAGCGAGCGTCCTGGCGGTGGGGTACACCATTCCCCTGATCTACCTGCTCTGGTCGTTAAAATATGGGGAGAGATCGGGTCCGAACCCCTGGGGCGCTGCCGGCCTGGAATGGACCACCGACTCGCCGCCCATCTCGCACAACTTCCACGAGCAGCCGGTGGTTACCTGGGAAGCGTATCCCTACAATCCGGAGGTCGAAGAGTTCGAGGCGCAGCAGGACCGGGAAGCGTTCCAGGCCTACCTCGGTGGCATCCAGCCTGCTGTGGAGGAAGAGGCGGCCCTGGATACGCAGGGACCGCATGCGTCTCCCGCAGCCCAGCCGCATCACGCTCCGCCAACGGACGAAGACGAGGATCTATGATTTTATTTGGAGAGAGAAAAGATGAGCTCTGAAGCCGCCGAGGTCCCGAGATTCCGGCCGCGCGAAGCGGATGAAGATCTGGGCGTCCAATATGAAGATATGGAGCAGCAGAACGAATCCTACATCGTCGGGATGTGGACGTTCCTCGTCACGGAGATCATGTTCTTCGGCGCGCTGTTCCTGGCCTATCTGACCTATCGGACGCTCTATCCCTCCGTCTTTATGGCGGCGCATTATGAGCTCGACGTCAAGCTGGGCGCCATCAACACGGTCGTCCTGCTGACCAGCAGCTTCTCGATGGCGATCGCCGTCTGGGCGGCCCAGACGAAGAATCGCGCCATCGAGATCGGTGGGCTGATCTTCACTATGATCTGCGCCTGCGCGTTCCTGGTCATCAAGGGTTTTGAGTGGGCGGCCAAGTTCGAGCACCGCCTGGTGCCGGGGCCGCTGTATGCCTGGCCGCCGCATGGGTATGCAGGTCCTGTAGTGCCGGGAAACGAGACGCAGATGTTCTTCTGCCTCTACTTCGCCATGACCGGCCTGCACGCCCTGCACGTTATCATCGGCCTGCTGGTCATGATCGTGCTCCTGGTGCTGATACTAAAGGACAGCCCGCTCGTGCGCTACTATATGCCCGTGGAGATGACCGGTCTCTACTGGCATTTCGTCGACGTCGTCTGGATCTTTCTGTTCCCGCTGTACTATCTGATCCCGTCGCACTGATCCGTATGTGAGAGAAACCAATGCGTCATCACGAAGAAGAACCTACGGCCAGCCCCTATGTAGAACATGCCCACGCGCACGTCGTGCCGTTGCGGGTCTATGTCATCGCTTATATCGCCCTGCTGGTCCTGATGGGCGGCACGGTGCTGGCCTACTACAAACACCCGGCCTCGACGTTAGCGAGCAACGTCATCGCGCTGGCAATCGCCGTCATCAAGGCGGTGATCGTGGTGCTGTTCTTCATGCAGGTCCGCTACAGCACGCGCCTGACCTGGGTCTGGGCCGCCATCGGGTTCATCTGGCTGATCATCCTGTTCTCGACGGTCACGGATTACATCAGCCGCGGCTGGATTCCCATCAAAGGCTGGACGCCTTAGAAGCCCTCACCTTGACCTCATCCCCTTAGTCCCCCTCTCCATACGAAGGAGAGGGGGAGATTCGGGTTTTGACCCCATGTTCAGGGTTCGGTAAGATTCCGAACAGGAGGCGGTTATCATGAAAAGGGCGCCGGAGAGGACGGGGCTACATCCCGGACTGACCTGGCGCTCTTTGCTTGTTGCCGTCGGCCTGACGGTGCTGGCCGGTCTCTGGGTCCGGCAATCCGAGATCGTCTCTCTCTCCACGCAGATCACCGAGAGTATTCCGGCCATCCCTGGCCTGGCCGCCCTGGCGCTGCTCCTGCTGGTCAACGTCTTCCTGCGCCGCCTGCCCGGAGCGCCCGCGTTTTCCCGCGCCGAGCTGGCCGTCGTCTTCGTCTTCGTGACGATCAGCAGCACGGTCATGGGCATCGGCGTGATGCAGTTCCTTCTCACCCTCATTACGGCGCCCTTCTACTTCACGGGCGGCGGTATCCCCAAAGTCCGGCCCTTGCTGCCCAAATGGCTGACCGTCCAGGACCCGGAGGCGATCCGCCGGTTTTATGAGGGCTCGCCGCCCGGTCCGGTGCCCTGGCATCTCTGGTGGAAGCCAGGGCTGTGCTGGCTCGGTTTCTTCCTGGCGCTCTGGTGGACCATGTACTGCCTGATGGCCCTCTTCTACCGCGCTTGGGCGGAGGAGGAGCGGCTCTCCTTTCCGCTGGTCTCCCTGCCCATCGAGATGACCGGCGGGGAGAGCGGCACAGGCGCTTTCTTTCGCAACAAGCTGATGTGGCTGGGATTCAGCCTGGCCGCCGTCTACAACCTGGTCAACATCGCTCACGCGTTCGCCCCCTCGCTGCCCCCTTTCGGCAAAGATGCCGATATGTCGCCGCTCTTTACGACACCGCCCTGGAGCGAGATAGCGCCGATCATGTTCCACTTCCGCCCGGAGTTGATCGGACTGGGCTTTCTGGTCTCTACGGAGATCAGCCTGACCGTCTGGGTATCGTTCGTGGCGATGAAGCTGGGCAGCGTCTTCGGGGTCGCGATGGGCTACCAGCCGGGCCGGCTGCCCTACGCGCAGGAGCAGGGGATCGGGGCTTATCTGGTGCTGGCGGCCATGCTGGTGTGGCTGACGCGCCGTCACCTGCGGGCGGCCTGGCAGGCAGCCCTCCGGGGCGACCACGCCGGGCCGGAGGGCATTCGATTCCGCTGGGCGTTCGTGGGGCTGTTCGGCGGGTTCCTGGCCGTGTGGGGCTTTGCGACCGCGGCGGGCATCGCGTGGTGGGTCTCGCTGGCCTATCTCGCCATCGTGCTGGCGGTGGCGCTGGTCTACGGCAGGCTGCGCGCAGAGGCGGGAGTCCCGCTCGTGTGGCTGTTTCCTTTCTACATGCAGAAGACAGCCCTGCTCTATACCCTGGGCTCGCAGCCGTTTGCGGCGAGCAGCCCGACCACGCTGCCGACCTGGTCGCTCTTTACCTTCCTGGCGCGCGGCTACTTTCCCGCCATGACCGGCTATCAGGTGGAGGGAATGGAACTGGCCCGGCAGGCGAAGATCGATGCCCGTAAGCTGGTCCTGGCGGCCTGCCTGGCCGTCGGGCTGGGCTTCGTGCTGGGCTGGTACAACCATCTGGTGCCCTACTATCTGCACGGCGCGCAGCAACTGCGCGGCGGCATCTGGGGCGAATGGATCGCCGTTCCCGAATACCAGCAGGCGGCGAGCCTGCCGGGAAACCCGCGCATGCCTACCTATCCACGCATCTGGGCGACCTGCTTCGGGGGGATCATCGTCTTCGCCCTGTGGCTGCTGCGCCTGCGGTTTGCCGGGTTCTGGTTCCACCCGCTCGGCTATGCCATGACCTGCAGCTATGGCGACCTGATCTGGGGTTCTTTCCTTATCGTGTGGCTGATAAAGGCGTTGATCCTGCGCTACGGCGGCATGCCCCTCTATCGCAAGGCCGTTCCCTTTTTCCTCGGCTTCGCCCTGGGCCACTTCGCCATCGCCGGCATCCTCTGGGGCCTGACCGGTACCCTGTCCGGCGCCGCCGAGCAGGGCTACCCTGTCTTCTTCGGATGAGTCCGGCTTCGATCGGGCGAGGAAAAGACAGGAAAATCTCGGCACGGCCGCGAAGCACATTTTTTACAAACGCTGTTAGGGGAGAGAAGAGATGGCAAGACACCGGGATTCCCAATCGCCAAAGCCCGAAGAAGTCGCGGATCACTATGCCTCCGGCTATGAGGCGGACCGGCTGCATACCGGGGAAGGCCAACTGGACCGGGCGCGCACGCGCGAGCTTCTTCTGCGGTTTCTGCCTCCGGCGCCGGCCACGATTCTGGACGTCGGCGGCGGGCCGGGTAGTCATGCCTGCTGGCTTGCCAGACAGGGCTACAAGGTCCATCTGATCGATATTACCCCACTGCACGTGCAGATGGCGGAGGAAGCCTCCCGCCGTCAGCCGGAAGCGCCTCTGGCCGGCGCCAGCATCGGCGATGCCTGCGCTCTCTCCTGGGAGGCCGCAACGGTCGATGCGATCCTGCTTTTCGGACCGCTGTACCATCTGACGGATAGAGAGGACCGTCTTCAGGCGCTGCGAGAAGCGTATCGCGTTCTCAAGCCAGGCGGCGTCCTTCTCGCCGTGGGCATATCGCGCTTCGCTTCCACGCTCGATGGCCTTCGCCATGGGTACTTGAAAGATCCCCAATTCGCCGAGATCGTTTATCAAGACCTGCATAACGGTCAGCACCGGAATCCCACCGGGAAGCTGGAATATTTCATGGATACCTTTTTCCATCACCCGAACGAGCTGCGCGCGGAGGTTTCGGAGGCCGGTTTCAAGGTCACGGGCGTTTATGGGGTCGAAGGGCCCGGCTGGATCCTTTCTGACTTTGAGAACTGGTGGGATCATGCGGAGTATCGCGAACGGTTTCTGCGAATCGCGCGAGCTCTGGAAACGGAGCCCTGCTTGATCGGAGCGAGCGCGCACCTGATCGTCGTAGCCGCCAGGTAGTCTATCAAGCTTTAATTCGATTTTCATCTGGCTTTCATCTTTTTCGGATAATCTATAGAGGTAAGAAGGTATCCCTTCGATGCGCAAAGGAACGAAGCATTCAGGAGGCAGTGATTCAATGCAAAATGACGATAGGACCGTAGGCAGCATTCTCAGCCGGCGTCAGGCGCTAGGTATTGTCGGGGTGGCAGGGCTCGCGCTGCTGACCGGCCATGGTGGCGTGGAGCCGGCGAGCGCCAGTGCTATGGGCTTGGGCGCTTCTGGAGTCGTCGTGACGCCTGCTGAGGAGGAAGGGCCGTTCTTCGTGAACGTCGGCCTCCATCGGTCCGACCTCACCGCCAATACGAAGAACCCGAACGTGCTTCATGGGCTGCCGTTGACCCTGAAGCTCAAGGTTTATCAAGTAAACGGAAGTAAAGTCACCCCGTTGAGCGGCGCGCACGTGGACATCTGGCACGCCGACGCCGAGGGCGTGTACTCCGATGAGCCGATGGAGGGCACGGAAGGAGAGACTTTTCTGCGCGGATACCAGGTCACCGATGCCGGCGGCGCGGTGCAGCTCAAAACGATCTATCCCGGTTGGTATCCTGGCCGCACAGCACACGTCCATTTCAAAGTCCGTACCTACTCGGCTTCCGGCAAGAAGACCTACGAGTTCACCTCGCAGCTTTATATGGACGACAAGATCACCGACATCGTCTATGCCGACGCTCCGTACAACCGGCGCGGGCCGCGCCCTACTCGAAATGCAGACGATGGGGTCTACAACACAGAGACATCCAACGGAACGGCCTCCGGCTCCCAGCTTCTTCTCAATCTCACGAAGGCAAGCAGCGGGAAAGGCTATGTCGGGATATTCACCATCGGCCTGCAGATGAACTGAAACCAATCAAGGCTGCCTATCGATGACGGACGGTTCGGGATTCCCTTACTCACTTCTATTGACGCTTCCCTGGCCGTCACCGAAACGACAACGCTGGCGTCGAGCACAATAGCCGAAGGCAGGCTACTCGGTGGGGCCGTAGCCGTACATAGCCCCTGCTCTCGCCTTGTGAAGCAGTTCCAGAGAGTTAGTATCATCAGTGTGGCGCAACTCTTTTTGGCGCTCGGCTATCTCCCGCATGGCGGCAAGACCCTTTTCGTTGGGCGGAAAGGTAGTGGTGGCTTCGACGCCATTTCTCTTGATTTTGACAACCCAGTTTGGCCCCTTTTGACAGCGGAATTTGGCCCCACCTGCAGCGTTAGCATAGCGGATTACTTCCCTCCGTTGGGCGTTGCGCTCGTTCCCTTGCCTTTGCGCCCTTCCAGCGTGCGCCGGAAACG
>DASRCN010000048.1:0-9351 GCA_035653075.1 Chthonomonadaceae bacterium | reverse complement strand
CGAACGTACAATATGGTCAGGAAGGTATCGATGTCGACCATGAGTTAGCTCCTTTCCAGCCAAAGAAAGATAACTAACTCTACGGCAGCGATGCCTTCCACGCCTGCTTATATTTCACAGCAAGCGTGGAAATACCCGGCTTAGAAGCCTGCAGGTTTCCGTACAGGCTCCAAGGGAGGGATCGGGGTGGGGCCCAAATTCACTAAAATTAATTTTTCACACCCGTGAACTTTCTCCCACAGCTTTTCGTCTGTAAAAACAGGAAGGATGTAGTATCATGAACGGCGAAAAAAACTTTGAAAAAAAGTGGGCCGACGGGTGTCACGGATGGGGAGCCGCTACGTCAAGGAAGACAACGGTAGTGTGTGCGCTGGATAACGCGCGCGTAGGAGGCTGCCCGTGCTAGCACAAGAATCCGCCCGTTCTGCCCGACTCCGGACTACCAGCCCATCCGAGGCGGTCGTCTGCGATGTCGAGCCGGTGCAGGCAGCAGAAACGATTCTGAGACGCTTCGGGGCGCGAGCCATCACGGTCCTGACCAGCCCGCGCGCCTTAGAAGATGGTCGCTGTCTTCCCGCACGGCTGAGCGCCAACGACTGCTACGTGGCTATGGAAGAGGCGTGCCGCAAGATGGCGCGCGTGGCCCTGCGCAAGTATGAAGGCGACCCGGACCTGCAACAAATCGGGTTTGCCGCCGCGCTGGATGCCATCTTCCCGGACCCGACCGCCTACCTGACCCGCTGCATCCGTTCGGTCGTCAGCGATGCCGAGCGCGCGGCCCGGCGCGAAGTGCCGACCGTCTCGATGGACCAGCCTCTGGCCTCCACCGGCGACAGCGGTGCTCTCTGCCTGCGCGATACGCTGGCCGATAGCGAGCCGGCGGCGCAGCCGGAACAGGCCCTGCTGGAACAGGACGAGCGCGCCCGCTTCCGCCATGCGCTGGCCCGGGCGCTCAAGGCCATCCCGAAGAACTATCTGGAGGCGCTGCAGCGCGACATCGCCCGCGAGCGGGAGCGCAGCCAGGGCCATCGGGTGGCTCCGGAGTCGGACAAAGAGCGACAGACCGTCTGCCGCGCCCGCGCCGCGCTCTCCCAGATTTTGCGGCGCGAGTGCGGGGATGATAACCCCTACGTCCGCCTGCTGGCCCAGCAGAGGAGCAGTCGCGTGCGCCAGAAGTCCACTCCCTCGCCCAACTGGACCGCGGAGCGCCAGAACAAGCTGTTCCAGCGCCTTCTGAGCACCTCCTGGCAGGAGCGCGCCGCAGAGGCCGCCCATCCGGAAGACAACGTCGACGAGGCGGTCATCAACGAGGTCAGCACGACCGTCAATGTCGCGCCGCCGTCGCCGGAGATGCGCCAGGCTATGCGCGTCATGGACACCTACACCCTCGGCGACGATCCGACCGCGGAGACGCTGGAGGCGCAGGCGCTCTACGAGCAGGCGCAGAAGGCGCGCCGGGGTGGTAAAATAGAAGAGGCGATCCGCCTCTACCGTGCCGCCTACGAGCTGGAGCCGCGCTTCTTCGCCGCGTATAATGAAGTGGGCGTCATGCTCAGCCAGATGGGCAACCTGCGCGACGCGCTGAAGGTCTACCTGGATCTGGTCGAGCATCCGGAGGCGGCAGAGCACAAGTATATCGCCGCCACCAACGCGGCCGACATCTATTTGACCTGGTTCGACGCGGGCCGGAACAAGGAGCGCAACATCGAGCGGGCCACGCACTTTGCCCGCCTGGCGATGGAGAAGCCGACGCCGATGCGCGCCTGCAACCTGCTCCTGGCCTACGTCAAAGACCACTATTACATCGAAGCCCAACAGGTGATGGATGCGATTTTGCAGGCCGATCTTCCCGGATGCCCTGCGGATAAGTTCCTCCAGACCCTGTTTCAGATACGAGACGCCGACCTGGTTTCCTGGTGGAGCTGGCTGGAAGGCGAGATCGGAAAGGAAAACAAGTAGATGAAGCGGATTAAGACCACCTTCCATTCCCTGCGCACCGTTGCGCTCGGCCTTTCGCTGGCAGCCGTTCTCGGCGCGGGCGTCCTGGCGGCGCCGGGCGTCTCTTCGTCCAGCCGGCAGGCGACCTCGCTCCACGCGACCGTACACCCCGTGCAGATCGCACACGGCGGCGGTGACGGCCAGGAGACCCACGGCGGCGGTGGCGGCAAGGGCGGGCATCGGCATTCCTCGTATCTCGCCTGAGCACTACCCCAACAGCCACGTAATAACGAATCTTGTTTTTGCTACCAGCCCCTTCGTGACTCTATACGAAGGGGCTGGTATTTTCTCGGCGCTCTTCCGAGCCAAGAATCCGGAGACAGACTGCTCTACCCGGAAGTGGAATGAGCCCGACGGTCTTTCTTGACGCCGGGCCGCTTGGCTTGGTCACAAACCCGAAAAGAACGCCGGATATGACTCATAGTAGGCGGGGAGGGGCGGTCTCGACGCCGGACGTCTCGACCGTAGGTCGCCGTCCGGTCCCGTTCTGAGCGGGCGCCGGAGCAGACGGAGTAGCCGGTTGCTCCACCTGCGGCGGGACATCGGAGCCGTCTTCCGGCTCGGTATGCCGGATCAAGCGCACTTTGGTGACGCGCCGGCCATCGGTCGCCTCGACGACGAATTCGATTCCCTCCCAGAAGACCCGCTCGCCTTGCTCCGCCTGATGGCCCAGCAGACCGAACACAAAGCCGCCGATCGTGTCCGCTTCGTCCTCCGGCAGCTCCAGGCCCATCCGGTCGTTCACGTCGCTCAAGCTCATGCGCCCGTCCAGAATAGAGATGTGGGCGTCGATCACCTGGATCGTGGGCTCGTCCACGTCGTATTCGTCCTGAATCTCGCCGACGATCTCCTCGATCAGGTCCTCGATGGTCACCAGCCCCGCCGTTACCCCGTACTCGTCGCGCACGATGGCGATCTGCTGCTTGCTGCGCCGCAATTCGGCCAGCAGCTCATCCACCTTCTTGGTCTCGGGAATGAAGTAGGCGGGCCGGACGATCTCGCTTATGGAAGTCATCGCGGAGGGCCGCTCGACCAGAAGCGTGAGCACATCCTTGGCATGGACGACTCCGACGATGTTGTCCAGATCGCTCTCGTAGACCGGGATACGGGTATGGCCCGATTCGGCGATGTGGCGCACGATCGTCTCCATTGGCTCGGCGATGTTCACGGCGGTCATGTCGATGCGCGGGGTCATCACCTTGCGCACCACCGTATCGCCGAAGTCGAGGATCGAGTGGATCATCTCCGTCTCTTCGGCCTGCAGCACGCCCTGCTCCTCGCTGGCCTCCACCATTAGCTTCAGCTCTTCTTCGTTGACGGCAGGGGTCGTGAAGCTCGCCGTGCCGCCGAAGGGCCGCACGACGAGGTTCGAGAGATGCGTCAGCAGCCAGACACCCGGCGCCAGCAGCCACTGCAGCCAGGAGATCGGATAGACGACCACCAGCGCAAAACGCTCGGAGTTCTGTACAGCCAGGCTCTTGGGGGCGATCTCGCCGATGACCAGCGAAAGAATGGTAACGGGCACCACCACCAACAGGAACGCGAAAAACGTGGCCGCGCCCTCGGTAAGGCCATGCGTCTGCAGCCAGGCCGACAGCGGCGCGACGGCGCTGGTCGCGGCGAACGCCGAGGAGACGGTCGCCACCAGGGTGATGCCGGTCTGGATGGTCGCCATCATGCGGGTGGGATGCTCCAGCATCCGCTCCACAAGTATGGCGGCGCGGTTGCCCTCCTCGACGAGTTGGCGGATGCGGGTCTTGCGGACCGTGATCAGCGCATACTCGGCCAGGGCGAAGAAGGCCGTGACCAGGATCAGCAGGAGGACGACGACCAGGTCCCAGATCAAGCGGCTGGTATTGAAATGGGGAAAAGCAGTCCGGGGAAGGCTGCCTGTGGGAGGCGCGCCGTCTTCCGTCGTCTGGGCAAACAGGCTGGCTCCGGCCAGAAGCAGCGCAACGACCAGAATGGGAGCCAGCAGGCGTAAAACAGGCTTCTCGTTCGTTTCGTTACTGGCAGGCTCGCTTGCCGCTGCGCCGCGACCGGAACGATCAGGCGCGGAAGAGGCCCGCGAATGTCGGTTTCGTTTTTGGGTACGCAAGAACCCTCTCTCCCTCGAAGCGCGCCTGGCGGCTGGGCGCGATGCGTAGACTCACGCGGTTGGCGGCATGGTCGCGCCACTCCCCACGGATTTTCGGCATCACCCAGTAGATCAACGACGTCAACAGAATGGCGAGCACCGCACCCAGCACCACTTCTCGCAGGGTATGCACGCCCGCCTCCACCCGGCTTTGCGCGACGAGTATCGCCAATAGGATCGCCAGAAAGGCGATGATCGGACTATGCGCGGTAAAGAATATAGTCATGGCCAGCAGGAACCCGATGGCGCTATGGCCGCTGACGATTCCCCCATGCCACAACGTGGCGCCCGTGCCGCTCAACAGCTTGGAGACGATCACCACCAGCGCCAGCAGCACGATGCTGAGCACGATAGTACGCGTCAGGTCTGCCGAGAAGCTGCGCGTCATCCGCTCCTGGATCTGCTCCAGGCGCTTCTGCGCGAAGAAGATCAGCACCCCGGCGATCACGGCGTTCATCGCGGCCAGCAGCACCGCGCCGGCCGCCACGTCCTTGGCGATCTTAGCGGCCGGATTATAGTTTTCCGTTATCATATCGACCACGGCCTCGACGACCGTGTTGAACATCTCTGCGACGATCACCAGCGTGATCGCAAAAACCAGTACCAGCATGTCCCGGCTGTCCAGATTTAAGAGCAGCCCGGACAGCAGCACCGCGATCAGGGTATAGAAATGATAGCGCATGTGTTTCTGCGTGCGAAAGCAGTGCAGAATACCATCCTGCGCGTATTTGAACCCCGATAGCGCATCTTTACGGCGCGAAGGCACAAACCCTCCAGAACAGTTGCTAGTTGCTAGTTCCTAGTTGCTAGTAGGGGCGCTGCTCGCTACGCCCTAATACTCTCCCCTCTCCTTACGAAGGAGGTGAGGTAGAGTTGGGGGTGAGGTTTTACTAGCAACTAGCGACTAGCAACTCTCATTATCGGTATTTCCCTGCAAAATCGCCTGCTCGCGCAGACGCATCTGTTGCGCGCCCGTCTCCGTCTCATCCTCATAGCCGAGCAGGTGCAAGATTCCATGCACCGTCAGCAGCGCCAGCTCCTCCTCCAGCGTCACGCCATGCTCCGCCGCCTGACGCGCGGCCGTATCGACCGAGATGATCACGTCCCCTAACACCGGCGGCATGCCGGGCAGGTCCGGCAGCGGCGGCCCCTCGGCAGTCTGCTCGCGCTGCGAAAAAGACAGCACGTCCGTAGGCTTGTCCATCCCCCGATAGCGCCGGTTCAGATCGTGGACGGCGGCGTCATCGCTGAGAACGACGCTGACTTCCGCGTTCGCCATCCCCTCGGCGGCGAGCAGACGGCGGGCGGCCCGGCGCAGGGCTGCTGTCCGAACCGGACGTGTCTGTTCGTTCAAGAGGGAGACTGCCATAAAAAACCTCAGGTTCCCCGAAATCGGCGGCGCAGAGCGGCCTCAGCGTCGGGTCCAGGACGCCACTCTCCGGATCCGCCCCCAGGCTCTCGCTGCGTTCGACAGCAGCCGGAAGATCGGCCAGCGCCTCCGTTCGCGTGAGCGGCAGGCTCGCCTCGATCGGCTCGGCGGGAGCGACCTTCATGGGCGACGTCTCCGAGCTGCGGTCCAGAGACGGGTAGTCGATCCGTTCGTGCATCATCGCCGCCAGCACGTGCAGGAACCCGGCGGCAATGCCCCGCAGGTCCCGGAACGTGAGAGGGCATTCGTCCAACTGGCCGTCTTCGATCTTCTCGCGCAGGAGATTGGCGATCAGGACTTCCAGCCGCTCCATGCTGGGGCGGTCGAGGCAGCGGGCGGCGGCCTCGACGGTATCGGCCAGCATGACGATCGCCGCCTCGCGCGTCTGCGGGCGCGGGCCGGGATAGCGGAACCGTTCCTCCAGGCCCGGCGGCGCCTCTTCGCTGCCCCCGCAGTCCGCCAGCGCCTGATGGTAGAAGTAGCGGATGAGGGTCGTGCCGTGATGCTGGGCGATGATGTCGCGGATTTCGGCGGGCAGCCGGTGCTGCAGCGCCATCTCGACGCCGTCGCGCACGTGCGCGGCAATGATCAGGGCGGAGAGAGAGGCACTCAGCCGCCCATGCACGTTCTCCCGCCGCTGGTTCTCCACGAAGAACTCCGGCCGCTTCATCTTACCGATGTCGTGGTAGTAGCCGCCGACCCGGCATAGCAAGGGATCGGCGCCGATGGCCCGCGCGCCCGCCTCCGCCAGCGTGCCCACCAGCATGCTATGGGCATAGGTGCCCGGCGCGATAGCGCACAACTGCTGCAGGAGCGGCTGGTCGGTCGCCGAGAGCTCCAGCAGCGCCGTGTGCGTGAGGATGCCGAACGGCTTCTCCAGGGCCAGCAGGCCGAACCAGAAGAGGAACGCGGCGAAGGCCGCTGCCCCCACCGCCCACGCGGAGCCGGCGCCCAGCTCGCCCAGCGAGTCGCGCAGCAGCAGGCCCAGCAGCCAGACCAGCGCCAGGTTCGCCCCCGCCAGCGCCATCGTGGTCTTGAGCAGATTGTGCCGGGTGCGCCCGCTGCCGATGCACAAAATCCCCACCAGGCTGCTCATGAGCGTCATGACCGTGAAGCGGATCTCATGGTTCATGATGAGCCCCGACTGCACGGCCAGCAGCGCCACGATCAGAACGGCCAGATTCGCGTCCAGGAGCACGCTTACCAGCATCCCTGCCGCCGCCACGCTCATCATGCCCAGGTAGCCCGGCTGCCCACCCCCGAAGGAGAGACCGAGCATCGTCGCGCCGACCTTGAGGCCGAAGACGCTCAACAGCACGATGACCGCCAGCAGCGCCAGACGCCGGCGGTCTTTATAAAGCGCGGGCAGGGTGCGGGCGATGAACAGCACGACCAATAGCACCATGGCCGCCGCGAGGATGCAGACGGTGGCGCCGGTGGTCAGCTCCAGATGAGGGTTCAGGAGGCCCAGCGCCGTGAACTTGTCCAGGTGCTCCTGGGTAACGGTCTCTCCCGGCCCGATGATCTGATCGCCACGCGTCATCCGGTAAGAGATGGGCGGAACGGCGCGGGCAGCCGCCTCGCGGGCGGCCTCCGTCTTGCGTCGATTGAGGATCTGGGTGGGCCGCAGGGCCTGAGAGGCGACGGCGCGCACGATCGCCGCGCCCTGAGAGGAGGCCACTTCCCGGCGGGCTGCCTCCGCCACCTCCGTCCGCGCGTGCTGCAGGTCCGCCGAGTTATCCCGAATGTCCCGGTCCATCTCGGCGCTGACCAGACGAGCGGCAGTGACGCGCAGATTCTGAAGGACGGGAGGCGGCGCGGTGAGCAGGTAGCGCAGTTGCGCGGAGGTAAAGATCGTGCCGAACTGAGGCTGCAGGGTAGCTACGGTCTGGGAGATGGTTCCCGGGCGGGTATCGCGGGAAAGGGTAAGCCGCTCTTCGTCGATCCGGTCGAACAGGTCCTGGACGGTACGGTCGGCGCCGGAAGCGGCGCTCTCGTCCGTGTCGTAGACCGGCGGAGTGGCCTGCATCGCCGCCTGCTGGAGGCGGGCGGTCTCCGTGGTGCTGATGTAGATGACGCTGCGCTGCGCGCGCACTTCACGGGGACTGACGTCGCCCAGCCGCAGGGAGATCTTGTCCGGCAGCAGGTTGATGGTCATCAGCGCCGAGAGCGCGGCGACGGTCAGGACCAGCAGGCCGACCTTGATCCAGTCCACCGGGAGGACAGGTTTCCCGGCGCGGGCTGTAGGTATGTGGCTCCTGACGCGCGCCGTTCGGCGTCGCAGCAGGGGCAGGGGAATTCGGTTCATATGCGTCGTGCCGGAGGCCGACTTGCTAGAAACGAGGATGACCCGCGCTCGCTCCTTCGCATGGCGCGGAGACGGGCCGGGTCCCATCGGTCGTCAGGCGGGCAGACGTGTCTGCCGGAAGTATAGACAAAAGCCACCGGCTCTTCCGCATACGAGAAGAGGCCGAGCTTTGAGTGATCCTGCAAAGAAACATATGTACTTTACATTATAATGAACTTTACTGCCCGTGTCAAGCCAAAAACGGAGGGGGATTCTTAGGGCGCCCCTACAAGAATCTCCCCCTCTCCTTACGAAGGAGAGGGGGCTAGGGGGTGAGGTTTCTGGGGTGAGGGGTTTTTACGTCCCTAGATTCCACGAAGCCAGATAGCGGACCTGTTCCTCGGTGAGCGTGTCGATAGCGATACCCATGCTTTCCAGCTTCAGGCGGGCGATCTCCTCGTCGATGGGCTTGGGAACGCCGTAGACGGCCTTCTTCAACTCGCTGGCGTGCTGGGCCATGTATTCAGCGCAGAGCGCCTGGTTGGCGAAGGACATATCCATGACCGCCGCCGGATGGCCTTCCGCCGCCGCCAGGTTGATGAGCCGGCCCTCGCCGAGCAGATAGATGCGCCGCCCATCGGGCAGGGTGAACTCTTCGACAAATTCGCGCACCATGCGCCGCGCGGTCGCCATGCTGCTCAAGGCATCGATGTCGATCTCGACGTTGAAGTGGCCGGAGTTGGCGATGATGGCCCCGTCTTTCATCGCCTCGAAATGCTCGCGGCGCAGGACGTGAATGTCGCCGGTCAGCGTGCAGAACAGATCGCCGACCCTGGCGGCCTCCTCCATCGGCAGGACCGCAAAGCCGTCCATGACCGCTTCCAGCGCCTTGATGGGATCGACTTCGGTAACGATGACCTGCGCGCCCTGGCCGCGCGCCCGCTGGGCCACGCCGCGCCCGCACCAGCCGTATCCGGCGACCACGAACTTGCCGCCCGCCAAAAGGCGGTTGGTAGCGCGGATGATGCCGTCCACCGTACTCTGTCCGGTGCCGTAGCGGTTATCGAAGAGGTGCTTCGTGTCGGCGTCGTTGACGGCGACGATAGGATAGGCCAGCACGCCGTCCGCCGCCATCGCGCGCAGCCGGATGACGCCGGTGGTCGTCTCCTCGGTGCCGCCGATGATGCCGGGGATCAGCTCGGTGCGCTCGCTGTGGATGACCCCGACCGTGTCGGCGCCGTCGTCCATAGTGATGTTGGGTTTGGCATCCAACACGGCGTGAATATGCCGATAGTAGGTGTCGTTGTCCTCGCCTTTGATGGCGAAGGTGGGGATTCCGTACTCGGCCACGAGCGCCGCCGCCACGTCGTCCTGCGTGGAGAGCGGGTTGGAGGCGCACAAGATGACGCTGGCGCCGCCCGCTTGGAGTGTGATGGCCAGATTGGCGGTCTCCGTGGTGACGTGCAGGCAGGCGGCCAGGGTCAGGCCCTGGAGCGGCTT
>DASRCN010000047.1:0-77238 GCA_035653075.1 Chthonomonadaceae bacterium | reverse complement strand
CGAACGTACAATATGGTCAGGAAGGTATCGATGTCGACCATGAGTTAGCTCCTTTCCAGCCAAAGAAAGATAACTAACTCTACGGCAGCGATGCCTTCCACGCCTGCTTATATTTCACAGCAAGCGTGGAAATACCCGTCTGGAGGGCCTTCGGCCAACCGTCCTGCGGACGGACCTCACCCCCTATACCACCACGGGCCTTGCGGCCCTGCCTCTCCTTCGTAAGGAGAGGGGGAACTTTAAGGAGGCGGACGACCGTCCTGCGGACGGAAAAGCTTTTGATATTCGTGAGCATATCGACGTTTACGTACAGGTTCTTAGAGGGCGCGGCAAGCAGCGCCCCTACTTGCTATGGAGAATAGACGATTCAATCTCGTTCCGAGGGCCACTCTGTTCGCAGCAACTGACTGGAATCGGTGGTGGGCGCGCCGGAGGCAGGCCGCAGCAGCGCTCCCTCCGCCGCCTGGGAAGTTCCGGCGGCGCGCAGCAGGGTTTGACGGGCCTGCGTCTGCTCGGCTAGCCGGGAAAGGAAGGGCAGACAGGCCTGCGCGGCTTCTTGAATCCGCTTCTCTGTTCGCGCCCTGCCTTTGCCCTCCGCCAGTTTCTGCACGTAGGGCAGCGCCTCCGCATCTCCCACCTGCTCGAAAGCCTTCAGGATAGCCAGGACCAGCTTGCTGCTTTTGTCGTTGAGGGCACGGCAGAGGCTTTTACGCTGTTCCACGTTCAGCAGGTGGGCATCGCTGGCTTGCAGTCGCGGCAGCAGCCGGATCAGCGCCAGCTTTACCAAATTCATGGTCTGTTCTTTGAATTTGAAATGTCCCTTATTCATTCCAAGTATGTCCGCCAGCAGACCAACCACGCGAATATCATCTAACTCAGTTACCGTCCGGGCTGTGCTCTCTTTAAATATCCATGTATTTAGAGCCCACATCAGTAAGGTGAAGAACCACACCATAAGCGGATGAAAGAGCCACGGAGGATCGATGCTATGTACGGATCTATTAAACACATAAAAGATATACAGGCAAAAGTAGGGTGTCCAAATCGAGAGGAAGAGGCGTCCGTATCTATTCCGCCTGGTCACTTCCCGCTGCAGACGGGAGAGCAGCTCGTCCAGGCTTGCGGCTTCCTGCTGCCCAGCAGCAGGAGATACAGGCGCCTGCTGGTCCGTGGTGACCGGGGCGGCCTTGTTCTCTTCTGCCGGTTGTAAGTAGTGCTCCATGCTTTCTATACGATCTAATTGGCATTAAGAGCGTTCCTAGCCGTCCAGCTCATGGGCGTCGATGGCAGAGGATTCGCATTCATGATCGACCAGGCCCGCCTGCTCGCATGCCATTAGCTCTTCCTGCAGATGCGCCAGTAAGCGCGTGACCAATCGCCGCGTCAGCGACCTGGCCCGCATCTCTCCTTCTACCTTCCAGACCAACTGCAGGCGAATCGAGGTAGCCGTCCGCCAGGGTCTCTCGTCGTTCATAGTCTCTCCTTTATCGCTTTCAATAGAGGCATTACGTTCCATCTCCATTTGTCCGACAGACAGGCAGACTCCTTCCCGAACGCTCATTCTTTCCGGGAGAAGGAAAGGAGACCGGCAGAGAGTGGCGCGCAAGAAGAGAGCCAGTATTTTTTTGGGTACCAGATGCCGATACTTTATAATGTCGGCAGCAGCGCGATCGCTGCCTTATCCTTGTCGCTGGATCGCGGAGAGAAATCGATGCCCGGACCACGCCACACAACGCCCTCTAAATCCGTGCAGGCAGAAGCCTGGAAGTCTCTGCAGCAGGCGCTGGAAGCCCTTTACCAACTGCAGCGAACCGCGCCCGAGGTGCTGGAACCCACGCCACCGGCCCCGAAGCTTCCTTCGGCCGCAGGCGCGCAGGCGCAAACTTACCTGCCGGATATCCCGGCGGTACGCGCCATGTATAACGCCTGTCGGGAACGGGGCGATTCGCCGGAAGCCGCCATCAAAGCCGTCCAAAAGGCCTGGACACACGCACGCAGGGCCTCCTGATTCCGGTCGTGCCGTTCAGAAGGCCCTGCAATATTTCCATGTCCTGCACATGGAGGCAGAAGCAAGAGAAGTGCGAGAAGCGCGGCTAGTTGTTATCCACTCCAGGCTCGAACGAGCCGTGATCCGAAACCGAGCAAACGACTTTGAACGTTGTGGCATCGCCCGAGCTGCCATCCGCCAGGCTATAGGTGCCTCCCGAAGGGCAGAGCGGAATCTGCGGCAGGTCCGGAAGCGTGGTCGAATTGATGCCCCCGGAAATGAAGGACGAATAGTCTGAAGCCACTTTCTTAACCCGGCCAGCCTGCACCGCATTGGCGATCGTCTGCATGTTGGCACGGCAGGTTCTACGCTGGGAATTGGCCACGGCGCTAAGATAGAGCGGCAGAGCCAGCGCCATCAAGATCGCCAGGATCAAGACCACGACAAGGAGCTCGACGAGTGTAAAGCCCCGCCTACGGCGGGGGGCCATCCGCTTTGGTAACGTCATCATCTGTGGTAATCCTTGTATCGACGGTAAGTCGGGCACACTTTATATCCTTCTTTTCCATACTTCTCTTCATTTTTACTACAGTGAAAAATACCGAAACCTGTTTACTTTTTCTTCGGGACCACGCTCAAGGAGCCATCCACCTCCAGGACCGCTATCTCTACCTCGTGCGGATCGGTCAGGCCGTGCTGGCGTAAAGCCATCATCACCTGCTCCTGCGTGATACGCTCGCGGCGCAGATTCTCCTGCACCAGCTTGCCATCATAGATGACCACCGTGGGTGTACCGACGATGCGCGCTTCCCAGCGGGAAGAGCGGACGAAAAGCGCGGAGAAGAGCTTGCCGACCACGATCAGCGCCCCGGCGGAGACGAAGCCGACGGAGAGGTTGCCGTTGCCGCCGGTCATCGCGTTCTGTACCGCGTTGGCCAGCGCCATGATGAGCGCCAGGTCGTAGATATTCATCTGACCCAGCTCGCGCTTGCCCAGCAGCCGCAACCCGACGATCAAGAGGACGACGACAATGACCGTGCGGGCGGCGATAGCGAGGAGAAAGGCGCTAAACGCGGGCGTCATTAGCATTTCGGGTAGAATTGCCATCGGTACCGTCACCCTTCAGGGCAGGCGCAGCGCACGAAAATGCCGCCGCGTCCGAAATACCCCGGCATCGCTGGGAACGACGCTGATCGATCCATCCACTTCCAGCACGCACATACGCGTCTGATCCAGCCGATCCAGCCCATGCTCGCGCAGCGCCGCCATCAACTGCTCGCGCGTAATGCCTTCTTTGCGCATCCGATCCTCCAGAAGATGGCCTTTATCCACGATCAGCACCGGGCCGCCTACCATGAAATGCTCGAGCTTGCGGGAGCGCAGCATCGCCAGGGAGAACAGGCGGTTGAGAGCGAGCAGGGTTATCGCCGCCACCAGCCCGCCCACGAGCGTGGTATCCTGGCCTACCATAGCGTTCTGTACGGCGTTGGCCAGGATGATGATGAGCACCAGGTCGTAGATGGTCATCTGGCCGAGCTCCCGCTTGCCCAGCAGCCGCAAGCCGGCCACCAGAAAGATATAGATGACGGCGGTCTTGCCTGCTATAATAAGCATGCCATGCGGCGTGGGATGGGAAAAGACGTCCGCAAGCCAGTGCGTCAGCATCGATTCGGTTCTCCTTATCCATTACTCAAGCCCCTTCTCCTTCGTTAAGGGGAGGGAGGGTCGCTGGGCCGTTATCCAGCGACGATGGCGATTGGGTGGGGTGAGGGTATCTCAGAGCCTGTACGGAAATCTGCTGGCTTCTTAGCCGGGCCGTGAATGACCCGTCTGGCAGGCCTGCGGCCAACCGCCCTCACGGGCGGAAAAGCCTGTCTCCTCGTAGGAGTACCGAGCTGTCGGGCAGGCTCTAAGAGGGAGGCAGCGTGCTTTGATGCGTTCTTTAGTTCCTGTCGCCATTCACACGATCTGCATCTATCTGTTTCTGATCGTGGCGCTGCGCCTGATAGGCCGCCGCCTTACGGGCCAGTTGACGGTGGTGGACCTGACGGTGATCATTCTGCTGGGCAGCGCTGTCGAGACGGCGATGGTCGCCGGAGACGTGTCGCTGCCGGCGGGGCTGGTCAGCGCCGGCATTCTGTTGATTCTCAACCGCCTGCTCACCCTGCTGGTTGTGCGCTCCAAGCGGCTGCGCCATCTGCTCGGCATCGGCCCGGTCCTGTTGGTGCAGAACGGCCACTTCCTGGAAGACCACCTGCGGCGCGTCGGGCTGTCGGAAGCGGATGTCCTAGAGGCTATCCGGGAGCGCGAAAAAGCGGATCTGAGCGACGTGCGCTTCGCCGTCATGGAGCCGGACGGCGAGATCAACGTCATCACTCAACAGCATTTCGCGGAGGCGCAGCCCGATCTCAAGGAGGGCGGGTCCGGAGGCAAGAAAAAGAGGTAGGCCGGCCTCAGGGCGCCTGCTGCTCATAGAGCGGCAACAGATGCCTCGCGAGGTCCCCCGGTACCACATCCTCAACATCCTGGTCGGGAACGAGCCGGACTCCCACCTCGGCGAACGCCCTGGCGACAAACTCGCCGCACGTATACTTATTCCCCGGCGCATAGTTGAGGTGCAGATGCGTGAACAGGTGCTCCAGGATGATCACCAGCACGTCCAGGTTATCGTAAGGCGCGCCGATCTGGGTGCGCGCCCAGGCAAGCGCCTCCGCGCCCTTGCCCTCCGGCGCGGGAACGACCACGAAATCGTTCTCCCGGCCCTGCAGCGAGTTGCAGTGGACCCCGCTCGGCCGCGACTCGATCGCGTGGCCCTCCCCCGCGTAGATCGCGGCGTGGTAGAAGGGGGAGCGAGTGAACAGCGTGATCAACCGATTCTCCCCGCGCGCATGGTGGAAGAGCAGAATATCTCCCGGCTGCGGATCGCGCGGCGCTCGATCGACGGCCAGGCCTAGCCGGCGCAGCCGCCCCCACTGCCGGCGGCGCTCTCGCGCGTAGACGTATCCGGCCGCCAGTCCTGCTCCCAAAGCCAGCAAAAATGCGCCGCGAACGGCATTCGATACCTTGCGTCTGCTCATTGCCTCTTCCATTTAGACACCGGTCTTCTCATTCCTGCTAGCGAGGAAAGAAGGAATTGGCGGGTTGGCGGCGAAGCAATCTTTTGGCATAATAAATGCAGAGCATTTCGGAAGGCAAAACGGCGGCCGGCAAAGAAGCCGCTGCCTGGAGGAACGCAGATGATCCTGGAGACCGTTTTTACCGAGGGATTGGCGCATCTTTCCTATCTGATCGGTGACGATTCGGTGGGCGCGGCGGCCGTCATCGACCCGCGCCGCGATGTGGACATCTACCTGCAGCTAGCCCGCCAGAACAACGTGCGGATCACCCATATCCTGGAAACCCACATCCATGCCGATTTCGTCTCCGGCAGCCACGAACTGGCCGCGCGCACCGGCGCGCCGATCTATGTGGGCGCGGCGGACAACTACGGTTTCGAGCATCGTCCGCTGCAAGAGGGCGACCGCCTGGAGCTGGGTTCGCTGCTTCTCCAGGTGCTGCATACGCCCGGCCACACGCCCGAGCATATCTGTTTCGTTGCGAGCGAGGGCGATCACCGCCGCCCGTGGGGAGTCTTTACGGGCGATACACTTTTCGCCGGTGAGGTCGGACGCCCCGACCTGTTGGGTCATGGGACCGAAAAGAAGCTTGCCGCCGATCTCTTTCACAGCCTGAAGGCGAAGCTGATGGCGCTGCCGGCCGACGTGATCGTCTATCCTTCCCACGGCGAGGGCAGCCCTTGCGGAGGGAATATTGCCGGGCGGCGCACCTCGACGATCGGCTACGAGCGGCAGAAAAACCCGCGCCTGCAGATCGACGCCGAGGAGGCGTTCATCTGCTCGCTGCTGGGCAGCCTGCCTCCGGCGCCAGTCTACTACCCACGCCTGAAAAAGACCAATGCCGCCGGTCCGAAGGTACTGGGCGCTCTGCCGGAGCCACCCCTGCTTTCCGCCCAGGAGTTCCACGCGGCCGCCCAGACGGAGGACGCCCTAATCGTGGATACCCGCACCATTCTGGGATTCGGCGGCGGCCACATCGCGGGCGCCCTTTCCATTGAGCTGCGCGAAGAGTTCCCGATCTGGGCCGGATGGATGGTAGCCCCGGAGAAGAACGTGCTGCTGCTCCTGCGGGATAAAGTTCAGTTGGATGAGGTGGTCCGCCATCTAATCCGGCTGGGCTGCGAACGGATCGGCGGTTACATGGCCGGAATGCGCTCCTGGCAGGAGAGCGGCCTGCCGATGGTCGCGCTGCCGCCCCTGTTCGTGCAGGACTTGAAGGCGGCGCTGGATCACGGCGAGGACCTGCAACTGCTGGACGTGCGCCGCCAGGACGAGTATGCGCAGGGCTGCCTGCCGAACGCGCGCCATATCTACGTGCCGGAGATCGAGCAGCGCGCGCACGAGCTGGATAAGAATCGGCCTGTGGTCACTTACTGCGGCTCCGGCTATCGGTCCAGCATCGCGGCCAGCCAACTGCAGCGCCTGGGCTTTGCCGACGTGCGCAACGTGCCCGGCAGCATCCGGGCCTGGAAAGCAGCCGGCTATCCGCTGGCAGTTCCGACCGCTTCCCCCATTGGAAGCGCCTGACGCTTCCGGCCGGCTGCGTTTCAAGACCGGTAAGGTAAACTGAAGGAACTTCTTCGGTTGGAGAGGCTCTCTGTACTTCATCGGCTGGCAGCGGCCTTGTGGGAAACGATGGAGGCCGCCGTGGAGAAGGAGCGCGGTCAAGAGGCGTGGATGCGTGAGATTCTGGGAGACTACGTTGCCATTGTGGAAGCGGAGCTACACGGCCCGTCGTCAGGCAGGGGAAGGGAATAGGAAAGAATGGAACCTACACATTTGAAACCGAGCTACGAAGAACTTAGGGAAGCCCTTTTAGACTTCCTGGCAACAAGGCTTGCGGAAGTGAGAAGCAACCCGGATGCCAATAGCGGTTTTGAGTTCAGCCAGATGACCCGTGCCCTTGAAAGCCAGTTCGCAAAGAAACACCTGGCACAAACCCCGAATGGTGACCCGACCAGGACACTAGATTCAGGAGGATCTCAGCTTTCCGATAAAGCCAGAATGGACCTTATTGAAGTGTTCTGGGACCTCTTCCGAGAAGGCATTATCACGCTAGGGCAAAGTATTGAGCAACCGGACTTCCCGTACTTCCACGTGGGAAGGCGGGGTGCTTCTGTACTCGAAACCCGTACGGCCTACCGCTATCTGGCTCGACAGTCTGGCGACCAATAGAAGCAAGGGAACACCCGGAATCCGAGCAAGAAGGCAGAGGACGGCAGTAGATCGAAAGGATAGCGCATGTTCATCCGTTTCAAGCACTCGCCCCGGTCTGGGGGTTGTTCCAGCCTCAGCGTCTACGTCGCGGAGAGCCGCCGCGAAGATAGCAAACCCCGGCAGAAGGTCGTCCGTTACCTGGGCACAATCAAAGAGAGCAGCCTGCCTTTTGCACAGTTCCGGCTTAAATTCTGGCAGCGGGCAGTAGCAGCCATCGAAGGACTGAATCTGCCCGCAGAGGTCGTCCAGCAACTTACAGAGGCTATTGCCGCCCGCGTGCCCTACCTCACACCGGAGGAGCATCGGAGCGTGATGGCGAGGCAAGAGGAGGCGGCACGTCGGGAGGGAAAGCCCCTGCCTGCCTATGAGCCTGACTTGCCGTTCGTGCGGCCTGTGTAGTGTTCATAAAAAGGTCTACCATGTCAAGTCGGGCCGCTTGCTGAGGTGGGCGGCCCTGAAGCAGCACGGACCTGGCAGGAAGCGGCGCCCTGGCAGGAACGATTACAGAAACTTACCTAAGCTCCACGCGGACTTCGCCCGAAACTGTACATATAATCAGGAGTATCAGGAATCGCTCTCCTCTCTTCTTCAGGCGGTCCGCAGGGCCAATGCCGCCGACATGGCAGGGGAACGAGGCCACAAAGAGAATTTCACCCTAAATGTGGAACAGCCAGGGGGAGACTGCGGATGGAAATGCAGATACGTAGAGATTTCCGTAAGGCCAGCATGCCGCTGATCGCCACGATGTGGACATTGACGGTCAGCGCGTGGTTCATCGCCCTGGGGTTGGGTTACTTGTTGTTCGGTACCTTGCTGGACCTGGGCGCCACGGCCATCGGAATCCTGCTGATCTGCCTGCCGGCTCCAAAAGGCAAAATCCATGGAAGCTTAAAGTTGATCTTGCAGTTTCTGGTCGTGCTGTTCGTCTGCATCGCGATGTATTTCCAGGGCCATTTCATGCATGATCTCTTCGATTTTATCTCCCATCCTGCCTCGCCGTAACGTTTTCAGTACCGGGTCGTTTACGACCCGTCTGGCAGGCCGCGTTGCGGCCAACCGCCCTTGCGGGCGGATCAAATCGGAAACGACTCACTTGGATTCTTAAAAGGTATAAACCGCAGCCCGTGGAGACTCGAAATTCAAGGCGATCAACCAATTTTTCGCATGGTATCCCGCAACATCCGGACGCGCTCTGCGTCGACAGGCTCTTCCACACGCCCGTTCCGCTTCAAACTCGTGCCCACGATCGCCCCATCCGCATAGGCGAGCAACGCCGGGGCGCTCTCTATAGAGAACCCACTGCCGACCAGGACCGGCACCATAGGCGCCGCCGCTTTGACGCGCTTAACGTCCTCGGCTGGTGTCGGGAAGCCGGTCGCCGCGCCGCTGACGATCAGGGCGTCGGCCAGGCCGCGCTCGACGGCATCCCGCGCCGCATCTTCCAGGGTGGTCGTCCCCAGTTGCGCGGCGTGCTTGACGAACACATCGGCCCAGAGGGCTACGTCTGCCCCTAGCTCTTTCCGATAGAGGATCGCGGTTCGGGCGGCGCCCTCGATCAAGCCCTGATCCGTCACGGCTGCGCCGACGTAGACGTTGACGCGCACGAACTGCGCACCGCAGATATGCGCGATCGCCAGGGCAGCGCGGGCATCGTTGCGAAGAACATTAACGCCTATCGGTACGGAGACCGCTTCCCGCACCGTCTGCACGGCGCGAGTCATCGCCACGATGGTATGGGGCGGCACGGCGTCTTTGGCGAAGGGGACATCGAAGAAGTTCTCGACCAGGACCGCATTCGCGCCGCCCGCCTGCAGCGCCTTTGCATCGGCCACCGCCCGCGACAGGATGGCCTCCATGCCCTGGCCCGTATCGCGCGGGCTGCCCGGCAGCGGAGGCAGGTGGACCATGCCTACCAGCGGTCGCCGTTCCCAGAATTCTGATCCCAAGCCACCGTATTCTGCCTCCGGCATCGTGCCTCCTAAAAGTTGCTAGTTTCTAGTTTCTAGTGATTGGGACCTATTGCTAACCTGTGTGGCATCCGAAAGCCATTTCCTAAACTAGCAACGAACAACTAGCAACTCTCTTTACGCCCATTCCAGGCGGAGGACACGGTTGTTGAGGGTGTCCGCGACGTAGATCTCTCCGTTGGGACCGAGGGCGACCCCCGAAGGGGACTTCATCGGGCCGAGCTGGGTACTGGGCGTGTCGAAAACGATCAGGGAGTTGCCCTGCGCGTCAAAGACGTGCAGGCGATTGGCCCCGGACTCGGCCATGTAGATACGGCCCTGCGCATCCACGGCGACCTGACGCGGCGCGGAGAGCCGCCGTATCTCTCCCAGGGCATGGACCCGAATACCGAAGTAGGTGTAGCGGGTAACGTCGTTGGTCGCGGCGTCGGTGACGTAAATGTTGTGCGCCAGGTCGCAGGCCAGCGAGATCGGCTGCACGATGCCGACCGAGCGGTCCATGCCGCCGATGATCTGGCCGGAGCGGGGGTCCATGCGCAACACGCGCCCGTTGCCGGTGTCCGCGATCCAGAGCATGCCTTCCATATCGAAGGCCACTCCGGAGGGAGCCCGAAAGCCATACGTCTGCCCGGCGTAGGTGACATAGTGCTGCCCGCTGACCCGGAGGCACTGTATCCGGTTATTGCCTTGCTCCGCCACGAAAAGGAACTGGCCGGAGCCATCCACCGCCACGGCGGACGGGCCCCAGAGCTGCCCCGGCCCGTTGCCGGGCTTGCCGTAGATCCAGAAGTTGCAGCCCAGGATACGCTGAATCCGGTGGTTGTTGCTGTCTACAACATAGAGCGCGCCCAGGCGGTCTACGATCAGGCCGAGAGGCGCGGAGAAGGGCTGGGGCGTGGCGTCCGGGGTGCCGATCACTTCCACTGCTCTCAGCTTCAGCGGCTTCCATCCCAGACTCGTGCCGGCAGGAGCCGTCTCCTGGTCTGCCGGAGGCGTCTTGGGCTTCTCGTCACTCAGCTCTAGATAGTCGAACCGATCGCTCATCAGGATTCCAGCGCCTGCGGCACAGGCGACATTTCCGCTGGCGCGAGCGCGCCAGCATTGCCATCGTTGGCGGTGTTGGCGACGGCAGCGTGAGGCGCCACGCTCTTGCTGACCAGCAGCCGGCCCAGGATTTCGGCCATATCTTCGGGTTTATCGCTGGAGGCCGCGCGGGCGCGCGTGGCTGCCCAGATCCGTAAATCCTCGATCCGCTCCTGCATCGTCACCGACAGCGGCACGGTATGGTGGATGGCGGTCAGGATGGACTCCGTAGTCAGGTCTGTGTTGGAGTCGAAGGCGTCGTAGAGCGCTTCCACCACCGCCGCCTCGATCTCGGCGCCGGAGAATCCCGGCGTCGCCGCCGCCAGGGCCTCCAGATCGAACTGTTCCGGGTCGCGCTTGCGCTTGCTGAGGTGGATCGAGAAAATCTGCTTTCGCTCCGCCGCCGCCGGCAGGTCGATGAAGAAGATTTCGTCGAAGCGGCCCTTGCGCAAAAGCTCCGGTGGCAATGAGGCGACGTCGTTGGAGGTGGCCACCACGAACACCGGATCTTTCTTGTCCTGCATCCAGGTCAGGAACGTGGCGAAGACACGCGCCGTCGTGCCACCATCCGAGATTCCGGAGCTTTGTGTGCCGGAAAAGCCCTTCTCCAACTCATCAAGCCAGAGGATGCAGTTTTTTGTCAGTATGCCATTCGCTATAAAATTGTGCGGGCCAGCGCACGCGAGATCATAAACGTACTCGGGTGCGCTTTCTTCTTTGACTGAGACGACCTGACTCCAGAGGATCGGGCTTTCTACCAGCGCCCGTATTTCCTTTAACTCCTGTATATCGGCGCCTTTCTGCCGTGCAAAGCCCTCCATTTCCTCTACAATAGCGCGTAGCCGCTCCCGGCTGGGATGCATCTTATTCCTTTCGTAGTAGCTCAGTAACGAGGCAGTGGCCGCACGGCAGTTTTGAGAGGCAAGATTAAGAGACTGGCGAACCCGGCGCAACTTTGCCCCTATCGGGATGTTGTCGCTGCGATCTTTCGTCTCTACCGGCAGCGGCTTATTCAGCCATGCAGCCATGCGTTCCTTTTTACAGGGATGCTGTGAGCCGATCTGCTGTATGAATCGCCGGACATTGTAGATGCCTGTTATTTCGATGTTGGCGCTATCCGGATTCATGGTCGGAAATCCGACACGCTGTAGCACAGATCGGACCAACTGATTTACTGGTTCGACTTTCGACGTTAGCGTGATTTTCGGGTCGGCAGCCGTGCTGTCAGAGATAAATCCATCTCCATCGAAATAGCCACGTACCCAGGCGTTCAGAAACGCTGTTGGCATACGTAGGAGGTCTGCCTGGATATTCGCTAACACTTGACGCAGCAGGGAATTATCGACGTATGTGACCGAGCAGGGACGGAAAACGCTCCGCTCACTCGTACCAGGCAATTGTGTATTCTTACTGGGGTAATTCATAAGCCTAGTCTTGGGACAGACACCGAACTGGCGATACATTGTCTCAGAGACAAGGTGGTGGAGGGTGAGATCGGTATTGACGAAACCGACACGACAGCGTTTGCTCAGGTAGCCATCGCTGGCAATCAGGCCTATCAGATAACCGATCTCTTCGTTCACTCGCTCAGGCAGGCGTGTGAACGTGCTATTGCCGAAGCCGCCATGTCCCATAGAGAATTGTTTTGCGTTGATGAACGCTGGATAGCTTCGCGTATCGGCTAGCTCCCGTACCTGAACATAATCCGCGTTACGCTGTCTCGCAGCGTAGCGGCGCTGCGGGGTCTGATGCTCCGGGCAGGCAAAGGAGAGCGCGCCATCGGCATAAAGACGCGTGTCCGACGGCAGGTAGTCGATCATGTCGGGAAAGTCTGTCGGAGTCGGCAGGCAGCGCGGCATCGCAATGTGATCGCCGGGCTGCAGGGCATCCGTGCGGACCCACAGCAGCTCACCGTCTCGCAGGACAGGATGCTCGTGATTGCCGGTAGCCTGCAGGCGGCTATGCTTCAATATTATCGTGTAGAGATCGGGCGCAGGGCGGCGGGTAATGGCGCGCACGGCTACCGGCGCGATCTGCCAGTCCTCCGTCATCGCCAGGACTTCCAGGTTGTCTTCCTGGCCTTCATAAAGGGATTGGATCGTCCGTTCCGAGTTGTCTGCGAGCGTAATGCGGGTATCGCCGGCCAGACACGGAGCGACCGACTCGGCCACGCGGATGGCTTTGCGCATATTCTCTTCCGAAGAGCCGACGATCCCGGCGAAGATGCGGCCCACGTCCAGGCGCAGCAGCGGCAGCCGCCACAGGGAGCCGATCGCTTTAGCAGACAAGCTTTTCCCGCATCCCTGGACTCCCAAAAGCAGCACCCCGCGCGGCTCCGGCAGGCCGAACGCTCGCGCCTTCTCCGTAAAGGAGACCGTGCGCTTCTCCATCCAGTCCTTGAGAAGGTCCAGGCCGCCCACGTCGCCGATGTGCTCGCTGAACGGGTAGTATTCCAGGATGCCGGACTTGCGGATGATCTGCTCCTTCTCGCCCAGGATCACATCCACGTCGAAGCGGTGTTTCTCCACGATGGACTTGGCAAAGACGTTTTCCGCCTCGTTGGCCGTCAGCCCCTGCGCGGCTTTAAGGACCTGATCCCGCTCGATCTCGGTCAGGCTCGTGTTGATCTGCGGATTGTCCTTGACCGACTGGATGATTTTCTCCAGCAGGGTATCCAGGTCTTCCCGGTCGGGCAGGGAGTAGTCGACGACGGTGACCTCTTTTTCCAATTCGGGGGGCAGCTTGAGGGAGGGCGCGAGGATGACCAGGGTCTTATAGCTGGTCTTGAGCGCGATGGTCAGGTCCCGCAGGCGCCGGGTCACGGTAACGTCGGTGATGAACGCGTGGAAGTCCTTGAGGACAAACAGCGCTTGATCTCGCGAATCCATGACGAAGTCCAGGGCAGCCAGGGGGTCGCGCGTGGCGCTATCCCGGTTGTTGGCGTTCAGGCTCATGCCCTGAGTGATCGTCCAGAAGAAGATTTTCTTGCCCCGCTCCTGGGCGATCTCGCGCAGGGCGTCTTCGACGCGCTTCTCCTCCCAGGAGACGATATAGATGATGGGATACCGGGCCCGAATGAGCAGCTCGAGTTCTTTATTGATGGTAGATGCGGTCAATGGAGAATCCCTTCTGGGTCTTGTTTACTATAAGGAAAGTCCCTACGATTCTACGTTGAAAACGCCCGATTTATCGTTGCCAGGGGCGTTTGTTGTCTCACCGGCTGCGCGCGTGGGCGTTGGGAGCGAATTCCCGCGCCTGACGCCTACGACGAGTTTGCCGTAGTCATTATAGGTGATAACGCGCCGGGTCGTCAACGTGCGAACGGCAAGAGCCGTTGACAAGAGCGGGGAAAGGGGTTAAACTAAGCGGCTGGGAAGCAGTTTTGGGGAGGGAGAAAGGGAAAGAGACGTGTCTACGCGCGGCTTGATGGAACAGATCCTGGATCAGCGCCGATTTGCCGTCTGCGGCGTCTCCAGAGATCGGAATAAGTTTGGCTACCTGGTGTATCAGGCGCTCAAATCGGCGGGCTATACGGTCTATGCCGTCAATCCGAATGCCGATTTCATCGACGGCGATCCGTGCTATCCGAGCCTGGACAACATTCCCGGCCCTATCGATTGCGTGGTCACCGTGACGCCGCCGCCGATCACCGAGCAGACCGTGCGGGAAGCGGGGCATCTCAAAATCCCTTACCTCTGGATGCAGCCCGGCTCGGAGTCACTGGCGGCCTTCAATCTGGCGCGCGGATTTTCCATGCAGATCGTTTCCGGAGGGCCGTGCATCATGGTGGCTGCGGCCGAGCGCCAGGACCGGCAAAGCGCGCGATAGAAACGCAAACGGGCGTAACCCCTATCTATCTGCCACGTTAAGAAGTAAGCGGAATAGACAGGCTTTACGCCCGAATACGATTTAAGCTCTCTCCAGGAGAGGCTTTCCGGCGTTTTTACCAGGCCTCGAAGCCGGGACGATGCGCGTTGGGATTCGCTCCCCGGCCGCCGCTGCCGTTGCCGCCGCCGGGCTGATTGAGACCGACTCCCTGCCGCATGCCCAGATTGTAGTTTCGGTTGATGCCGCTGCTGCCGCCTCCCACGACGTTTTCCCCGGTAATGAAGCCCTGGACACCCTGTGCATTGGTTCCGTTGTTATTACCGGTCCTGAAGCGAGAGTTGGGGCCGCCCGCTCCGCCGAGGACGCCGTTCGTTTCGTAGGCGGTCTGGCCGTTGACGTTGGCGCGCTGCGTCGTAGAGGTATCGCCGGCAAGGCCGATATTCTCACGGCCCACACGATTCTCCTGGGCATTGCCGACGAGCCCATTCGGCCCATTCACGCTCTGGCCGCTCACCGTATCGCGGCCGTTAACGCTTGCGGCATCGGCCGTGCCGACCCCCGAGCTATTGTTCTGGCCCAGGTACATATACGACATGCCGCCGATAAGCAGGAAGATCAGGATGATGACAACAGTGATGACCGTGGACTCATTGATCCTGCGCTGGGCTCCTCCGATCCTGGGCGCGCGGGACCGCAGCGACTTCAGAGTCGGACCCGGCTTGCTTGGAGCGCCCGGTTGCGGAGCAGCAGCCTGCGGAACAGCAACCTGCGGCTTGCCGGGAACATTCGGTTTAACTCCCATTCTACCGCCTCCTTATACTATTGCGTGCGTCTGCGCGGATGCCGGTATACGGCCGGTCGGCTCCTTCTGTGCCGTTCCTTCCACTTTGGCTCGATGAGACCGCCGTGGACGCCGCTCCCTGGCTCCGCTAGGGAGGGATTTTCCCTTCAGCCACCGGATTCCTCTTTGAAGCCGATGTAAACCCCGTAAGGGTGGCAGCCGGGAAAGCCTCCTGGCCCCCCTGAAGCCACCTCCACAATATTCTTTGACTGCCTCCCTAGCGGTTAGGTTCCGATAAAAGCCCAAAAAGATAAAAAAGTTTGAAGAATTTGCACACCAAGCCTATTCCAGGGCCGGTGTAACGGCGATGGGAGCATCCGAAAACCGGCTGAGAAAGATACCGAAACCAAAAAGCCCGATGGCGTAGAGAGCCGCGGTGACCACGGTGATCGGAGGATCGTGCAGCTTCGCCACGCAGATCGCCGCGATGCCGCCGACCAGGCTGATGGCATGCAGCACGAGGACCGCTTGCTTCGACGTCAGGCCGGTATAGACCAGGCGGTGGGAGCTGTGGTCCTTGCCTCCCTGAGAGATCGCCCGTCCTTCCAGGCGGCGGATAATGCTGACCAGGGTGGTGTCGAAGATCGGGAGGGCCATGATCAGCAGCGGCAGGGCGACCGCTCCGGTCTTATCCGTTTGAGAGTTGCTGACCGCGATGATGGTCAATCCAGCCAGCATATAGCCCAGGAACAGGCTGCCGCAGTCTCCCATAAAGATGCGCGCGACCGGCTCCTTCTCCCAGGCGCGAAAGTTGAAGGCGAGGAAACCCAGGCAGGCTGCAGCGACGAGGGCGGCCAGAAGGCCGGTCTCCGGCAGCTTATGGAGCAGGCAAAAGGCGGTCAGGATCACGCCCACGATCACTGCCGCGCCCCCACAGAGTCCGTCCATATTGTCCAGCAGGTTGAACGCGTTCGTCAGGCCGACCATCCACAAGAGCAGAACCGGCGCCGACATGGCAAACGCGCCCCAGCCGTAGGTATACAGCCGGCCGATGCCCCAAAGGAACGGCAGGGCGGCGAGTATCTGCCCCATCAGCTTGACTTTGGGGCGCAGGGGACGGATATCGTCGCTCAGGCCCACCAAAAAGACGATCAGCCCCCCTGCCAGCAGCCCGAACAGGTCGTACCTCTGCGCGTAGACCGGGCTGGAAAGCAGCAGCAGGCAGCCGGCGGCGACGGTGGCAAAGATCGCCACCCCGCCAAACAGGGCCGTGGGCGTCTGATGCCATCGGTCGGCTTTGGGACGGGCCACCAGCCGGTAGCGCCGCGCAACGCCGATGACGGTCCGCGTCAGCGCCAGGGAGACCAGCAGGGCCGCCAGCGGCGCCCATCCGGCCAGAGCGAAAGAGTCCATGATTTAGGTCCTTGTCTTCACCGGCGTGGGTGCCTCCTGCACCACAGCGAGCGCGGTCCTCTCCTCGAAGTAGCAGACGACCCGCTTGAGGATCCCTTCCAGGTTTACGGTCGGACGGTAGCCGGTATAACGCTGCAGCTTCGAGATGTCCGGGGTGCGGAACTCCATGTCCTCGAACCCCTGGCCGTAGACGGCCTCATACGGCACGCAGCGGATCTCCGAAGAGGAGCCGGTCAGCGCCTTGACCTTGTGGGCCAGATCCAGAATGGCGATCTCTTCCCCGTTGCCGATATTGAAGACCTCGCCGACGGCGTCCGGACAGCCCATCAGGCGAGTGATGGCCCAGACGGCATCGCCGACGTAGGTAAACGAGCGGGACTGGGAGCCGTCGCCATAGACGATGATGGGACGCTCTTCCAGGGCTGCCTGCACGAAGCGGGGAATGACCATGCCGTACTGGCCGGTCTGGCGCGGCCCGACGGTGTTGAAGAAACGGGCGATCACCACATCCAGCCCACGCTCCCGGTGGTAGGCGAGGGCCAGGAACTCGTCGATGGCCTTGGCTCCCGCGTAGCTCCAGCGCCCCACGGTCGTGGGGCCGTAGATGCGCTCGTCCGTTTCGGTGAGCGGTCTATTCTTAAAGTGGCGGCCGTAGACCTCCGAGGTCGAAGCCAGGAGCACCTTCTTATTGAACCGGTAGGCCAGCTTGAAGACCATCTCGCTGCTTTTGAGGTTTGTCTCCAGGGTACGCACCGGGCTATCCACCACCAACTGCACGCCCACCACGGCGGCCAGGTGGTAGATCTGATCGACACGATTGACCAGTTCGTTCATCACCGCCTCATTCATGACGGAGTCGTGAATGAAATGGAAGCGGGGATGGTTACGCAGGTGGGCGACGTTGTCCAGACTGCCGGTGGAGAGGTCGTCGATGACATAGACCTCATCCCCCTTTTCGATCAGCCGGTCGGCCAGATGGGAGCCGATAAAACCGGCGCCCCCGGTGATCAGTATGTTCATGGTGAAGAGCTCCTCCTTGAAGTGAATAGCAGGCAGCAAGCAGAAGCTGCCGGCGTGCCTACTACTGCCTACTCTCTACCCTCATAAAGGGCTTCTATGTCGGTCACCAGGCGCTGGATATGGAAGCGCTCCAGCGCCGAGGCTTGCGCGCGCTGCGCGATCTCGGGCCAGCGTTCTCGCTCGGAGAGCACGCGCTCGATCGTGGCGGCCAGCGCGCCGGGATTCTGGGGCGGCGCTAAAAAACCGGTCTCGCCGTCCTGGATCAGGTCCGGTACGCCGCCGACCGAAGTGGCGACCACGATACAGCCGGAGGCCATCGCCTCGATCAGGCTGACCGGCAGCCCCTCGTTGAGCGACGAGAGGACCACCATATCCAGATCGGCGTAGATGCGGGGCAGGTCCTTGCGGAAGCCCAGGAAGCGCACGCGCCCTGTCAGGCCGAGCGCCCGCGTCTGCGCCTCCAACTCCTGGCGCATCTCCCCATCGCCGACGATGAGGAAAACGGCGTTGGGGAAACGGGAGGCCACGCAACCGGCGGCCTCCAGAAAATCAGGGATGCCTTTGATGGCGACAAGCCGCGCCACCAGCCCGATGAGCACGGCGTCCGCAGGCAGGCACAGCTCCCGGCGCACCTCGCCGCGATGACGCGCGCACCCGGCGAAAGGGTCCAGCTCCAGGCCGAGCGGGATGACGGCGATCTTCTCCGGCGGGGCGATCTTATAGGCGATGAGGTCCTGCCGGGTGCGCTCGCTGACGGCGATCAGCCGATCGGTGTAGCGGGCCAGGAACCGCTCGATGCGGATGAAAACGCGGGTTTTGCGCGGGTTGAAATAGCCGGAGAAGACGTGGCCGTGGAAAGTGTGATACAGGCGCTTGCGGCGACCGGGAAGGGCCAGGAGGGCGGCCGTCCGGCCGAGCGTGCCGGCCTTGGCGGTGTGGGTGTGAATGATATCGGGCTTCTCGCGACGCATCAGGGCCATCAGCTTGAACAGGGCTACCAGGTCGTCCCGGAACGAGAGCTCGCGGCTCATTTCGGGAAGGGTGCGCAGCGGCACGCCGCGCTCCTCCGCCAGGTAGCGCATACTTCCCTCCGCCGGGGCTTCGACGCCCGTGATCAGCGCGGTCTCGTACCGGCCAGGGTCGAGCCGCTGGGTCAGGAGTACGGTGTGGATCGCGGGGCCCCCGATATTCAATCGCCCGATAATCCGAAATACTCTCTTCATCCGGAAGTCCTTCGAACTCCAGCGTGGGATCGTGCGCGGGAGGGACGCAGGCCACGTCAGATGAATATCATCTTCCAGGTGACGGGAGCATCCGTTTCCTGCGGACGGTATCTGCGTCCCGGTGAGCAGCGAAAACGGCTGCGGTCCGGAAGACAGGCCGTTTACAGGCGGCGCGGTCCGCCGCGCGAATGCCCGGCAGTCCGCAGAACGGGTCCCGTTCCCAAGTGAAGCAGAGAGATTGCAGGCCGCGTACGGAAAAGGCGCCACCGAAAGCAGCCCTTGTACGTGCTTCTGCTATGGGGATGGGGGATGCCCCAGGGATACGGCCTTATTGTACCTTACACCTGGTAATAAGACCGATACCAGTCCACAAATTTTGTCACGCCTACCTCGACGGGGGTGGTGGGCGCGAAGCCGGTGTCCCGCATCAGGGCGTCTACGTCGGCATAGGTGGCCGGTACGTCGTCCGGCTGCATCGGCAGCAGGTTCTTGATCGCCTTTTTGCCCAGTCGCTCCTCCAGGAGGGTGATGAAGGTGAGCAGCTCAACGGGACGGGAGGCGCCGATATTGTAGAGGCGGTACGGCGCGGAACTGGCGGCCGGATCCGGGGCGGCGCCCGACCAGGTGGGATCGGGCGTGGCGGGCCGGTCCAGCACACGGACAATTCCTTCGATAATATCCTCTATATACGTAAAGTCCCGCTGCATGTTCCCATTGTTGTACACGTCGATGGGCTTGCCCTCCAGGATCGCCTGTGTAAACTTGAAGAGGGCCATGTCCGGGCGGCCCCAGGGACCGTAGACCGTAAAGAAGCGCAGGCCGGTCGCCGGCAGGCCGTAGAGATGGCTGTACGTATGGGCCATGAGCTCGTTGGCCTTCTTGCTGGCGGCATAGAGACTGAGGGGGTGGTCTACGTTGTCATGCACGGAAAAGGGTATCTGCGTATTCGCGCCGTAGACGGAGGAGGAAGAGGCGAATACGAGATGCCGGATACCGGCATGGCGGCAGCCTTCCAGGATGTTGAGGAAGCCGACGACGTTGCTTTCGATATAGACGTGCGGATTTTCCCGCGCGTACCGCACGCCCGCCTGGGCCGCGAGATTGATCACCGAGTCGATTTGGTGATCGGTAAAGAGGGCGGCTATGCCCTCGCGGTCGGCCAGGTCGCGCCGGTAGAAGGAGAACTGGGAACGGGGGGTCAGTTGTGCCAGCCGCGCCTCTTTGAGGCGGACGTCGTAGTAATGGTTGAGGTTGTCTAAGCCGATAACGGTATCTCCCCGCTCCAGCAGACGCTGGCACAGGTGAAACCCGATAAAACCGGCGGCTCCGGTCACAAAGACGGTCGCCAAAGATCTTCCTCCTTTTCTTCTGTTCTCCTTTCTTTCTGCCGGTTCCTTCCCTTCGGGGCGCTATTTCCGAAAATTTCCCACCGAAAATGAGAGCATGGTATAATGTAAAGTCAGGGACTGGATGTCGGTTGTCCCCTTGCTGGGAAGCTCAAGCCGCGCAGATAGGAATCCGCAGGACGCTTCGGAAAATTTCGTAACCGTCTGTTGCCAAATCCGTCTATTGGTATGGCGCTATCAGCGCCAGGTGCCTACACCTCTATTCCGACCTGACTTTTCTGGATTCTGCCCGTCATAATGTTCAAAATACGCCGTTCCGGGGATGACTGTCCTTCCTGTCAGCGACTAACATGAACCGGATGGCGGCACCTCCTGCACACTGAGGAGGCGCATGAACGCGTGGAGACTCGAACGTGCTTAAGCTGAAACATACCCTCCTCGGCAATCTGCTTCTGGAACAGGGACTGATCACCCAGGAGCAACTGGACCTGGCGCTGGCCGAACAGCAGCGCGGCACCCAGCATCGCCGGATCGGCGAGATCCTGGTCGGGCTGCGGTTCCTCACGGAGCCGAACCTGCTGCGCGCCCTGTCCACGCAGCTCGATTGCCCGCTGGTGGACCTGATCCAGGAGCCGCCCGATTCGGAAGCCGTGGAGATGGTGCCCAGCGAGTTCGCCCTGCGCCACCAGTTGATTCCCCTGCGCCGCCGGAACGGGCACCTCTCGGTCGCCATGGCCGACCCCATCGACGTCCACGCCATCGACGATATGCGCCTGCTCACCGGCCTCGACATCGTGCCCATGCTGGCCTCGCCCGCCGACATCCGCCGCCTCTGCGAGCAGTTCTATATGTCCCGCATGATCCAGGATGTCCAGCAGGCCGAGCGCGCCGTCGAGGATGAAGAGAATCTGGACGTGGCCGACCTGCAGAAGATGGCCAAGGAAGAGCTGGTCATCCAGATGGTCAACCTGATCATCAATCAGGCCATACAGGACCGCGCCTCGGACATCCACGTCGAGCCGTTCGAGAAGGAGCTGCGCGTGCGCTATCGCGTGGACGGCGTTCTCCACGAAGTCAACTCCCCGCCCAAGCGCTTCCATCCGGCCATTGTGAGTCGCATCAAGATCCTGTCCGATCTCAACATCGCCGAGCGCCGCCTGCCCCAGGACGGCCGCATGCGCATCCGCAGCAGCGGACGCCAGATCGACCTGCGTATCTCGACGGTCCCGACCGTCTACGGCGAATCGGTGGTCATGCGCATTCTCGACAAGCAGACGGCCATGCTCGGCCTGACGGAGCTGGGCATGGAGAGCGCGATGTTCAGCCGCTTCCGTCGCCTGATCCAGGAGCCGCACGGAATCATCCTGGTCACCGGCCCTACCGGCTCCGGAAAGACGACCACGCTCTACGCCGCCCTCAACGAGATCTATAGCGTCGAGAAGAAGATCATCACCATCGAGGACCCGGTCGAGTACCAGCTCAACGGTGTCAATCAGATCCACGTGCAGCCGCAGATCGGCCTGACTTTCGCCGGCGGGCTGCGCCACATCGTGCGCCAGGACCCCGATATCATCATGGTCGGAGAAATCCGCGACACGGAGACCGTCGAAATCTCCATCCATGCGGCCCTGACGGGCCACCTGGTCTTCTCGACTCTGCACACCAACGACGCCGCCGGAGCGGTCAGCCGCCTGCTGGACATGGGCGCGGAGCCGTATCTGGTCGCTTCGTCCTTGATCGGGACGGTGGCGCAGCGCCTCGTCCGCATGAACTGCCCGCGCTGCCGCGAGCCGTACGAGGAGAAGCCGGAGGTGCTGCGGGAGATCGGCATCGACCCGGCCGAGGTGCGCAACAAGCCGCTGATGCGGGGCCGGGGCTGCCCGGAGTGCCGGGGCGTCGGCTTCCGCGGCCGGTCCGGCATCTACGAGATGCTGACGGTGGACGAGCAGATACGGCGCATGGTCATCGAGCGGGAGCCTGCCGCCGCCATCAAGCAGTATGCCCAGAAGCACCAGGGCATGATCAGTATGCTAATGGATGGGCGCGAGAAGGTCCTCAAGGGCCAGACGACCATCCAGGAGGTGCTGCGCGTTTGCCAGCGTGAGAACTTCGATGCGTAACATCGCCGGCCTCTTCGGCGGTTTGCACATGGTATTCTCATGTTTACCTTTTATAATGCATACTGGATGACCTTCACCCCCTCCTCACCACGGGCTTTGCGGCCCGGCCTCTCCTAGAACCTTCGGAAGGGGCGAGGGGGAGAGCATCCGGTAGAAGCTTCTCTCTTCTTACGAGGAAGAGGGACCGAGGGTGAGTTCCGCCCGCCTTCGCGAGCTTCGTCTATCAGCACGGCGTTTCAACGCCGTGTGACCGGGTGGGAGCTTCAGGAGTTAAGCCGATAGATGCCTGAATTCGTTTACGAAGCGCTCGATTCCACGGGGCATGCCACCAGCGGCACCATCAATGCACGCGACAGCGCGGATGCCGCCGTCAAGGTGCGCGCCCTCGGCGTCTATCCTACGCGGATCGGCGGGAGTAAGGCGGGTAATGGGACCGCGGCGGCAGTATCCCATAACGGCGATGCTGCCAAGGGGGTCCAGGCGGTCGTTTCGGGGGTCCGGAGCGGGCTGCGCAGTGAGCCGGAGGGCGCCGGTGACGTTAAGAAGGTGCCGCGGCTGCAGGTCCTGCTGTTCACGCGGGAGATGGCCGATCTGCTCGACGCCGGCCTGCCGATGGACCGGGCTTTCTCGGTCTTGATCGAGCAGACGGAAAACGCCGCCCTGCGATCGATGATGACGGTCATGCAGGCCGACATCCGCGCGGGGCAGCCGCTCTCCGACGCGCTACGGAAATTCCCGCGCGAGTTCCCTACGCTCTATGCCAACATGGTGCGCGCGGGCGAGGTGTCCGGCCAGTTGGCGAGCGTCATGGCGCGCCTGGCCGAATTTTTGGAGAAGGAGCAGGTCCGCCGCAGCCAGATTCTGGCCGCCCTGACCTACCCGATGGTGCTGGTCTGTGTGGCGGCGCTGGCGGTCACGTTCTTACTGACGTACGTCATCCCCAAGCTGGCCGGGGTCTTTAAGGATATGGGGGCCACGCTGCCCCTGCCGACCATTATTCTGCTGGGCCTGTCGCACGGCATCGTTCAGTACTGGTGGGCGATCCTGCTGGGGCTCGCCGCGGCGATCATCGGTTTTCGCGCCTGGGTCCGTACGGACGCCGGCCGGCACGCGTTTGATGGTTTCCGGCTGCACGTGCCCCTCTTCGGCAAGCTGACGATGAAGATCGTCTCGGCCCGGCTGGTGCGCACGCTCGGCACCCTGCTCGGGGGCGGCGTGCCTATCCTGGAGGCCATGGACATCTCTGCGTCGGCCCTCGGCAACGTGGTCGCTGCCGACGCGGTTCTGACCGCGCACGGCAGCGTCCGCCAGGGCGAGATGCTGCACGAGGCTCTGGGGCGCGCGGGCCTGTTTCTGCCGGTAGTCATTCACATGACCGCCGTTGGCGAGGAGACGGGACGCCTGCCGTTGATGCTGCAGCGTACCGCCGACACGCTGGATTTCGAAGTGGATAATACCTTGCGGCGGCTGACCAGCCTGGTCGAGCCGCTGGTCGTCCTGTTGATGGGCAGCTTCGTAGGATTCGTGGTGCTCTCGATCCTGCTGCCCATCTTTCAGGCGTCGAGCATGGTCAAGTGAAAACAGTCGCTAGTTACTAGTGGCTAGTTTCTAGTAAAACCTCACCCCCGACTCTACCTCACCTCCTTCGTAAGGAGAGGGGAGAGAAAGGCCGAAGCAAGCCCCCTAAGAGGGCGCAACGCCCTCTAGAAACAGGGTTTTAACTAGCAACTAGGAACTAGCAACTAGCAACTCTGAAAGGAGGCTCTTATGCAACAATCTATCTCGCGCGCCGATAGGCGCGGCTTTACGCTTATCGAGCTGCTGGTCGTCATCGTCATTCTGGGAATTCTGGCCGCGGTCATCGTCCCGCGCTTCATGGGACGCACCGAAGACGCCAAGATCGGCAGCGCCAAGACTCAAATCTCTGCTTTCAAGACGGCGCTGGAAATGTACAACGCCGATACCGGCACCTATCCGGCGGACCTGAACGCCTTGCAAGCGAATCCGGGCGGCGTGTCTAACTGGAAGGGACCTTACCTCAAGGACGTACAGTCGGTTCCCCTGGACCCGTGGGGCAATCCTTACGTCTATACGCATCCGGGCCAGCATAGCCAGGACTACGACATCGTCTCGGCAGGCCCTGACGGTCAAATGGGCACCGCTGACGACATCACGAGCTGGTCGCTGAACAGCAATAACACGAATACCACGAATAACGGGCAATAAGTCGATGAACTGCCTGCGCCGCTCCAAAGCCTTCACCCTGATCGAGCTGATGGTGGTGATCCTGATCATCGCCACCGTCGCCAGCATCGTCGTGCCGGCTTACGCGCGATACTGGACGGGCGTGCGGCTGCAGGCGAAGGCGGCGGAAATCCGGGACCTGTTCGCCTACGCGCGGGAGCAGGTGGTCATGCACGACACCACGGCCACGCTAACCTTCCATCCGCAGGAGCAGACCTTTACCCTGGCCTTCGACCCGGCGCCTCCGCCGTCCACAGGACCGGCCGCGCTGGCTAGTGCGGATACCTCCGGTAACTCCGGAGCCAGCGCGCCTTCGCAGCCGGCGTCGCGTGAGGTCGCGATGGGGGACGCGTTTGCGATCCGGAACTTTCAGGCCGGTTCCAACAGCGGCAACAGCCAGCCCGGCAGCGCCGGCAGCTCCAACAGCCAGGGGGACGATATTCATTTTCAAGGCGACGGCACCACGCTGGAACACGCGGAGTTCACGCTGGTCAACCCGTCCGGCAGCAGCGTTCATATGGTCCTCTGGCCTGCAGCGGGCCGTTTGACCGTCGAGGCACAATAGCATGGGCAAGCCAAAGCGGGGTGGCTTCACGCTGGTCGAAATGATCGTGGCAACGGTGCTGCTGGCGGTCGGCGTGCTGGGGGCGCTGGCCGCGTTCTCCTCGGCGTCGCGCGCCGCCCGGATCGCCGACCAGATGCAGACGGCAGGGCTGCTGGGCCAGCGCAAGCTCTCCGATATCGAGACGCAGTCCCAATTCCAGAGCGCGGGCACGCAGCAGGGCAGTTTCGAGGACTATCCTGGCTTTCACTGGCAGGCGGACATCGCGTCGACTCCCTACCAGTATCTTTATAAGGTGACGGTCGCGATCCAGTGGGGAGAGGGCGCCGATATGCGCGAGCGGGACTTCGTCACCTATATGGTGGATACCCAATCCGAACAGCAGAACAGCAGCAGCGGTACGTCGAGCGGGACAGGAGGCTCCGGTGGAAGGTAGTCTTCGCCGCCGGGCCGCGACGAAGGGGCGGCCCGGCTTCACGATGATAGAGGCGATGGTGGCGCTGGTCATCTTCGGAATCATCACCACCGCCATCGGGTTCGCCATGTCGGTGGCGCTGGAGGCGCAGCGGGCCTCGCAGAGCCGTCAGGACGATGCCGGCGAGGTGCGCGCCGTCTTCGATGCCCTGCGCCAGGACATTCCGGGCGCCTACGCTTCCGCCAACGATCCGGCCTCCATGTTTGTGACCGGGAGCGACTATGGGGCCTCCAACGATCTGCTGACGCTTTCAACCCAAATCCCGCGCCTGCAGGCTTACGATCTCGGCCTGTCCAGCGCGGGCAACGTCAACGCTATGGGCGCCACGCCGATGGGATCGCAGCAGACCGTGCCGCCGCAGACCGCGTGCATGCTCGTGCGTTACGTCTTCGATCCGCAAGCGCAGACGCTATCGCGATTGGTCCTGCCGGTGCCGGACCCGACGGTCCTTCTGCAGCAGCAGCCTGGCCCGGACGACATCATCGCCCGCCACGTCGTCAGCGTGCAGCTAAGCTTCTGGGATGCGACCCAGAACCAGTCGCGCAACGATTGGGACTACGCGCATCCGAGCACCTCTCAAGCGGGCGCCAGCACCTCTCAATCGCTCTCCACCGGCAGCGATACCTATCTGCCCAGCGCGGTGGATGTGACTGTGACCACGCTTTTAAGCGATGGCTCGCAGCACACGATGGAGACGATGATCCCGATCGTCGCGCCGCAGCCGCAGAAGACGCCCAGCGGCACGCAGACGACGACCGGCAGCGGGACGGGTGGAGCTACAGGCGGCACCGGCGGGAATTCCGGGGGAACAGGCGGGGGGTCTGGAGGAGGGACCGGTGGGAAAGGATAGGCGAGGGCAGGCGCTCGTGCCGGTCATCTTCGTCATGCTGATCCTGACGGCCCTGGCGATCGCTTTTGCGACATCGTCCGTGCGGGAAGTGCGCGCCGCTTCCAATAACACGGCCCGTACCCAGAGCTTCTACGCCGCCCGCGGCGCGCTGCTATACACCATGTATGCCCTGCAGCAGTCGAGCAGCAACAATGTCAACTACGGAGTCGTGCAGCCCGGATCGGATGTCAGCGTCGATGCGAATGGCTGGTGGCAGTTGGGCGACGCCTGGGTCAAGGTCGATGTCGTAGACACCGGCGCCTGCATCAATTTGAATGCCGCCACCGCCGCGACGTTGAATCAGCTGCCGGTCTTTCAGAGCAACCCGGACCTGGTGGCGGCCATTCTGGACTGGAAAAGCTCCGGCGAGCAGCCTTCGGAAAACGGAGCCAAATCCAGCTACTATCAGACCCTGAAACCGCCCTACAACTGCAAGGATGCGCCCTTCGATACGGTGGAGGAGCTCTTGCTGGTCCGGGGCATGTCGCCGGGCCTGCTCTACGGCAATGGAGATGGACAGGCGATCGACCCGAACGCCGGACCGATCGGAACCGGAAGCGCCTATACGCCGGCCGCGCAGTCGGCCTCTGCGAGCAGCGCCGGCGGCAGCCAGGGACAGCCGCAGTTTACGGATGTATACAGCAACAGCCGGATCGCGCTGGCCGAGCTGTTCACTACCGTCTCGCAGGAAAACAACGTGGCCGCCGATGGAACGAAGCGCGTCGACATCAATTCGGCCAGCGAGCAGGATCTGGAGAAAATCGGGCTGACGGCGGCGCAGGCGCAGCAGGTGGTCTCCAGCCGGCCTGCCGGCACAGGCGGCTCCGGGGGTGGCGGGAATACGCTCGATTCTGGTGGAGGCAACGGGAATACACTCGATCTTAATGGAGGCAGCTCCGGCGGGCCGCAAATGGGCGGCGCCTCCTCAGGCATTCGCAGCGGACGGACCCGGCAGTCTATGGGCCAGTCTATGGGCGGCCAACCTGGCGGCGGCGCGGGCGGAAGCGGGACCGGCAGTGGGAATACCGGTCAGGGAAATGGCTCTGGCGGACCGGGGAATGGCTCGGGGAGCGGCAGCGGCGGTCAGGGCGGCGCAGGAGCAAGCCAGGGGTATACCAATATCGCCGCTCTGCTCACGGTTCCGGGCATGGACGCCGCGACCATGCAGAAGATCGCCGACTACCTTACGGTGGACTCCGGCAGCACGCGCAACAACGTGGTCAACGTCAATACCGCACCCGCCGAGGTCCTCGCCGCCGTGCCCGGCATGGACCGGCAGACCCTGAACGCCATCCTGAGCTATCGGGCGAATGGACAGGTGTTTGCCACGATCGGCGACCTATTCACCTTGCAGGGAGTGACCCCCGCCGAGTGGGAGCGGGTCATCGAGCATCTCTCGACGAAATCATCGTTTTATAAGGTCCACATTCAGGTTCGGATGCCGGGGCAGCAGACGGTCTATGCGGTATCGGCGCTGGTGCAGTTGACGTCCAGCTATCCGCAGGTGCTGCAGTGGCGCGAAGTCTCGCGCTCGCCGGGCTGGGCCTATTGGACGACGACACTCATGCTGCCGGCGCCGCCGATCGTCAGTGCCACGTCCAACACGAGCGGCAGCAGTTCCGGAGGCGCTTCGGGCGGCTCCAGAATGGGTGGATCGGGCTAAGTGGGAGGTAGTTTCTTGAGCAAGTCGCCTGCCCGCGCTGCGGGGACGACAAAAATCATCGCCATCGACCTGGGCCTCGGCACCGTGCGCGCGGTCGAGGTAGAGCGGACTCAGGCCGGGGACGCACCGCCGGCTCTGCGCCTGCTCAAGCGCGGGTCTGCGCCGCTGGCGCCGTCCGTCTGGAGCGATCGCAGCGTCGACAGCGCCGCTCTCGCCGAGGCGGTCCGCGCCGCTCTCGCCGCCGCCGGTATCGCCGGCAAGTCGGTGGTCGCCTGCCTGCCGCGCCGCCTGGTGACGCTGCGGTTTGCGCGATTGCCCCACGCGGCTCCCGAACAGATGCGCGGCATGGTCGCCTTCGAGGCGCAGCAGTATATCCTTTTCCCCCTGGAAGAGGTGATCCTCGACTACTACGCCATTCCGGCGGACAACCTGTTTACCGCGCGGGAAGAGATGGAGACCGTGCTGCTGGCGGCAGCGCGGCGCTCGCTGCTGCAAGACGTGGCGGCCGCCTTCGAGCGCGCCGGACTGGAGTTGGAGCGGCTGTCCGTCTCCGCGCTGGCGCTGGCCGAGCACCTTCAGGAGTCGCGCGAGGCGGTGGGCGTGATGGATCTGGAGCCGGGCGAGATGGAGGTCTCCATCGCGGCCGGGGGGCGGCTCTTGTTTACCCGCGCTTCGGCGCTCGATGCGAACGACGCGGCCTCGGAGCGCCAGTTCGCGGCAGAGGTGTCCCGCTCGTTTGCCGCGTATCAGAGCGAGTTTCGCCAGCAGCCGCTAACGCGGCTCTACCTGAGCGGCGCCCTGCTGGAGGAGACGCCAGGCGACGACCTGGAGCGTGGGCTATCGGAGATGCTCGGTATCCCGGTCGGACGCCTTCAGAGCTCCCTGCTGCCTCCGGGCGATCCGGACGCAGGCGCCTACGCGGTGGCGATCGGCACGGCGATGGAGGCCGGACCGGACAGCATGACGCCGATCAATCTGCTGCCGGACGAGCGCGCCATGCGCCGCGCGCAGCAGGCGCGCCGCCAGCGCATGATCGCGTTGACCGCAGCGGCCTGCGTGCTGCTGATCGCGGCCGTGGTGTGGGCGCGCGGCGTGCTGCAGGCCCGCGCCGTTCTGCAGCAGCAGACGCTCACTGCCAACAAACTCCTGGACCAGAGCACGAAAGAGTTTACGGCCCGCCAGGCGGAGCACGACCGCATGCAGACTCTGGAGACGGACCTGCAGACCGGCCTGGACCGGGACCACCCGATGGTAGACGTGCTGGCCGCCCTGAATGCGGTCCTGCCGCACTCTGCCGATATCTGGCTGACCGAAATGACCTTCGGGCGCGGCGATCTGATCACGCTGCACGGCAACACGAAATCGCCCACGGCGGCGACGGACCTGGTCCTCAAGCTACAGCAGTCGCCCGCCTTCACCGACGTGAAGCTGGGCTATATGGGCGATACGCAGGAGATCAACAACGGCGCAACCCACAAAACGTCCACGCCTGCGTCTTCTTCTCCGGTGTCCCCCACGGCCGCAAGCGTGTCCGGGCCGCTGCCGGGTCTGCCCACTCCGGCCCCGCGCCCTTCGGCGCCGAGCGTTCCCAGGCCGATGCCGCGCCGCGCGCCTATTTTACCGCCAGGGGGAATGGGGCCGCGACCGGGTATGCCTGGCGGCGGGCCGCCGGGACCGGGACTGCCACCGCCGGGAGGAATGCCGGCGCCAGGCATGCCTGGTGGGGGAGGTCCCTCCCCAGGTCCGCCGGTTGGTGGACCTCCTCCGCCGCCCGGAGGGCCGTTCCCTATCCGGCCGCTGCTGCTGGCGCCTTTGATCGGATTCCAGCCCGGCCCGCACGCGCGCCAGCCGGCTCCGTCCGCTCAAAGAACGCCGCGACCGGCGCTCGCGCGCCCGGCCGCGCCGCATCCACCTTCCGCCGTGAAGCCGGCGTCGAAACCCGGCGCCTCAAATACGAGCAGCAATAAGAAAACGTCGGAAGATCAGGGCACGACGCTGACCAGCTTTATCATTACCTGCCGCCTCAATCCGGCCGCCAGGAGCCTGCTGGCCGGCCTGCCGGCGACGCCAACTCCAGCCGGGCGGAAAAAGCCGGCCAAGAAGGTCGTCGCCTCGAAACCGGACCGGGGCGATACGCTACGTGGACACGCGATGCCGGGCAAGGCGCTGGATCCGCCCGCCTCTACCGCCGCGGGTCCGTCTCACCAGGGGGCTGGTATTACCACGGGTCTTGCGGTCCTGCCCGTCTCTCCCCGTCTTCCCGCTTCGCGGCCCGAAGGCTCGAAGAGGGGAAGAGACCTCCTTGATAAGGAGAGGGGGAGTTCTAAGGATTCGGAGGCACACGTTGCTGCGCACTAAACGAGAACGGATGCTCCTCCTGATCGCTGTCATCATCGTGCCGATCATCCTGATCCTCAACGCGCTCACGCCTTCCGGCCATACGGCCGGGGCGCGCACTCTGCTGCCTCTGGATCAAGCCAATACCAAACGGGAGATCCAGGCGCGAACGATGGCGCGCTGGAGCGAAGAGGAAAAGGAGATGCAGCCGCAGATCGCCCGCATGTCCTACAATGTGCCGGCCGATCGGGTCGTGCCGCAGATGGTAGGGGATCTGCAGCGCATCGCCGCGCACTCCGGAGTCCACCTGGGCGAGATCAAGCCGGCGAAGCCGGGGCTGCTGCCCTCCGGATCGGGCGCGCAGGTGCCGGTGGAGGTCCGCTTCCGCGCTCCCCTGCAGCCCAATACGGTCCGGTTTCTCTATGAAGTCGAGGACCCGACCGGAAAATTTGTGGTCGATAAGATGGATATCACTTCCGGAGACGCGAAGTTCCAGACGGTGGAGGCGTCGGCCCAGATATCCGTGTTCACCCGATCGACGATCGGAGTCGCGGGTGCGAAGGGAGAACATCAGCATGAACCGCAGAATACCTCGAACAAAAGCTGAAACGTCGCCGTCCTTTGCGCGGTCTGTAATGGCGCGGCCATTCTCACTACGCAAAAGCGGGGGACGCAAGGGAACTACGTCCGGAGCGGTCCTGGTCGGTCTGGTGGCGGGGGTAGGAATCCTGGGCTGGATCGTCGCCCGCGCGGACAGCGCGCATACCAGCCCGGCAAGCCATCCTACGGTTCGGCAGCCGTCCCTCTTCACGCCGTCGGTCCTGCCGCAGGACGAGAAGACGCCGTCGAAAGCCAGGACACAGACCGTGGCCTCCACGGACAGCCCAGCGGCCAAGCGGCGCCCGCTCTCCTTCTATACCCAGGAAATCCGCGGCGGCCTGTTCAGCGAGCCGCTGCCGCCCGAGCCCAAGCCCGTGGCGCCGCCCAAGCCGGTGATCCTCCCTCCGCCGGACCCGGAGCCGTCGATCGTGCCTGCGCCGGTCGATCCTTTCGTGGACTGGTCTTACGATGGAACGGTCAAGATGGGCGATAAGGTGATGGCCTTGCTGGAGAATAAGAAGACCAAAGAGGGACAGTACGTTCAAACAGGCGATACCTTCCTGGACGCCCGGGTAGAGAACGTCACCGAGCAGACCGTCTCGCTCAACGCGGCAGGCAAGCCGTATACGATCTCCAAGACCGATTCGATCACGGTCGTCCCGCTGGACAAGAGCGCCGAGTACCTTTCCGAAAACGGCGGCCAGCCGGGAGGCCCGCCGCAGGTGCCTCCGCCGGCGACGAACATGCCGCAGCCGGGGATGTGGGGCGGCTGGCAGGGCATGGGCCGCATGGGCGGCTTCCAGAACATGAACCCGCAGCAGCGGCAGATGATGCGCAACTACTTCAGGAACATGCGCCAAAACCGCATGCAAATGATGAACATGGGTGGCTAGGTGGGCGCCAGGACTGGCGTCGGAGGTAGCGCTTTGAAAACACAACCTTTCGGCATGGCCGCGCTCTATCGGCGGCGAGCCTTCTGCTTGACGACCGGCTGGGCCGTCGCAGGGCTGAGCCTGGCGCTGGCTGGCGCCGTGGCGCAACAGTCTCCCCCGGCGGGCGCTCCACCGGCCAGCCAGACGTCCGGCACGAGCGATACATCGAGTCAGGATAAGAAACAGGCGAAGAAGCCGGACAAGAGCATTTTACGGATTGTGCCGCAGCCGCGCCGCGCGGCGGCCGGCGGGCAGGCATCCGGCGGTCCGGCAGGCGCGCAATCGACGACAAAGCCCTCCCGCGGGATCATCACGATCACGCCGAACGGCGTCGTCCCGCCGCCGGGCGGGCCTCCCGGCTTTCCTCCCGGCGGGCCGGGGGGAATGGGCGCTCCCTTCAACCGGGGAGGCAATGGAGGCGCGCCGTTCTTTGGCGGGGGCACGAACTCGGCGCCCTTCTCCTTCGATTTCCACGGCGCCGACATTCAGAATGTCCTGCAGTTCTTCTCCAAGATGTCCGGCATGACGATCACCGCCGACCAGTCGCTCACCGGCCCGGTGACCATCATCAACCCCAAGCCGGTGACGCTGGATGAGGCGTTCAAAGTGCTGCAGAACGTCCTGCTGGTGCGCGGATTCTCTGCCGTGCAGTCCGGCAACGTGCTGCGCATCATCCCACTCGACCGGGCCGTCACCCAGTCGGACATCGTCAATTCCGGGCTGAAGGAGGGGATCAGTCAGGTCAACCCACGCGACCAGGTCATGACGCAGGTCATCCCGCTGGCGAACGTGGATGCGGATTCCATGGCGCGCGAGCTGCAGCCGCTCATCAATAAGGGCGCCAGCCTGATCGCTAGCCCCGCGACCAACTCCCTGATCCTCACCGATACGGCCAGTAATGTCGAGCGGTTCATCAAACTCGCCGCCGCGCTGGACAAGACCTCCGATACGACGGAGATGCGCGTCTACCCGCTGAAGCGGGCGGAGGCGACCGGCATCGCCGACCTCATCAACAATGTCTACCGGCAGAAGTCCGGGGGCAGCCCGACGGTAGGAGGCCCGATGCCGGGCGGTCCGCAGGGGATGCCGATGCCGCAGCCTCCGATGATGCCGGGTATGCCCGGCGCCTCGCGGCCGGCCGTCCTGGCGATCGCCGATCCGCGCACCAACTCGGTGCTCGTGGTGGCCTCCCGGGACAACCAGGAAGAGATCGCCCAGTCGATCATCAATACCCTGGACGGCGACGAAAGCAACACGCTTCAGACCAAGATTCGTAAGATCCTCTATGCCGACTCGGATAAGGTCGCCGATCTGGTCAATAGCGTCCTCTCGAACATGCACGGCGAAGCCACCTCCTCGCCTACCTCGCAGAACCAGCAGCGGCGCGGCGGCTTTGGCGGCTTCTTCGGGGGATTCGGCGGCTTTAACAACAACCAGACCAACGGCTCCGGCGTGACCAGCACCGATCCTCTCGCCAAGGTCGTGTCCGATCCGCGCACCAACTCCGTGCTCATCACGGCCTCCGCCGATCGGATGGTTCAGATCGATCAGCTCATCGATCAGATCGACGTCAAGGTGCCAGTGGAGGCGACGACTTTCGTCATCCCACTCAAGAATGCGAATGCGGAGGATGTTGCCAGCGCGCTGGGTCAGGCATTCAATACGGCGAACTCCAATAGCGGCTACACCCAGAACTACTACTTTGGCGGCAACGGCAACAACAATAACGGCAACAGCCGCCGCCAGCAGATCAACCGCCGGCTCGGCGGCTCCGGCAACAGCAGTGGTGGATTCGGAGGGCGCTCCGTCCGCCGGGGCACGCCTCCGGGACCGCCCAATGCGCCGGAGGATGATGGGACCGGGGACAACAGCACGGACAACAGCGCCTCCGCCATGCCGGAGGGCATCCAGGGCGTGATGACCTCCAATGGCTTCGTCCCGACGCAGACAGACACCAGCTCCGATCCGAATAACCCCAATAACAAGAAGCAGACCCGCCAGTTCTTTGGCTTCGGGTTCGGGGGGCGGCAGAGCGGGCTCGGACAGAGCAACTCGCCTACCTATGGGCGTGGTCAAAGCGGGGCTTATGTGAACTACCTGCAACTGCAGGGCAACGTGTTCGTCACCCCTTCGCCCGGCGGCGACAGCATCATCGTCACCACGACCCCGGACAACCTTAGCGCTGTGCAGCAGATCGTCAACCAGTTGGACGTGCTGCCCCGCCAGGTGCTCATCGAAGCCATCGTCGCGGAAATCTCGCTCAACAGCGACGAGAAGCTGGGCTTTAATCTCAACGCGTTGATCCATCGGATTTTCCATACCAACCTGCTCCAGACCCAGATAGGACTGGCTCCCTCTGGCGCGGCTCAGGGCACGACCCTGGATGCGACGCAGCCCGGCTTACAAGGCGTCCTCACCGGGACCAACTATTCGGCGCTGCTTCAGGCGCTCTCCCAGGACAGCAAGATCAAGGTCCTCTCCACGCCGCGCATCTTCACCGCCAACAACCAGCAGGCGGACTTCGAGGTCACGACCAATCAGCCCTATATCTCCGGGCAAGTCACCGGCAACTTTACCACGACTGTGGCCAATACCGTCCAGTATCAGCAGATCGGGCTGATCATGAACGTGACCCCGCGCATTACCCGTGAGGGGCAGGTGACTATCGACGTGACTGAGGAGGCGAGCGACCTGCTCAACTACCTGACGCTCGGCACGGGCACCAATGCCCTCTCCGCGCCGGTCTTTGACGACCGCTACGCGGATACCGAGGTCACGGTTCAGGACGGCCAGACGGTGGTGATCGGCGGCCTGATTCAGGACCGCCATGAGACCGACATCACGAAGGTACCCCTGCTGTCCGATATTCCTCTGATCGGCCAGTTCTTCCGTGGGCGGGAGAAGAAGCACAATCGTGAAGAATTGATGATCTTCCTGACGCCGCACGTGGTCAACACGGTCGATCAGGAGACCGATCTGACGAGCGCCCAATCCGGAACGATCGGTAAAGATATGCCCGAGGTCAAGAACGAGATTCCGCAGTTCAAGAACCGGAACACGAACCGTCCGGCGCAGCCCAATTCGCAAACGCCGACCCCGCCCAATAACGGCGGCCAGCGGCCTCCCGCGAACAATGGGGGCCAGCAAGCGCCGCCTGTCCAGACGCCTCCCGGCAGCGGCGGCTAGGAGCTGCCTCCGAACCGCTAGGCGTTTCCATAAGCAAAGCCCCGGTGTCCAACGATGGCGACCGGGGCTTTTTTGGCAGGAATGGAGAGTCTTCACACTGGCCGGACCATTTATCAGACGGGATTACTGGGGTCCTCCTTTTTCTTTCTGAGAGGGTTCTTTAGTCGGGCGACTGAAGTCGCAGCAACAAAGGCACGAAGTCGCCCTTCGGCGACTGCAACTGTTAGGCTTATGTCTCTGCCCCTGAGTGAGAAGTGGCTGAGAGGGAGAGGAAAAACCTAGTAGTAGCAGTCCGCGCAGGCGGACTTTGGGCATGGGGTAGGGGCCCCAGGGGCTGCGGCTTTAGCCGCCCGAACACAATTTAAGGGTACGGACGAGGGCGATCATTAAGTCGTGGGATTAAGGAAGCGGGTGCCCGGCTCACGGACGGGGATATTCTGCGCGCAGAGGGGACATTCTTCGGGAGCATAGGTCTCTGCCTGCACTTCAAGGAGCGATTCCAGCCGGCATCCCAGATCGACCGTGCCGCCGCTGCGGTCTACCAGCACCGCGACTCCGACTACCTCTGCGCCATGCCGTGCCGCCAGATCGAGGCATTCCCGCACGGATCCGCCCATCGTCAGCACGTCGTCTACGATCAGGGTGCGCGTGCCCGGCTCCAGGGCCAGGCCGCGACGCAATGTGCGCTCGCCGCCTTCTTTCTCGGCGTAGATGGCGCGCACGCCCATCTGCCGCGCCACCTCGAAGGCCAGGAGAATGCCGCCGGTCGTCGGGCCGAGCACGACATCCACGCCGGCGTCCTGATAGCGCCGCGCGATCTCTCCGCACAGCGTCTCGACATGGCGCGGCCACTGCAGCACCCAGAACTTCTCCCAGTACTCGCCGCTGTGCCGCCCGGAAGACAGTCGAAAATGCCCTTTCAACAGCGCGCCGGCCTCTAAGAATATCTGCCTTGTCTCTTCCGCTCCGATCAAGAGGACTCCTTTTATTCCGGCACCGATTGGGCGATGAGGCGGTCGAACTCCTCCGCCGAGAGGATACCCTCCTCCACGACCACCTCTTTGATGGACTTGCCTTCCTTCTGAGCGCGCTTGACGACATTGGCGGCGTTGATGTAGCCGATGATCGGGTTGAGCATGGTCGCCAGGCTGGAGCTGCGCTCCAGGTAGTAGCGGCAGCGCGCTGCGTCGGCGGTGATTCCGGCGACACAGCGCTCGGCAAAGACCCGCGCGGCGTTGGTCAGGATAGTCAGCGACCCGTTCAGGTTGTGCGCCATGACGGGCATCATGACGTTCAATTCCAACTGTCCCGCCTGCGAGGCCATCGCGACGACGGTATCGTTGCCCATGACCTGATAGCAGACCATGTTCAGCATCTCGGCCATTACCGGGTTGACCTTGCCCGGCATAATGGAGGAGCCGGGCTGCACCGGCGGCAGCTCGATCTCTGCCAGGCCGGTGTTCGGGCCGGAGGAGAGCAGTCGCAGATCGTTGGCGATGCGATTGAGGTCGAGGGCGAGCGTGCGCAACGCCGCCGAGGCGGTCACGAACGAGTCGGTATTCTGGCACAGCTCGATCAGGTTCTCGCCGGAGCGCAGATCAAAGCCAGTATCTTCCGAGAGGGCCTGCGCCATCTTCTGCGGGAAGCCGGGCTGATTGTTGACGGCCGTACCGATAGCGTTGCCGCCGATGCCCAGCTCCTCCAATTCCGTCTGTGCCTGCTGCAGCCGCCGGATGTTCTTGCGCACGGTCAGCGCCCAGGCATCGAACTCCTGGCCCAGCCGCATCGGCACGGCGTCCTGCAGGTGCGTGCGGCCCGATTTCAGGATGCCGTGAAGCTCGCGCCCCTTGGCAGCGAACGCCTCGGCCAGCGTGTCGAGCGCCGGGTAGAGATCGCGCAGAAGGCGCAGCGCGGCCAAGCGCATGGCGGTGGGGATGACGTCGTTGGTGCTCTGGCCCATATTGACATGGTCATTGGGATCTACCAGCTCACGGTCGCCACGCTCGCCGCCCAGGATTTCGATGGCCCGGTTCGCCAGCACCTCGTTGACGTTCATGTTGTGCGAGGTTCCGGCGCCCGCCTGGTAGACATCGACCACGAACTGTTTGCCGAATTTCGCGCCGCCATTCTCCATCAGGTCCCGCATGATCTCGTCGGCAGCCTGGATGATCGCGTTGGCGACCGCATCAGGATCGCGGCCACGGAAGGCGTTCGGATTACGCTCCTTGCGCGCCCGAAACTCGCCCAGGTCCCGATTGACTCGCGCCGCCGCCTTCTTGACCGCCAGGGTGGCCCAGAGAAAGGCCGGGTGCGCCCGCAGGCCGCTGATCGGAAAATTGACGACCGCGCGGGCCGTGCTCGCGCCATACAAGGCGTCGGCAGGGACCGTCATCTCCCCCAGCGAGTCGCGCTCGATGCGTGTCTCCATGTCTTTCCTTTCCTCCTGGCAACATCGCCGTTGCCTCTCCCATTATACCAGGCCCCCACCCCCGTCCCCTCCCCCAAGTTTAGGGGAGGGGGGACTATTTTGTTCTCTTGTGCCTTTGCCTGGAGACGAAAGTGGCTGTTGAAAGAGCGTACTAGCTTTCAGTCGAGTCCCCCTCTCCCATATATGGGAGAGGGGCCGGGGGTGGGGGCAAGGATTTGCCCCGCTTTCTGCCGAACTCAACGGCGATGTCTTAGAATAGAGAAGCCGCCATGACCAACGCCATCGAGACCATCGACCTGACCAAACGCTACCGGGACATTTTGGCCGTCCGAAACCTCAGCCTGACGGTGCCGCAGGGCGAGGTCTTCGGGCTGCTGGGGCCGAATGGCGCGGGCAAGACGACGACGATCATGATGCTGCTGGGCAACATCCACCCGACCTCCGGGCGCGCCTTCCTGCTTGGCAAGCCGGTCGGCGACGTTAAGACGCGCCGCCGCGTCGGCTTCCTGCCCGAAAAGTTCCAGTTCCACGATTTCCTGACGGCGACGGAGTTCTTGAACCTGCATGGCAAGCTCGCCGGCATGAGCCGGCAGGAGCGGGCGCGGCGTATTCCGGCGGTACTGGAGCGTGTCGGCCTGGCCGACCGCGCCCGGTCGCGGATACGGGAGTTCTCCAAGGGGATGCAGCAGCGGATCGGGCTCGCACAGGCGATCCTGCACGAGCCCGATCTGGTCATTCTCGACGAGCCGACTTCCGCGCTCGATCCTCTCGGCCGGCGCGACGTGCGGGACATCATCGCAGCCCTGCGTGAGGAGGGCCGCACGGTCTTGCTCAACTCGCACCTGCTCTCGGAGATCGAAATGACCTGCGACCGCGTGGCTATTATCAAGCGCGGTCAGGTGGCGGCACAGGGCACGATGCAGGAACTGCTGGGGTTCTCGTCTACGGTCGAGGTCGAAGTCCGCGACATGAACGATGCGGCGATGGCCGCCGTGCGGCAGGTGGCAGCCCGACTGAAGTTCGGACGCGTCCCCATCACGCGATTTACCGCCTGGGTTCGCAATGAGGATGACATCTCCGAGCTGGCGCATGCCCTGGTCGCCAATGGCGCCAGGCTGATGGCGCTCATTCCCCAGCGCGAAACTCTGGAAGAACTCTTCGTCCGCATCATCGAGAACGAGTCATAAAAAATCCCCCTCGTCCCTTGCGGGAGAGGGGGATTAAGGGGGAACGCAGGGCTAGTCCACCGGAATGATGATGAAGTACTTCATGCCCCGCAACTGATAGAGGATCTTCACCTGATCGCCGGACTTCAAATTGGCCGTCGCTTTCTGGAAAGCCTGTACCGTAGGAGTATCGGTGTCGTTGACACGCAGGATGATGACGCCTTCGTCCAGGTCCTTGAATTCGGCAGCCGGAGTAGACGGGTCGATGAACTTGACGGCGACGCCCGGCGTGGTGATGGGTATGTGCTCCTCCGTCGCCATCTGCTTGGTAATCGGCTCGACCTCTATGCCCAGACGAGAAGGAGTTTTGGCGCCCGGGTGCGACGACTCCGAAGCATGCGTATCCGGCGCTTCGGTGAGAGTGGCCTTCAGAGCGCGCGGCAGGCCCTCGTGTACGACGGCCAGCGTGACGGTCGTACCGGGAGGCGTCTGGGCCACGATCGTGCGCAGATCAAGCTCGTTGTGCACCGGCTTCCCGTTGATGCCGGTAACGACGTCGCCCGCGTGCAGGCCCGCTTTGGCGGCGGGTGTCGTCTCCGCCGGCTCCGCATCGATCAGGGCGCCATCATCGACTTTAAGAACGGTAGCCGTGCGGGGCGTCACGCTGGTGGGATCGACGCCCAGGTACCCATAGCTCACTTTGCCCTTCGCGCGCAACTGCGCAACGACGAATTTAGCCACGTTGATCGGGATGGCGAACCCGATGCCGATGCTGCCGCCGCCTTCGCTTTCGATAGCGGTATTAATGGCGATCACCTCGCCGTCGATATTGCACAGCGGTCCGCCGGAGTTGCCCGGATTGATGGCGGCGTCGGTCTGAATCATATTGGGGTAGAAGCGCTGCTCGCCCGGCATGTCGATATTCTGCCGGCGGTTGAGGCTGCTGACGACGCCCACGGAGAACGAGCCTTCGTAGCGGTAAGGGCTGCCGATGGCAATGGCCCACTGCCCGATCCGGACCTTATCCGAGTCGCCCAGACGCGCCGCGGGCAGCGGCGTGGGAGAATCGACTTTGATGAGCGCCAGATCGCTGCGATAGTCCGCGATCACCTTGCCGTCGAACTCCCGGCCATCGTGGAGGCGCACGGTCACCTTATCGGCTTCATCTACGACGTGGTCGTTGGTCAGGATCCACCCGTCCTTGCTGATGATGACCCCGGAGCCGGTGCCGACGGAGCGGTGCGGGATGCGCCGGAAGGGATTGAGGCCGCGCGGGATGTCGGATTTCTCATCCTGGATGCCATGATAGGCTTTGGCGCTCAGCACCGTCACGACCACCGGCTCCAACTGGTCGGCGATGTTGGTGAAGGCATCCTGCAAATCTACCAGGGCCGCGTTGGTCGTATGACCTGGCGGCGCGCCCGCCTCCTGCGCATATCCGGGAGAGAGGGCTGCCGCACCCAGCAGCAGCGCCAGTCCGTATGTCGCGCCGATCCGGGCGTTCTGCCGGATACCGGTCCGCTTCTTTAGCGTATCGTGGGGACCCATAGGCCAGATCCAAACTCGCATCAGATTTCAACCTCCTTACAGGGAACGCACAGCTTACCCTGGGAAGCGAAGCGACCCGGCAGCGCCGGGTCGCTTCGGATCAGAGAAAGTCAAGAAAAGAGCGAAATCGCATTAGTGCAGTGGACGAGTGCTGAACGAAACGGTTGACGTATGCGCCTGCCGGCGATACATTGGAAAAGGAGTCAGCCAGGGCGTATTGAAAGCCGGGTCCGGCCGCGTCTGGTTGGTCGTCCAGGCTGCCGGGAGCGTGACGTTGGCGTAGGGATCGGCCTGGGGAGCGCGGGGCAGCGCCGCTTCCTGCGAGGGATCGCGCGGATACCAGTGGATCCCATTCGACGGGTGCGAGATGGTCAGCATCCGGCCTGCCAGAATCACGCCGACGACGGCCACTCCGGCCCCGAACGCGACTATCTGCTGGGCGGGGCCAGCCACCTGAAACCATTGCCCCACGCGGCGCAGCCAGCCTCCTGTGCCGCCTGGCGCCAGCCGCCCATCCTCTTCCCGCAGCCGCACGAGAATCGATTGGGACAGATCGGCACGCGGCCTCTGTACGCGCATGCCGGCCAGCAGCCGCTTCATCTGCAGCAATCGCTCGTGCTCGTGCGCGCACTCGCCGCACCAGCTTAAGTGCTCGTGAATTTGCCGATGCTCCACGCCCGGCAGCTCGCCATCCATATAGGCGGAAAGAAGACGGCTCACTTTGCGACAGTTCACAGGATACCTCCTTCAACAAGACTATAAGGCCGGTAGAGCCTTCTGGCGCAATAGCTTACGCCCTCGGTGCAGTCGGGAACGCACCGTTCCCAAAGAACAGCTCATTGTCTCTGCGATCTCCTCGTAGGACAGCCCCTCAATATCGGCCAGGATCACCGCCATCCGGAACTCTTCCGGCAGCGCGTTCAATGCGTTCTGCAGAGGCTCCTCCAGCGACTCTTCGAGCATCCTATGCTCCGGGTTCGAATCGAGATCGGGTATCTCCAGAAGCACGTCGGAGTCGCCGCCGTCGCCGGTCATGAGCGGCTGATCCAGGGATTGGGTCTTGAACTTGGGGCGTTTGCGGAGTTCGTCGATGAAAACACGGGACATGATGCGGTAGAGCCAGTTCTCGAAGGGCATGTCCCGGTTATAGCGATCAAAGAAGCGGTAGGCGCGCAGAAACGATTCCTGCGTCAGATCCTCAGCGTCGGCGGCGTTACCGGTCAAGCGGTAGGCGATATTATACGCCTGCCGATGGCAGCGCTCGACCAGGGTATCGAATTCTTTACGGTCATTACGTAACACGCCGGTAAAGACCCGCGCGAAATCCATAATGGCTCGCCTCCTACATGCGTTACGGACGATTTTTCCGCCGAAGTTCCCGGCACGCCCGCTCATTGTATGAAAATTTAGCCAAATTCTTTAGAGCCGGGCCATAAATTACCCGTCTATGGGTCCCTGTCGAACCTTCGGGCTGTCCTTCGGACAACCGCCCTGCGGGCGGAAAAGCCATCTCCTCCTGAGATTACCGAACTGTCACACAAACTCATAGGCTGACCACTATGGCTTTATGTATTTGGCCGTGCGAAAGGCGTTCTGCCTGGCAAGGCGGTCGGCCTCGATATGCGACTGCAGGAACTCCTCGGCAGCGATGCGCTGGCGATCCGGCAGATGGGAGATCATCTCGGAGACGGTCACGATCCGGTAGCCCTGTGCCTGCAGCCCCTCGATGATGCGCGGCAGGGCGGCGGCGGGCTTCGGATAGTCGTGCAGCAGGATGATGCTGCCGTTTTCGACCCGGCTCAGGGTACGGTTGACGATGAAATCGACGGAGACATCCTGAGCGAAGTCATGAGAGGCCGTGTTCTCGCCGACGACCAGATAGCCCATGCGCCTGGTGATGTTGAGGACCTTGGAATTGAGGTCCATGCCGGGCGGGCGCAGCAGGTAGAGATGGCGGCCCGTGATCCGGTAGAAGGTGATATCGGTATCGTTGATCTCCCGGTGGGCCTTGCGGCTGTCGATTTTAATGAGCCGGGGATGGTCGTACGTATGATTGCCGACCTCGTTGCCATCGGCAAGGGTACGCAGCAGCAGGTCGGGGTTCTGCGCCATGCGCATGCCCACGTCGAAGAAGGTGGCATGGACGCCGTAGCGCTTCAGGGTATCGAGGATCAAGCCGCAGCTCTGGCGGTGGGGGCCATCGTCGAAGGTGAGCGCGACCTCGCGCAGGCCCCGATTTCCGTGCATCAGTAGTGCTGTGCCCGGATCGTAGAGATCGTCCCCGCGCCAGCGGCGGATCCAGTAGCTCGGCGAGAAGAGCTCATGCCAGGTAATGGCGTGGTGCTCGTGGTACCAGTAGGTCCCGCCCCCGAACAGCGCCAGCACGAGAAGAACGGAGATGCGTCCACTCCAGGTGGTAAACAGCGCGCGACCGGCCCGGCGCAGAAGCGAGGGCCGGCCGGAGGGATTGGACGGCGTAGTGGCGTTGGTCATACCCTCATTATAGTCCAGCACGTCTACGTTGTCAAATCAAGCAGATTAGAGGAAAAGGGGAAAGATGGAAGGGAAAAGATACTAAGGGAAAAGAAAGGAAGCGGTCTTTTACTTTTCCCTTTTCCCTTCCATCTTTCCCCTGGCTCTTATGCCGAAGGTGGGAGTCGAACCCACACAGGGTTGCCCCTAATGGTTTTTGAGACCACCGCGTCTGCCATTCCGCCACTTCGGCTCGCTACGCCGTATTATACGGGATGATGGTTCTCCTGTCAACAGAGCGCGTTTCGGAATCCAGCCCGGAAACGAACCGGCTGGCCCAGGGTTGAAAACACCCGGTACGCATCCTCCGGTCCATAAACGAACCGTCTGTAGACGCCAGGCCCCGTTGACGGGGCTGCCCCAGCCGTACCTTCGCCGAATAGCCCTCTTGCCAGGCAGGGTTGGTACGGCAGGAGCCTGTCTGCCCCCTTCCAGGGGACATGAGGTCTGACAGCGGGTTCGTTTACGGACCGGCGACAGATGAGCCGTGCCCTACGCGTCCGCATGCGCGGCCCAGAGGAAGCCGCGCGTCATCAGGCGCAGAGGGTCCGGCTGGCGCATGATGTTGGCGACGTGGCCGAGCGAGTTGTAGAAGACGCGGCCCTTGCCGTAGTATTTGGTCCAGACCACGGGCATGTCCACCGGTCCATTGGGGACGTGCGGGCCGTCGGCGGTGGGGAAGCGCGTGGTCGCCAGGACCTTGTTGGCCGGGTCTACGTGCATGTAGTACTGCTCGGATTTCACAGCGAATTCCGAGGGCGTTCCCTGCGTGATAAAGTGGCCGGGATCGGTGATGCGGACGGTGTATTCCACGCCGTCGTTGCCCGGATGCGCCACCCATTGCCCCCCGGTCATAAACTGGTATTCGGTCGCCTCGCGGAACGAGTCGCACATGCCGCCGTGGCATCCGGCCAGGCCGACTCCGCTCTTGACGGCCTCCAGCAGGGGGTTAAGCTGCTCTCCCTTGATCGTTCCCATCGTCCAGATCGGCACGATCAGGTCCAGCGCCTTCAGCTTATTGACATCCAGATAGGCGTCGAGGGTGTCGGAGACCTCCACCTGAAACCCATTCTGGCGCAACTGCTTCTCAAAGATCTCGGCGACCTGATCGGGCTCATGTCCCATCCAGCCGCCCCAGACGACCAACGCCTTGCGCTCCATTCTGACTCCTTCTAACGCCGCGCAGTGTATCCTGCCGTAGTCCCCGGCGGGAGGGGCGGCGAAAAATGCCGGGCAACGCTTCGACAGAAGGCTGGGCTATTCCTCCTCATCGGGAAGATAGGATTGGTTTTCGAGGATCAGGGCCGGGTCGTTAAATGGGCGGCCTGGAGAGAACCTATCTTCCAGGCCGCCCACGCATAAAATGGTGCTATTTGGTGCTATGTCATCCAACGAGTTGGGTAGGCGTTAATGCCCGTCTGGTTCAGGGCAGAGTGACTTTCAAGGAGCCGCTGAACTTGCCACCGGTGAACGTACCCGACACTTTCAGAGACACCACCTTTCCCGATGTGCCCGCCGAGGCAGGGAAGTTCAACGTGGTGTTGCCCGTGGCGTCGGCAGCGATGTCGCCGATATTGACCGGCAGGGGGGTGGAAGTGGCGGCAGCGCCGAGGGTGGCCTGGTTGATGGTCACGTTAGCAGCCGTGTTATAGCCCACGTTGTCGAGGAAGAGGGTAGCCGAGTAAGAGCCATCGCTGTTTTGCAGAAGCCGAGCGGTGGCAAGCTTAAGAGTGGTCAGCAGGATGGTGAGGCTCTTTTTGTTGGATACGCCTCCGCCGGCTCCGGTAACCACGGTGATGGAGGCTCTGCCAGGGGAAGCGATCAAGGAAGCGGGCACACTGGCGACGAGTTGGGAGGCGGACTCGACTCTGGTGGCGAGGGGGCTGCCATTCCAGTTGACGGTGGAGAAAGCCTGGAAGGAGGCTCCGTGGACGAAGAGGGAGAAATCCGGCCCGCCTGCGTTCAGGGCAGCGGGGCTGATGCTGGAGAGAGCGGGCATTGGGTAGAGACCGGACAAGCGGAAGACGACACCATCACCATTGCCTCCGATCTGCGTGGTGCCGAAGAGGCTGCCCACGCTTGTCTCAAGCAGAGCGGCAGAAGGATTATAGCCGTCAGTGCTGCCAGTGAAAGCATAGAGAGTGGTCAGCGTTCCCGAAGGCGTGATACTGAATATCGTGCCATCGCCATTTTGACCACCTGCGTACGTGGTTCCGTAGAGGTTGCCATCGCTGGCCTGGATCAAAGCGGCAATAGGGTACAAACCGTCATCGCCACTGAAGTCATAGAGAGTTGTCAGCGTTCCAGCAGTCGTGATTCTGAAAATCGTGCCACTGAAATTTTGCGTAGTGCCGTAGAGGTTGCCATCGCTGGCTTGCATCAAGGAGGCAACAGGACTGGCCCCATCATTGCCGCCCGTGAAGTTATAGAGAGTCGTCAGCGCGCCAGAAGGCGTGATCCTGAAAATCGTGCCATAGTTATTGACACCGCCCACGTAGGTCATGCCATAGAGGTTGCCATTGCTGGCCTGGACCAGGCCGGCTTGAGGCTTGGCGCCGTCATAGCCACTAAAAGAATAGAGGGTGGTCAGCGCGCCGGAAGGCGTGATCCTGAAAATCGTGCCACTGGCATCGGCTCCGTCATTCCATGTAGTGCCGTAGAAGTTGCCGTCGCTTGCCTGCATCAGAGCGGAAGAAGGATTGGCGCCGTCATTACCGCCAGTGAAAGAATAGAGCGTGGTCAGTTTTCCAGTAACCGTCATCCTGAAAACCGTGCCAGGGCCATTGGCGCCGCCCAGGAAGGCAGTGCCGTAGAGGTAGCCATTGCTGGCCTGGATCAGCCCGTTTGGCTCGTAGCCGTTCTGTCCGTCAAAGGAGAAGAGAGTGGTCACGGTTTGTGCCTGGGCAACCCCTGGAAGCAGGAGCGATAGCACAAGCCAGAAGACAAGGCAAAGGGACATGCGAGCGCAGAAACGATGTGTGTTCATGGCAGCCTGAAGATCCTCTCTTGGGATGAGGAGGCGCTATAGGGGAAGCGTTCGTCTTCTGGGGCCAACTATCAGGAGAGCGTTCCTGGCTCTGGAAGGCAAGTCTCTTCTCTAAGGCATAGACACCTTCATTGCAATTATTATAAGTTAATTCTCTATTATTGTCAACATTAAACGATAAATATATTTCCGAGCTTCTATCGCGTTAGAGTGAACCCGCGGGCATCGAGGTAGGACGTAAGCGCCGTGCGTTTAATTCAGCGACGGGGCATGATTTTACCCCGTGGTTGCAGAATAGGAGATCGAAGACCGGAAAGGAATGGGAGAGAGTGCCGGACACGGGAAGGAGACCTGGGATGAAGATCGGTATCAATCGGTGGACGCTGCCGGGGGATTTGAGCCTGGCCGAGTGCTTCGCGATGGCGAAGCGAGCCGGGTTCGACAGCATCGAGATCAATATCGCCGAAGACGGCGAGCTGACGCTTGCCAGCACGGAGGCGGACGTGCGCCGGATCGTGGCGCAGGCCAGGGACGCGGGTATTGAACTGTCCAGCCTGTCCACCGGCCTGGGGTGGAAGTATCCGATCACCTCGCCGGATGGGTCTGTGCGGCAGAAGGGGAAGGAGTGCATCCGCAAAGGATTGGAAGTAGCGCAGTGGATGGGCGTGGACACCATTCTCGTGGTGCCGGGCGTGGTCAATGCGGAGATCGCCTACGATGAGGCGTACGCGCGGGCGCAGGAGGCGTTGCGAGAGCTGGCCCCGGAGGCCGCCGAGCGGCGGGTTTCCATCGGGGTGGAGAATGTCTGGAACAAGTTCCTGCTTTCTCCGCTGGAGTTCGCCCGCTTCCTCGACGAGATCGGCAGCGACTCTGTCGGCGCGTATTTCGATGCCGGCAACGTGCTGGTCTACGGCTTTCCCGACCAGTGGATCCGCATTCTGGGCCGGCGGATCAAGAAGGTGCATGTGAAGGACTTCAAAACCAACATCGGCAACATCAGCGCCTTCTGCAATCCGCTGCAGGGCGATGTTCCCTGGGAGAAGGTGCGCGCGGCGCTGCAAGCGGCCGGTTACGACAGCTACGTGACGGCAGAGGTGGATGGGTATAAGACGCTGCCGGAGATCGGGCTGAAGCATATCGCCGAATCTTTGCGCGCGGTATTTGCATAGACCTCACTGGGCACACGGGGTTAAAACCCCGTGCTGAAACACAAAGCCCGCACAAGCGGGCTAAATCTCCCCTCTATTTCCAGGGAGGAGGGAACGTGACAGCATTCATGACGCTTAGATAAAATTTACCTACAGGCTCGCGGTGATGGGTGCATTCGCTTGAATAGGAAAGAAGCAGCGTTGGTGGGTGAGGCGCCGGAAAGGCCTGAGAGGCCGCGTCTGGGGCGGACGGTCATTGCGCTGGGCTTTGTGAGCCTGCTGACGGATGTCGCCAGTGAGATGGCCTATACCCAGGTCCCGCTGTTTCTGACGCAGGTGCTGGGCACGCGGGCGGGCGCGGTGGGCCTGATCGAAGGGATTGCGGAGAGCACGGCGAGCCTGATGCGGTTGATCTCCGGCTGGCTCTCCGACCGGTCCGGGCGGCGCAAGCCGATAGCGCTGTGGGGATATAGTTTCGGAGCGATCTCCAAGCCGCTGATGGCGCTGGCGAGCCTGTGGCCGACCGTGCTGTTCCTGCGCTTTCTGGACCGGCTGGGCAAGGGGCTGCGGACCGCGCCCCGCGATGCCCTGATCGCGGAGACGACCCCTGCCGTCATCCGCGGCCGCGCTTTCGGGCTGCACCGCACCCTGGACACGACCGGCGCGGTGATCGGCCCGCTCCTGGGCGTCTGGTTTCTGCTGCACGCCTCCGCCGGCATGCGCCGCTTCTTCCTTTCTGCCGGGCACGGGTCGTTCTTCTCCGCGCTGACCGCGCCGGGTGAGAGCGGGGACCTGCGCCGCCTGTTCTTCTTTGCCGGTCTGCCCGGCCTGCTGGCCGTGCTCACGCTGCTCTTTGCGGTCCGGGAGAAGGCCGTCTCCCCGCCCTCCTCGGCTGCCGCCCGTCCCCCGACCTTTCCACGCTGGCGCGATCTGCAGCCGGGCTACCGGCGCTTCCTGCTGGCGGTTTTGATCTTCAACCTGGGAAACTCGGCAGACGCGTTCCTGGTCCTGCGGGCCAACCAACTGGGCTTCTCTGCGGGGGAAATCCTCTGGTTGTATGCCGCGTTCAATATGGTGGAGGCGCTGCTGGGCTATTTCGCGGGAACGTTCTCGGATAAGGTCGGCCGCCGGCCGCTTATCATCGCGGGTTATCTGGTGTTCGCCCTCGTCTATCTGGGCTTTGCGCTGGCTTCCGGCAAATCGGCCATCTGGGCGCTGTTTCTGCTCTATGGCGGCTACTACACGCTCACGCAGGGCACGCAGCGCGCGTTTGCCGCCGATCTCTCCGATCCCCGGCAGCGCGCCACCCAGATCGGCGCCTATCACACCGTCGTCGGAGTCGCGCTTCTGCCCGCCAGCGTGATCGCCGGGGCGCTGTTTGGCTGGCATCCTGCCGCCGCCTTTGCTTATGGCGCGATGATGGCTTTGCTGGGCGCTCTCCTGCTGCTCAGCCAGCGTGTCCCTGCAGCCAGCTTACAAGAATAAACCCCCGCTCGCTAGGCTCTACCCCAAGCGTGTCCTTATTCCTAAGCTCCTTAAAATGTCACTACCCGCTCGCTTTGCTCGCTAGAGCCACAGAGGACACAGAGGAAAAGCCAATGCGAGAAAAGCAAAGAGAAAAAGAACAGGCTATACCAAATTAGGAAGCCCCTACCTCTTATTCATAACGAGCGAGAGCACAGAGAAAAGCTAATGCTCGCTATAGTCTGGCAGTTTTTCTCGGTGCTCTCCCTTTGTGGATAGCAGAGGTACAGGCTTTGCTATTTGAACTCGCCTCTTTCTCTCTTGGCTTTTCTCGCATTGGCTTTTCCTCTGTGTGCTCTGTGGCTCTAGCGAGCGTAGCGAGCGGGTGGTGATATTTTAAGCAAGATGGGGGATGGTACAGGCGCATGGTAGGGAGGTTATTTTTTGTGGGGGCGGGGCGCGTGGATGGTGGTCAGGGCGAGGAGGAAGGCGACGGTGAGGAGGGCCGCGCAGCCCAGGAACGGCAGGCCGTGGTGGGGCACAGTAAGGAAGCCGAGACGCGGGGGCGATAGTTTATAGAGGAAGCCGCTGGCCGCCGCCCCGAAAATAGCACCGATGCCCTGCGCTGTGCCGACAGCGCCGATGATAGCGCCGCGCTGCCGGGGATCGCCCTGCTCGCTGACCAGCGCCATCCAGGCGGGAAACGCCATCACGAACCCAACGCCGATCAGGCTCCCCATCCCGACCAGGTTCCAGATGCTCGGGAAGACCAGCAGCAGCCAGAACGCGCCCGCGCACAGTCCGATGCCGATACGCACCGCCAGCGGCTTGCCGATCCGGTCGCCGATGGTGCCCAGGGGCACGGAAACGAGCGCGATGATGGGCACGGTGTAGATCAGATAATCGCCAAACTGGCTCTCATTCAGGCTGAATCGGCTCATGGCGAACACCTTCACGTAGGGGATCACCATGCCGATCCCCAGGAAGGTTACGAAGGTCATAAGCAGCATGGCCGGCATGCGCCGGAGCATCAACACAAAGTCGCGGAAGTCGAAGCCGCCTTCGACCGCGTGCCCGTGCTCATCGTGATGGGCCGGGCGGACGTTGGGGATGATCGCCATCGCTACGACGGTAGTAATCAGGAACAGGATCGAGGCGACGTAGAAGGAGGCGTCTTTGGAATGGCGCAATGATAGATGGTGTCCGGGGACCCAGTGGAAGTGGAGGTAAGCCCAGTCGTTGACATGGCCGCCGATAAAAGGACCCAGCGCGATGCCCAGAAGATACGACACGTTAAACAGGCTCATCGCGGAGGCGCGCTTCTTTTCGGCCACGTGATCGCCGATCAGGCTGAAGGCGGAGGGCCAGAGGGCCGCCGCCCCCATGCCGTCCAGGATGCGAAGACCGACCAGCGCAAAGGGATTATGCACCATCGGGGTGACGGCGGAGGTGAAGGTGGAGACGATGGGGCCGATCAGGATGAGCGGCTTCCGGCCGATCCGATCTCCCAGCACGCCAAACGGTGACTTGAGCAGCCCTTCGACGAGCAGGTAGGCGGTTGCCACGATGCCGATCAGGTGCAGGCCGAGATGGTTGGCCTCGATATAGACGGGCATGGCCGAGACATTGACGATGGCGTAGGCCAACTCGGCGCCGCCGGCGACGACCACGATGGCGACCAGCAGGCGGCGCAGGCTGATGGCGCCTTCCGCCGCGCCGTTGCGTCCGGACGGGTGGGCGGCCTCGGCGCCGGCCGGCGCCGAGGCTGGGGACGATTCGGCCAGAACCTTCTTTGGTGTCTCGGCGTCCAAGGAATCTCTCGCTCCTTCCCCCTCTCCTTCTGAGGGAGAGGGGGTTAGGGGGTGAGGTTACTCTACGGGCACTTCCCGACCTTCCTCGGCCGATTTGTAGAGCGCATCCACGATCTGGGCGACCATCAAGCCATGCTCGCCGGTCACTAGGGGCTCTTTGTTGTCGCGGACGCATTCGACAAAGGCCTTCATCTCCGCATAGTGCGTGTTGACGTTCTTGTTGGGGGTCTGCGGCTCGTAGGTAAAGACGCTCTTATGCCGCTCCTGGGTGATGGAGAGCGGGCTGGTCGTGGCGCCGCCTTTGGTGCCCAGCAGCGTACTGTTATGCACTTCTTCCTTCAGATTGGCGACGAAACTGGACTCCAGGACGACGGTGGCGCCGTTCTCGAAGCGGACCAGGCCGGCGGCCATGTCTTCGACCGTAAAGTTCTTATAGTCCCACTGACCCATGAAGCCGACGACGTCGTCGCGCTTGCCGAACTTCTGGTAGGTGACGCCGCTAACGGCGGTGGGGCGGGGATGGCCCATCATCCAGAGGGTCAGGTCGAGGATATGGACGCCGATGTCGATGATGGGGCCGCCGCCCTGCTTGCTTTTGTCGATGAAGACGCCCCAGCCGGGGATGCCGCGCACGCGCAGGGCCTGGGCGCGGGCGTAGTAGATGTCTCCCAGCTCGCCCGCGTCGATGAAGCGCTTCAGAAGCTGATTGGTGGGCGCGAAGCGGCTGTTGTAGCCGACCTGCAGGATCTTGCTCTGTCGGCGCGCGGTGCGGACCATCTCGGCGGCTTCCTTCGCGTTCATGGCGATGGGCTTCTCGCAGAGCACGTGCTTGCCCGCGCTCAACGCATCGACGGTCGGCTGGTAGTGAACGTAGTTGGGGGTACAGACGGAGACCGCGTCCAGATCCGGCAGCTCCAGCATCTTGCGATAGTCCTCGAACTGACGCGACGCCGGGACGGGATACTTCTCCACGGTTCGTTTCAACGCGGCGGGATCGATATCGCAAAGCGCGTAGATTTCGCACTCATCCGGGATCTGGGAGTAGCCGGGCAGGTGGGCGCCGTTCGCGATACCTCCCGTTCCGATGACGCCTATACGGACCTTCTTTGCCAATGTGATTGGCTCCTTTCACCAGGCAGTGTGCGGGATGGAGCTGCCAGCATGGGGGTTCGCGCCGAGTTTCGTTCTCCGCCGCCTGCCAGAATATCTACGTGTTGCTGCGGCAAAGGGTTTTCGCCGCAGGCAGCAAAATTGTACCTGATTCCCGCTTTAAGAATCGGGTTCGGAGAACATCTGCAGTTGGGCGCCGTCGTCGGGCGGGTCAGGAGCGAGGTCGTCGGCCTGGGCGCCGTTGCTGCCGTTCTTCCCGTTTTTGCCGTGCGCATTCGCCGAGCGCGCCGTTCGGCGGGGAGTGACCCTATCGCTTCCTTCCTGGATGGCGCTGCCGAGCGGGCGGAAGGCGCGGGGCCTATTGGCGATGCGGTGGCAGTGACGGCAGCGGGCCTCATAAGTCTCTTCGGCACCGATCAGGATGGTCGGCTCGTCCCAGGCGGCGGGACGTCCATTGACCAGCCGCTGGGTGCGGCTGGCCTCCGCGCCACAGACCTTACAGATGGCGTGCAGCTTGAGGACGTTGTCGGCCAGGGCCAGCAGGCCGGGCATGAAGCCGAACGGCAGACCCCGGAAGTCCTGGTCCAACCCCGCGGCGATCACCTGCACGCCCCGGTCGGCCAATTGCTGGCATAAGGGCACGATCTCGTCGTCGAAGAACTGGACCTCTTCGATTCCCACGACCTCGACGCCCGGCTCCAGGCGCTCGGACAGCGCGCGGCTGTCCGGCACGGCGACGGCGTTGAAGCAGATGTCGTCGTGCGTGCGAATGACGGTGGTCTCGCAGCGGGTATCCAGGGAGGACTTGAAGACCTGCACCTGTTTGCGGGCATGCATGGCCCGGCGCACCAGACGGATCAGCTCCTCCGTCTTGCCGGAGAACATGCTGCCACAGATGATGGTGATGCTGCCCGAAGGCTTTCTTTTCTCCGCCCCCCTCACCTAGACCTTACCCCCTTCCCATCGCCTGGCCCACCCCTTGCCCTATTCCCCTCTCCTTCGCATGGAGAGGACCTCACCCCGGGCCATTTAGCCGGGCCGTGAACGACCCGTCTGGCAGGCCTTCGGCCAACCGCCCTGGCGGGCGGATCTTACCCAAACCTCACCCCCTATACCACCACGGGGCTCCCGCCCCTGCCTCTCCTTCGTAAGGAGAGGGGGAATATAAGGAAGTGGACAACCGTCCTGCGGACGGAAAAGCATCCCTCCTAATTCTTGCTATTCAGGTGTTTCTGGAAAAAGGCGGTGACGCGGCAGGCATACTCTTCCGGCGCGTCCCGCAGGCAGCGCGCGTGCCCGGATTGCGGCAGTAGCCAGATTTCGCGCGGCTCCCTGGCGGCCTGGTACATCGTAATGGCATCCTGCCAGCGCACTTGCGGGTCGCGCTGACCCTGGACGATCATGACGGCGCGCGGGCTGATCCGATCGATCACGTCCAGCGGCGCGACGTCGCGCGGATGGAAGTCGAACCAGCGGCGGGCGCACCAGTGGATGGAGCGGGTCATCGTCCTGGCGAAGGGGCCTGCGACCACCCGGCACCGGGCTTCCATGGCGTGCTGGAGGGACGGATAGGACGCTTCCGCGATGATGGCGCGGAGGCGCGTGTCTTTTGCCGCCGTCATGATCGCGACCGCGCCGCCCAGGGAGAGGCCGATCGCGCCGAAGGGCAGATCGCGGGTATCCGGGCGCGATTCCAGATAGTCCAGCGCGCCGAGCAAGTCCTGCACCTCAAAATGGCCGATGCTGCAGAGGTCGCCTTCGCTTTCGCCCAGTGCCCGGAAGTCGAAGAGCAGCGCCGCATAGCCGGATTCATGGAGCATCCGAACGTAGGGCAGCATCTCGACCCGGTTGGCCGGATAGCCGTGGCAGAGCACGACGACCGCCTGCGGCTCCTCTTCGGCGGGCGGCGGGATCAGCCAGCCACGAATCCGCAGCCCATCGCGGGAGGGAAAGACGACGTCCTCGTAGTCCAGGCCGAGATCGGCCGGGGTGCGGCGAATCCGCCGCCGCAGCGGGTGGATCGCCAGGTAGGTATAGGCCAGCGTTCCGAGGACCAGCCCGGCGCCCGCCAGGGCCGCTCCCGCCGTGATCAGGCCGGGCGATATCAGGGGGCGCTTTTGCGCTTGACGGGCGCGTGGCTTTTGCTTATACTGGTTCTGCATGGGTCGTGAGATCGGAGGTGAGTATGTCCATCACGGGAATGAACGCAGTCCGGTCCGTCGAGCCTCCTGTGGTCAGCGGTTGGGAGAGCGAACGCGACACGGAGCGCGCAAAAGTGAACGCGCGCTGGATTGCCATCGTGCTCCTCTTCGGCGTGCTGCAGTGGATCCGCCGCCATACTCACAGCTATGGCGCGATTCCGATGTCCGACGCGCTGGCCTACGGGATTACGGGCGCGGCGCTCGCGATGACGACGCTGGAAGCGCTCTACCTGTGGACGCCGGGCCGGGCGGCGATTCCGCGCTGGCTCAAGTATGTGACCGTCCTGGGCGATATGGTGTTTGTTTCCGTATTGATCTATTATACCGGTTTCACCCAGAGTCCGTTTTTCTTCGTCTACTTCGTTTTGTTGATTTCGAACTGTTTGCGTTACGGCCTGTTGATGAGTCTGTTCGTGGCGGCGGCGTTCAATATCCTCTACGCAGCGGCGCTCGGAAGCGCTCCCGCCGGGGCGGTGCATCCTTCGGTGCTTGGCGGGGAGGGTCTGAAGATCCTGGCTTTCTGGGCTGTGGCCCTGTACGGCGGCGCGGTCTCGGCGCGGCTGAGGCGGCAGGCCAACCAGTTGCGTGTCTATGAGGAGACGATTCTGGATCTGCGTGCCCGCCTGGGGGAAGCGACGGCAGCGCGTGCGGGCGGCGGGGAGAGTGGCGGATGAGCGGCAAGGGGGACGATTCGGATTTCCGGAAGAGCGGGCGCCCTCGGCTTGTCGTGGTGAAGCCGCGCGGCCCTGTGGTTGTGCTGAGCCTCGGCGCGGCGCTTCTCTCTGCCATCGGCCTGGTTCTGGTCACGGGGCTGGCAACTTCGGCCTGGCTCTTTGTGATCTATCCGGTGCTGATCGGCACGCTGGTCGCGTCGCTGGGAATACTGGCCCTGCATCTATTGCACCGCCTTTAAACGGCCCCTTCCGTAAACCTCACCTCCTGTCTCACCACGGGCCTTGCGGCCCTGCCTCTCCTTCGTAAGGAGAGGAGGACTTTAAGGAAGCGGACAACCGCTCGGCGGGCGGAAAAGCTCGTTTCCTCGTGAGGACAGGCTCTAACGTGCCGCTACCCTGGCGGTACACGAGCTTTGTTATGACACAGACTTCCTCCCAGGCTGCAGACAGGTATACTTATTCCGGCGGATAGCTCGCAAGCTTGCGAAGAGATGTCAATTCGACCCTGCAGGTAAGAAGGAGGCGGCGATGAAATGGGAACAGGTGGGCAGACAGGCGTTGTGGGAGACGGGTATTCCTGGGAAGGGCTATGCCTATCAGGTATGGCTGTGGCGGTCTCCCGTTCCTGGCGGCTGGCTGCTGATGGCGGTCAACGCCAAAAGCAATGGGCCGGACCCGACCGTGAGCTTCTATCCCAACCCGGAGCACCGCTGGACGCTGGAATACGATCCCCAGGCGGACTACCTCTTACGGCCCGCGTCCTCCGATCCGGCGGCCCTACCCGACGCCTCTGCGGGCGAAGCGCGTCCACTCCCACCTTCGGACGAGTGACCCAGCCTCTAAATCAACATCACGAGATTTAACCTGGGCTTCATCAAGGCATAACACGCGCCGAGTACCATGATACTGCCTCTATCTAAGGACTTTGGTTTTCTGTTATCGGCCGGGCAGGCGGAACCGCCCGGCCTTCTTTTTGCTTGCTTCTCAGCTATCCACTGGCGACCACATCGACATTCCCGAACAACCTTCTTTGATATAGATCCTTGCTTTCGGTCAGACAAGTATAAGTCCGTCTGGCTATTGACGGCGGATTCAAAAAAATGTAAAAATGATTCATCATGATGAAAAATGAATCAAAAAAGGGCAAGCGTTTCACTATAACAATCAAACTTGAAGATTATCAGCGACTAAAGGCCATCGCTGAAGGTGACGGCCACCGCCCCCGCTTATCGGTGAATTATGTGGTGCTGTATGCAATCAAGCTTCTGTTTAGTAAGGCTGAAGATGCCAATTTTGTCAGTCGACTGGGAGATCCACTGCCTAGCAAGGAGACTGATGACCAATTATAAGCCTATAATCACTACCCTGTTCTTGGAGGATTGTTTTCTATTAATCAGAGAGGGTAGTATGGAGGCGAGCCGAGATGCCCATTAAGCCGTTCTTGCGTTGGGCTGGTAGCAAGCGCCAAATGATTTCACGTCTGGTCCCCTTCTGGCTAGGTGAACATAAGCGATATATCGAGCCGTTTGCTGGCTCGGCATGCTTATTCTTTTATCTTGAACCAGAACGGGCGTTGCTCAACGATCTTAATGCTGAATTAATAAGAACAATGGTTGCCGTCCGTGATGCTTGGGAAGAGGTCGCATATTACTTAAGTCTGCTAAGACCCTGCAAGGAAATTTACCTATGGCTCAGAAAGGAGAATACATCAGGTTATAGTGACCCGCAGGCAGCAGCACGCTTTATCTATCTCAATCGTCTCTGCTTCAATGGTCTATACCGGACAAATCTCAAGGGAGAGTTTAATGTACCATATGCACCGTACAAGGCGGGAGCCATGCCGAACAAAATATGTCTTCAACAATGCTCTCATGTACTCGCTTCAGCGGAAATCAGGGCAGCCGACTTCGAGGAAGTTCTTGAAGAAGCAACCGAAGGAGATTTTGTTTACATGGATCCCCCCTTCGCCCTTGATGAAGGACGTGGTTTCATCGAGTATGGGGTCAATGCGGAATTCCGCCTTCCATTTACTTCAGATGATCTCGATCGTTTAACGAAATGGCTGCCTATATTGGATGAGCGAGGAGCTTCATTCGTACTCAGCTATGCAAACACAAAGCAAGCAGCGACTGCCTTCGCAGGCTGGCATTGCTCGACAGTCAAGGCTAAGAGACAAATAGCCGGTAACCATGCTGATAGGAGAGTTGCGGAGGAGCTTGTGGTGACAAATATAAAGGTGGCTCAATAATGCTGCAATACAAAGATTTACGCAAAGTTCCGCCTAGCCAGGTGAAACCAAATCCTGAAAACCCCCGCCTCGTATTTCGTGCAGAAGAAATACAGGAGTTGACGGACTCTATTGAAATCAACGGCGTCCTCGTACCTCTTTTTGTTTATGCTGATGAGAGTGATAGAAAGATACCTTACGTACTGGTAGATGGTGAGCGAAGATGGCGATGTTCAGTTGATCTAGGCCTAGCAGAAATTCCAGTTATCGTAGGACCAAAACCGAGTGACACAGATAATTTACTCTCAATGTTTCATATTCATCTTGTCCGCGAGGCATGGGAGGACATGCCTACGGTGTGGGCTCTAAAAAAGGTCAGTGAGCGCACAGGAATTACAGATCCGAAACAGTTGGCTGAAAAGACCGGCCTTAAGCAAGAACAAGTAGTGCGCTATCAGTACGCAGTTTCCTTACCTCAAGAGTACCAAGAAATGATTATGAAGGGCATTGTTCCTTTAAATTTCTTTTTCGAGCTTAAGAGAAACATTATTGACGTATTGCGTCGCCGTCGTCCGAAGATCTTTGCAGAAATAGGTGAAGATGCAATCATTGCAGCGTTTGTAAAAAAGCGGTTAAGCGGTGTAACTACGGATACCGTTGACCTACGAGATGTAAGCCCGATCATACGCGTGGCTGAACGTGAGGCCGGAGGCTCAGAGAATGCAGGGCCATTAGATGATGCCATAAGAGAACTTATTAACAATGAAGCCCGGACAATAAAAGAAACATATGAGGATACTGTTGAGCTTACCATCGAGGCGAGTAAGTTTGAAAGGCAATGCGAATTTATTATCAAAAGATATGAATGGCTAATCAGCAAAGCTGAAGATGAAGAGGATCGTTCTATAATCAAAAATGCCGCGCGCTCACTTGCCCAATCTTTATTGACAAGAGTAGATTGACTTGGAGAGAGATTTTATATCTGAATCTGCTGTGGATACCCTCGAATCAGGCTTTACCCTCGATGACGTCAATAGAATAGCCGAAGCTATAAAAAATCAGCTCCCTATGTGGTCTTTGAACGATGAAGTTTTAACATTCACTGATTGTTCCTGGAAACCTCAACTTGCTGGAAAACAAGCAATTTGTCATGTACAGTGCAGTCCCACAATTGGATACGCATACGGAAAGCGCATACAAGCCGCTATTCGAGAAGGCTATAAGGTGTCTGTAACTGCTCCTGATGAATTGTGGAGAAATGGAACGCTACTTGAGCAAGGTTATGCTCTTGGTATTATGCCAATATTTGCATCTATCAGATCAAAACAGATTAAAATTCGCTCTTTCAAATCGATTCCGGAGCTTATCGCTAAAGAGCGGCTTGTTCTTGATACTGACCTCCTTGAAAAATTACTGTTAGACGCACATCAAAGAGCAGTGACAGTGGAAAGCCGCTATGATAAGGGGTTGAGATTTGAGGAACTATTGCTTATTATCTTTAGCCAAGTAGACGGTTTTGAAATACACGGCAGCCGATATATTACCAAGACTGAGGAGATTGACATCGTCATCAAGTGTCGTAGAATAGCAAGCAAAGTATGGCCTAACTCACCTGTTGTTATCGTATCGGCGAAAAACGAAGTGGAGCCAGTTGGAATTCCAGCTCTCAATGACCTACTCATGAAAATCAAGAACCGTGGACAAATGTGTCAGATGGGATTCTTATGTAGCGCACAAAAATTAGCTAAAAAATCTTTGGATGTCGAACTGTTGCGCTATTCGCAGCAAGGCCCACTCGTTGTGTTAATCGATGAGGAGTGTATAGCCAGGATTATGGCAAATGTATCTGAATTAAATGAGATCATAGAAAATGCAGTTGTTGACGCATCATTGCGTTAAACCATCTATAAGCAGCACGTTCCTAATCAACAAGATGGCGAGCGAGTGATCAATGTTTCTATTCCCTTACAAAGCCAACCTACAAAACAAGCTAAAGCATTCGCTATAGGCGATCTACGATTAAGGGTGCATAATGCCATCCCATGCAGCCCGTTCTTGCAATTCTTCCTGCCATGCCTTTGGATCGGACCGTAAGGTTTTATAGGCTGCATTCACTTTTGCGAAGAACTTCTGCCGGTCCAGCTCTCGGACTGCATCGTCAAGAATAGCCTGCAGGCTTTTTCCCTCTTCGTCGGCCAGTCTCCGAGCGGTTTTGTAGGCGTCTTCGCTGAGTCGCACTAGCGTGCTGGAAGTTGTGCTCTTGTGCTTTACCACGTCATTCTCCCTACTATTGAATTTATAGGATACTCGCCAGTATACAAAATTGTTTATAAGCTGTCAACGGCCGCATGGTCTATTACGAGGTTGGCCTAAAAGTTAAGGGCTTGAAGAAGAGTTCTTTAGGCCTTCTATATTCTCCAATATTTGCCTATATAGGCGCAGAGAGGCTATCCCCGCTGCAGAAGATATTTGTCCAACATCTTCTGCGCGCTTTTACCCCAGTTACCTTCATCTACCTCGATCACTTTGCGCCATTCGTTTTCTGCATCTTTCCGCTTTCCTATAAGCCTCAGATTGTGTGCCAACTCATAATGGCTTTTTGCGTCATCCGGGCGTTTGCTGATTTTCCTGTTCAGGTTTCTTATTTTCAGCCTAACGTCATCTAGTTCTTCCTGCCAGTATCCCAATCGACCTTCTTCATCAATACCAGGATCAATTTTGACCGCCTGCCGCATTGTTTTAACTGCTTCTGCCAGGTTTCGATCTCTGTATAGTTGTAATGCTTGCCCGTAAAGTGCAATTGCCGAAGCGTGACCATCCGTAGGAACGGCTGGTTGAGCAACGGTATCGCGATCATGAATTATGATAGGAGGCATAGCGGGCTTCCTGGCTTTCTCGACTCGTGATTTCATATTATAGCCTATGTTAGACTTTCGCGCAATCCTTATTGACGTAGATTCACTCCTCGCTTGGTCTCTATATCCAAACGGAACTCTTTCCCTCTTGTGCCCGGCCAGGTATATCTTTCGATGTTCCTATCTCCGTCTATCCCATCTGGAGGATACCTTTTAATCCTCTCGCTAAGGGTAACAATGGCTTCGACAAGTTGGGACTCCATCGAAGCAAACGGATACCATACTATTTCTAAATTCTTTGCCCGGTTGTAAAGTTTCTGGAGAGCCGATCTTAGTTCTAAGGTGGTGACCCCTACGACAGGATCGCTTGCAGTTACCGGCAGCCCATAGGTTTCGTGAGTTGATCCGGAGTGGCTCAGTTGCAACTGAACGCGCATTTCTGCGGTGGTCGCTCCTCTCCACGCCATCCGATATGACCTCTCAGCCACCAACATTTATTGTTGGCAACAATATGTCATTCTTAACACTACCTGATAAAAATGCCATCACCCAATATACGAAGGATATGATGTGGTAGTTTCGAGGTGTTGGTCTTGGTTCCAGTGTAAAAAAGAAGGCCCGTTAGACGAATGACTAACGGGCCTGCTGCGAGCATAATGGATGGAATCTACCGCTGCTTGGCGTAGGCCATGTTGTTGGCGGTGGCGGGGAACCAGTAGGTGACTTCCGGAATGCCGAGCACCAGCTTGTCGACCAGCTCGACGCCCTGCATCATGGAGTGGTCCTGATTGGAGACCTCGTACTTCCAGCCGCCGAAGCGCCCCCGCGAGTAGATGTCGTACTTCTGCAGTTCCGGATGGATGGCCTCCAGCGCCTTGTCGCGGCCCAGGGCCGGGGTCGGGTAGCCGTAGTGCGCCCGGTAGGACCAGGTCGAGAGAACGTCGTGGGTCTTGTTGATGAGCTTGGTGGCGAACATTCCCTCGATGGTGTCCTCGATGACCCGCTCCGTATCGACCGGCTTGTGGTGCGACTCGGAGACTTCCGCCATCAGCGACCACTGCGTATTGATGTCGGGCACGTTGTTAGGCGAGTAGTTGCTGAACACCGTCACGCGGTAGAACGGGCAGTTGTCCTCCGGGAAGTACATCCAGCACTTTTTCGTCAGCGTGGAGGGCGGCTTGCCGGAAAGCCCGACGCCGATGATGTTGGTGCTGCTGTAGCGCAGGTTGCCGGTCGGCTCCTTGAGAGAGCTCAGATCGGCCAGATGGACCAGGCGGTCGATGGGCAGCGTGGAGATCAGCACATCGTAGCGGTCGCTGGTGCCGTCGGAGAAGAAGACTTGCTTGGCCGTCGGGTCGATGCCGGCGACCTCCTTGTTGAGCGTGATCTTCTCCCGCCCGAGGATGTCGGCCACGTGCTCCCAGACCGCGCCCGTGCCGCCGAACTCCGGGAAGCGGAAGGTGTTGTTGGGTCCCCAGGAGAGGTCGTCCTTCTCGTGCAGAACGTTGTCTAAGACGCGCTCCAGGTCCGTGACGGCCACGCGCTCCCCGATCCAGTTGTAGTCCATCTCCGTGGCGGGATAGGCCCACACCTTGAAGTTGTACGGAACCATGAACACCTCGGCCAGCCCCTCGCCGAGGGTAGCCGAAATCCACTCGCGAAAGTTCTGGGGCTTGCCCGGAAACGGCTGCTTGTAGAGGCGGACCAGCCCCTGCAGGCACTTCCAGCAGGTTTCCGGGCGCAGATAGCGGATGTTGTTCTGGAAGGGATAGGGCACGAAGCGCCCTTCGATCCAGACCCAGGATTCGCGCTCGTGGTGCAGCCAGTGGCTGCCCAGGGCTTTGTCCATCAGATCGTCGAAGTAGCGGTAGTGCGAGAACTGCACGTGCCCGCCGATGTCCCACGTGAAGCCTTTGGCGTCCTTATGCGAGGTGGCCAGGCCACCCACCTGTCCGGCGCGATCGTAGATATGGAACTGGTCGTGTCCGAGTTCCTGGAGGCGATAGGCCGCGCCCAGGCCGGTCGGCCCGGCCCCCAGGATGACGACCCGCTGATCGGTGGTCAAGCTTCCTCGCATCGCTTACTCTCCTGTCTCCACGGCCGGCGCGCTCAGGCCCACGCTCGCGCTTGCAGAGGCGCTGCGGACCGGCAGGCCGCTGCGCTGCAGGCGCTGGCGCACGCCGGTGGGCGTCTTCTCCCACGCGCGCAGCATCAGGGTCTCCATGTTCTCGGCAATAGCATCCCAGGCCTGCTCGGCCAGGATCTTTTCGATGCGCCGCCGCTTGCGCTCCCGCTCTTCCTCGGCCTCGTTGAGGGCTGCATCCAGATGTGCGATAAACCCATCCGGCGTCTCCGCCAGGAAGACGATGTCGCTGTAGAAGCGCTCCACGTCTTTGATGGGCGTGGAGATGATGGGCCGATCCGCCGCCATGTATTCCAGCGTTTTGGTCGGGCTGATGAACTTCGTCGCCTCGTTCTGGGCGAAGGGCATCAGGCAGACGTCGGTGCCTTTGAGGATGCGGGGCAGATCGTCATAAGCCTGCTGGCCGGGATAGTGCAGGTTCGGCGCCTTGGGCAGGTCGGCCGGGTCCACTTTCACCACGGGGCCGCACATCACGAACTGAACGTCCGGGCGTGCTTCGGCCAGGCCGCGGATGATGTCGTAGTCCATCCGCTCGTCGATGACGCCGATATAGGTGGCGCGCGGCGTGGGGATCTGTTCCATCCACTCCGGCACGGTGGTGTCCGGATGGGCCGCCTTGGAATAGTGGGCGGCATCCACGCCGCTGGCGAACAGGTGCGTGTTGGGATTGTGATGTTTCTTGGCGTCGTAGAGGCTGGCGCCGCCGGTGAAGACCACGGCGGCCTGGCTCAACAGACGTCGCTCCTGATCGCGCAGCTGCGGCGGGGCGAATTTGAAATTGGACAGTTCATCCATCACGTCGTAGACGAGCATCTCCGGCTGGACGGCCTCGACCATGAACTCGGGGGTCGGGGTATAGAACCACAGGGCGCGATGGCGCAGATCCAGCGCGCGGATCGCGTCGCGCACCTGGCGCGTGATCAGGTTCTGGCACGGCCACAGCCACAGGGGCGTGCCGTTGCATTGGCTCTCGGGCACCTTCGGCGTCAGCGTCACGACCCCCGGCATCACCTCTTGCAGCACAGGCATCGGAGCGCCTTCGGTGTCTGAGACGGCGAGCGGCTCCTCGACGAAGAGAATGCGGTGGTGGCGGGCCAGACGCGAAAGGAGCTGCTGCGGGCGCTGCCAGACGAAGCTCCAACGCAGATGCGAGGCGACAATAAGGTCGAACGTTTGCATATTTCGGCTCTCCTCTATACTCATTAGGTCGCAACAGGCGTTCCGTATTTGAGCGGACGCAGAGCGGCGGGCAGCCAGTAAGGGCATTATAGGTGACGTGGCAGGAGATCGGAGCGGGCGCTGGATCCCTGCGCGATGGTCTGTCCGTAGATGCGCACGAGACAGTCGGTGACTGGACCTGCAGAGGCAGGACGCCTGGAGGAGGCGTGTCGCAACGACGGCGGGGTGGCGAGGCAGTCCACCGTAGGCCCTTTGGGGCACCAGCACGCCAACTGCACGGAGTTGACGGCTAAATACGCACTAAGGACGAATGAGAAGGCGGCGGTGTTCCCTGATTTTTGCCTGCTCCTGCGGTTGGTGGGGACCTCACCCCCCTCCAATCGCCATCGGTGCGGGGTAACGGCCCCGCACCCCTCCCCTCTCCTTCGTAAGCAGAGGGGGAATATAAGGCGGTCATCGAACCGGCAGGCCCAGCTTTTCATCGCTTGACATCCCTCCGGCCCGGCTGTATACTGGAAGTGTCAGCTATCAGAGAAAGGAAGAGGGAGATTGCTTGAGGATATCTGCCGGAAGGCGCACGATTTAAGGGACCGGTTGAACGCGCTCGGAGGTCATCTTTGACCACGCTGCACGCCGGACGGAGATAGAGGATTTAGAGAGTAGGACGGCCCGACCGGATCTCTGGGACGATCCGGCGGCGGCCCAGGCCCTTCTGCAGCGTCTGAGCCAGGCGAAAGAGGAGATCGCGCCCTATGAGGCGCTGGTCGCTCGCCTGGAGGACGCGGAGGTGATGTGCCAACTGCTGGCCGAAGAGGGCGCTGCGGACGAAGCGGCCGAACGCGAGCTGGAGACAGAGATCGAAGCGATCGCCGCCGCGCTCGATCGGCTGGAGCTAGAGACCCTCTTCTCCGGCGAGCACGATGCGGCCGATGCCATCGTGGAGATCAAGGCCGGCGCGGGCGGCACGGATGCCTGTGACTGGGTCACCATGCTGCAGCGCATGTATCTACGCTGGGCCGAGACGAACGGGTACCGCACGGACATCCTGGATGAGAGCGAGGCGGAAATCGCAGGACTGAAGAGCACGACGTTCATCGTTCGCGGCAAAAACGCCTACGGGTATCTCAAGGCGGAGCGGGGTGTCCACCGGCTGGTGCGCATCTCTCCGTTCGATGCCAACAAGCGACGGCAGACCTCCTTCGCGCAGGTGGACGTCCTGCCCGATCTAGGCGAAGAGGTCCACGTGGACATCAATGAAGACGACCTGGAGATCGATACCTATCGCTCCAGCGGCGCGGGCGGCCAGCACGTCAACAAGACCGATTCGGCGGTGCGGATCACGCATAAGCCGACCGGCCTTGTGGTGACCTGCCAGAACGAGCGCTCGCAGCATAAGAATAAAGCGATGGCCCTGGAGGTGCTCCGCGCCCGCCTGCTGGACCGGGAGCAGCGGGAGAGCGAAGAGAAGATCGCGGCGCTGCGCGGAGAGACCAAGGCCAACGAGTGGGGCAGCCAGGACCGCTCGTACGTGTTCCATCCCTACACGCTGGTCAAAGACCTCCGTACCGGCTACGAGACGGGAGACGTGATCGGCGTGATGAACGGCAATATCGGTCCGTTCCTGCAAGCCTACCTGCAGTGGCAGCAGACCCACAAGGAACGAGAGCGGGTAGGCTAAAGGAAACAAAGATGAAAGCTGTCGGGCGGCCTGCGGCCGCTCTGTTCGGTCTGCTTGTGGGAATGACTCTCTGGCCGGGAATGGCGATTCCGGCTCGCGCCGATGAGACGGTCCGCTCGGAAGTCGAGCTGAGCACCAAAGACGTCGGCGACAAAGAGACGGCCCTGGCCACTCTGGTCGCGGACGCCATCCGCGCCGAGGCCAGATCGGATGCCGCGTTCATCGCGGCCTCTTCGTTTACCGACATCCCATCGATCCCTCGAGGCAGCGTGACGGGGGCGGACATCGTGAGATCGCTGGAGTATGGCGGCGACGACGTGGTCGTGGTCAAGCTCACCGGCGACCAGATCCGCCGCGCTCTGGAGCATGGCCTCTACCTCTATCCCAAGTTCAACAGCGGCTTTCTGCAGTTCTCCGGCCTGATCGTCACCATCAACGCCGGCGCCGAACAGGAGGGGCGCATCGTCTCCATCAAGATTGATGGCGAGCCGCTGCAGGCAGGCAAGGTCTATCGCGTCGCCATGCCGGCGCCGCTCGCCAACGGGGCGCTGGCTTACTTCAAAATCTGGAAGAAGAGCGACATCGATAAGGATACCGGCAAAACGCTGGAGGACGCCATCCACGACTACCTGGCCGACCATAAGACGATCGCGAAAGGGGAGGAGCGGCTTGTCGTCAAGAGCAAGTAACGGCCTCAGCCAACAGCCGGGCGTTGGGCGTTGGGCATTCCGAAGGTTCGACGTTGGGAGAAGAGAGGAGAGCGGACGGATCCGACGGCTAGTCCTATCGGGGTTGCTGGCGGCGGTGTTTTGCGCCGCCGGACTCATCGGCTGCCAGAGATCGCAGGGCACGCCGGCCATTCCACCCGCGCCCGCCGCTGCCGGCACGGCGGGAACTTCTGCCTCGCCGCCGGAGTCATCTCAACAGAGCACAAAGCATCCGGTCTTCGATGGAGAGCGCGCGTACACGCTGCTGAAAAAGCAGTGTGATTTCGGTGAGCGCCCGCTCGGCTCGGAAGCGCACGAGAAACTGCGCGCCTATCTGCTGGAGCAGATGCGCAAGGTTGCCGATACGACGGTCACGCAGGAGTTCACGTATCACGACATGCCGGTGACCAACATCATCGGCATCTTCAAGGCGGAAGGCCAGCACGGACCGGTCGAGCATCCCGTCTTGATAATGGCGCACTGGGATACACGCCCTATCGCCGATGGGCCGTTCTCGTCGGTGCTGCATGTCAACCCGCCGTTCAAGTACGGGCCGAGAGGCTGGAATCGAACGGCGCCGATCATGGGCGCCGACGACGGCGCCTCCGGCGTGGCGGTGATTCTGGAATTGGCCCGCTTGTTCAAGGAGAAGCGGCCCCCGGTCAGCGTGCTGCTGCTGCTCGACGACGGGGAGGATTACGGCGATTTCGAAGCCAATAACAATACCGGCGATGGCGTCGAGCTGGGGTCGCGCTACTTTGCAAAGCACTATCGGGAGAACAAGGCGTTCGGGCAGCCGCAGTATGGGATCCTGCTGGATATGGTGGGCGCCAAGAATCTGGTGATTCCGCGCGAAAGCAACTCGCAGCAGTATGCGCCCAGCATCAACGACAAGGTGTTCGGCATCGCGCAGTCGCTGGGCTATGGCGACATCTTTCGGGGCGATGAGACGCAGGATATCGAAGACGATCATATCGCGGTAAATCGGGCCGGCATTCCGACCATCGACCTGATTCATCCGCTGCCGTTCGGCGAGTGGGTGCCGGTGAGCTACCAGTACTGGCACACGCTCCACGATACGCCGGACAAGTGCAGCGCGAAAGCGCTCAAAGCCGTCGGCGATACGGTGGCCGAAGTCATCTACGGCGAATCGCCGGGACAATGAAAGCGGGTACCCACCCACAAGACGGGGTGGAGCAAAGTCCTTACTAGAGGGGGTGGCGCCATGGCCAAAGAAGCTGGGCAGCCAGGCCAGGGGCACGCGATAAGCTTCCGGGAGAGCGAGCTCAAAATCTGCGAGCTCTGCGGGAATCTCAATCTCGCTTCGAATAAAGACTGTTTTATCTGCGGCTGGCACGGCCGGTTCGAGCGGGATCCGGTGACCATACGAGCGGCTATCGAGCTGTCGGTGCGGCGCTATGGCCGGCTGGAGCTGCAGCACCTGACGGACCTGCGCACGTATCAAAAGCCGGCGCCCCTGACGCTGCCCACGCGCATCCGCCTCTGGTTCCAGCGCGTCTGGCTATGGCTGCGCAGTTGAGCGCGCCTATGGAGCTCATGGGGTTGAATCCCCCTTCATGGGATTAAGACCCGGTGCTAAGATACAAAGCCCGCCAAAGCGGGCTAAACTTTTGGCGGGCCGTCCGCTCTTTCGCCGCTTCCCTCCGTGCGTGGAGAGTTCTGAATGCCCACTGAGATGCCTCCAGAAGAGCACGACCGGCTGCCGGAGCCGCCTGTAAGCGAAGGCGTGCCCAGGCCGTCTGCGCCTCCCGTCCGCGATAGCAGCTCCTTCCAGATCGCCTCGATCTTCGGAATCCCGGTCCGGCTGCACGTCACCTTCTTTCTGCTGCTCATCTGGCTGGCGGCTCTGGGCGCGGGGAAATCGCACCCCTGGGCCGGGCTGCTCTTTTTTCTGGGGCTGTTTGCCTGCGTGCTGCTGCACGAGATGGGCCATGCCCTGGTCGCGTCTCGTATCTATGGGGTGCCGACGCGCGATATCACGCTCTATCCCATCGGTGGGGTCGCCCGAATGGAGCGGACGCCGCGCCCGCGCCAGGAGCTAGGGATCGCGCTGGCCGGTCCGGCGGTCAACGTGCTGATCGCCGGGCTGCTCTACGGCGTTCTGCGCGCCGCGCATCTGCCGGTGACCAACTGGTACCTGACCGGGTACCCCGCGCACGTCCTCTCCAGCCTGATGGTAGCCAACCTCTACCTGGCTGGCTTCAACCTCATCCCCGCCTTCCCGATGGACGGCGGGCGTATCCTGCGCGCGGCGCTCGCCCGGACGATGGACGACCTGAGCGCCACGACCATCGCCGCCCGCATCGGCCAGTTCATCGCCTTCCTGCTGGGCGTCTACGGCTTCCTTAGCCTCAACCTGCTGCTGATGATCGTGGCGGCGTTCGTCTACTTTGGCGCAGGGCAGGAGGCGGCATCCTTCCAGGCCAAGACCCTGCTGATGGGCCATCGAGTGCGCGAGGCGATGATGCGCGAGTTCCACACGCTTCCGGTCGGCGCGACGTTGCGGGAAGCGGCCGATCTGCTGCTGGCCAGCAGCCAGCAGGACTTTCCGATCCTGCACGGGGGCGAGGCGGTAGGAGTGCTGTCGCGGTCGGCGCTGCTGCGTGGGATCGCGGCGGAGGGATATGACAGCTATGTCGCCGGCGTCATGCAGCGCGAATTCGCACGCGTGCAGCCCGACGATGATCTGGAGGCGGTGTTGTCGCAGGGGCCGTTCGAGGGGCCGATTCTGGTGATGGCTAACGAGGACGGGGAGCCGACCCTGGTCGGCATGCTCACCCAGGAGAACCTCATCGAGTTTCTGACGCTGACCCGCCTGGAGCGGCGGCGCCCTCCTGAATAGGCCGTTTTTGTCGGGCCGATTAGCCGGGCATGGAATTCATAGACCTCACCCAGGGCCCTCGCATTTGACGTCTATGCCTATTTCCACGTCCCTGTTTTTGGCCGGGCCGTGAACGACCCAGACCTCACCCCATTCCCCTCTCCTTCCGAAGGAGAGGGGGAGATTTGCTTGTACTCCACAAAATAAAAATCTGCCAGGCTTGACAACCGGTTCAAATCGTGTTAATATTTTAACATATCAGCCTGAAGGATTTCCGGCTGCCCCGACGGCTTGACCGGGCACTGAAGTACCCGTCTGTAGGGCCTTCGGCATACGTAGCGAGTGGCGCTTGCGCCTGCCTCGCGAAGAACCGTCCTGCCGGACGGAAATAGCCGGGTAATCCGGCTGCCCCGACGGCAAGTCTCTCCTCAAAGAGGAAACGAGGCGGCGGGAAGGGGTTTCAACGAGTGGACGATCCGGGAAAGGAGATAGGGGAGGATGGCGAAACATTTTGGCAGCGACCTGAGCCGCCGGGAGCGGCAGATCATGGACATCATCTATGAGCGTCGCCGCGCGACGGCCGTGGAAGTGATGGAGGCGCTGCCCAATGCACCCAGCTATTCGTCCGTCCGCACGCTGCTGCGCATCCTGGAGATGAAGGGTCACCTCAAGCATCAGAAAGAGGGCGTGCGCTACATCTATATGGCCACGCATCCGCGCCAGAGCGCCGCCCGCTCGGCGCTCAAGCAGGTGCTTCGCACCTTCTTCGATGGCTCGGTAGAGAAAGCGGTCGCCGCGCTCCTCTCCGACTCCGACGTCCAGATTTCCGACGCGGAGTTTGAGCGGCTGGCTGCGATGATCGAGCAGGAGAAAGAAAAAGGAGGGTAGCCATGCTAAACGCGCTCGCCTCACGATGGGTGTCCTTGATAGCGGATGCTGGCCTGAAGAGCCTGGTTTTGCTGGCCGCCGCGTGGATCGGCCTGCTTCTGATGCGGCGCGCCTCCGCTGCCGCGCGGCACCTGCTCTGCCAGTTGGCGCTCTTAAGCTTGCTCCTCTTGCCGTTCCTATCGACCGCGCTGCCGGGCTGGCAGACGCCGATCTGGCCCCGCCTCCTTCCTCGACCGGCGAGCAAACACCTATCCGGAGCACCGGTATCCCTTTCAACGAAATCCCCCTCTGCTTCCGAAGGAGAGGGAGGGTCGCCGACGCGAGCCGCCGCCGCAGGCGTCCGACAAGAGACGCGCAAAGCGCGGTCTCGCTCCGTCGCGAGCAGCCGTCCCGAAGGCTCAGGCGACGATGGCGATGGGAACGGGGCGAGGTTAACAGAGGACGGTTCTTCGCTACGCCGGCCGCCGGCCCTACAGACGGGTACTGCATTGCCCGGCTCAAATACTCCGGCTTCTGACATCCAGGCTTCAAACCCCTCGCTCCCCACGACACAGGCATCTCCCTTTTCTCGAACCTTCGGAGGGTCTAGCGTTGGGTCTTCGGAAAACCGGACACCGAACACCCACCATGCAGCACCCGAAACAATTCCTGCGCGATTCCACCGGTCGCTGCTTTGCTTGCTTCTCTGGCAGGCAGGCGTCTGGACGCTTACCGCGCAACTGCTGGCGGCCCTCTGGCGGGTCGCGCGGCTGCAGAGGCGCTGCCGAATAGTGACGGAGGGACGTCTGGCGGACCTCGTATTGGACGTGGCGCGGACTCTGGGGGTGCGGCGGCCGGTCGTCTTGCGGATGGCGCCGGAAAGGCTTTCGGTCGTGCCGATGACCTGGGGCGTTCTGCGGCCCGTCGTCCTGCTGCCCGCTCTCGCGGAAGACTGGACGGAGGAGCGTCTGCGGGTCGTGCTGCTGCACGAGATGGCGCACGTGCGGCGGGGAGACTGGCTGACCCAACGGCTGGCGCAGGCTATCTGCCTGCTCTACTGGTTCCATCCGCCGGTCTGGCTTCTTGCCCGGCGGCTGCGTATCGAGAGCGAGCGCGCCTGCGATGACTGCGTTCTGTCGGCGGGCGTTCCGGCCGTAGACTATGCCCGCCACCTGCTGGCGGTCGTGCGGACGACGCAGGGGGCGCAGGCCGTCCTGGCGCCGACCGTGGCGATGGCGCAGGCGTCGCAGATCGAGCAGCGGCTGCGCGCTATCCTGGCGGCCAGGCGCGACCGGCGGGCGATGACCCGCAGAATGCTGTTCCTGGCGCTCGGAATCGCCGCGGCGGCGCTCCTTCCCCTGGCGACCGTGCGTCCGGAGAGCCGCTCGCCGCTCAAGAAGCACACTCCCAAGCCCCCGCCGTCTTCGGCATACATATCGCTCTCGAATCTGAGCGCGCCGGAACCGGATGTCGAGACAGCGGGCCTGCGCGCCGCCAGCCCTCGTTCCGGTCGCCATGCCGTCCGTCCGGTCGATCTGCTGGTCCGCGCGGCGAAGCGCGGTGAGGTGGGAAAGATCGCCGCGCTCCTGGCGCAGGGGGTGAATATCAACGGCAACGACAGCATCGGCAACACGGCTCTGACCGAAGCAGCCTACTACGACCGCACGCAGGCGGTGCGCTATCTGCTCGATCACGGCGCGGACCTCAACGCGACCTCCAACTCCGGCTGGACGGCCCTGGCGAAGGCCGTCAAGCATGGCAGCGCCGCCGCCATCCATATTCTGCTGGAGCGAGGCGCCTATGCCAACGCCGTGCGCAAGCAACTGCAGGCCCGCTACGGCCTGCTAGCGGCGGCCTATACGCACCGGAGCGAGCGCGTGTACCGCAGCCTCCTGATGCCCGACTTCACCGGCACGGCCCTGGACGGCAGCACGCAGACGCGTCCCCAGGCCCTTATGGAGTGGAGTCGCCTGCTTGCTTCCGGTCCCTGCCTGGCCGCCACTTTCTCCATCGACCGGCTGACCCTCACCGGCGAGGACGCGACCGTGCGCGGCCATATCCGCCTGCTCTTCGCCGCCCCTGCGAACGGCGCGGAAGGCGGAAAGCGCCCGGTGGCGCTGATCGGCAGCTTTGAGGACGCCTGGACGCAGACCGCGTCCGGCTGGCGGATGCGCGGGCATCGCGGCGCGCTGGTCAATGAGGAGAACCGGCATCTGGCGCTGCACGTCGATTGCGCGTTTCGCAACGCGGTCCTGACCGGCCTGGCGCAGTTCTCGCCGCGCGATCCCGTCTTTGCCGTGCTGGCCCACGACGGCAGCGTCTGGATCTTCGACACGGCCGGCCGTCTCCTGCGCAAGCTCATTGCGCCCGGCGAGCAAATGACCGCGCTGGCCTACTCCCCGGACGGCCGGCGCCTGATGACCGGCACGCGCGACGGCAAAGTGCGCGTGTGGGACGTGCGGACCGGCGCCTCGCAAATCGTGTTCGTCAAGCCGGGCATGGAGGCGGCGCGGGTCGCGTGGCTGCCGGGCACGGACCGGGGCATTCTAGGGACACAGCCAGATGCTTCCACCCCGCCGGATCGGCCCGACGCCTTCGTCTTCAGCCTGACGACCGGCCAGGAGGTCTGGGCGTTCGCCTCCCATATCAGCCCGGACGGGCAGGGACTGGCGGTCTCGCCGGACGGCCGGTGTGTCGGCGCCCTGGCGCCGGTCGCCCAGGATCGGGAGGCGCTTTTGCTGGACGCAGAGCACGGCACGCGCCTTGCGGCGCTGGGAGAAGTGCATTCGGAGCGCGGGCCGCTATCGGTGGCCTTTGCGCCCGGCGGCACGCTGATGGCCACGGGCTGCGCGCCCTCGGACGTGCTGCTGTGGGACCGGCGGCGTCAGGAGATCGTGCGCGTGCTCAAGGGACATCGGGACGGAGTCGTGGCGCTGGCCTTCTCGCCGGACGGCCGGATGCTGGTTTCCGGCGCGAACGACCGCTCGGCGCGAGTGTGGGATGTGCGCACCGGCCAGGAGCTAGGCCGCATCCTCTTCGATGCCGACAGCAACGCCGCCGTCCTCTCGGTGAGCTTCTCGCCGGACGGCAAACGGGTGCTGGCGGTGACCGACGCGGGCGGCGTCCTTCTGGCCCGCGCGCCCCGGCTGCCATAACAGGCCCCCCGCCCTCTCCCCTGTTTTTGGGGGGTGGGGGCGTAATCAGGTCTTAAAGCGATTATTGCAAGACAAGGCAGGAAAGAGGAGAAGGATGCAAGGCATTCGATCGGAACGAATAGGGCTCGTGACGGCGACTCGCTCCGGCGTACAGGTGCGCTTGAGCTGGCGGCAAATCCTGTTTCTGGCCAGCGCAGCGCTACTATTGGGGGCGTGGGGGCTGCAGGTCAATTCCTATCCAAGCGTCGCCGACGATTCGGGCCGCTATCTGGTGCTGGGGCAGTCGCTGGCGCGCACCGGCGACCTGCGCCTGCTCAACGCGCCGCATCAGCCGCTGGATACGCTCTATCCTCCGGGCTATCCCGCCTTGATCGCCTTCTGGATTCGTCTGATCGGAAGCGATCTGGACCGGGTCGTTCTCATGGTGAAAACCATGCAGGCCGGGCTGCTGATCGCCCTGCTGCCGATGCTCTATGCGCTGTTCGAGCGCGCGCGCCTGTCCAAAGGCTCCCGCGCTGTCGCCCTGCTGATCTGCGCGCTCTGCCCGGCGCTGCTCTGCTCGGCCAACTCCGTGATGTCGGAGATACCGTTTTTGTTCCTGTGCCTGGCTTCGGTCCTGCCGGTCGAGCGGGATACGCGGACGGCGGAGGAGGCGGACCGGCCGCAGGCATGGAAGCGATGGCTGTCGCTGGGCTGCGCGGTGGCGGCGTTTCTGATTCGCACGGCGGGCGTGGCGCTTTTGCTGGCGCTGGTGGGGACCTTCTGGCGGCGCTTCGGGTGGCGCTGGGGTGCGCTCGCCGCCCTCCTGACCGTGGCGTGTCTCGGTGGCTGGCAGGCGCGCAATCATCACATCGTGGCCCATTCTCCGCCCGGCGTGTCGCATGCCACCTATCTGCATCAGTTCTTTATCCGCGACCCGGCCAATCCCGCCGCCGGCCACATCCCTCCGAACCTGGCCGGTCTCTGCGAGCGCATAAGGACCGGCCTGCCCACCTACATCGGCATGATTCCCCGCGCGGTCCTGCTGGTCATGAGCCCGCCCGACACGTTCTGGGGCGTATGGTTCTATCTGCTCGCCATTCCCCTCACGCTGTTGATCCTGTTGGGGTTTGTGCTTGCTCTCAGGAGCGGGATGGCGCTTTCGGGCGTGTTTACGGCGCTGTTCTGGCTGCAGGCGGCCCTCTGGCCCTGGCACAGCGCCCGCTTCTTGTTGCCGCTCGTTCCGTTTTTCCTCCTCTACCTGTTTCTGGGAGTCGAATGGGTCTCCGCGCGTCTGAAGAGAGCCTGGGGCGTTCCGAGGACGCGGCTTATCGAGGTCGCCGCCGGACTGCTGCTCCTGGGCTACTTCCTGCAGGTCCACGGAAGGCTTATCCGCCTGACGCGCCTCCAGGGACGAACGCGCGAAGAGGCCGGGTTCTATGCCGCTTGCGCCTGGCTGAAGGCGAATGCGCCGGACGGCAGCCTGGTCATGGGCCGCCCGGCCTACCTGCTCTCTCTTTACTCCGGCCATCCCACCACGCAGATCGAGCCGAAAACGGACCCCTTCCTTCTGGAAAGCCGTTTCATGCAGCCCCAGCACGTACGCTATCTGGTGGAGGATGCCTGGTGGTGGGCGCACAGCGAGCGTTACCTGCGCCCCTATCTGCGCGCCTTTGCCGGCCGGTGGAAACCGGTCTGGAAAGATCCGGCGGGCAGCCGCGTGCGCATCTGGCAGCGTAACTGACCTCACCCAGACCTCACCCCCCTCCAATCGCCATCGTCGCTTGAACCTTCGGGACGGCTCGGCGACCCTCCCCCTCTCCTTCTTATGGAGAGGGGGAGCCTTTTGATAGCTTCTGCCTCTGCCTCCAATTAAAAGAAGATTTAGGGAGAGCGCCCTGGAGAGCAAATGCGCCCCCCTTCCCTGGAATCCGGGGAGGGGATGGGGGCGGGGGTCTTTTCGGCACTACAGTTCAGACTTAGATTGTCCGAAAATCCCCTTGTATCGAAGCCTCTCAAGCCATGCGAGAAAAACTGGCAAGATCACCTCGCTTCGGTCCGGTGGAGCGCCGGGCCAGGCCTGGCAAAACCACCGGGTTTCCCGCAAAAAACATGGAAGAAATCCGGCGAATTGCGGAATGATCCCTTTAGCTCAGAGGCTACCCCACCTATTATGGAAACAGGCGGAATGCGCACCGCCCTACCGGGAGGAGCAGCATAGGTGATCAATGCGACTATTAAACTGAGGGCCGCCCGTCTTGGCGAGCAACTGGTCAACAACCAGGTGCTAACGGAGGAGCAGCTAGAGCAGGCGCTGAAGTATCAGCAGGAGACCGGGTTGTTCCTGGGTGAGGCTCTGCTGGCTCTGGATCTGGTCTCTCCGACTGTATTGGGTCAATACCTCGAACAGGTGACCGGTTTCCCATTTGTAGATCTGGCCGACTCTTCGATTGATACAGAGCTGGCACGCTCTATTCCGGAAAGTGTGTGCCGCCGCAAGCTGGCGATGCCCTTCGGCGAGCGCGACAATAAAGTGCTCATCGCCATGGTCGATCCCCTCGACCTGGCTACGGTCGACGACATGCGCGCTCGGCTCGACCGGCCCATCACCCCGTGCCTGGTCCTGGAACCGGACCTGCAGGAAGCCATCAATCGCATCTACGACGTGCGCCATAAGGCCCAGAGCGTGCTGGAGGAGATCGACGAGGAGAGCTCGGCCGGCGACCGCGATCTCTCGGTCGACGAGCTGGTGGGCATGGCCGAAGACGCGCCGATCGTGCGCCTGGTCAACAGCATCATCTCCGCCGCCATCTCCGGAGGCGCCAGCGACATCCACATCGAGCCCAACGAGAAGAACGTGCGGGTCCGCTGCCGCCAGGACGGCCTGCTCTACGACCAGATGACTTTCCCGCGCCGGCACCTGGCGGCGGTGGTCTCGCGCATCAAGATCATGTCGCACCTCAACATCGCCGAGCGGCGCCGGCCCCAGGATGGACGCTTCGTCGCCAGGGACGATAACGAACGAGAATTCGATATGCGCGTCAGCATCATGCCGCTCATCTTCGGCGAAAAGATCTGTATGCGCGTTCTCGAAAAGTCCAGCTCTTACGGCGATCCCCATAAGCTGGGACTTTTCCCGGACCAGCAGGAGATCTTCGAGCATTTTATTCGCCGCCCGCACGGCATCATTCTGGTGACCGGACCGACCGGTTCGGGTAAATCGACCACCCTGTACGCAGCCCTGACCCGCATCAACGACAGCACCCTCAACATCAACACGGTCGAGGATCCGGTCGAGTACCACCTGCCCGGCCTCAACCAAATGCAGGTCAATCCCAAGATCGGCGTCACGTTCGCCACCGGGTTGAGGACCCTCGTCCGCCAGGACCCGGACGTGATCATGGTCGGAGAAATCCGCGACCTGGAGACCGCCGAGGTCGCCATTCAGGCGGCTTTGACCGGCCACCTGGTACTTTCGACGCTGCACACCAACGATGCGCCCGGCGCGATGATCCGGCTTCAGAACATGGGAGTGGAGCCGTTCCTGATCAGCTCGGCGGTCATTGGCGTGATCGGCCAGAGACTTCTGCGGACGGTCTGCCCGCACTGCAAGTCGACCTCCCCGGCCAGCCCCGCCGTCATCGACGCTTTCGGGCTGCCGGCGACCGAGCAGGAATCGCCGGTCTTGGCCAGCGGGGCGGGCTGCAGCAAGTGCGGAGGCCGTGGCATGAAAGGCCGAACGGCGGTCTACGAGATCATGCCCATGAGCGACAAGCTGCGTGATATGGTGCTCCGGCGCGAGAGCGGGTCGCAGCTGCGCGGTCAGGCGATCGCGGAAGGGATGATGACCATGCGGGAGGCAGGCATCCGCAAAGCCCTGCAGGGGATGACGACCCTGGAGGAAGTTACGCGCGTTCTGTTTTCGGAGGACTTTTAAGGTTCACGGAAGGAGCAAGACACTATGCCAAGTTTTACCTATACAGCGCGCGATCGCTCAGGAAAAATGTCGACCGGCGTGATCGCCGCCAAGGATGTTACGGAAGTCCGGGAGATGCTCCGCAACAAGGAGCTCTATCTGACCAACGCCCGCGAGCAGGCGGCGCCCACCCAGGGCACCGCCCAGCCCGGCTTATTCAGCTCGTTCCGCCGGCGCAAGGTCAAGCTGGGGGATATGGTGGTGATGAGCCGCCAGCTCGCCACGCTCGTCCGCTCCGGCCTATCGATCATCGAGTGCCTGCACGCCGTGGAGGTTCAGGCGGAAAACCTCACCCTCAAAGAGGCGATCAAGCAGATGCGCCTGGACGTGCTGACCGGCAGCACTCTGACCGATGCCATGCGCAAGCACCCGAAGATCTTCAACGAGATGTTCGTCTCGTTGATACAGGCCGGAGAGACCGGCGGCGTGCTCGAACAGACGCTGGAGACGGCCGCCGAGCAGTTCGACAAAGAGGCTGAGCTAAAAGAAAAGGTAAAGTCCGCTTTCGTCTATCCGATAATAGTCCTTGTAGCTTCGGTCGCGGTGGTCTTCTTCATGCTGGTATTCATCGTGCCGGTGTTCGCCAAGGTCTACGATCAGTTCCACGCGGTGCTGCCGCCGGTGACACAGGCGCTGGTGACCTTAAGCTTTATTATCCTCCATTACTGGTGGATGTGCATCATCGCGCTGTTCGCTGTAGTGACGGCCCTCAAGCGCTTTGGCGCCACGCCGCGCGGCCGCCGGCTTTTCGACAAGATCAAGCTGAAGCTGCCCCTGCTGGGCAAGCTGATCCGCAAGATCGCCGTCGCCCGGTTTACGGAGACCTTTGCGGGGGCGACCAAGGCGGGCGTGCCCATCTTGCGGGCGCTGGCGATCTCGGCGCAGACGTCCGGCAACGTGATCATCGTGGAGGCGGTCACCAAGGTCGCCCACTTCGTCAAGGAAGGCGCCAGCCTGTCGGTGCCGCTGGAGCAGACCGGCGAGTTTCCTCCGATGGTCACGCGCATGGTAGCCGCCGGGGAGCAGTCGGGCAACCTGGACGAGATGCTCGAAGAGATCACCAAGTTCTACAACCGGGACATCGAGTACACGGTCCAGAAGCTGACCAAGATCATGGAGCCGGCGATGACGGTGGCCGTAGGCGGCATCGTCCTGTTCGTGCTGCTGGCCCTATATATGCCGATCTTCAACCTGACGCAGGTCATCCGCAAGTAGGGACGCCCTCAACGAAAGGGCGCCACAATCGAGCCGGCTGCCGCGCATCCAGGGGATAGCCGGCAGCCGCTGCACAACTATACCGGGTCGTCTCTGTCGAACTCTTCCGTCGATCGAAGAGGGAGCAGAAAGCCATGTTTCACTCAAATAACAGACAACCGCGCCGGAGAATGGGTGTTCTCCAGGCAAACAACGAAAGGATCTACAGGCAAATGTCTCGTCTGAACAAGCAATCGCGTCGCAAAGGCTTTACGCTCATCGAGTTGCTGGTAGTAGTGCTGATCCTGGCTATCTTGATGGCCGTGGCTCTGCCCCTCTACCTCTCCGCCGTGGCCGACAGCCAGAAGAAGACCTGCCG